>JAQUWU010000026.1 GCA_028692715.1 Paludibacter sp. | reverse complement strand
TAGAACTCCCCCTTTAGGTGTTTACCTCCTGACATAGGAGGGAGGGGTTGGGGGGCTAAGTAGCCACCAGTATTGACTAATAGAGATAATTAACTGATCGTTAAAATGAAATACATTTATATTATGAAAAGAGAAATACTTCTGTTTTTTGTAATTACTATTTTAAGTCTGTTTACAGTTACTGTTAAAGCTACAACTAGATACGTAAAACCTACCAGCTCAGGTTTAGTTGATGGAACATCATGGGCAAATGCCTCAAGTGATTTACAACTTATGATCAATAATTCCAGTTATGGAGACGAAGTATGGGTTGCAGCAGGAACTTACTATCCAAACAGGAAGGCTAATGCTATTAGTACAATAACTTTAAATGATAGAAATAACGCTTTTGTCCTAAAATCGGGAGTGAAAATTTACGGTGGTTTTGTCGGCAATGATGAGACTTTACTCTCACAACGAAACTGGACTAAAAATATCACTATTTTAAGTGGCGATTTAGGAACCGTTGGAACAAAAACGGATAACGCTTACCATGTAGTTATTTCATCAGGTGCAGTAGGAACTGCTGAATTGAATGGATTTACCGTGACATCTGCACAAGGTACTGATGGGTCAGAGCCTCAAGTTAATGCATACTCAATCAAATCTAGTTGGGGAGGTGGAATCTTTTGTACTCATTCGTCTCCTATTTTGGCAAATTTAATTATTACATCAAATTCTGCAAAATCTTTTGGTGGCGGGATTTATATATCAGATTCATCGCCTATAATTAGTAATACAAGAATTACATCCAATTCTTCAGACCAATGGGGAGGTGGCATATTTATTGCGTCAAGCTCATCTCCAGCCATGTTAAATGTAGTTATTGACAACAATTATACATTATATCATGGTGGTGGAATAAGAAATGAGTCGACGGGAGTACTAACAATTACAAACGCACTTATATATAAGAATACTTCCGGACAAGATGGTGCTGGAATTTCTAGCACTAGTTCGACAACAGTTTTGACTAATACAACAATAGTTTACAACACTGCTGCCAGTGGTTCTGTAGGTGGTGTGGAAGGCGGCGGAATAGTATATAATAGTATTATTTGGGGGAACAAAGTTGGGTCCGCAACCAATAACGTCTCAGGATCTTTTACTTATTCATATTCTTTACTTGAAGGAGGTACATTGTTAGGCACATCTATCATCAGCAATTCTAATCCAACATTTACAGATATAACTACAGATGATTATCATTTGAAGCGAACCAGTTCTGTTGTAAATAAAGGTCTGAATTCATTAAATAATAGCGCTACTGATTTGGATGGTAATTCAAGAATCTTTGATTCGAGTAATGGTGGAGTGATTGATTTAGGGGCATACGAGTATCAAAGTGAAGATGCTACTATTTCTCCATTCACAAATGGCATTATGTATGTAAAAAAAGGAGGAACTGGAGATGGGACTTCGTGGACAGATGCCATTGGCGAACTTTCTGATGCGATAAGTTCTGCTAGTGGATCTAGTGTTACTCAGATTTGGGTTGCAGCAGGGACTTACTATCCTATGTATGTTGCAGGTAATGGAACTACTGATCGTGACAAAGCATTTGTGCTGCCTAATAATATCAAAATCTATGGAGGTTTCGCTGGAACTGAGTCTTCGGTCGATTCGCGCAATATCAAATCAAATGCCTCTATTCTTAGTGGCGATTTAGGTACTATTGGAAATACTAGTGATAATGCATTTCACGTGATAATTTCATCTGGTTCAGTAGGAACTGCTGAACTGAATGGGTTTACAATTTCTGATGGACGAGCAATAAATTATACTGACAGAACTGTCAACTCGAATGCAGTTAAATCTTCTGAAGGTGGAGGTATCTATTGTATTTATTCATCCCCAATTTTATCTAATTTAATTATTAAATCAAATTATGCACAATATCATGGTGGTGGTATTTATAATGCAAATTCCTCTCCAACCATAACTAATGTATTGGTATGTAATAATACATCAGACCAAGGTGGGGCAGGAATTAATATTAACAGTGGAGCTCCAACAATTTTAAATTCAACCATTGCAACCAATACTTCCACTGGTGATTCTTATGCCGGTGGTATTGATGGTGGTTGTACAGTGAAAAATAGTATTATATATGGAAATAAAGCAAAAAGCTCAGTCAGTAATGTGACTGGCTCAATCACCTATTTATACACACTTTTAGAGGGTGGAACTGTTTCGGGGACTTCTATTATTAGTAATTCTGATCCAATCTTTGTAGATACAAATTCAGATAATTATCGTTTAACACGCTTTAGTCCTGCAGTCAATAAAGGTTTAAATTCCTTGAATAACTCAACTTCAGATTTGGATGGCAATAGTAGAATTTTTGATTCGTCTACTGGAGGTGTTATAGATCTTGGTGCTTACGAGTATCAAAGTAATGATGCTAATATTTCTCCATTTACGAATGGCGTTATGTATGTGAAAAAAGGAGGAACTGGAGATGGAACATCATGGGCAAACGCTATAGGCGAACTCGCAGATGCAATAAATTCCGCTAAATTATCTAGTTTTGTTACTCAGATTTGGGTGGCTACAGGAACTTACTATCCATTATATTATGCCGGTAATGGAACTACAAATCGTGATAAAGCTTTTGTTTTAGTAAACAATATCAAGATATTTGGAGGATTTGCTGGTAATGAAACTTTATTATCACAACAAAACTGGACAACAAACGCAACGATTTTAAGTGGGGATATTGGCACAATTGGTTCATCAACAGACAACTGTTACCATGTGGTCATTTCAGCCGGGGCAATTGGCACTGCAGAGTTAAACGGGTTTATTATTACCGGTGCAAATGCCGATGTAAACAATACAATAACAGTTAATTCCAACTCAATTTCTGGAGAAAACGGAGCCGGTGTCTTTTGTTCTACATCATCACCACTACTAACTAATTTAAAAATAGATTCTAATACCGCCAAATTAGATGGTGGAGGAATGCTTATTACTACTAACTCAGCACCTTTAATCACCAATTCTATTATCTCCAACAATATATCCAGCTCAAATGGAGACTGGAGATATGGAGGAGGAATATATAATGATGGATCTTCAAGTCCCATAATTATTAACTCTTTAATTTACAAAAATTCATGTAAAAATGGGGGTGGTGGTATTTACAGTGCCAGCGGTTCGCCAATATTAATAAACGTGACAATTGTGAATAATACAGCCGTTGATGGAGGAGATGTAAGTGGAGGCATAAGCGGAAATATGACCATTAAAAACTCTATAATTTGGGGAAATAAAAAAGGATCAAGTATTGTAAGTAATGTAAAAGGAACGATTACTTATACAACTACTCTGGTTGAAGGCATTTCAGAGACAGGTATAATTAGTAACTCCGATCCACTATTTGCAAATGTCAATACCAACGATTATAATCTAACCGACCTAAGTCCTGCTATTAATAAAGGTTCAAATATTCTAAATACAACAACTACCGATCTGGCTGGAAACAGTCGTTTTTTTGAGGGAGGTATCATTGACCTAGGAGCTTATGAAAATCAAACCGAAATCATTGTTTATGAGCCCGATGTAAATGGAGTTTTGTATGTAAAAAAGGGAAGTTCAGGAAATGGAAGTTCATGGACGAATGCAATCGGCGAATTATCAGATGCCCTAAGCATTGCAAGTGGATTGAGTTCTGTAAATGAGATTTGGGTTACAGCTGACATTTATTATCCTGCAAAATATGCCGGAACAGGAACAACGAATCGGGATAAAGCATTTGTCTTACTGAACAATATAAAAATTTACGGCGGCTTTGGAGGAACGGAAACCTCTTTAACACAACGTAACATCAATGCAAATGAAACTATTTTAAGCGGTGATATAGGCACGATTGATGATACCAGTGATAATTGCTATCATGTCGTAATTTCAGCAGGGGCAGTCGGCACAGCTTGTTTGGATGGCTTTACTGTTACCAAAGGTAATGCCAATGGAAGTTCAAACATTACTGTAAATACTTATACCATTTCTCAAGGCAACGGAGGAGGAATCCATTTAGCAACTTCTGCTCCTACTTTTGCTAATTTAGTTATTACAAGTAACAATGCAACTTTAGGAGGAGGCACTTCAATAGCAAGTTCAACAACTACTTTCAATAATTCTAAGATAAACACGAATACCTCTACGACTAACGGAGGGGGTATTTATTGTTACATTTCCACTCTTACCTTAAAATTGTCAGAATTAACTAATAATACAGCCGCAACCAATGGTGGTGGTATCTATACAACAGGAAGTTCAAGTTATCTTTCTTTTACAAACAACCTTGTTAAAAACAATATTGCCACAAGCGGATCAGGTGGTGGAATGTATTTAGATCAAATTAATAATAGTAGCCCCTTTAAAGGATTGCTAATATGCAATAACCAGGCAGGACAGTATGGAGGTGGTATTTACAAGTCGAACAGTATGCCTGTATTCACTAATCTTACAATAACTGAGAATAAAGCCGGAACCAGTGGTGGGGGATTGCATATGGCTGGAGATTATTATTTAAAAAATAGCATTGTATGGGGAAACTCCAACAGCAACACTTCTGCCATAGATAATTTAACTATAGGAAACTCTTGGTATTATAACAATACATTATTACAAGGAGCAACACTAAACGGAACGAATATTATTAGTAATTCCGATCCTAAATTTATTGACTCATCTACAGGAGATTATCATCTTAATGCTTCGAGTCCAGCAAAAGATATTGGTAATAATACATATATTGATGATGTTACTACAGATTTGGATGGTCTCAGACGTGTATTTAATATAAAAGTAGATTTAGGTGCTTATGAATATCAATTACCGATAGTTGTTTCAGAAGTTGGAAACGATACCGAAACTGGGTATAATGAATTGAACGATGCATTTAATGCGATAGAAGCCGGCACACACACAGGTGATTTAGTCATTAAGATTGGAGGTAACTCTACAAGAGCTGCATTGAATGCTTCCGGCACGGGTTCAGCCAGCTATTCATCAATACTTATTTATCCAACAGTGAGTGGTTGTACTCTTTCTATAAACGAGACTAAAAGTCTTTTTGAATTCAATGGAGCTGATAATATTACAATAGACGGAAGGGTAAATCAAAGTGGACCTGTTGATTTGACATTTGTCAATTTAGAGACAACAAGTGGATCATCGCATACAATTTATTTTGCAGATGGAGCGACTAACAATACTGTAAAATACTGCAATATAAAAGGAGCAAGTTCGCGTGGTATAATAGATTTTGCAACTACGAGTAATTCAATAGGGAATAGCAATAATGTAATCGATCATTGCAATATCACAAACTCAGGCAAAAGAACTGCCAGCGCTATTTATTCACAGGGAACTACACTCTATCCCAATTCAAATAATATTATTTCCAATAATAACATTTACGATGTGTTAGATATTAATGACAACTCAATGGTTATCAACATCAATAGTTGTTCAACCGATTTCACAATTATCGGGAATAGTATTTATGAAACAACTGCTTTAGTTCCTACTGTAACGGGGAAAAGTTCCTGCCCAATTTATGTAAACAATACAAGTGGAGGTAACTTTGTAATAAAAGATAACTATATCGGTGGAAGTGCCCCACTATGTGCAGGTGATGCTGGTACAATAAATGCTGGTGCAAGTCATATCTTTCAGGGTATATATATGAATGTAGGCAGTTCTGTCTCCTCATCAATACAAAACAATACGATTAAAAATATAGATTATTCTTCTTCAAATATTTTACCTTGGTCTGGGATTTACATAAATGCAGGAGCGGTAAATATTGGAACCGAAACGAAAAACACAATTGGTGAAATAACCGGAAATAATTCCATAACAATATCAAATACAACTGCAAACTCAATATCTTATGGAATTCTCGACAATAGTGGATCCACAGTTAATATTAAAAATAACAATATAGGGTCAATTACAACTATTGGGTCTGGCACTTTTTCTTCAAGTTTCGTTGCAATCTCGAAAAGTAACTCAAGTGCTAATTGTTACATTAGCAACAACAATATTGGCAGCGCCAGTACTTCTAACAGCATTCAGGCAAGTTCACCTTCTAGTAGTGCTACTGGTCAAGTAATAATTGGAATAGAAAATAACACTGCTGATTCTATTCTAATTTCTTCAAATACAATTTCGAACCTGCACAATGCCTATGAGGGAACAAATACAAGCGCAAAAACTGTTGGAATTGAATCGACTAATGGGACAAGTATTATTGAAAATAATATGATTTATAATATTTCGTCGGCAAGCGGACAAGTGGCTTCAAATGAGAATGCAACAGTAATAGGAATAAACCAACCATTTTCCTATGGATCTACTTTGGCTCAAATTGTTAGTGGAAATATAATACATAATTTATCAAATATAAATCCTTCTGCCGAGGTAAATGTTCATGGTATTTTTTTACATGGCAAAGGCTCTACCAGCCTAAATACAATACAGTCAAATTATATTTTTGACTTAGCTATTTCTTCAACAAATACTTCAAGTTCAATTAGTGGAATTGCTTCTGATAAAGAGGCGACAATTAATATATATAACAATATTGTTAGTCTAGGTACCGGTATAAGTTCCAGTTATAGGATAAAAGGCATTGAAAATCAATGCGAAACTGAAAATAATTATAACATTTACTTTAACTCTATCTATATCGGTGGTACTACAAGTGGAACAACCTCATCTACTTTTGCACTTTGCGAAGCAAGCCAAATTCCGATCAGAAATTACAGAAACAATGTTCTGTGCAATGTTCGCTCTGGTGGGACTACCGGTAAACATTATGCAATTTCATTAAAAAATAGTTTAAATTTAACGATTGGCAACAATAATTACTATGCCCCTAATGGTGTAATTGCCCAATTAAATAGTTCTGATGTCACTGCTTTACCAATATTATCCAGTTCTGATGCTAGAAGTGTTACATTAAATCCTCAATTTATTAATCCGGAATCAACTACTACTGCAGAAAATTACAAAGTTGGTGTAGATCTGATAGGAGATACTTCAACAGGAATATCTACAGACTATGAATTAGCTACCCGTGGAAGATATACTTCAATGGGAGCTTGGGAACGAACATTAACGAACAAATGGAAAGGTTCAACAAATTCTAACTGGAGTACGTCAACCAACTGGACTTGTTTTGACGTGCCGACCACTGATGATAAACTTCTTTTTGATAGTGAAGTTGAAAATAATTGTGTATTGGATTGTAGTGTTTCTTTAACAGATATAACCAATGATCAATCAACTTACAATTTTGATCTTAACGGAAATACCGCAATCGTTAAAGGTGATCTAATATTAACTAATGGGGCTATTATTGATGCGTCCGCTATAAACTCAACAATCATCTTTGCCGGATCATCTACTCAAGATTTATCTGCAACTAATTTTACTGACAATAAAATATATAATCTTACAATAAACAACGAAAGCAATGTTACTTTATCGGGGATATTAAATTTATTAAATAATACTACTGCTTCAACAGGGAAACTTGATGCAACCACAAATATGCCTACAATAAATTATTCTGGTACAACCACACAATTTATTGATAGTACATTTTTTCTTGATGGCAAAGTGTATAATTTAACTATTGATAATTCTGCAGGCGTTTCACTTAGAAATGACTTTATTGTTGAAAACACTTTAAACATTAACCCGGAGAAATCCATAACAATACCTACAGGAAAGCAGTTGAATGTTATTGGACGCATTAATAACAATGCCGGCGTATCCGGAATTGTGGTAAAGGCAGGCTCTACAGCACCTAACGGGTCACTTATTTATTATAATCCCAAAAATGAACCAGTACTGGGAACGGTAGAAATGTATACAAAAGCGTTCTATGATTCAAATGGGCCAACCGACTTTAAATATAAATGGCAATTTTTTGGGATTCCATTGCGGTCAATTCAAGCACAACCAACTTTTGACGGCTCATATTTACGTCAATATAATGAGCCTGCAAGCAGTTGGTTAGCGGTGACAAATTCGACAATCCTTGAGCCTGTTAAAGGTTACGAAATAACACAAACAACTCCTAAAACCATCTATTTCCAAGGCGAACTGGTAAATGGAGATATAACACATAGTTTAACTTACACATCAGGGGCTAATGCCGGTTTTCATATTATAAGTAACCCATACACTTGTGCTTTAGACGTGTCTGAAATTGAATTTGCAAATTTAGAGGAAACTATTTACATGTATAATACCGGTAGCAGTAAAGACTGGGAAGCAAACTCAGGAAGCATTGTTGGCTCAAATGCGGGACAATATACAGCAGTACCAAAAAACAGTGCCGGATATCCGGGATTACCTGATCAGATTCCATCCATGCAAGGTTTTATGGTAGCTACAAATTCTGGTGGTGGCACAATTACTTTCACCTACGATAATGTAGCAGTTGAAAACTCAACTTTACAGAGAATTAAACGAAAAAATATTAGCAATGAAAATAAAACGGTGACCGTTGTTAGTTTGAATGGAACTCATTCTGGTGATAGAATGTGGTTAATAACAGATCCACTTTGTACCAGAAATTTCGATAACGGTTATGATGGTTATAAAATATCTGGAGCGAGTATTAATGCGTCTATTTACGCTGTAGAACCGGATGGAAACTATCAGGTAGATGCAATAAATGACATAAATAATACTGAACTAATGTTTAAACCAGGTATAGATAGTACATATACACTAACGTTTACTCATCAAAATTTAAGTTCAACATATCCTGCACTGTATTTAATTGATTTGATGGAGAATAAAACAATTAATATTTCTCAAAACAGTTCTAAATATTCATTTACAGCTAAAGCAAATTTAAATCCATTAAAACGATTTAAAATCGTAACAAGTCCTGGATTGACAACAGATATGAAAAATGAAGTTGAATCATTCAAACCTCTGTCAATTTTGATTTCAAATAAAACCATTAGAGTTCAAAACAATACGTCCGAAAAGGGAAAGTTATTAATTTATGATGTCTCAGGGAAATTAATTGACACGTCTTCGTTTAATTCGAATTCAGAAACATTGATAACAAAATCGTTTAAATCAGGTGTGTATAGCGCAAAAGCTATTACTAATGAAAATAAATTTGTTGTTAATTTTATTTGGGTAGAATAGAATTAAGGTTATAAGTATTTACCATTACTCCCGATAGAATTCGAGAGTACCATTTATCATTTAATAAAAAGAAGATAAACAGCATATTATAAGTTTAAATGATTATCCGCAATGCATACAGTTGTTATAAATTTTCAGTTGATGGGATTGACCTCGTTCGGTGAACCAAAAAACAAGTGAGAAAGGCGCAAAAATACTCCTGTTTGACGACCGAAGGGAGGAGTTTGGAGGATTTTAGACTTTCGAGCGATAGTTTTTTGAGTGAAGCGGACGTAGTCTTGATTTTTTTTGCTCACTTTTTTGCATCAAGGCAAAAAAGTGAGTAGGGTTATAGGGGCGAAGCCCCTGTTAAAGATCTGCTGTACGTTATGCGGATAATCATATAAGTTCATTAATGAGATATTATATTATTCTCATTACTTAATACTCGTAGTTATTATTAAAAAGGAAGAAAAATTGTGGTTAAAAATCAAAAAAAAAAAGATATTCACTTTATATTTAATTGGAAGTATATACTTGTTTGTTCTAATTATGAATACATCTTCATTTGAATTATTATCCGTATTATTTGATAGGCCTAAAAAAGGTGATATTATATATTTTTCAAATCCGACAAATGATTTATTTTCCAGATTAAATTTACATTCGGCTTATTCAAAGAAATTTGAATCCGGCATAATTAATTTTAAATCAGGGACATCTAAAGAGTTAAATCAATTTGTAAAATTGAATGATTATTCATATAAATACCCGACCATTGCTAAGTCAGGTAATTCTACAAATTTTCACATGAATAGTTCTATAGTTTCTGAACAATACAGCAATCAACGGTTGAAGCAGAACACTAATTCCTCAGAGACCGAACCCTTGCTAGCGTTAAATATGACTCGTAAAATTAAAACTGCCGGCTTGATAGGGAAAGAACAATCTGAATCGGAAAATCAAACTTCAAATGTGATCGCTTCAGTAACTGATTTGTCACATGTTGGTACTTCTGTGTTTGCTGATAATAATACCGACAATACTCTTCAGGGCATTGGAATTGATCCGGATCCAGATCCAACAGGTGATCCAATACCTGTTGGAGACAACCTGATTTTTATGATTTTTTTAGCATGTATCTATGCTTTTTGGAAATGGTCTGCATTAAAGACGCATCTTTAAGTATTACTTTCGTGCTTTATTTAGCTCAATACTCACTCTTTCTACTTTTGCGCCTAATGGTGGATTTAATTTTGATAAATGCACTTTCAAATTAGTTATTTGAGGAAACGCATTAAATAAAGTGTCCAAAATTCGATGACCAACCTGTTCAATTAGTTTCGAAGAAATATTCATTTGTTCTTTCACCACATTGTAAACAAGTTGATAATTTAAGGTGTCATTTAAATTATCAGAAATTCCGGCTTTTTCGGTATCCACTTCCATGGTAACCGAAACAAGAAAGGTATTTCCAAGTTTATTTTCATGCTCCAATACCCCATGAAAGGCATAAAACTCCATATTTTCAAGACAAATTTTACTCATAATAAATTAACAAAGTAAATAACATTCAATAATGCGAAGCAATTATCATTTCACCTCACTTTCAAAATCACCATCCGATACAAAAGTACGAATTTTATCTCCTTGTTTTATCTGTTTTACTGAAGTTAATCGTTTTCCGTTACTACTTGTAATGGTATAACCATGTTTTAACAAGAAGGATGGAGAATGGGTCTCAATATTTTTTTCGAGCATCAACAGGAAATTGTTTTGTTTCAACATTTGCAGACGAACTGAAGATTTTAACCGATTTTTTTGACTTTCTAGTTTATGTGTTTTTTGAATTACCCAATTGCGTAAAGTTTGCTTAATTCTCAATTGTGTCTGTTCAAAATACCTCATTTCTGTGTCAATTTTTCTTTTTACAATATCCTGTATATCAGCAAAAAGATTTAAAATAGTATTTTCGTTTCCCTCTAAAACCGAAATCAAAAATTCAGCGGCAGCAGTAGGCGTTTTAACGCTGGTATGTGCTACCATATCAAGAATGGAAATGTCGCGTTGATGTCCTATTCCTGCAATTATTGGCAATGGAAACTGAGCACAGTTCAATGCGAGTTCGTACGTATCGAAACAAGCCAGATCGGTGGTAGCACCGCCACCGCGAATAATAATCACCACATCGAATAAATCGATGTTTTTGTAGATTTCTTCCAAAGCCGAAATAATAGATTTTTCCGCTTGATCGCCCTGCATAATTGCCGGGAAAAGTTTTGGGTAGAATGCGAATTTACTTTCATCATTTCGTAACTGATCGCAGAAATCACCATAGCCGGCGGCAGTTTGTGACGAAATAATGGCTAAACGTTGAGGAAGTAGTGGAAAATCAAGTTGTTTGTTCATCTCTACAATGCCATCAGCTTCCAGTTGCCGTATAATTTGTAATCGACGCGCAGCCAATTCCCCAATAGTAAAGGTCGGATCAATATCACGTACATTCAGGCTGAAACCATAAACGCTATGGAACTCAACAGTGATGGCAATCAATACATTTAATCCGGAACGAATTGATTGTCCTGTACTTGTTTCAAAATAGGGTTTCAACATTCGGTACGTGCTCGCCCAGATAGTTGCTTTTGTTTTTGCTAAAATAGCATCTGAATCTACATCTTTTTCAATCAATTCCAGATAGCAGTGACCTCCGGGGTTTTCACGCAATTCACTAATCTCAGCCCGAATCCAGACTGAAGAGTTGAATGTGTCACGGATAGTTTCCTGAATCTGACTTGTTAGTTCGGAGAGTGAAATGGAAGTCATTAAATGTATAGAGTTTGTTGTTTAAGAACTGGAAGTTTTACATGACAACATTAGAAGTCCGTAATACTACTTGTTGAAAGTTTGATTAATGAATGAAAATTTTTCGTGTTTGAGATTTCCCGTTATTTGATACTCTTATAGCATAAATTCCTGCCGGGAAATTATAAGTATTAATATCTTTATCACTAGTAACAAATTTATTGTAAATTATTCTTCCTGACATATTATAAATCCGGATCGAAGCATTTTTTAAATTATCACTTTTTACAAATTTTATCAACATTGAATTATACTTATAATTATATGATAAAGTGAAAATGTCTGTTGAATTTGTGTCAGGATTTAATGTTGTATTTCCAATGGGTAAATACTGTTCCGCTAAAACTAAATTGGGTATGCCATAGCCTAAACTATCAGTAGGATTTAAATAGGAATTTCCACTTTTAAAAACTGAATTCAAAAGAGTTTGAATATCTGGATTTGGGTTGTTAGCTTTGTATAGTTGTAACAAACAGGCCATCATGCCTGCCATTAACGGCGATGAAAATGAAGTCCCGTTTCCGTAGGTTGGTACTCCAGCAATATTTATTAAGGCTGTTGAAGTTCCTACAGCACAAACTTCCGGCTTTACACGTCCATCAAAACTTGGTCCATACGAAGTAAAAGTGCTTTTATTTCCTGAAGTTGTAACTGCACCAACCGTAATAATCCCGTCTGCATCAGCCGGAGACCCAATGTAATGCCAGTCATCATTTCCTTCGTTTCCGGCAGAAACAACGACTACAATTCCTTTCTTTGCTGCGATTTCAGCTGCACGACTTGCCCTGGACACTTTCCCTGTCATATCGGCGTATGTAAAATTCATTGTTGGATTGTAAAATGTAAAATAACCAAGCGATGAATTTACAACATCCACCCCAACGCTATCGGCAAACTCAATGCCCGTACACCAATAATCCGTTTCTACTTTGTATTCAGTGGGAACATACTCGGTTCTTATTAACCAATACGATGCTTCAGGTGCCGATCCTAAATACTGTCCCGGAATATTTCCCGTCATGATGGATAATACCATTGCACCATGTGCATCTGTTGAATAAAAATCGACTGCCGGATTAATCACATCTTTAATTCCCAACAATCGTCCCTGCAACCGCAAGCTGTCAAATGCATGATTTACATTTACGTTTGAGAAGCCGCCATCAATTACTGCAATTTGAATTCCTTTTCCTTTATAGCCTAAATTGTGTAAATATTTGCCATTCAATTGATTTATTTGGGTGTCGGTTATTCCATAGCTTGTCGAATCTTGTTTTGCATTTTGTGCTTTAGCTAATAATGGACCGTTATTTTCGCCTGTGAATTCAATAAAACTAACAAATGGCAATGCTCGAACCTGACTCAATATGCTCGTATCGGTAATCATTATGGTAAGCCCGTTCATCCATTTACTTTTATTGTGAACATTAACGGACAAATTCTCAATTTGACTAACGTAGGCGGGATTTACCGGCAAATCAGTTGAGTCAATTGAAATTTTAAAATCTTCTCTTCTGGCTATTGCTCTGGCTGAAAGATATTCTGACGGGTTTGAGAGTGAATAAGGAGTATCGTTTTTATCTTTCAATTGTACGTAATAAAAATAGGAAATCTGAGCTTCAACAGCAAATGAAAAAATCAACAGACAAATCAATAATATATTTTTATTTTTTTTTGAGTATAATTTTATTTTCATATTAAATCTTCTTTATAGTTGCAAAAATACATTTTTTTATTGAGGTATAAAATTTTTGGAATATTTAAAAAATCATAAATTAATTGCATAATAACTAGTTTGTTACGAAATACTCGTAGATTTGCGAAAGTTTCGTAATAAGTGAAACGTTTTTATGTTATAAAATACAAGTATATGCAAAGACTAACAAATCAGGAAGAGGAATTGTTGTTGATTATTTTTCAACAGGGAAAAGGATTTATAAAAGATTTTATTCAAAAAATGGATGAACCGAGACCTCCTTATACCACAGTTGCTTCTGTAGTGAAGAACCTTGAACGCAAAGGATTTTTAAAGGGAATCCGCTATGGCAACACCTATGAGTATAGTCCGGCAATGGACGAAAGCGAATATAAATCGAAATATATGTCGAACGTAGTGCAGAATTATTTCGAGAATTCTTACAAAGAAATGGTCAGTTTCTTTGCCGAAAATAATAAAATAACAACACAGGAATTACAGGAAATCATCAAATTAATAGAAAAACAATGAACGACCTACTCGTGTATTTCTTAAAAGTAAACATTGCGATAGCTCTTTTTTACTTATTTTATCGGTTATTCTTTTCCAACGATACATTTTGGAGAACACGTCGTATCTATCTGCTTTTTAGTATTCTTGTTTCATTTGTATATCCGTTTTTATCCATCGAAAACTGGTTACAAAGTCAGGAACCAATACAGGTATTTGTTGCAAATTACACTATGTTGCAAGATTTTACTATTACAGCAACACCCGAAGAAAGTTCTATATCGATGGCAACTATTCTTTGGGGAATATATGCGTTCATTGGAAGTTGTTTTCTTGTTCGTATGATTATTCAATTGATTTCAATTGGAAGAATTCGTATGAAAGGAGAACGAATTAATTATCATGGGTTATCAATAATATCTCTTGAAAAAGGAGTGACTCCTTTTTCCTTTTTTGGCGATATTTATTTAAATCCGGCACTTCACTCAGACATAGAAATAAAACAGATACTGGCTCATGAACTAACTCATGTAAAACAGCTTCATAGTATGGATGTTATGATAGCTGAAATATTGACTGTTATTCTTTGGATCAATCCGGCAGTATGGTTATTAAAGCGTGAAATTCGCCAAAATCTTGAGTATTTAGCAGATAATAAAGTGATTGAATCGGGTTTCGATACAAAGAATTATCAGTACCATTTGTTACAACTTTCTTATCAAATTCCGGATTATAAACTGACAAATAAATTTAATATCTCACCTTTAAAAAAACGAATTACTATGATGAATCAACAAAAAACATCAAAAATCGGCATCTTGAAGTATCTGTTAATTGCTCCGTTGGCCTTAGCTTTAGTTGTTTCGAGCAATGCTGAAACAATTATAAAATCAGCGAAAGAAAAAGTGCTGAATGAAGTTTCGAATCAAGAGAAAAAAACGCAACAAAGTACCGTTAAGAGTACTGCAATTGATGAACTTACTGTTGTCGGTTATGGGAACAACGATGCTCCACCACCTCCACTACCTGTAAATAATCAAATGGCGCCACCTCCACCACTTCCTGTCGACGATGTTACTTTTACAGTTGTCGAAAATATGCCTGCTTTTCCGGGTGGTCAATCGGCTTTGATGAAGTTTTTAAGTGAAAATATTAAATATCCTGTTGAAGCGCAACAAAAAGCTATTCAGGGACGAACTATTTGTCAATTTATTGTTACAAAAAATGGTTCGATTGACAGTGTAAAAGTAATTAGAAGCGTGCATACAAGTTTAGATGCCGAAGCAGTTCGGGTAATAAAAGCAATGCCTGACTGGACACCGGGCACTCAAAGAGGTGAAAAAGTAAATGTACGATATACATTACCAATTAATTTCAGACTAGAAGGTAAAACAAAAAGTGTAACATCTACAGAGAATAACAATCAAGTTTTTCAAGTTGTAGAAACGATGCCCGTTTTCCCGGGAGGCGAAAATGAAATGATGAAATTTCTTAGCGAGAATTTAAGATATCCGGTTGAAGCTCAAAATAAAGGTATTCAGGGACGGGTGTTTTGTCAGTTTGTAATTGATACAGATGGATCTATCAGTGATGTAAAAGTTGTTCGCTCAATAGATGAAAATTTGGATGCAGAAGCAGTACGTGTAATTAACACCATGCCAAAATGGACTCCGGGCGAACAAAGGGGTGAAAAAGTGAGAGTGAAATATACATTACCAATAAATTTCAGACTTAATAAAAGTACTGATGATAAAAAAGGAAATCATGAATCATTTATGAAAAGTGTAGTTTTCATTGTTAATGGAGTTCAACAACCTACTGGATTTGATATAAAATCAATTGCAACTGAAACAATTGAAAAAGTAGATGTTATGAAAGCTGAAACAGATGAACAAAGAGCAGAATTAGTTAATAAATATGGTCAAAATGCTAAATTTGGTGTTGTTAATATAAAACTTAAATAACAAAATCAATTATAAGGCAGCTATTCATTTAAATATGCTGCCTTATTATATTTTAATAAAATATGAAAAAAATCTGGCTACTTATATTTTTATCTGTTGCAATTGTTCTTCAGTCTCAGAACAAGCAAATTACGAATGCCCTGAATAACTTTAATTATCAGCTAGCCATAAAATTAATCGAAAGTTCGGAACCTGGCATTGAAATGGATATTTTAAAAGCTCAATGTTATATAAATCTTTACAAATATGATTCTGCCATTAAATTATTAGAGAATATTGTAAAAGCTGACAGTTTGAATATACAGGCAGTGAGTAATTTAGCTGACTGTTATGAATCTACCGGAAATTATAAGAAATCTACCATCCTTTTTAATAAATGTGTTTTAACTAAACCTGAAAGCAATTTTTTTCATTTACGTTATATCAATTCTTTATTTAAATTAAAGGAGTGGGATAAAACGATTATTGAAATAAATAATCATCTCAGAAAAGACAGTGTAAAAGTGTTGTATGGATTGCTTGGAGACTGCTATTGGCAAAATGATGCTATTGATTCTGCAATTGTATATTATAAAAAAGGAATAAATGTTAATCCAGAAGATTATAATCTGGTTTCTAAATTGGCCAGAATTTACCTGCAAAACCAAAATCCTACAGAACTAATCAATTGTACAAACGATTATATTGCTATTGACTCCACCAATAGAGCTATCAATCAGTACAATGGAATAGGTTATTGCTTCGATCAGCAATTTAAAAAAGCAATATATCGACTCCGAAAATTATACGATGAAGGTGATAAATCGTACAGCACAAATTATTATTTGGGATCCAGTTATTTCGGGTTGCAGGATTATTTTGGAGCAGTTGATCATTTGTCCGAAGCGTATAAGCAAGATTCATCCAATGTAAATCTTCTTTTTTATCTGGGTCGTTCGTCCATCTTAATTGGAAAATTTGACAATGGAATTGCAGTGCTAAAAAGAGGGATAGATGTAATGACTCCCAAAGACTCTGTTTTGTATAATTTCCATAGTAATTTAGCATTGGGTTACAACAGAGATAAACAATACAAAGAAGCAATTAAAAACTATGAACTTTGCATAAAATTTAATCCTGAAAGTAAACTCACTTTATACTCCATTGCGACGATTTACGACTATAGTCTGAAAAATCAGAAACAAGCTATGAAGTATTACAATTTATTCTTATCTAGCTTTCCAGCCGAACCCGAGTCAGAAGCAAAAAAGGAAGAATTTATGAATGAACTGAGTGGAACTTACTATTCCGCCGTAAAAAATCGTATAGAAGAATTGAAAACAGAACAATTCTTTAAAAAATAGATAAAAAGTAATACAATTAACTAAATGTAGCATAAGTGAGATCACTTTGTTGCATTTTTTTGTTTAAAACAGAAAATATACTCTATTTTTGTCTGATAATTTTAGATTCAAACATTTATTACCCATGAGCCAATCATCCTTTTATTCAAAATCACTTATCATTTTCATTTCTATTGGAATTTTAAATACTTTTTTTCAAAATATTGGTGCAGCAACTTCAAATATAAATGCAAAAGAAGAAATTAATTCTTTTGATATTAATTTAAGTAAAGATTCAGTCTACGAAGTTGCGGAAAAGATGCCCGAATTTCCGGGAGGAGAAAAAGCATTGGTTGATTTTATAAGTAAATCAATACTTTATCCTGAAAAAGCACTAAAGAAAAAGGAACAAGGGAAAGTAATTGTCCAATTCATTGTCGATAAAAATGGAAAAGTTGAAAACTCCAAAATACTAAGAGGAGTTTCTTTAAGCCTTGATAAAGAGGCCTTACGTGTTATCAGCTTAATCCCCGATTGGATTCCTGGTGAACAAAACGGAAATAAAGTATCCGTGTATCAATTTATTCCTGTACAGTTTAAAATACCAACAGCCGAAAGTATGTGGACGGTAAATGATAAAACTGTCATTCTGATTGATGGTGTGAAGATGCCGGAAAGTTTCAATACAAATATATTAAATCCAAGCAAATTACTTTCAGTAAAAATACTTAAACCATTCCCGAAAGAAGAAAAGTCGAGATTACTAACACTGTACGGTAAACGGGCTGCAAACGGTGTGATTTTGATAACTTCGAATAAGGACAATATGTATTATGCCTTGGCAGATTCAACGATTAATATCCCAACTGATAGCAGCTCAAACTGTGCTGAATCTGCAAGTATCCCTGAATTTCCCGGCGGAAATTCAGCATTATTTAAATTTATTGCAGATAGCATTCAATATCCTTTTGTTGCCAAACAATTAAAAACTCAAGGCGAAGTAATCGTTCGGTTTTTGATTACAGAAAAAGGCAAAGTAAGTAATGCTCAAATTATGAAATCAGCTGATTATTATCTGGATAAAGAAGCCTTGCGGGTTGTCAATACCTTGCCAGACTGGAATCCCGGTAAAAAATGTAGTCAGAAAGTAAATATTTATGTTACTATGCCAGTAAAGTTTAAACTTGAACTTCCTTCAGAGGAAAAAACATGGGAAATTAATGACAAAACAATTGTTTTGCTGGATGGGAAAAGACTGCCTTCTTCCTTTGACTTAAAATGGCTCAATTATTCAAACCTGACTTCTTATAAAGTTTTACAGCCTTCTACATCTGAAATTACTAAAAAGTTGGTTAGAAAATATGGCAAAGATGCTAAGAATGGAGTTGTATTGATAGAAAGTGCAAAATAATGATTTCGTTCGGGAGTTTACTATTATTTTGATTTTACTAAACCAATGGTTCGTTATAAAACAATTTATTAGTTTAGTATTCAGGTAATTAAAACGATTAACCCTTTGAAAATATCAAATATATTTTTTTTAATTAAACGCAAATAACGCTAAGCATAATAATTTTGTAATATACAGTACTTCAAATATATATGCAAAGAACGCAAAGAGAAAAACTTGAAGTTTTTCTTGGCGGCTTAGCATCTTAGCGCCTTTGCGTTGAAAAATAAAATTTTATAACGAACTATTGTAAACCATTTCAGTTTAAAATTGTTTTGAATATTCGAAATCAATTCAAAATTCAGAATATATGATAGAAAATCAAATTATTTGCGATTGTAATGATATTTGCAAGAGTAGTATACTAGCGGAAATTTTCGAAAAAAAATTAGTTACAGTTGAACAGGTTGGCAAAGAATTAAATGCAGGAACTGGCTGTGGAGGTTGCCAAGTAGATATACAGGATATCTTAAACGAGATAAACAATTAAAAAAAGAGGGAAATTCCCTCTTTTTTTAATTGTTTATGCTAAAATGATCACTAGATTGTGTCAATTATCTTCTTCAGCTTGTTGATTCTTAAATTCAAATGGAGTTATACCATATTTTGCTTTAAAACATTTCGAAAAATACTTTGTGTCTGAAATACCAATCATGTATGACACTTCTTTCACCATATATTCGCCGGATTTAAGAATTTGCGCAGCTCTTTTCATTTTTACATCACGAATAAATTCAATAGGAGCCAATCCTGTCAATCCTTTCAGTTTTTTGAAAAATACTGAGCGACTCATGCCCACATGCTGACCTAACTCTTCTACTACAAAATCGCTGTTATCAATATTTTCTTCAATTATTTGCATCACATTTTTCATCATGTCATCATCCTGAGAAGTGATACAAAATGGTTGTGGATCAAATGTGATTTGTGTTTTTTCATTATTATCCGAGCGATAATACGCTTGCAATTTCTTCCGCTGTTGTAAAAGGTTTATTATACGAGCCTGAAAATAGGGAACGCTAAAAGGTTTTGTAATATAATCGTCGGCTCCATACGTCATACCCTCTAATTTACTTTCGATATTCGTTTTAGCGGTTAGTAAAATCACAGGAATATGACTTGTTGCTTTTTCGTTTTTTAACTTACGTAGCAATTCTATTCCATCCATCTTGGGCATCATAATGTCGCTTACTATGATGTCCGGCATTTGTATAAGTGCATTCTCCAATCCTTCAACACCATTTTCGGCTTCGTAAATTGTATATTCGGCTTCAATTATACTTCTCATAAATGATCTCAACTCCAAATCATCTTCAACTATTAAAACAGAAGGTTTAATTTCGCCTTTTGAATTTTCAAGATTTTTTTCAGCATTCTTCTCATCCAAGTCGGAATCAGATTTATTTGCATCTATTGTTGAACTTGTATTTTGGTCGGCAACAATTTCAACATTATTATCGAAATGTGAAATGCCTTTCAAAAAGCACACTTTAAAACAGCTTCCTTTTCCTTCTTCACTTTCTACAGTCACTTTAGCTGAATGTTTGTCAGCTAAATCTTTTACCATTGACAGACCAATTCCGGTGCTTGGTTTGCTTTTATCTTCGTTGAATGCTGCAAAGCGTATAAACAATCTTTTTTGCTTGTCTTTGGTTAAGCCCGGTCCCTGATCGTGTACTTCGAGGGTGACATATTTGTCTCCATTTTTCAATATAACTACAATCGATCGTCCAAAGGGTGTATATTTAAATGCGTTCGACAAAAGATTCATAACAATTTTCTCCAAACAATCGGGATCAACCCAAATACGTTCAGCACCCACCTGATTGATGAACTTAAATTTAATATGTTGAGTGTCGGCAATTTCTCTAAAATTATCGCAAATATCCTCCACAAAAGGAGAAATCTCAGTTTCCACGACTCTTAGATGTAGAAATTGTATTTTTCTGAAATCAAGAATCTGATTTACCAATCGAAGCATACGACCGGTATTTTGAGAAATCATTTTTAATTGTTTTTTAATCGGGTCGGGTGTGTTTTTGTCGGTCATCAAAAACTCAACCGGAGCAGTAATCATGGTTAATGGAGTGCGTATTTCATGGGAGATATCGGTGAAGAAACGAAGTTTCATTTCCGACAATTTCTTTTCCAACACTACATTTGCCTTCAAATGATAAAAGGTAATAAGTATATACATGCACAAGATTACCAACAAGATAAAAAAGAAAATGTAAAGAAAATAAGCAAATGAAGTTTCCCAAAAAGATGGTAAAACAGTGATGGACAATTGCCTTTCGTTTTCAACCCAGACACCATCGCTGTTAGTCGATTTTACTTTAAAAACATATTCACCTTTTGGTAAATTGGTGTAATAGGCAATTCGTTGTTTCTGAACGTAATTCCATTCATTGTCAAAACCTTCCAACTTATAAGCATATATAATATTCTCGGGATTTATCATATCTAAAGCAGCATATTCAATATTGAAAAAGTTTTGTTTATGGGTAAGAAAGAGTTCTGACAAATTGTCGATACTATATGTAAGTGGCGAGTCTTTGCCAATACTCACATCTTTATTGAATAATTGAAAATTCGTAAAAGAAATAAAGGGTTTATATTTCTCACGAACAATTTTGTCGGGTTTAAATGAAACTATTCCATTTGAATAACCGAAGATTAATTCATTACTGGCTGTTTTACAAGTAGATGCTTCCGAAAAATTGCTTGTAGACATAATTCTACTTATTTCGGAAAATGTTTCAACTGTTTCATTGCGAGGGTTAAATTTGGTCAGGTTGTTCTCGTTGCTAATCCATAAAAATTTATTTTCATCTTCTTGTATTGATAAAACCACATCGGATGGTAACCCCGTTTTAGCCATATATTGCTTAAACTTGAGGGGAAAATTATTTTTATCGTAAGCAATCACCTTGTTTATTCCGCCACCAAATGTTGCAATAAACATTTCATGGTCTTTGGTTATAAAAATATTATGTACATCGTTGTTACTAAGGCTTTCTTTTTCCCCCGGTATTCTGTTGTATAATTTGAAATCAATATTTTCGGGAATAGAAAATTTTGATGAAAAGATTACCATTCCTCCTGTAGAACCTATACAAATATGACCATAATTGTCTTCTGTAATAAAACGAACTCTACTGTTTGTTTCCATTGGATAATTTTTCAGATTATTCCGACTGTTAATAAAATAAGTTTTTCCTTCAGGTGTGTATTTTACTAAATTCAACCCCCCACCATAAGTCCCAATCCAAATATTTCCTCTTTTTCCCTGAAAAACAGAGTAAATATTATTACTACTTAAACTAAAAACATTATCAATGTCATTTTCAAAATGTTCAATAGTATATCCTTTGGAATTTTGTTTTTTACGAAGTTTAAAAAGCCCATCTCCCTTGGTTCCAATCCAAAGATTACCATCCTTGTCTTGCATCATTGAATAGGCTATTGCCAAAAATGAAGCATTTTTTTCTATTTTCCCTTCGGGAGTTAAACATCCAATCTCTTTTTTATCCGCATCAAAAATTGTAAGTCGTCGATCTTTGGTAGAAATCCATAAATGTTGTTCATTATCTTCGAAAACCAACCTCACATCATTTCCAACTGACGTATGATTGTTTTCGTTAATCTTCATCGTCTGAAAATTACTTTTATCAAAAGTTATCTTTTCGAGTCCATGCGATCGTGAGCACAACCATAAAATGCCTTGTTTATCGGTACAAGCAGAGTGAATAATATTTGAAATTTTAAGGTCCGAGTTTTTAGCTGTTACAATGAATGATTCTAATATATCTTTTTCAGGGTTATACCTTGAAAAACCACCACCTTTGGGTTGAATCCAGATATTTGAATTGAGGTCTTCGAGAAGGATAAAACGTGGTGGGAAAATATTGGTTGATACATCATCTGTTTTTACGAAAAAGTATTTGATTTGTAGCGTTTTAATATCAAATTTTTGTATTCCTAACTCATCAGTTTCTATCCACAAACGGTTAGATTTATCAAGACAAGCAGATTGCATATTATTCGATTTTAAATCTGTCAAATTGCTCTTGTTGAATAATTTAATCTGACCGTTCGAAGTATTTATCAAACCAAATCCATCATTTGAAGTCAAGAAAACAACTTCGTTTAATTCGGTGTTGATAAAACTTAATATTTTTGATGTCACCCCGATATTTATTCTTGAAAGTGTGTTTTTTTGTTTTGAGTATTTCCATATTGTGCCATTATTTGAACCAAACCAAATTTCATTTTTGAGCTCAACGGCACAATAAAAAGAGATAGGTTCCGATTCTTTTTCATCTGAAATAAGAAAATTTGAAATTTCATTATTTTGTTTTAAAAGACACATACCATTGTTTGTCAGAATCCATGAATTTTTGTTACTGTCTTCAAAAACATAATTTACACTGTTATCCTGTAATGATTGATTTGATTTATTAAATAGCTGTGTGTTAAAAGTTGAATCTTTAATCAACACACAGCCTGCATTATTCGACGTAATCCAAACCTTTCCGGATGGATTTACAATTAATTTTGACAAAGCGAAACTTTTATCCAGATTTGGAATGGATTGTAAACCCCAGAATTTTTCTGTCTCCGGATTAAAGCAGTGTGCATCACTATCATAAGAAAGCATCCATATTCGGGAATATTTATCCAGATAGATTCTCTCAATACGATTACTGTTCATGATGTACGAATCGCCCGGTTGAACTTTATAATTATGAAATTTATAACCATCGTATTTACTCAACCCATCCCATGTTGCCAACCACAAAAATCCTTTTTGGTCCTGAAGCATATCCATGATGGTATACTGAGGCAAACCATCTTCTGTAGTGTAATGATAGAAGTGGCAAACAGTTTCTGCAGAAGAAACGAAAGAGATAAAAAACAAAAACAATTTTAAAAAAAATGACCTTTTCATATTAGTCCAAATTCTGTTTGTATTGATAAAACATACAAATATAGATATTTAGGTGTTATATCTGAATTTAATACAGAACAAAAGTAATTCATCCCTGCGGATTAATCAATTTGTCCCCTATAAAGTGTTTCTAAAATAATTAATATTGCATATTATTTTAAAACGCCGAATTCATGATTAAAACATTTACTAGTTTTTCTCATTTTAATTGGAATCGTGTATGTTGAAATCTGTTTTTTTTTATTTTATGATTATCTGCAATGCATTCAGTTGTATTGAATTTTCAGTTGATGGGATTGACCTCGTTCAGTGAGCCTGCCTGACGGTAGGCAGGGCGGATGCAGTCTTGATTTTTTTTGCTTACTTTTTTGCATCAAGGCAAAAAACAAGTAGGGTTATAGGGGCAAAGCCCCTGTTAAAGATATTCTGAACATTATGCGGATAATTATATTTTATTTTATCATAGTTATGAAATGAATACCAATAAATAATAATTCCGGAGACTAAATTTATTCACATCAAAATACTGCTAACAAAATAATTTAACTCTTTATGAAACGATTATTTCCGATTGTAACATTGTATATTCTTCTAACCGGAATTACATTCAAACTGGAAGCTGAAAATTATAAATACGAATATCTCTATAAGAATCTACCATTTAATATGGAGAAAATTAGTGAGCCCAAATTTCCACCAACTACCCTGTCGATTATTGATTGTGGCGGTATTGGCGATGGTACGACGCTAAATACAAAAGCATTTTCAAAGGCTATGAATTTGCTATCGTCAAAAGGTGGTGGTACGCTAATTGTGCCCTTTGGAGTTTGGTACACTGGTCCGATTGAATTCAAATCAAATATAAATCTTCATTTAGATAATGGTGCTTTAATTCTTTTTTCCAGTGACTTTAACGATTATCCTCTTGTTAAAACATCGTTTGAAGGTGAGGATACACGTCGTTGCCAGTCCCCTATTTCAGGGAGAAATTTAATAAATGTTGCTATTACCGGAAATGGAACATTAAACGGGTCGGGACAGGTTTGGCGTCCATTGAAAAAGGGAAAAGTTACAGAGAGTTATTGGAAAAATGTAGTGAATTCAGGTGGAGTTTTAAAAGCACTAGACTATTGGCTGCCATCTCAAAAAGCATTAAATGGAGAAATGCTATCTGAAGCAACTAATGATGCACCGAAAGTCGATTTGACAGATGAACAGTGGGATTCTATTAAAGATTTTCTACGTCCGGTGATGGTTAGTTTCATTGAATGTAAAAACCTTCTTCTTCAGGGCATTTTGTTTGAGAATTCACCCAGTTGGAATATTCATCCTTTAATGTGCGAAAATATAATTATAGATAATGTATTTATCAGGAATCCATCTTTTGCTCAAAATGGAGATGGACTAGATCTTGAATCCTGTAAAAATGCTATTATTATAAACTCAACTTTAGATGTAGGTGACGATGCGATTTGCCTGAAATCGGGGAAAGATGCTGAAGGAAGAAAAAGAGGACGAGCCACAGAAAACGTAATTGTTGATAACTGTAAAGTTTTTAAAGGTCATGGAGGTTTTGTGGTTGGGAGTGAAATGTCAGGTGGAGTTCGAAATGTTTCTGTATCAAACTGCCAGTTTTTGGGTACAGACGTTGGATTGCGTTTTAAAAGTACTCGCGGACGTGGAGGTGTGGTCGAAAATATTTATATTAATAATATTAGTATGTTCGATATTGTGACCGATTCTTTCTTGTTCGATTTATATTACGGAGGAAAATCAGCGAGTGAATTACTTGAAGATGGTGATGAGAATAAACCTAAACCTGAAATTATGATTGCAAATGAAACTACACCGGTTTTCAAAAATATTTTTGTAAATGGAATAATTTCAAGAAATGCACGTAGAGCTATGTTTTTCAATGGTCTGCCCGAAATGAATATACAAAATATCCATGTATCAAACAGTAAAATATCTGCAGAGTATGGAGCTGAATTGTCTGAATCGGATGGCGTTATTCTAAAAAATATTGAAATAATTCCCAAAAATGGACCTGCACTCATCTTGAATAATGTAAAAAATTTAAAAGCTAATAATTTTATTTATCCCGAAGGAATTATAAACCCTGTTCAAATTTCAGGAGAAAATTCAAAAAACATAGAAATTGAAAAATCTATTGCAGAGAAAAAATTATAGCAAAATATCTAATAATAATATCGTGAAAAAAACACACTTTTTACCCATTTTAACAATACTGCTTTTTTTTATATTTAGCACATTAAATGCTATTGAACCTTATCAGGATACAAATTTACCGGTAAATGTAAGAGCAAAAGACTTGGTTTCAAAAATGACCCTGCCAGAAAAAATTTCCCAACTCGGTCATAAATCAACGGCAATTAGTCGATTAGGCGTAAAAAGTTATAATTATTGGACAGAAGGACTTCATGGTGTCGCACGACAAGGTTTGGCCACCTCTTTTCCACAGCCTTACGGTTTAGCTGCAAGTTGGGATCCTACCCTGATTTATAATATTGCCACCGTTATTTCGGACGAAGCCAGGGTAAAAAACAATACCGACGGACTGGGATTAACCTATTGGTGTCCTGTAGTTAATATGGACCGTGATCCTCGCTGGGGACGTGAAGAAGAAAATTTTGGAGAAGATACTTATTTGGCTGGTCGGTTAGCCGTAAATTTTATAAAAGCTTTGCAGGGAAATGATCCCAAATACCTAAAAACTGTGGCAACTGCAAAACATTTTGCGTTGAACAATGTGGAACAGGGCCGAACAAGCACTTCCTCTAATGTAGATGAACGAAGTTTACGTGAATATTTTTTACCTGTTTTCAAAGAATGTGTTCAGGAAGGAAAAGTTTATTCTATTATGAGTGCGTACAATGCCGTAAATGGTGTCCCTTGTCCAGCCAACAGAACATTACTCATAAATATTCTACGGAACGAATGGGGCTTTAATGGTTTTGTGGTTTCCGATTGTGATGCAGTTTCTGACGTAAGTGTAAATCACAAATATGTTCCTACCCCCACGGATGGAACTACAGTTTCGTTAAGAGGCGGTACTGATTTGAATTGTCAATATACTTACCAGAATTATACCAATGATGCAATAAACAAAAACTTACTGAAAGAAGCAGATCTTGATACTGCATTGGTAAGAGTTTTTAAAGCCCGTTTTTTATTGGGTGAATTCGATTCTCCTTCATCAGTTCCTTATTCTTCAATTCCTGCATCGAAACTGGATTGTCAGGAACATCGCGATTTAGCTGTATTAGCAGCTCAAAAATCCATTGTATTATTAAAAAATCAGAATTCATTTTTACCCCTAAGATTAGACACAATTAAATCCATTGCAGTTATCGGACCAAATGGCAAAGCTGTTCAATTAGGAGACTATAGTGGCTCTCCAGCAGTTAGTATAAGCCCTTATTCAGGTATTGCCACTAAACTTGGCATTGATGTTTCTGATGGCATTATTGAAGCTGAAACGGCTACCACGCTATCGGGAGGTCCCAAAATAGAAGCCTGCGTTGAAGGAGGTTCAGAAATAGGTTACATAAAAAATAATACCTATGTTGGATTTGATTCAATCACTTTTCCAAATAATATTAACAAGATTAATTTTCGCGTAGCAAGTGCTACTGCCGGTGGTGTTATTCAGGTATTACTTGATAACCCGACAAACGGAACAATTGTTTGTACAGCCACGATAGCCGGTACAGGAGCCTGGCAAACATGGACAACTGTGTCAGCAGATGTAACTGGCTTGACAGGTAAACATAAAATATATCTAAAGTTCACTGGTGCGGCAACCGGGTATTTGTTTAACCTGAATTGGTTTAAATTCTATAATAGTGCGGATTTAACAACAACGGATACCAGTTTTACTAATGGAACAAAAACAATCTACTACGCTCTTGGATCGAGTGTGAACGGAGTCTATACACAAGCAGATACAGATGAAGCAGTGGCAACTGCTAAGAAAGCTCAAATTGTAGTAATGGTATGTGGAACCGACATGAGTACCGGAGGTGAAGGAAGTGACCGTGCAGCAATTGGCTTGCCGGGAGGACAAGAGCAAATGATTAAAGCAGTTTATGCTGCAAATCCGAATATGGTACTTGTGCTTGTTAATGGTTTTTCATTAGCCGTAAACTGGGAACAGGATAACTTGCCGGCAATTATATCAGCTTGGTTTGGTGGACAAGCACAGGGAACTGCTATTGCCGATGTACTATTTGGTGATTACAATCCCGGTGGTAAATTAGCTTCTACATGGTATAAATCAACAACAGATTTACCGACAAAATACGATTACGATATTAAGAATAATCGTACTTACATGTATTTTAAAGGTACACCTCTTTATCCATTCGGTTATGGTTTAAGTTATACAACTTTTGAATATTCTAATCTAATCTCGAACTCTCAGACGCTCAGCTTAGGCGATTCTGTAATAGTGAATGTTGATGTACGGAATTCAGGTTCCGTAGCTGGAGATGAAGTGGCTCAAATGTATATCAATATTCCTTCCACGTTGGTACGTCCAATGAAACAATTAAAAGGATTTAGTCGTGTGACACTTCAACCCGGAGAAACTAAGATAATACGATTTGTACTGAAATACGAAGATTTGCAATATTATGATGAAACTTCCAGAACTTTCAAAGTGGAAGGAGGTCCGGTAAATATCTATATTGGAAGTTCATCACAGGATATTCGGTTAAATACTTCAGTGAATGCTACAGCAGGAACAGTTTCAACAACTTACCGTCAAATTCCTTATTCAATTATTGAAACAGAAGATTATGAAAATAAAACAGCTACTGTTGCAATCAAATCTTGTAGTGAAGGTGGATTATGTATTGATTCACTGATAAATAATAGCAATATAGTATTCAAAAACCTGAATTTTGATAAAAGTGCTCTACAGTTTAAAGCACGTTATGCTTCCATGTTGAATAATTGTACAGTGGACATTATTTTAGACAAATTGACTGGTACAGTCCTAGGAACGTTGAATTTTAAGAATACGGGTGATTTATCAATTTATACTACTGATTCCAGTAATGTAAGTGCTATTAGTGGCGTTCACGATATTTATCTTGTATTTAAAGGCGGAAGTACAACAGGCTTAAAAATGAACTGGTTTAGTTTTTCAGAAGATGCGGATGCAAATGGATTGAATGAGCCTATTGAAAACCAGATGTATAATTTGAAAATATTTCCAAATCCTGCAAAAAATGGATTTCAGATAAATTATAATTTACCAACAACTCAGGATGTAAAAATTGATATGTTTTCATCAGAAGGAAAATTATTCAAATCTATTTTGCAAAAAAAACAATCAGGAACAAATGAATTATGTGTGAATACTACATCTGAAAAAATGCAACAGGGAATTTATATTGTGAAATTTACAACGGATAATTATAGCAAGTCAACTCTATTGAGCTTATTAAAATAAAATTCAACAAAATATTGTTAATTGATTTATTAATACACTGAGAATATGAAAAACAATAAGATTATTAAAATTTTATTTGCTGTTCAATTTTTTATCACTTTGAGCACAAATATACAGGCAATAAAAAATGTTTCAAAAATTGAAACAATAAGTGAAAGTTCTGTTGTGACTTGGCCATTCAATGTAGGAGGGGAAGGACAATTAGCAACTTATTCAACTGAAACCGAAGGGTACTACAGTTTGAATTGGGTGGATAAAGGCTCGAATCTGGCATTTAAAGATATTTCAACAAATTACAGTGTAACTTACACAAGGTTTCAGCCAACAGTACAAAATAATTCGGTTACAGAAAACGACTTTGTGGGTTTTCATATAAGACCAAAAACCGGACTTAGTTTTACTCCAAAACAAGTATCATTCGATTGTATGCGGTATGGTACAAGTGGAGGATTAATTAATGTTATCTGGAAATCGGCTGATGGTACATTAACCACCATTGCAACAGCACTTTCGCCTGCCAGAAATGATTCGGGTGATGGAACACATGCTCTTTATGATCTTTCAACTGTAAATATTCCTGCTTCAAATGGTGATTGCACTCTCTATTTGTACATCTATAGTTTAGGGAATACAAAGCAAGTCGGCTTAAGTAATATAACTTTAACAGGCACTTTAACCGGTACAATCATTGATGTAGCATCCTATTCAATTAGCAGTTCCGTTTTTCCAACTGAAGCAGGTTCAATTGTTACAGCTCCAATTGGTACTCAGTTTGATGATGGAACTGACATAACATTAACTGCTAATCGAAATTTTGGATATCAGTTTAAAGAATGGCGTGATGCCAATACCGATGCTGTCGTTTCAACTGCCAATCCATATACATTTACACTTACTGCCAATACAAGCCTTAAAGCTGTTTTCGATCCAATTACAACATATAATTTTACTGTTGACATAAATGGAAGTCAATGGGGAAATGTATCATTAAATCCAATGCCAAACAATGGAAAATATGAAACAGGAACAATTGTTAGCATGACGGCAGTTCCCAATGCAGTTTGTAATTTTCTGAATTGGGATGATCAAACCACAGATATTTCCAAAACGATTCTGGTGGATGCTGATAAAAATTTCACCGCTACTTTCGATGAAATACCATTTATTGTCGGTTGGGATTTTAAAGCGCAAACACCAAATTCGGAACGTCAGGCAGATTATTTTTCAGAAACAACCAATACCGGATTATTCTCGTTAAAAAACTCCGATGGATCTACTGCCAGCTGGCTTGCTCGCCCGGGAAGTTTCTCTCCATCCTATTCCTGTATTCAAATGTGGACACCTGCTGCAAACTTTGCCACACCACGTTATTATCAGGCTTCGTTCTCAACAGTCGGTTATAAAAATATTCAATTAAAATCAATGTTGAGTGGTTCTTACCATATGTATCCGGTTATACAGTTATTTTACTCAACGGATGGTGAAAACTTTACGAAACTGAAAGATGTGGATATTTCTTTGATTTATGGTTCCGGTTGGGCTGAACTGAACGAAACTTTACCTGTTGAAGCCGAAAATGTATCAAAAATTTATATTCGTTGGATCGCCGATACAAATAGTTCTCCACTTTTAGGGAATGAAGTGGATGTGGATGGCACTGCAATTACCAATATATATGTTTATGCCGATAAAGAAATTGTAAACGATTTAACAGCCCCAACACTTATTACTACTGTTCCTGCTGAAAATGCAACCAATGCATCGGCAAATGGTTCCATTGTTCTCACTTTTGATGAAAAGCTGAAAGTTGGTACAGGTGATTGCACACTTGGTTCAACCGCTTTAACTCCTTCATTTGGATCGAAAACTGTAACATTTGCTTATAGTAAACTTTCTTACAATACCGATTATACTTTTAGTATTCCCGCAGGTGCTCTTACAGATTTGTCAGGAAATGTTTATTCCGGTACTACTATTCATTTCAGAACTATGAATAGGCCACAACCAATAGCTAAAGTTTTTGATGCTGTTATTGCCAAAGATGGTTCAGGTGATTTCACTTCTGTCCAGGCTGCAATTGATGCTGCTCCAGTAAATTCCTCATCGCCTTATTTGATATTAATAAAAAACGGAGTCTATTCAGGGCATGTGGATATTCCTCTAAATAAGCCTTTTATTCATATGATTGGTCAATTTCGTGATAGTGTTGTAATTGAAGATAACCGCTTGTGTGGCTCTAATGGAGATCCAAATATTATAGTTTACAGTATTGATCCCGGAGCTTCAGTAGTAATTAAATCAGCCAACTGTTATTTTGAAAACATCACCTTTAGCAATAGTTATGGTTATACAGCTCAAGCAGGGCCTCAGGCTTTAGCAGTTTTCACCAATAATGATAAAATAGTTTTTAAAAACTGTTGGATGCGAAGTTATCAGGATACTTATATGACTGGAAGCGGTATGGCAAACCGTGGATATATGACTAATTGTAAAATAGAAGGAGCAGTAGATTTTATTTACGGACAGGGAGATTTCTTTTTTGATAAATGTACCATTTACTGCACACGACCAACAGGAGGATATATCGTAGCACCAAATCATCCGTTAGGAACCAAGTGGGGTTATGTTTTCAGCAATTGCACCATCGATGGTAAAGCCGGAGTTGTAACTTATTTTGGCCGTCCATGGCACGAAGCACCCAAAACATCATTTTTCAATACTATCTGCAAAATTGGCATTTACCCGGTTGGTTGGTGGTATACTATGGGTGGAATTCCGGCCATTTTTGCCGACTATAATACAATGGATGCCGATGGTAATCCAATGGATTTGAGTCAACGAATTTCCAACTATCAATATGATGTGAAAGATGCCAATGGGAATGTGACTTCAACGGTAACCGGTACAGCTAAAAATTCGTTTACCGACGAAGAGGCTGCTCAATATACCTATGAAAATGTTACTTCGGGTACTGATAGTTGGGATCCCAGAATTAAAACGGAAGCTACAGAAGCTCCAATATTAAATGTAAATGAGAAAACTATTTTGTGGAATACTGTTGATTATGCAATTTGTTATTTGGTTTCCATTAATGGCGAAATTGTGGCTCAGACCACTGACAATAGTTATGATGCAACTACAAGTGGTACTGCGAAAGTTATTGCAGTATCAGAATCTGGGGCTTTAAGTGCTGCTTCAAACCCAGTTCAGTTGGTTGGAACCTCAGTGAAAAACATCTTAAATAATTCAGAACTTAAAATTTCTCAAAAGAATAATAAGCTGGAAATTGCTAATCTGCCTGAAAATTCATCCATTAAAATATATAATTTCAATGGAGTTCCGATTCAGAATAAGAAAAATATTTCAGGAAGTTACAATATTATAGTAAATCAGAATTTGTTAGTTTTGGTAAAAACTTCGCAGGGAGTTGATGTTTTTAAAGTATTAAAAAAATAACTTTATTAAATTCATACTGTTAAGAAATTATAAAATGGAAAAGAAATTTATAGCATTTATCCTGATATTATTGTCTTTTACAATTGATAATCAGGCACAGCTCACCATACATACCATTGGTGATTCCACCATGGAACAAAAATCGGAAGATCCCACTGCCAACCCAAATGGACAAAGAGGCTGGGCGCAAATGCTTTCTCAGTTTATTGTGAATGGTGCTGTTTTGAACAACCGTTCGAAAAGCGGGACAAGTTCTAAAACTTTTTACGAAGAAAAAGATTCCTACGGAAATTACCGTTTTTGGCCTACCGTAAAACCTCAAATTAAAGCAGGCGATTATGTGATTATTCAGTTTGGACATAATGATGAAAAAGATGGAGGTTGGCAAAGCAGTCAAGATGGATTAATTTATTCCGGTATTGGCACTAATCCATGGGAACTATACACCGTTTATCTGACTAAATATGTAAATGAGGTTCGTGAGTTGGGAGCAATTCCAATATTACTAACACCAATAGTCCGAAACAGTTGGACAGGGACCTCAATTTCATCAACCGGAGCTCACAATATTGGAACAGATTCAATTGGTCGGGCGCTTGATTATCCGGCAGCAATGCGTAAAGTAGCTACAGATATGAATGTTCCACTGATAGACCATACTCTATTGACAAAAGCGGCTTGTGAACAATATGGTCAGGCAAAAGTGACCGAACTAATTTATAATGTGGGTGATGGAACCCATTTGGGTGAATATGGAGCAACGCTTTATGCCCGATTAGCTGTTCAGGATTTAATTCGTCAGGGAATACTTACAGATTATCTGAATGCAAATCCTGACTTATTAATCAGCAAAAAAAGTTATGATTTTGGTAAATGTTATGTTAATACTTCTTCTATTTGTTCCATTTCAATAAGTGGAGTGGATTTAGTTCCGGCTACTGGAAACATAAACATTACAGCACCTGCAGGTTTTTCGGTTTCAACTCAACAAAACGGTGTTTTTTCTTCATCAATACAAGTTGACTATACTTTAGGAAATCTGAATGCAACATATATTTATGTAAAATACAATCCTGAATCTGTAGGTTTAAGTGAAGGAAATCTCGAATTTACGTATGGCAATAACTCAAAAACAGTTACATTAAAAGGTGAATGTGTGGCTTTTGAAGGTGGACAAACAGCAAAAGCTTTTTGGTTGCTTTCTGCTGATCAGTCCTATGTTTCCGAAGGTCCAATCACTGTAATTCCAGAGTTTTTTAGTAAAATGTATACTTCCAGTTATGCAGTGCCAAATGCTACTACAACCTGGTTTGATGGATTGGTTACGACCAGTCCAAAAACGCAACGAAATGTAATTGATGGAAATGCCTGGCCGGCAGGTGAAATTGATATTGTCAATGACCGGTTTATTCAGTTTGGTGTTACAGCTGTAAAAGGAACCACTTTCAATATTGATTCGATCGGAATGTATGCCGGTGGAGCAGGAGGGAGTGGTATGCGATTTAAAGTGTATACTGCAAAAGATTCATTATTTACTGAATCTGAAATGATTGCCGACCGAAATGTTGCTAACGCCGGTAATACCATGTATCCGATTTCATACAATAAAATCATTGAAGTAAAAGGCGAACAAAGTTTGTATTTGCGCGTATATCCGTGGTATAATGGTGCAGCAACCGGCAAAACAATTTGTTTGTATGGAGTGACAATTAAAGGGGTAGTGACAAATGATGCTACAGGTATCAACAATGTTTCTGAATCTAAACCAAATGCTTTTTGTTTTCCTAACATAACTAATGGTTTAACAACATTGAAATATGAGTTAAAACAACCTTCGGATGTAAAAATTGAAGTTAAGTCGATAGATGGAAAATCGGTTTGTATGTATGATATTAAAAATCAACAACCTTCTTATTATCAACAAATAGTTGATATGTCATCATGCTCAAATGGACTATATTTTTGTATCATTAAGTATGAAAAATCTATCAATGTCTTTAAAATAATCAAGCAATAAATAAAAATCAACCTAAAAAGTTAAATAGTTTACCCATTGAGTCAATTTGTCCACTATCAACAATCTAATTTCTCGTTAAATTTGTAGGAATTAAAAATAAACGACATAATAATAATTTTTATTTCGTTAAAAAAAATGAAGACTTTATTACAACCAAATATTATTAATCACTTTAAATCAAATTTTTATGAAAACAAAAATTACATTTTTAATTGCTACATTAGCAATTTCTCTACATCTGTTTGCAATTACAGGTAAGGTTACTATTCCTATTGCTTCAGGTGCTTCTGTAAGTACGATTCAAACTGCTATGTCAGACGCAGTGACCGCCGGTAACACCGACATTACTCTGGAATTTGCTAATGAGGGAGTTTATGGTACTTCTGCATCCAGTGATATTACAATAGCAGTACCAGCCGGAGTTACCAAATTAACATTTTATGCTCCGTCAAGTGTAACTACTAAACCTGTGCTTTATATAAACACACTAACTTATGCAGATGCTTTAATGACTGGAGGAATTACTTTTGATGGAATAAAACTAGAAACAAGTCCTACAAGTAGTAGATATCTAGTTCAACCTACTTCAAGTAGCGTATCTAGGATTCCTGCAAGCCTAACAGTTAAAAACTGTTGGATTGAAGGCTACCGTGCAGTTTTATATTCATCTATTGCTACAACTACAAGTGAAGTAATTTTTATTAATAACATTTTTAAAAACATTGCTGCAAGTGGTATAATTTCTGTTTCTGCGGGTTTTATACCTGTAATTAAAATTAGAAATAACACTTTCATAAATGTTGGAGGTACTGCATCAGGTGGTAGTGATTATTTCATCGATTTTCGAAGTGCGAATTCTGTAACTTCCCAAATAAATTTCTCCAACAATACAATTTATTATCCAACACTACAGACTCGTGGACTATTCCGTTTATCTGGACAATTTACTACCGGTTATATTAAAGAAAACAACAACTTATACTCAAATGGTAATCCTACAACATATTCTCTAAGTTTGTTATATACCAATGTAACGGCTGCGACTACTGATGTAGACTCTACAAATTATTATTCAAACAAGTTTTCAGGCCTTAATAATACAGGTACTATAAATACAACTGTTTACACTGAAAACTCCCCTTCCAATTTATTCTTTAATGCTGCTGCAGATGACTTTACTATTAACGATCCTAATTTTGCAGGGAAAAGTACTGCTGGTGATCCAAGATGGTTTCCTCAAGAAGTTACTGCACCAGTAACCTTAAGTACTTCTGTGTCTCCTGCAAATGCCGGAACTGTAACCCCAGCCTCTGCTACAGTGAATTCGGGCACTGGTTTATCGTTAAGTGCAACCAATAATTTCGGTTTTACCTTTAAAGAATGGAGAGACGGTACATCGAATGATTTGATAACTACCGATAATCCTTATACTTTTACAATATCTGCTAATACTTCGTTAGTTGCCGTTTATGACGCATTAACCACTTACGATTTCACTACCAACGTTACCGGAAGTCTCTGGGGAACAGTAACACTAACTCCTGCACCAACAAATGGAAAATATGTAGCAGGAACTGTTGTTAGTATGGCAGCTGTTAATGACTCTGTAAGTACTTTCGTTAACTGGACAGATGCATCAACCGAAGCGGTTCGTTCAATTACTGTAGATGCTAATAAAGATTTCACCGCAACTTTTACCGACAAATCATTTATCGTAGGTTGGGATTTAGTAACTCCGGAATCAAAAAACTTACGTCCCGGTGATTATTATTCTAATGAAGGTAATAAAGGTATTTTTAGTGCCTACGAACCTACAGGATCTGCTGTTAACTGGTTAACTTATACTGCCAGTGGAACTCCTTGCGGATTACTCTGGACTTCAAATACTACTACAAGACGTTATTTCCAGGCTACTTTCTCAACATTAGGATATGAAAACATCAAAGTGCATTCAAATATGTTTGCCTATAATCAGTTCTTCTATCCGGGTCAGAAACTTCAGTATTCTACTAATGGAACTGACTTTTCTGAATTAGCAAGTACCACATTGGTTGCATCAACATGGGTATATTTCCCTGCAAACCTTCCACAATCATTGGAAAATAAAACTACTGTTTATCTTCGTTGGATTGCCGATGAAACTACTACAGCGGTAGGAAGTGGTAACGATGGTACTGGTATCAGTAATATCTATATATTTGCTGATGAAATTGCCACCGCTAATATTGAAAAACCTACAAACGAAATTAGCGGTTATAAATCCGAAAATCGTTTAGTTTTGAATAATATACCTGCAAACAGTACTATTTCGGTGTATAGTGTTTCCGGTAAATTGCTTAAGCAAGAATTGAATAGCTCCAGTACTTATTCAACTACTGTAAATTGCTCATGTATTGTAAGAGTTGTGAATAATAACAAAGTTCAGAATTTGAAATTCTTATAATTATCATTTATCACAAAGTATCTGTATATTCAGGTACTTTGTGATATTTTTTTTTTGATGTGAACCATTTTAAATTTCAATTATTAATTCAATTATTTTGTTTTGTATTTTCTCTGTCAGCAGAGGTATACGAAATTCCAAAAGACACAAGCTATACCAGCTATCAAACCTATATTAAAATTAGGAAAAAATTTCCTGATATAAAATTGGTTGAACCCATAAATTCCTCACAACTAGAATGCATTGAACAAGTTGTTTATACAGAAATTAAAATAAAAAATGTTTCCCGAAAATTACATTTAGATGTCTTCCGTCCAAACGACAACAAGATTTATCCGGCTTTAATAATGATCCACGGCGGTGGATGGCGATCGGGAAATAAAAGTATGGAAAAACCCATGGCTCAACGAACTGCTTTAAAAGGATACGTTACAATTCCTGTAGAATATCGTCTTTCTTTAGAGGCTAAATGTCCCGCTGCTGTTAATGATATTAAAGCAGCCATTCGTTGGGTTAAAGTGAATGCAAAAGAATATGGAATTGACACTTCAAAAATAGCCATCGAAGGTGAATCGGCCGGTGGACAATTGGCCGCATTAGTGGCTATGACGGATTGCTATTCTACTATTAAAGCGTTGATTGATGTGGATGGAGTAGTAGATTTCTTAGCTCCGAATTCTCTCAATTCACCTCAAAAACCCGATTCTCCGGGGTCGTTTTGGCTGGGAGGAACTTTTGAAGAGAACCCGTTAAACTGGAAAAATGCATCAGCCATTTATTATGTCAATAAAAAATCGCCACCAGTACTTTTTATTACAAGTGCGCAACCACGGTTTCATGCAGGACGTGATGAAATGATAGATTTATTAAATCAGAACGGTGTTTATTCAGAATCATATAGCATTCCGGATACTCCACATTCTTTCTGGTTGTTTGACCCATGGTTTGATCCAACAAAAAATTACATAACTACTTTTTTACAAAAAATTTTAAAACCAATATAAATATGCGTAAAATTATAACTTTTTTCTCGATTCTTATAGTATCACTTGTATGCATGAGTTCCACACCAACAGTATATTTTATTGGTGATTCTACCATGGCCGATTATGATCCGGCTGTTTATCCTAATCAACGCGGTTGGGGACAAATGTTTCGTAATTTTCTTACGGGAGATATAAGTTTTGTAAATGCTGCACGAAATGGACGTAGCACGCGAAGTTTTTATACCGGAAGTGATAGTTTATGGGCGGGAGTAAGGACCAAATTAAAGGCAGGAGATTATGTTTTTATACAGTTTGCTCACAACGATGAAAAACTGAACGGGCTTTCCGATCCTCTAGAAACAGGAGGAATTGCAACTGCACCATGGGAAGATTATCAGTTGTATTTACGGGATTATATTCGGGATTCAAGAAATTTGGGAGCTACTCCAATACTTGTTACACCCATTATTCGTTGTTATTTCTCTGGAAATTCAATTACCGAAAAAGGGAAACATAATTTAGGCACCGATGATTCAACACTGAATTATGTACGGGCAATGAAAGCTGTAGGTCGTGAATTATCAGTGCCGGTTATTGACCATACTACACTTACAACTAACTATGCTGAAAGTCTGGGAGCAATCAATGCCTATTCTACTATTTATGTAACTACAGATCAGACACACTTGAATCCAATAGGTGCAACATTATATGCCCAATTGGCTGTTCAGGAGATGTTGAAACAAAATATACTAACTAATTTTCTGAATGCTTCTCCTAATTTAATTATTACACCCGGAGCACTGGATTTTGGAAATAGTTATATTTCCGGATTTTCTTCCTCCAAACTTTCAATATCAGGGCTTAGTTTAAATCCTGAATCAGGAAATATCACCATTTCAACTCCTGATGGTTTCAATGTTGGATTGAGTTCTACCGGAACTTTCTCAACCACCTTGCAAATTCCCTATTCCGGAGGAAATTTAAGTGCAACGGATGTGTACGTTCATTTTCAACCTTCTGACGAAAAGTTATATTCAGACTCATTAGTAATATCATATGGTTCGGGTATAACGAAGAAAATCTTTGTAACCGGTAACGGACTATCCATGAGCAGCGGAGTCGGATTTTCTGTAAATTTTCCCTTGACGGCAAATACCACACCGGTTGTTAGTGGTCCTGTAATTAATTTGGAAGAAACCTGGAGCGAAATGTATGTGAAAAATTATGCATCTATTGCTAACTGGCCCGAAGGAGTTACCGGAACTGCTTCCCAGCGAAATAGTGTCCCCAATGATGCTTGGCCAGCCGGAGAAATTGATATTAATACTTCCCGCTTTATTCAATTTGGGGTAAAAGCGAATGAAGGAACAAAACTTACTGTTGACTCAATTGGACTTTATGCAGGAGCAGCAGGTGGTAGTGGACTGAAGTACAGAGTTCTTTATTCCAAAAATGCTGATTTTAGTAATCCAATAACATTGGAAGATAAAATATCGAACACAAGTAATACAATGGTTGTTTTATCTTATAAACCAATGATACAAGTTACAGAATCAGAAGGATTTTATCTTCGCTTTTATCCATGGTATGATGGTTCTGCTTCTACAAAATATTTTTGTTTATCAAATATGACTATTGCAGGAAAAGTAAGTACAATAAATGGAATTAGTGATGCAAATCAAGATATTATAAATGTTTATCCAAATCCGTCTAATGGAATTTACAGATTCAAAAACATTGTGCCAAAAAGCCAACTTGAAGTTTATAACTCTACAGGACAGTTGATTAAACAATATACTGTTTCTGATAATTGTGAAATAAATCTTGATTTAACAGGATTCTGTAAAGGTTCATATATTGTAAAAGTTTTATCACAGTATAAATCATATACAGGAATTTTATTGCTCAAATAATTCAAAAAGAATACAGATACTACTTTAAAAAAAGAATATATGGCTAAAAACTTCATTTTATCCATGACTTTTGAATTTTTTATTTATAACTTTAAAATCCATTTATTCAACTAAAAAAAATGTTATGAAGAAATCTTTTTTATCATTAAGTTTAATTATTGTATTCAATTTTTTCCTTCTGAATACAATATCTGCTGACATTAGGATGCTATACAATACCAACTTTCAGGATTGGACAGGCGTTTCAAATCCAACTACTGAAACCAGTATTGTTAAAACTACTAGTTTCTCAAATGAATCATTTTCATTTAAATTATTAAGAATGTCAGTAATACCTGATAAGTATGATGCATCAAAGTTTAATTATAGTATTGCATCAACGGGGGCTATTATGGCAGAAAAATTATCAGCTGCAACTGATGCAAATTATATTGAGACTACTCCTCTTAAATCAATAACTAAGATTTTTGTTGTAATTGGTGCTACCGGGAGTAATCGCGGCTTTATAATCCAAAAGAAAGCTGATGGTGATGCCAATTGGGTAGATATTTACTCTGCTGTAGCAAATCCAGCCAATGGTGACAGTACAACGATTACAATTCCGGGTGGACAAACAAACGTAGCATTGAAATTTACTAATCTGGCATATTCTCAAAATGCTTATTTATTAGATCTTCAAATTTTTGGAGAATATGCAAGTAGTGCTCCTCAAAAAAAACTTACAACCAGTATCAATATCTCTGAAGCTGGTACTATTACAAAAGATCCTATTTCGCTAACATATGATGAAAATTCTCAGGTTTCCTTGTTGGCTAAGAGAAATTTTGGATATGAATTTGAAAATTGGATTGATTCACTTTCCAATACTATTTTGTCAATAGAAAATCCGTATGTGTTCTCAATGAATAGCGATAAACATATACAGGCTGTGTTTCATAAAATCAATACCTATGAACTCAAATTTAATGTTGAAGGAGGCGCTAAGGACTATATGATTACTGTTTCGCCAGTGCCAAATGTAATTGATCAAAAGAAAATGTATGAACAAGGTGCATTACTTACATTAAGTGCAGGAAACAATCCAGTTTGTACATTTAACAACTGGGGCACGGGTGAAACCAATCCGATAAAGACAGTGACAATGGACGCCGATAATGAAATTACTGCAGTGTATAGTGCGGTAGATTTTATTGCCGGTTGGGATTTCTATATGACCGGGAACAGTAGTCGTTCTGCCGATTTTTATTCTAATGCCGATAATCAGGCATCTACACTTATTTTACGAAATGCTGATGGCATTATTTCAAGTTGGCTTGATAAATCACAGCTAGCTGCTGCTGGTTATGAGGGTAAGCCCGCTGCTGTTAACTGGTCACCATTAGCAAATAAGAATTATTATCAAATCAGTTTTAACGCCACAGATTTTACAGACATAAGTGTAAGTTCTTCCATGTTGTTGAATTATAATGCTTATTCAGTTCAAAATGTTGAATACTCTATTGATGGCACAAATTTTACTAAATTAGGTGTTATTGAATTGCCTACAGCAAAAGTATGGAATACAAAGTTGTTAACTTTACCTTCAGTTGCTGATCATGCCGCAATGGTTTACGTGCGTTGGATTCCGGATTATACTTCTGCCATTGTGGGATCAACAGCAACAAATGACGGTACTGCTATTTCCGAAATTTATGTTTTTGGTGCTACTGCCGTGTTGAATGATGGTGTTGCACCTGTTTTATCTTCTTCAGTTCCAGCTGCAAATGCTACTGGTGCTTCAACTACAGGTAAAATTGTATTGACATTTGACGAAAAAGTTCAGGTAGCTGATGGAACTATGGCTTATTTAGGTTCAAAGTTACTTAGTCCTGCTGTTTCCGGAAAAACATTGACTTTTGCTTATACAGGATTAGATTATAATACTGAGTATACTTTTTCATTAGGTGAAAATAATGTTTCTGACCTTGGAGGTAATAAAATCAGCAGTAAAATTGAATTTAAATTCACTACCATGAACCGTCCGGTAGTCAATAAAAAATCTTTTGATTTCGTAGTTGGAGTTGATGGTGATTTTAAAGCTGCTATGCAAGCAGCTCAAGCTGCATCAGCTTCAGGCAATCGTTTCTATATTTTCTTGCCAAATGGCGAATACAACATTGGAGAAAATACTGGAGATGCAAATCAAATGACTACAGTTTCTTTACCAAATCTATCAATTGTCGGACAGAGTGGCGATAATGTTATTGTATATAATAAATCCATACAAGAATCCATTAATAGTACTGCAACTATGTATTTTACAAGTGCTGCCAATAACACTTATATGCAGGATATATCGTTGATGAACAAAATGGACTATCGTACCGGAAATTTGATAGGACGTGGAGTTGCTTTGTGGGATAAGGGAACTAAAAATATTTATAAAAATGTAAATCTGTTAAGCAATCAGGATACTTATTATTCAGGAGACGGTCGTCTTTATTTCGAAGGTGGAAGTATTCATGGTACTGTTGATTTCATTTGCGGTGGTGGTGATGTTTTCTTCAACGAATGTCTTATTTATCTTGAAGAACGAAGTGGAAATATGGTTACTGCTCCTTCAACAAGTTCAGACTGGGGTTATGTGTTTAATAGTTGTACAATTGATGGATTCTCTGTGAATAATAATTCTTATAAACTTGGACGTCCATGGAGTAATGCACCTAAAGCTATCTATATAAATACTACTATGAATGTGTTACCTGCTGCTTCTGGCTGGGGCGATCCAATGAATGTTGTTCCGGCTGTATTTGCCGAATATAATAGTGTGACTTCAAATGGTTCTGCTGTAGATTTAAGCAATCGTCGTACAGATTATACTAAAGATGCTATATCAGTTACCCTGAATCCGGTACTAACTACTGGACAAGCTGCCACTTATACCATCGAAAATGTGCTGGGAGGTACTGATGCATGGCAGCCAAAATTATATACCGATCAAGCGGCAACTCCGGGAATTTCAGCAACTGCTAATGTTATTAACTGGGACGATAATAATTATACACTTTGTTGGGCTGTATTTAAAAACGGTGCATTTGTTCAGTTTGTAACAACAAACAGTTATACAATTCCTGCTAACTCTGCTACCGGAAGTTTATTCACTGTACGCGCTGCCAACGAAATGGGAGGACTTGGAGAAGTTTCTAATGTACTTGAATTTAACCAAACAGGTTTAGTACTTCCTACTGACAATGCTTCTATAGTAAGCGAAAATTATTTTACCATCGATGGTAGAAAATTACAAAACCTGAAAGGATTTAAAGGAAGCGTAATTGTTCGTACATTATATTCAAATGGGAAAATAATAACCAATAAAATAATGAAAACTGAATATTAGGACGTAAATTCTCTCTTTTAAAAAATCAGCTCTGAAGATATTCAGGGCTGATTATTTTCATTTATTATGATAGAAATTACTATCTTAAAATTTATTTTCGTAAATTTATCGTTCTAATCAATATCAATTTCCAATACCGTATGAAACTCCAATCAAAATTTTTAATTCTACTGGCACTTTGCTTTATTCTGATTTCAGCCACAAACCGTCCTATACATGTTTTTATGGCTGGTGATAGTACAATGGCTGAAAAACCCTTTTATAAAAATGTAACCGACTCACTTTCCGGAGAAATTACTCAGGAAATTTTTCTCGAACGTGGCTGGGGAATGCTTTTACCTGAATTCTTTACCGACAAAGTAATCGTAAAAAATTTCGCTCAAAACGGACGCAGCACACGCCGGTTTATCGAAGAGGGTTGGTGGGATAAATTGATGAAAGATGTTCAAAAGGGTGATTATGTTGTTATTCAGTTTGCTCATAACGATGGAGCAAAAGATAAACCCGATAGGTACACAACACCGGAAGATTATCGTAGAAATTTAATTCGTTTTATTGACGAAGTACGTGCTAAAGGTGCAACTCCAATAATTTGTACTGCTGTGATGCGACGTAAGTTTGATTCAGCAGGCAAACTAATTGATACTCATGGTGTTTATCCGGTTATTTCCAGCGAAGTAGCTACGGATAAAAAAGTACCACTTATTGATATGCAACAACAAACCACCGATTGGTTGGAATCAGAAGGCGTTGCAAAATCAAAACAATACTTTCATAAGTTTGCAGCAGGAGTGAGTAAACTTTTCCCAGAGGGACTCGACGATAATACGCATTTCAATGAAAAAGGAGCACGAATTGCTGCCGGTTTTTTTGTTGAAGGATTGAAACAACAGAAAATTTCTGCATTAACCAACGAATTAAAGGAAAATATAAAACCCTATGTTTCTAAAGTCTGGGTGTCAGATTTAGGAAATGGAAAATATAAAAATCCGGTATTGTATGCTGATTATTCCGATCCTGATGTTTGTCGTGTAGGAAACGATTATTATATGGTCGCTTCATCATTTGTGAATACACCCGGTTTGCCAATTCTACATTCAAACGATTTGGTAAACTGGACCATCATCGGTTACGCCATTCAAAATATGACGCCGCTTGATCATTACAACAGTATGCAACATGGAAATGGAGTTTGGGCACCAAGTATACGTTATCACAACGGAGAGTTCTATATTTATTTTGGGGATCCTGATTTTGGTATCTATATGACTAAATCAAAAGAGATTAGTGGCCCATGGTCACCATTACATTTGGTAAAAGCAGGTCAGGGATTAATTGATGCTTGCCCACTCTGGGACGAAGATGGTCGTGCTTATATGGTACATGGTTTTGCCGGTAGTCGTGCCGGAATGAAAAGTGTGTTGGCTGTTTTCGAAATAACTCCCGACGGAACAACACCAATAACTGAAGATCGACTTGTATTTGATGGGCATCCTGATAATACAACTATTGAAGGTCCTAAATTTTACAAACGTAACGGGTATTATTATATTTTCAGTCCTGCCGGAGGTGTAAAACCCGGATGGCAGCTGGCTTTGCGTTCCACTAATATCTACGGACCTTATGAAGAAAAAATTGTATTGGCAAGAGGAAAATCTGATATCAATGGCCCACATCAGGGTGCATGGATTGATACACCTGATGGAAAACAAGACTGGTTTATGCATTTTCAGGATGTATATGCTTATGGACGGGTCGTTTTTCTCGAACCAATGCGTTGGGTAAATGACTGGCCGGTTATGGGAGAAGATAAAGATGGGGATGGCTGTGGAACACCTGTTGATACCTATAAAAAACCTGATGTTGGTAAAACTTATCCTATTGCTACTCCGGTTGAGAGTGACGAATTTGGTGGTCTGACTTTAGGCCTTCAATGGCAATGGCAAGCTAACAGCAATCCATTATGGTATTTTCCGGCTGGTGATAAAGGCTATTTACGTTTGTTTGCATGGGAGGCAATAGGTGAAGCTAAAAACCTTTGGGATGCTCCTGCTTTATTATTACAAAAATTCCCCGCACCCAATTTTTCTGCAACAACTAAATTGAAATTTTCGCCATATAAAGTTGGCGAACGTGCAGGTTTAGTTGTTATGGGTTATGCATATGCAACACTTTCTATCGAAAACACAAATAAAGGTCTTGTGCTGAATCAAACCAGTTGTAGTCTTGCTTCATCAGGAAAAGAAGAAACTAAAAATGCAACGATTGCAATTGAAAAAACCGAAATTTATTTGAAAGTTGAAGTTAAACAAACTAATGCTGTAAATAAAGAGAACATAGTTCAACCGCTAGCAAACTGTACTTTTAGCTATAGTTTAGATGGCAAGGTGTTTATGAAATTTGGAAATGAATTTTCAGCTTGGGAAGGCAAATGGATTGGTGCTAAAGTGGGTATATTCTGCCAACGCCCAAAACCACTCAATGACTCCGGTTATGCCGATTTTGATTGGTTTAGAATTGATAAATAAAAAGGAATTTTTTAAAGAGAGGAAACAAAAGTTTTCTCTCTTTTTTTATTTTCAAACAATATAATAAGTTAATTCAATTCTTATTCGTATTTTTGTTTTCATATTCTTATTAGTTGGAGCACTACTAAGAGACTTACATCTACTAAAAATAAAACTAATTTAAGATTCATGGGGAGTTTAGGGTACTAAATGCAGCAATACTTATCTATACTAAAACAATATTGGGGATACGATAATTTTCGACCGTTGCAGGGCGATATTATCCGGAGCATTGCTGCGGGTAAAGATACGCTTGGACTTATGCCCACTGGCGGCGGAAAATCGCTTACTTTTCAGGTGCCGGCATTAGCAATGGATGGAATTTGCATTGTTGTTACACCTTTGATTGCGCTAATGAAAGATCAGGTAGAAAACCTGAAAATGCGTGAAATAAAAGCGGCGGCTATATATTCGGGAATGACGCACAACGAAATTCTATTGACGCTTGAAAATGCCGTTTTCGAAGCCTATAAATTTCTGTATGTTTCTCCTGAGAGATTGGCGACACCCATCTTTCTTGAAAAAATAAAACAAGCAAATGTTTGTATGATAGCGGTAGATGAGTCACACTGCATTTCGCAGTGGGGCTACGATTTTCGACCATCTTATCTGAAAATTGCTGATATTCGTGAAATTTTACCTGTCGTTCCTGTTTTAGCGCTTACCGCAACAGCCACTCCCGAAGTGGTGGAAGATATTCAGAAACAATTACATTTCAAAGAAAAAAATGTTTTTCAAAAAAGTTTTCATCGTTCAAATCTAGCCTATGTGGTACGTACTGTTGAAAATAAAGATGAAAATCTATTGAAAATACTTCATAATGTCCCGGGCACTTCGGTAGTATATGTCCGCAACCGCAAGAGAACAAAAGAAGTGGCCGATTTTCTGAACGTAAACGGCATTTCTGCCGAACATTTTCATGCCGGACTAAAAAACGAATCGAAAGATGCTAAGCAAGCCCGTTGGAAATCGGGCGAAACACGTGTAATAGTTTCCACTAATGCGTTTGGTATGGGAATAGACAAAGCCGAAGTTCGAACAGTGGTACATATGGATTTACCCGATTCGTTGGAAGCATATTTCCAAGAGGCAGGTCGTGCCGGACGTGATGAGCTGAAAGCTTATGCCGTTTTACTTTACAATAATGGTGATGCTGTAAAAATGCGTAAACGTGTCTCCGATTCGTTCCCGGGAAAAGAAATGGTGCTTAAAGTATACGAAGCATTGGGGAATTATCTCCAGGTAGGAGTGGGTTCCGGTTTAGATAAAGTCTTTGCTTTCGATATTGCCGATTTTTGTATAAAATTCAAATTGCCGATTTTGATTTCTTACAATTGTTTGAAATTGTTGCAACAAGCAGGTTATATTGAATTAACCGACGAACAGGATAGCTCTTCCAGAGTCCTTTTTGTGGTTGGGAAAGATGATCTCTACAACTTAAAACACACTGCTGAACAGGAAAAATTAATTCACATACTGCTTCGCTCTTACACCGGATTGTTCACTGATTTTGCTAATATAAACGAAGATATATTGGCAAAAAGATTAGAATGGACACATGATCAGATTTATAATCAGTTGGTAGAATTATCAAAAGAAAATATTATCCAATACATTCCTCGTAAGAAAACACCTTTTCTCACTTTTATCCGCGAACGGGAAGCAACAAATAAAATCAATCTCGGAAAAGAAGCTTATGATGACCGACGGGAACGTTATATTTTGCGTGTAAAAAGTGTGTTGGATTACGCACAGGAAGAAAATATCTGTCGCAGTCAGGTATTGCTTGCTTATTTTGGCGAAAAGGACACAAATCCTTGCGGAAAATGTGATATTTGTTTGAAAAAGAAAGAAACTGAGGTTTCAAACGAGGACTTTGATAGTATCAAAAATATAATACTCAAAGAACTTAGTTCGAATGAACTCACCCTAAATTCATTAGTAAAAACAATCCCCTTTAAAGAAAAAAAAGTGTTACAGGTTATTCGGTTTATGCTGGACAATAATCAGATTGAAGAAAATAAATCGATGAAGCTGAAATTAATTAAAAGCAACTGACTTTTTTATCTATTAATCTTATAGTTGAGTGTTCTCCGAAATGTGATTTTTAAATCTGCCATCAGGTAAATTCAAAAATACTTTTCGGAGTACACTCAAATATCAAAATTTCAAATCTTCAATTTTTATCGATATATTACCTTTTACATTGGCCTGTAACCGCAAAGCACCCGGAACGAGATTTAAATCTTTAACCGAAACGCTGTTTAATGCGCCTTGTAACGTAATACCATTATAAACCGGATAGTTTGATAGAGTTTTATTCATTTCCATTTTCATACTATTCAAATCATCTGCTACCGGATAGGTCAGATAGGGAATTAATTGATTTAAAATAATACCGTGTAATAACCAGTTGGCTGATTTTACAAGTGCATTTTTTGTTTTAATATCAAATTCAGGCTCGGTAATTTCAACGGCAACTTTATCGGGATTATAAGTCATATTTCCTTTGAAATAAATTCTTCCTTTTAAAGCACCAGTAACATCCGCTACAAAAATAGCTTTTCCTTCACTTCCGAATATCGATAAATCGGTAATTGTAATCGATTTATTTCCTTGCGTAAATGTTTTGTTTAACAACTTTTCTTTAGCCATTTTAGAAATTTTATCGAAAGTGACATCGGTGGCAATATTCAGATTAAATTGTTGTGCCGGTCTGTTTACCATTTTAAAATCGGGCAATTTTGCTTCAGGTTTTGAAGCCGGTTCAGCGCCCATATATGACTCTATCAGACCATAAACCGCTACAGCTAGATTAAGTTTGGTCCCAGTTGTTGTAAAGGGTGAAACATATAGATCCTTTGGCGTTATACGAACCCACAATTCATTTTCCTCACTGGCAAGCATCGGCTTTTGCATCATTGACCAAGCTTCTGAAATGTATTTTTTTAAATCGACAGATTCTGCCAGCGATTTATCAATTTGATCGGAAATAAGCTTTTCGCATTTTGTAAGTGCCAGATTGGCAATTGGCGTAACAGGTACATTTATGCCAACGGCTTTTATTTGTGGTGTCTGGATCCATTCAAATCCATTCGAAGAGGTTTGACTTTTTAATTTCCAGTCTTTTGTGATATTTATCGATGTTTTATATTTCAACACAATACTTCCTTGCGCATCGTATTGATCACCAATCGACAATCCAAATTTTTCTACTTTCCATGTAAACCTCGACCATAGTTTAAGAGGAACACGAAATTCAATAACATTATTCACAATATTAAAGCTGAAATCCTGTACTTTCCAGACTTTGATCTGTAAGTCTTTGTCGCTGATATTTGATCCTTCATAAATCAACCCTTTCATGTTGGCATTGATTGCTTTTTCCAACTTTTTCACATCCAAATCCACTTTGATCGGGAATTCAGATACAGCAGGAGACAAGTCGGATGGTAAATAAGATTCTACCGGTTTTTCAATTTGGAGGGTTTTGCATGAACTAAGAATAAGTAAAATGGCAATGAAAGCTAGATATGATTTATATTTTTTCATTTTATGTTGTTTTGGTAAATAATTTGATTGCAAAATTATTAAAAATATGTTGTTTTCTATGTTTGTGTAGTAAATAATTATAAACATAAATCATGTTTTTTTGTTAGAATAAACAAATTAATAGAAACGAAATAAAAATTGTTTTAAAGTTTTAAATAGAGTAAATGTTGTTTTAGAGATTTAAATAGGAATTTGTATTTTTAATTAAACTCAAATCATTCAATTTTACACTTGTGAATTACTGAGTTAAAAGATAGAAAAACAGTGTAATACGATAAATGTATTTATATTTAATGCGATTTGTTAAAAGATATTTAACTGTAAGTAACTAAAAATTTCAAATTCAATACAAAACAATACGTTGTGTTATGTTGTTTGGAATTAATAAAGATTAAGGTTCTAAATTTATTCAGTTAATAATTACTTAGAACCTGTAATTTTAGGCATATATTTCACAATTAATATTATTTTTACAAATACCCTATAATACAATAATATTAATTTTAGGACAAATGTAGTTTGTTAATAGAAAAAATTTAAATATGTAGTAGAAAAACAAGTATTTGAATTCTTTAATTCATTTAAAAATATAATCTTTGTATGAAGCCAACCATTGCAATAATTACAGACGATATTTTATTTAGCAATTTATTTTTACCATTACTCGAACGAAAGTTTAGTGAATTAGAAATTCATGTTTGTTCTAGTTTTCAGGAAATAGATGCCTGTTTTGAACATTTTGAATATGATTTAATTATAGTTGATGGCGGAATTTCCAATATGTCATGTATTGAAGTAATTCAATATATAAGAATGACAAAGAAAGCAATTGCACCAGTATGGTTCTTTCCTGAAATAATAACCAACTCATATATTTATAAATCGTTAACTTTGGGCGCTACAAAAATCATCAACAAACCTTTCGATCCTTATTTGGTGGCTGATGAAATTTCTGAGTTACTGACCAAACAACTATCTTAATAGAAACTTTATGAAAAATAAGAATTTTATATTAATTATTTTTTTGGGGATTTTTTCCATACCAGCTTTTGCACAGGTAAATACTGATTCATTATTTCAAAATGCGATAAACCTTGCAAAAGAAAAAAAATATGATCAGTCAATTTCTGAAGCTAAAGTAGCTTTAGATTCAGATAAAAACAGGGGAGATATACTTGTTTTTATTGCAAATGTATGTTCATGGCAAGGAAATAACGAATTGTCAAAAACATACTTGGATAAAGCCAGAGAACTAAGTTACTTTTCACCGGATTATTACGAGTCATTTACAAATGTGCTTTTGCGGTCAGGTGAATTTGTTGATTTGCTGCAGAAATGTGACGAAGCTGAAAAAAACAATTATCCAAACAAGGAAGATTTGCTACTGAAAAGAATGATTGCTCGTTCAGGGCTCAAACAATATGATGAAGGAGTTAACCTGATTGAAGAACCCGAAAATAAGGAGTTTCTTAGGTCGGAAAAAATTGATAATTTGTATACTGATTTATTATTAAAGAGAAATACACATATTATTTCCGCTTTTTATTCACTTGATTTATTAAGTCATGATTTTGCACCACAACAATTAGCTTCGATGGGTTATTCTTTTAAAGTGGGGGAACATACCTGGGCTTTCAGAGCTAATTACGCAAATCGTTTTGGAATGAATGATGTACAACTTGAATCTGATTTTTATTGGATGCTAAAAAATGCACATTATATGTATTTCAATTATGGATATGCGCTAAATGCTAGTCTATTTCCTCGTCATAGAGTAGGGTTGGAGTATTATTTTCCGTTGGGAAATAAGTTCGAAGGTTCTATTGGTGGCCGATATTTGAATTTTCCAACTTCCGATGTTTTGATTTTTACAGGTCATTTGGGAAAATATTTTGGTAAAAGTTGGGTAAGTGTACGACCGTTTTATGTCTATAAATTACAGGATAAAACGTCATCCCTATCATTTATTGGAAATTACAGATTATATGGGAAAAATGCTTTGAATTATTGGGGGGTTGAAGTTGGGTTGGGAAATTCCCCTGATGATATTTACTCCGTTTCGTCGGGAGGATTCAATCAGTTAGTTGCATACAGGATTAAACTTGAACGAAACTTTATGTTGAACAGAGTTTCAGATTTACATATAGGACTAGGTTATGCGAGAGAAGAATTCGGAACAATAACTACACAATTCAGGAACAGACTTACTGTAGAACTGGGTTATAAATTGAGATTAAAATGAAAACTTTCAACATTTACTTAAGGTATTGGTTTATCCGATTATTATATTTATTGCTTTTTGCAGTTATGGTTTTTGGGGCATATTTTTATACTTTACCACAAATAATCATAGGTAATTATACTTTGGTCAATTCAATGTATAGCAATGTAGAGCATTTACCGAATTGGTTGTACGATGTAGATTATTTTATTTTCATATTCGCTGTTGCAACGATTATTTTATTAGTATTGATCATATTTTACAACGATAAAAAAAGAAGAAAAGTAAAAGCGGATAAGCGTTTTCTAACCAAATTTGTTCCGGAATTATTTAAGTATTTATTTAGTGAAAATGAATGGTCGGGTGAAGAAAAAAAGAGAAGGATGAAAGCTCTTAAAAAAGAATTGAGGTCAGAGCATACTAAAAGACTTTTTATTTTTACTATAAATGACATTCATGCTCAGACAGTAGGTCTTGTGAAAAGTAAGACAGATAATATATTGAAATTAACAAAACTTGAATATTTAATTAAAGCTTATTTGCATTCGCCGTACATAAGACAAAAATTGTTTGCTTTAAAAATTATTTCGGAATTTGGTCTCGAAGGTTATGATAAATACATACTAAAACTTACTAAGCAAAGGAACAATGTGTTACATGCTGAGGCTTTGGTGACATTATTAAGAACAAATGTTTACAATAACCTGCAGTTTCTTGTTGATTTAGATTTGAAATTGACTTTATGGGATGTGAATTTAATAGTAAAAACGGTAGAAGAATTAAATATTAGAAATATCAATTATAAAAGTATTATCAATTCTTCTGTGCCCGAAGTGTCAGTTTTAGGATTAATATTGACCAGATTGCACAATAGACAAGAACTAAAAAATGAAGTTCAATTAAAAATAGGCTATTCAAATGAGCTTGTAAATGAAGAAGCATTTTTTGCATTTATCACATTTGCAGATAATTCGAGTGATTTCGAATTTTTAATGGATAAATTTAGTGGTGCTCCCAAAAAGGCACAGATTTTAATTATTCAATCAATATCAAAATATGAAAACACTGAAAAAACGATACAATTTCTTAATCGCGTGGTGTTGAATTTCCCGTTTACGCACAAAATAGAGGCCATCAGGCAGCTATTAGAATTAGACGTTAATGTTGTTTTGGAATATAAGAAATCTGATGATTTGCTAATTCGTCAGTCGTGTTTACAAGTTTTAGATATTAATTTACAATAAAGTCTCTTTTTATGAACCAAATTAGTTGGATTGACATCCTTAATAGTTTTTTTCTTGTTTATGCATGTATCTTGTTTGGCATGTATTTATTTAATGCCATTTTATCCATATCAGAATTACGTGGATATTTAAACAAGAATAAATATGTGAATTACAAATCTATGCTATCTTTCGAAAAACTCCCAACGGTTTCAGTTATAGCACCGGCATTTAACGAAGAGAAAAGCATTATCGAAAATATCAAGTGTTTGCTGTCGTTGCAATATAAAGATTTTGAAATTATCATCGTAAACGATGGAAGTAAAGATAACACCTTATCAAAAGTGATAAATTACTTTGAGATGGTGAAAGTTGAAAGAGCTTATCAACTTGACTTGAAGTGTGCAACAATACGGGGTATTTATCAATCAAAAAATCAGGCATTTAATCATTTAGTGGTTATTGATAAAGAAAATGGTGGAAAGGCAGATGCGTTAAATGCTGGAATTAATGTTTCACAAAATGATTTGTTTTTAGCCATTGATGTGGATTGTATTCTTGAGTCGGATGCTTTATTGAAAATGGTGAAACCATTTATTGATGATACTAAAAATGTGGTGATTGCATCAGGTGGTGTTGTACGTATTGCAAATTCCTGTGAGGTAAAAGAAGGAAAAATATCGAAAGTAAATTATCCTAAAAATTTCTGGGCCAAATTTCAGGTTTTGGAGTATTTCAGGGCATTTACATTGGGTCGTATGGCATGGAGTAAACTAAACGGATTGCTTATTATTTCGGGAGCTTTTGGATTATTTGACCGAAAAAGAGTAATCAGAGTTGGAGGTTATGATAAAAATAGTGTGGGAGAAGATCTTGAACTTGTAGTGAGACTTCGTCGTTATATGCATGAAGTGGAAAAAGTGAATTATAGGGTGGCTTTTATTCCTGATCCACTCTGTTGGACTGAAGTTCCTGAATCGTACAGAGTTCTTTCGCGTCAGCGAAACAGATGGACTCGTGGAGCAATTGACACCATTTTAAAACACAAAAAAATGTTTTTAAATCCAAGATATGGACTTATTGGAATGGTTAGTTTCCCTTACTGGGTGTTGTTTGAATGGTTAGCACCTTTAATTCAAGCAATTGGTTTGATTTATTTAATTTTAGTAATAATCTTCGGTTTATTAAATATCCATGTATTTATAACATTGTTGCTTTTTGTTTTAGGTTTCTCAATTATGTATTCCTTATTTGCTATTTTTTTCGAAGCATATACTTACAACAAATATAAAGGAGTTTCTTATCTGGCACAGTCAATCGGATTTATTCTGCTGGAAATGTTTATATATCAACCATTAAACATGATTTTTTCACTAACCGGACACTTTGATTTTTACTTTAAAAAAGATAAAAACAAGTGGGGTGACATGAAACGAACTGGATTTACAAAAAAAAAATAAGATAATTTCAAATGAACTGAATTATGGATACAAAAATAAACGAATCGTCACATAAATCATGGAATAATAGCTATCTTCTTGATATTCCAATGATTGATAAACAACACATTAATTTTTTTAAACTTTTCGACAAATTAATGTTAATGAGTAAAGAAAATGATAGTTATGAAAATATCAATGAGGTAATTCTTGAACTTGAAAAGTATACCTATAATCATTTTAATACGGAAGAGTCCTTAATGCGGAATGCAAATGTTGAAAATATCGATTTTCATATTTTACAGCATAAACTTTTCATTGATAAAGTAGAAGAATTTAAACTTGCTTATACTTATCGAAATATGATTTTAGTTGACCAAATGGTAGTATTTATGCGAAAATGGTTTTTAATGCATATTTCAGAAGTTGATCGTAATTATGCAAATACGGTTCGTGAGTATTTGGAGAAAAGGAATCAATGAAAATGTGTATATAGTTACGATTATCAGCAAGTTGAATAAATTTGCTCTCGTTTCTATCTGTGATATAAAAAAAAAACTGTCGGATTTGTTCTCGACAGGCTTTTTTTATTATTTTAGGAGTGCAAAATCAATCACTTCCATTATATCATTCACATAATGAAACGTGAGACCTTTCAGATATACCGGATTTATTTCATCAATGTCTTTTTGATTGTCGGCACAAAGTATAATATCTGTAATGCCTGCTCTCTTTGCAGCCAGAATTTTTTCTTTAATTCCACCCACCGGCAAAACTTTTCCCCGTAGAGTAATTTCACCCGTCATTGCCAGGTTTTTACGAACTTTACGTTTTGTAAAAGCCGATGCTAAGGCTGTGGTCATTGTTATACCTGCCGAAGGACCATCTTTGGGAATGGCACCTTCCGGAACGTGAATGTGTACATTCCATTCTTCAAACAACTGACTGTCTATATTCAACTTATCAGCATGTGATTTTATATATTCGAGAGCCAGCATAGCTGATTCTTTCATTACATCACCTAAGTTACCAGTTAGTGTCAGATGTGGCGTTTTACTTTTACTCAAACTGGATTCGATAAATAATATTTCACCTCCAACCTGCGTCCATGCTAAACCTGTAACTACTCCGGGGTATTCATTCCCTTGATATTTATCGGAACTGTAACGACTTGCACCTAAATAGGTTTTTAAATCATCAACAGATAATTCAACATCATATTTTTCATCAGTAGCAACTTTCTTTGCCACTTTACGCATCAAAGCTGCAATTTTTCGATTCAATTCACGAACACCTGATTCACGTGTGTAAGCATCAATTAATTTGCTGATTACAGGTTTTTTCAATACAAAATCTGTAGCTTTCAGTCCGTGATTTTCAAGTTCAGTTGCTATAAGATGTTGTTTGGCAATTTCAACTTTTTCTTCCAGAGTATATCCACTTACTTCTATAAGTTCCATTCTGTCGAGCAATGCTCTAGGAATAGTACTCAGATTGTTTGCAGTTGCAATAAATAATACTTTCGATAAATCGAAATCAACATCCAAATAATTGTCATGAAAAGCTGTATTCTGTTCAGGATCAAGAACTTCTAACAAAGCCGACGAAGGGTCACCTTTGTAATCGGTCGTAATTTTATCAATTTCGTCTAATACAAAAACCGGATTTGCAGATTCTGCTTTTTGAATATTTTGCATAATTCTTCCGGGTAATGCTCCAATATATGTTCTTCTGTGTCCACGAATTTCGGCTTCATCATGCAATCCTCCTAACGAAACTCTTACATATTTTCGGCTTAATGCATTAGCAATGGATTTTCCTAGTGACGTTTTTCCAACTCCAGGAGGGCCATACAAGCAGATTATTGGCGATTTCATATCCCCTTTTAATTTCAGTACTGCAAGGTGTTCTAAAATTCTGTCCTTTACGGTATCCATGCCAAAATGGTCTTTGTCAAGCACTTTTTTTGCATGTTTCAGGTTGAAATTGTCTTTTGTATATTCATTCCAGGGTAAATCGAGCATCGTCTCGATATAATTGAGCTGCGTAGAATAATCGGGTGAATGCTGACTCATTCGTTCGAGCTTTTTCAATTCTTTTTCAAAAATGTGTTGTGTTGACTCGCCCCATTTTTTCTTTTTTGCACGATCTCTGAATCCTGCTAAATCTTCTTCGGGTGAAGCTCCACCTAACTCATTTTGAATAGTCTTCATTTGCTGTTGAAGGAAGTATTCACGTTGTTGTTGATCGATTCCTTCTTTAGCCTTATTTTGAATGGACATCTTTATTTCCAGCAGTTGCGATTCCTTGTTGAGTAATTCCAACAGCTGATAACCACGTTCCATTACTTCATCAATTTCAAGCAAACGTTGTTTTTCCTTTACATTCAATCCGAAGTTTACACAAACATAATTTATCAGGAAAACCGGATTCTCTATATTACGGATGGCAAAAGCCATTTCCGGTGACATAGCACCTGAATCGTTTATAATATTTATCGCCAAATCTTTTATAGAAGAAACAAGCGCAATAAAAAGTCCATCGGTAACATCCGGAATCACTTCATCAACTAAATTAACGTGAGCCTTCATGTACGGTTTTGCCGATTCTAACTCACCCAAATGAAAGCGACGTTTTCCTTCGAGAATTACGGTTGTGGAATTATCGGGCATTTCGAGTATTCGAACTACTTGAGCAACTGTACCCATTGAGAAAAGTTGATCAATTGTGGGATCGTCAAGTTTTTTGTCAACTTGTGAACATACACCAATCATTAACTCATTTTCATTCGCTGCTCTTATTAACTTTAACGATTTTGAACGTGCTACCGATACGGGTAAAAGAACTCCGGGGTATAACACCATATTTCGTAACGGAAGTATGGGTATAACATCGCCTGAATTCAAATTCAAATCAGATGTCTTTTCATCTAGTGAAATTATTGGAAACATATCAGACGAACCCAACATATCATCAGAAAATAACTTATCAAAGGAATTACTCATTATTATTTATAGTATTAATGCTGCCAATTTGGCATTTGTCAAAGCGTTAAACTTTCAAATGAAATGATATTTGTGTTTGTTCATCTGATTATCAACAAGTTAAAAAACAAAACTGTATAATTTCAATTATTAATTCAATTGCTGTGCCAAAAATAAATATACAAAGATGTGTTATTTAACGAATTAATCTTATTTTTGTAGATAACTGAAATCACAAAATTCTATTTAGGTACTTTTTTGTTATATACAAAAGTAAGAATTTAAACCTTATTACTGCAAAAAATAATATAAAATGAGTTCACATTTTATTAATTTTTTTTAGTGCCGAATAAAAACCTAAGTCTCTCTAAATATGAAGTATTTAAAACTCATAATTTTTATAATTATTGCTTCAATTTTCATTACTTGTAATGTAAAATCTACAAAGCAACAGAATGACGAAAATTCCATAATAATTATCAAAGAAAAATTTGATAGTCAGAGACTTGATTCGGCTATCAAACAAAAGTTGCATTATATCTCACAAGTTCTCCCCGATTCATGTTTACAATCGATTTATAGCATTTATAGTGCGAATAAATTTCATTCATTCTGGGTGGATAGTCTTACAAATAATATAAAAGTTGATACTTTACTGTTTTATTTGTCTGAAATAGATAAGCATGGAATTTCTTTACAGCAATTAGGTATTGATACCTTGTTGAATAAACCGTCATCATTCGATGCAGATGATATTGATTATTCTTCCATAGCAAATTTTGACATTCAGCTTTCAATTGTTTATTTGAAGTATTGTTCAGGTTTACAGTACGGATTTGTAAATGAGTTAGATACAATGGAAAATCATAATGTAAAGCTCCTTCGAAGCGATTCATTATTCAGGGTAAATTGCTTTTCAAAAGTGAATGATAGTTTGTCCTATTTTTTAAAGGAGATTCAACCAAAATCGGATGTTTATCTGTCTTTAATCAAGGAAAAGAATAAAATAAAATTGCTTGTAGATTCTGTTTTCGACAGCATTCCGCTGTTAATGGATAAAGAAATAATAAAATTTGGGGCTAAACATCCAATCATACCGCTTATTGCCAGGCGTTTAATGATGTCCGGAGAGTTAGTTTTTGATTCAGCATATATTAATCACTATGTCATGTTTGACGATAAGCTCTTAAACGGATTAAATATTTTTAGAGAGAAAACCGGACTGTTATTGGATAAAGAGATTGGTTATCAGACCATAACAACATTGAATACGCCTTTCAGCTATTATGTAGATAAAATTAATGCAAATTTGGAACGAATGCGATGGAAATATGTAAATCCTAAAACAGGAAAACATATTCATGTCAATGTGGCAGATATGACGCTTGAGGCTTTTCATGGAGATTCCATTGATCTCAGAATGAAAGTTTGCGTAGGAAAACCACCTCGAAATAAAACGCCTCTACTTGAAAGTAAAATATATGAAATCATTTTAAATCCTACATGGACTGTTCCTAATAGCATTATATTAAAGGAGATATCTAAAATTGCTGTGGTTGATACCAACTATTTCAAGCGACTCAATATGAAGATATTTCGTAAAGGTGATGAAGTTCAGCCTAAAACAGTAAAATGGGATTTACTTTCAAAAACCTATCAACCTTATATAATTATTCAGGATTCGGGTTCGATAAATGCACTTGGCAGAATTAAATTCAATTTTTCAAATAGATTCAGTGTTTATTTGCATGATACAAATTCGAAAAGCGCATTTAGGCGTCATAACAGAGCTGTCAGTCATGGTTGTGTGCGCGTTGAAAAACCACTTGAGTTGGCTTATTTTTGTCTCCCTAAAGTTATTGAGCCTTCAAATAAAAAGTTAGTGGAAAAAGATAATTTATTAAAAGATAAAATTCGATATACTATCGGTTTAAAGCCAAAAAGTAAAATTGGAAAAGATTCTCTTCGACTCAATAACAAAGGAATGAAAATGGAAAAGCTAAGACTTAAACCATATATTCCCATATTTTTGGAATATCGAACCTGTTTTCTGAACCCGGAAGGAAAGGTGCAATTCCGAAATGATATTTATCAGTTCGATCATGAACTTATCAGATTATTAAAAGACCTAAAATAAAAAACTCCTCTGTTTAAAACAAAGGAGAATTAAATATCGAATCATTTTTTTTAATTTTTGAAATTTTGCCCAAATGCTTTTGATGTCATTTGGTCGACCGTAACCCGCCATACCCTCACATTTTGTAAAGCAGGTTTTGAATACCGGAATTCTCTATCTGTGAATTTCTTCATCATGGAGCTTAATGTACGCTCTTTCTCAGCCAGGTCTTCGATAAAAGTTACAGAACCTTTACACACAACGCTTTTCGAAGTCATGCTATAACTACAGGCTACAGCGGGATGTTGATAAGCCAGTTTTGTGTCGGTACAGAACGTAACACAAATACGGTTACTGAGTTCCAGAAGACCTAAATGTTTTCCCTCAGGAGCAGAGTGTAAAATAATATCACCATCTATATATCCAAAGTTCATAGGGATAACATAGGGTGTACCATCTTTTTCGGTTAAGCCAATAAAGCAAATTTGACATTGATTTATAACACTTTCCATTTCTTCTCTATCTGTAATAAAACTTGTTCTCATTTATTTCAATTTTCTTTGCACAAATGTATAAAAAAACAAGAAATAATAACCAGTTGAATGAATAAGATTTGAGTGTAAAACATACTTTTTTATCAAAAAACAACTCAATGTCCAAATAATTAATATCTTTGTTCATGAAATTAAAACAAATCAATATGAAAAAAGCACTTTTATCACTTTTTCTTTTAGTCGTAATAAGTATGTCGGGGTTTGCACAAGTCGACAAAATTTTAGGAAAATGGAAAACCATCGACGATAATGATGGAACGGCAAAATCTATTGTTTATATCTTCAAAGCCACAAATGGCAGGTATTATGGAAAAATTGAGAAACTTTTTAAAAATCCGGAGAAACTATGTACTGAATGTGACGGAACGAATAAGGATAAACCTGTTCTTGGGATGTTGATAATTAACAATATGCAAGAGAAAGATGGTAAACTTACAGGTGGAACAATTTTGGACCCTAATAACGGGAAAGTGTATAAATGTAATATCAATCTGGAAACCGAAAGTGCTGAAAAGCTAAATGTTCGTGGGTCTTTAGACAAAAATGGCTGGATTGGTCGTTCGCAAATATGGATTCGAGCAAACTAAATGATTTAATATCAATTATTTAGTTTAACACAATGTGTTGTACTAAAATTAGATAGATTAAATAATGTTAATTTGGTGAAAATACTTCAGATATATGTTGTACAACATAAAAATTCGCCTTAATTTTGCACTGTGTTTTTCATGGTATTAGATTTAAGGTTAATTAAGAGATTGGGTTGTCGTGAGACAACCTTTCTTGTTTTATATAACTAATGTAAATGAGAACAACCTATAACCGACTCATATTGTCGGTAAAAAATGCAATCCCAACAGCAGGAAAAACAATCTTGTGGCTGTTGAAAATAATCCTTCCTGTAAGTTTGATAGTAACTTTTCTGCAATATTGGGGAGTTATTGCATTTATAGCTTACTATATGGCTCCTGTATTTTCCATTATCGGATTACCCGGTGAGTCAGTCATTGTTTTTATTTCAAGTCTTTTTCTATCGCTTTATGCTCCAATAGCTGTAATCTCGACACTTTCGCTAGAGATACGTGAAATTACCATTCTAGCCATTATGTGTTTGATTTCACACAATATGTTAATTGAAACAGCCATTCAAAAAAAAACCGGATCTTCTGCTCTAATCATGTTTTTTCTTCGATTATCAACTTCGTTTGTAGCAGCTTATATTCTAAATTTAATTTTACCGGCTCACCTCGGTACAAAGCATATCGCTGAACAAATAATTGAATTCGGAAGTATAGGAGCTTTACTTCAAAACTGGTTGTTAGATGCAGGTGGTTTATCGCTAAAAATAATGCTGATAGTTTTAGGACTAATGATATTACAAAATATATTGAAAGAATTTAAGATACTGGATATCATTTCTAAATTTTTTGCTCCATTTATGAAAGTATTTGGATTATCCGCAAATTGTTCTTTTCTGTGGTTTATTGCTCAAACTTTAGGATTAACCTATGGTTCTGCAGTTATGATAGAAGAAGTAGAACATAAAGAAATTTCTGCCTATGATGCCAATCTTCTGAATTATCATATTGCAATTAATCATTCGCTTCTTGAGGATACTTTATTGTTTGTAGCTATTGGTGTGCCAGCCGGTTGGATGATTGCTCCAAGATTTATCCTTGCAATTATAGTCGTTTGGTGTGTTAGATTGATATTTCATTTAAAAAAAATAAAAAAGAAACCGACTGCTCTACCCATTTGAATTAGATTTTTTTTGTAATCATAAAAGAATATTCAGTAAGTACTACGATTGTGAAATTACAAACATTTTTCTTACATTTGCAAAAGCAAAAAAATAATGTAGACAGATGGCAAAGAAAATGTCCAGCACAAAAAAAATGTTAATCGAAGTTGCACGTCAACTTTTTGCTCAAAATGGCAAAAAAGACGTGACGATGAACGACATTGCAACTGCCTCCAAAAAAGGTCGACGAACCTTATATACCTATTTTAATAATAAAGAAGAAATTTACAAGGCGGTAATAGATAAAGAATTAGATACGATTATTGAAAGACTTAATATTGTAGCAGCTCAAAAAAGTGAACCTGACAAAAAGCTCAAAAATCACATACTTACCCATTTGGATGCGGTAAAAGATGTTGTAAACCGTAATGGTTCTTTGCGTGCCGATTTTTTTCACGATATATATGAGGTAGAACGCAAACGCCGAAAAATAGATGTAAAAGAAATAGCATTAATACGTTCCATCATACTGGAAGGAATAGAAAAAAATATCTTCAAACGAATGGATGCAGATTTGTCAGCGATAATAATATTTTATGCCATAAAAGGTATGGAGGTCCCTTATATCCGACAAAATATAAGCTCCGATTTTGAAAAAAACAAAAACAGTATAGTGGAATTTGTATTTATGGGTATAAAAAGAAATCGGACTTCCCGTTAGAATAATTTGCTTAATAAACTAATTATCAGACCGTCAATATGAAAATAGTTCGACGGTTTTTTTGTTTTAGATTATATTATTTTACATAGTCGATTTTTTGTAAAATAAATATGAAAATATATACATCGTTCAATTAAAATAAAAGTTACCTTTACAGCTTAAAAATTAGCAATTTTTTTTACTAAAAAAACTTCTTTAAAAATAAATTATCATGGCAAAAAGTGAAAATGCTAAGAAAAACGTAAAAAAAGAACCTTTAAAAACTGCAAAGGAAAAAAAGGAACTTAAAAAGGAAAAGAAAGCGAAAAGAGATTAGTATTTCAAAAAGAAATTTGATCTTAATGATTCTTACCGTAAAATTAAAAAAAGTCAACTCAGGTTGGCTTTTTTTGCTTTTTACACATTCTAAGGCTGTTTGAAATGTTTGAAAAAATCGAGTTGTACATTTTGCAAAATAATTCCATTACTGTACATATAAAAGGACTCCAATCATTTTGAATGTCTACTGTTGTTAATACTGATGTTTGTCGAGTATTTCGAGATTCCGAGTATCGGAACAAACAAATAGAACATTAAAATGAACTTGCCCCTGCCTGCCGCAGGCAGAATCGAAATTGGGCTAGAATGTTTGAATAATCGGTAAAAATTATGTGACAAATACACTATCGTATTTTGTATCTACCTGATGATGTTTCTGTTATTCTATTTTATAAAACTCGACATTTACTATTGTAATTTGCAATTCAGATAGATAGAAGAAGAGCATTTTAAGAATACTTTAAACCAAAAAATTTTTATTCAAGAATTCTTGAAATTGATCTTTATATTGATCACTGATAGGAATATATACTTTGTTATCGAATACAATACGATTTCTTTCGATACGCGTAATTTTAGATAAGTTTACAATGTATGACCGATGTACTCTCATAAATTGAGTTATTGGTAAAAAGCTTTCCAATTTCTTCATACTCATCAATGCCATTATTGGCGTCTCATTCTCTAAATGTATGCGTAAATACTCCTGCATACTTTCAACGTATCTTATATCCGAAAAATTTATTCGTAGTATTTTATACTCTGACTTTATAAATAGAAAATCATCGTTGCTTTGAATGTCCTCAACTGTTTCGTTACTAACATTTAACCGCTCTTGTACCTTAGTCGCCGCTTTCAAAAAATCATTATAACTTATTGGTTTCAAAAGATAATCAACTGCATTTACTTTGAATCCTTCAACTGCATATTCGCTGTAAGCAGTTGTAAAAATGACTTTTGGTGGATTTTGGAGCGACTTCACAAAATCCATTCCGTTCAAATCAGGCATATTAATATCTATAAAAATCAAATCAACTGGATTCTCTTGTAAATAAGACAAAGCCAACAATGGATTCTCAAATTTTTCTGCTAATTCTAGGAAGGGAGTTTTGTTAACGTAATCTACCATTTGCCTTAATGCATGTGGTTCGTCGTCGATGGTTATACAGCGTATCATAATGGGATTTTTAAATTTACAGTAAAACTATTATCGTTGTTATCAATATCTAGAGAGTATTTATTGCCATAAATCAAATCAAGTCGTTTACGGGAATTTTCAATGCCAAAACCTACATGTTCCGGCTCATTAAGTCGGTTCACTTTACTATTTTTTATGATAAAAATAAGCTTATTATTTGTGATTTCAAAATTTATATCAATATAACACTCAATTTGAAAACTAATGCCGTGTTTAAACGCATTTTCAATATAGGATGTAAATAATAAGGGTGGGATCATTTTGTCCGGATAATTTTCAGGAATGGTCAATGTAATCTTTACTTTTTCAGAATTACGTAATCTCATTAATTCAATATAATTTCGGATAAAGTCCATTTCCTTTTTCAATGAAATTTTATCGCTTTGCGAATCATATAGAATATGACGCATTAATTTTGAAAGTGTAATAACTGACTCTTTGGCAATTTCAGTGTCATAATCTATTAAAGAATGGATATTATTCAAGGTGTTCATGAAAAAATGTGGACTCACCTGATTTTTTAGGAATGTTAATTCGGTTTGTAAATGTATATTGCGTTGTATTTCAATGTCTTTCTCTTCGGCCTGCCTTTTGAACACAAATTTAACGGCACAATTAAATCCAACTACCAAATAAGAAAACACTATCATATCAATTATTTGTGCACCCAATGAAAATATGGGTGCAGCTACTCCCGGAGGTGGCATATTCCCGGGAAAAGGAGGCTGGTTAAATACTTGATCAGCTTGTATATGATTGAAATTTGGTGACAATAAATCCTGTAATAATTTTGTAAAGTCAAACAGTATCGATACTATTAGAATCAATACTGTTACCAAGGCTATGTATTGATAATTCTTATTCTTAAATAAAAATTTAGGAGCTAGTAATGAGTTATTGATAAAAAAGATCAATAAAAATGGAAAAATTTTAACCCACTCTAATATTATTCTTGATATATTAAAATCAGGATCATTTTTCAATGTCAATATGGGCAATGAGAAAACCATTAGCCAGATAATGAGATAAATGATATTCTCGTTAAGCTTTTTTGTTGTTGTTTTTTTTAGCATATTTATAAACTATAAAAGAAAGAAGAAAAAATACAAATTTGCGTTGCAATTAAAAATTGCGAACCAAACGCACAAAATTGTTTATCGGGTGTTAACTATTTTAAATTGACTTATTTTAATTGTAGTTTGAGCCTTTTTATTCTGATTTTGACTATTCAATGACAAATCGAAAATCATAATTAAAAGCACAAAAGTGAATGTTCTTGTATTCATACGTGCTATTTGGTATCTAGATATTATTGGAAGAACATATTGTCGAAGAATAATATAGAGTCAAATTGGCATATTAATTTTTCTACAATATAATATTTATATGTAAAAGTAGTTTTAACCCTATTGTAAATAAAAAAAAATCAATAGATACTGGATATTCAATAATGAATTGCCAATATTATCATTCGAAAAAGTCTTTGTAACTACTCAGCCCCCCAACCCCCTAAAGGGGGAGTTCTGGAGCGACATTCATCATTTATGCGCTTTAATTTGGCTGTTTTTTTGTCAATAGTTCGTTATAAAATTTTATTTTTCAACCTGCCTGCAGCAGGCAGGCGCAAAGGTGCAAAGATGCTAAGCCGCCAAGAAAAACTTCAAGTTTTTCTCTTTGCGTTCTTTGCATATATATTTGAAGTACTGTATATTACAAAATTATTATGCTTAGCGTTCTTTGCGTTTAATTAAAAAAAATATATTTGATATTTTCAAAGGGTTAATCGTTTTAATTACCTGAATACTAAACTAATAAATTGTTTTATAACGAACCATTGTTTGTGAAAATTACATTTATTTACTCTGCAATTTCTCTAAAAACGTCAAATGAAGGACTTCTTGAAGTGCTGAGTAGTCACAAGTCTTTGAAGGAATCGATTTTATGATATTTTAGTAAATAGAATAAAATTCGAACTTTTGATTTTTACTTTTATATACCTACTCCGATTCCTTTATTGGCTTGCTGGACAAAGTTTTACTCTAAATAATCCCCTCTTAAAAACGATTTTTTAAGGGTAGGCTAAATTAAATTAGTACATTATTTATTTTCCATTGCTTGATAAAATTATTTTTTTACTGTAAATTTCACTGTTTGATATTCATTTTTATTTGTCAGCGCATTTACAATGTAAATACCATTTGAAAATTCGCTTAAATTAATGACTACTGTATTCTTAGTGGGAAATATCTCTGATATTTTTTTTCCTAACGAATCGTATAGTGAAATCGTTTTTAAACTTGATTCAGTTGAAATTGTAAGTTCGTTTTGAGCCGGGTTAGGATAGACCGAAAGAATGTAGGCGTTATCAATAATTTTATCGGTGTTTGTTTCTCCATTTTTCAATAAATCATATATCGTCGAAATTACCATTTGTGGCTGATGACCAAAAAAGGGTTTTAGCATAATTCCATTCTGATCAATAATGAAACCTCTACCAAATGGCATATTACCTGCATTCGGTTGCGAGAATATTGTACTACCAACGGTTCCATCCTCATCGTAAATCATGGGTGCGCGTTGGTAAAACTTGGTTGCCCAAAAGCTTACCCAACTTTCCGGATCTCTGCTTTGTTGATTTTCATTCAGAACAAAAGTTGCCACATTTGGGTTTTCCGCAAACTCTTTAATAATCGTATTTTGCATATCAACTTCAGCAGAAGGGCAAGCAGGACACCAAGTGCCAAATATCTGAATCCAAACCACTTTCCCTTTTTGTTGAGATAAGCTAAACGAATCTTTACAATAAACTCCAGTTAATGGATCGGTATAAAATGTTGGAAGTGTAAAATCTGTTACTGTTTCGCCCGGATCGAGTGATGATGTATTTCCAAAAAGTTGTATCGGTAATGGATTCTCATCTGGGTCGTCGGAATATATGTACAATGTTTCTCCTGTACTTTCGGCACTCGCTTTGTAAGTTACATCAAAATAAATGGTATCGCTAGGGGCAATGCTTTGTGCTTTTAAAGTTGTTGTATACGCACTTGTTAAAGTCGATAGGCTTGAAATGTTTAAATTTACACCCCCATTATTTGTAATATAATGTGTTTCATTGCCACCGGTCGACGGAAAGCGAATTCGTTGTGTACTACAAATAATATCAGGGATTTTAGACGATGCCAAAGGTTTAATTCTGTAGCAGTCTACCGAATTCCAGCAAGCCACCAAAAGTGTACTGTCATTAGCTGCTCCAATGCCAAATGAATTACGTATATATGCTTTTTGATTGTATCTACTAATTCTTTCGTAGCCAACTTTTGTAAGTTGAGCGTTTTCACTCACTTCGAAAACCGATACACCTTCGAACGAGGAAGCTGCTAAATAATCACCAACCCAGCAAAGGTCTTCGGTACAACCGTTTAAAGGATATATTTGTCGTGTTGATAAATCAGCATTTGTATAAACTGATATGCCGGCACCACCTGAAGCTAAATAAACAATTCCATTCTTTACTTCAATATCTTGTGCAGTACCTGCTGCCGAAGTAGTTGTTTCGCCTGCAATAATTTTAGGGGCATTGATTGTGGATATATCTACAATTTTTAGACCTCCACCACCATCGGCAACAAAGAGTGTATTTCCCGAAACGGCTAAATCAAATGCATCGGTGAAACCAGTCTTTAAAGATCCGACAAGGGTCGGTTTTTCAGGATTTGCAAGCGAATAAATACGTATTCCATCGCTATGTGCTGCTACAAATAGATAGTCGCCGTCGATTTTTATTTTTTCATAAAACACATTGGCCTCCGTAATATTGCCGAGTGTACTTACTGTATTATCGGTTATTTTAGAAATGCCAAAACCAAAAGTATTGTTTCTTGATTCGGACTGATGGAAATTGACATACACATAAGTGTCTTTATAAATCACGGCATCACGTCCTCCACCACCTGTGGATCGATTCAAATAATTTGTAGTGCCAGCAATCGACATGCTGCTTGCATCTACAATTGTGAGTGCCGTATTACTTACAACCAGAATTTTGTTGTTTGGCAAGCCCAATGCATTTAGCAAGTGGTCGGTTCCTGTAAAATCTTTAGAGGATGCTTGAAAAATATATCGACCAACTGGCTCTAATGCTAATTTCGATTGAGAAAAAAGATGAGTAGATAAAGCTGCGTACACAATTAAGCCAACAACAAGTCTTCTGGGTTTAAACATATTTCTATTTGTTTAATGTTAGTTTTTGGGTTGAAATGTCGCCATTTTCAGTAATAGCTTTTACTATATACATGCCATTTGTCAATGGCGTTGTATCAATATTGATAAAACTTTTCTCCGCATTTCTCTGAATCATGCTTCTGCCTTCCATATCAAATATTTCAATTGATTTTAAGTTTTGATCGGTTGATACGGTGACACTTTGTGATGCAGGATTGGGATAAATGCTCACTACATTGTTCGATTTTACATTATTTGTACCTGCATTTACATCTACATTTCTCACCAATCTTACATAATTATAAATGCGTATGGCATCGTTTTGTGGGCCAAAACCGGTCGGGTAATCGCTGGGATCGCCTGTTTTTGGATCACTACGCTGTGCGCCGGCGCCATGTACATCTATCCAGCCACCGTAGACTTCCATATATCCCATGGCTCTCCCGAAGGCCACATAACAGGCATTTTTGCCTGAAGTGGGCGTTAGCGAGCAGAAAGTGGTGCTGCTCATATAATACGGATAATCAGCAACACCGGCTTCGTTGGTAATTTGTGTGCAATTGAACAATGGATTGATGGCCGCTGAATTGCTTGTGGCAGGTGAACGTGTGTAATCAACAAGGCTTTGTAGTTCCTTGGCATCGGGCAAGCGCCAGTCCGAGTGTCCGGCAAAGCTGAAGCTTTCGGCATAACTCAAGGCATTTTCCCATAAAATAGGAACACCATTGTCATTTTTCATCCACATTAATCCAGTGGCTTGGTCGGTAATAGTCTCGTCGTTGTTATCTACAAAGTTGTTTTTACCATATTCCGTATTGCCACGCACATAAGTCACATAGTATTTTTTTACAGTATTAGCCGGATAACCTTTTATGCGTCCATCAGCAAAGTTCACCCCAAACATGGTGGTGTTGCCACCCATAGTAGTTGATACATAAATGCTTGCACAAGCATATTGAGCATCAATTAATCGTTCGTCTGAACTGCCACCGTGTGATCCCGAACTCAAATCGCCATAACCAAAAGTGAAATAGTTGGTATTGATGTAAGGCACGGCATTTCCAATACTTGTAGCAGTTGGACTCGGTTCAGCACCGCAGTACATCATTAGTGAGTACTGTTCTTTTATGGTTGGTAATCGCCAATCTGTATAGCCACCAGTTTTGCAAGATGCAGCACCAGCCAAAGCATTGGTATAAGTTGATTTGTCGT
>JAQUWU010000025.1 GCA_028692715.1 Paludibacter sp. | reverse complement strand
TTGTGTTTTAAAGTGTTCAATACAGGATTCCTCATTTGGAAAATAATTACTAAAGTCAAGTAAATTCATGATTTTTTTACTTGCAAAGTTAATAATTTTCTATTGGGTGCAAAAGCCGATAGTCATTAATTATAATTAAAACATAAATTACGTTTTCTTAGTCATTTCTTATGATTTACATAATTATTAATCGAACATTCTTTCAACACATCTTCACATTATCACATCAATCTATCATCACATCAACTAATCGTTTCCTTCCATATTGTCGATACCAAAATCCTCCACATCGATGCCGCATGAATTTCCGGAACAAGAATATTGCACTCTGACAAGACTATTTTTTGCCAATTCAGCAAATCGCTTCTTCATTTCCAATTTCAAATCCTCAGCTTTTTTAATTTCAGCATTAGTTGTTGTGCCTTTTTGTAAATTATTTTTTTCTGACATAATACAATTAAATTTGTGGTTTAATTTGTTCTATATAAAAGGTATAGAAACCTTCTTTAATTTCATTTCGCACACGTATAAACTCACTCCATATAAATTCATCTGTTCCTACAGCATGACTGGGATCGTCGAAGCCTATGTGTAAACGGTGCTTTACTTTACCGATAAATGCAGGACAAGCCTCATTAGCTCCACCACAAACCGTGATAACATAATCCCATTCATCATTTATATAATTCTGAACCGAATCTGACGTATGACTACTTATATCGATACCAATTTCAGCCATGGCTTTAACGGCTTTTGCATTTAATTTTCCGCTGGCTTCAGTTCCGGCCGAGCAAACGGTAATGGATGAATTGAAAGATTGTAAAAAACCATGTGCCATCTGACTACGGCAACTATTTCCTGTACAAAGAATTAAAATTTTCATTTTTATTTAAATTTGAGGATTTGAGGATTTGAAGATTTAAAAATTATTTGATTGTAGAACTGCAAGTTATTTCGATGGATTTAATTTCGTTAAAGAACCTGTCGAATTTTTCTAATTGTTCATTGATTGTTGAACCACAAAGGCAATAATTGATTTTCTGTCCATCAATTTCACCGTGTATCAATCCCATATCACGCAATTCTTTCAAATGTTGTGAAACAGTAGTTCTACTTAAGGGTAACTTATCTGAAATGTCGCCCGAAATGCAGGTTTTTGTTTCAGCCAGGTATTTTAAAATGGCTAATCGTGCAGGATGTGAAATTACTTTAGCAAATTCTGCCAACTCCTGTAGTTCATTATCAAAGACTTCCGGTTTTCTCATAGCTGTTATGTTTTATGTCGCAAACATACGACATTATTTTTATATAAGCAAATATTTTCAAAAAATTTTTCAAAAAAAATCAGCAGCTAAATAAATAACTGCTGATTTCCTATAAAAAACCTTGTGGTTAAAGACGTAACATTAAGATAAAAAAGTAATTAGTACACCTGCGGCAACAGCCGAACCGATAACACCCGAAATATTACTTGCCATACAATACTGCAAAATATGATTGTTTGAATCATGTTTTAAAGCCAATTCATTTGCAACTCTAGAAGCCATTGGTACCGCACTCAAACCTGTAGCGCCAACGAGTGGATTAATTTTCTTCTTGGCAAAAATATTATGAATTTTCACCGCCACAATACCCCCGGCTATTGAAATAGCAAAAGCAATAAATCCGCCAACTACAATCCCCAATGTCTTAGGGGTTAAAAACAATTCTGAAGTCATTGTTGCCCCTACTGTAAGGCCAAGAAAAATGGTAGCTGAATTCATAATTGGTCCGGTAGCAGCATCTGCTAAACGTAGGGTAGAAGTACCAATTTCTTTTATTAAATTTCCAAACAGCAACATTCCTAATAATGGGACTGAAGAAGGGACAAAAACAGCTGTTACAACACCCAATACAATAGGGAAAATGATTTTCACCACTTTGATGTTTTTAATCTTATGTTTGGGAGGAAATTGTTTGTCCATCTCACGCATATTGATTTTAAACTCTTTTTTTGTTATCAACAAATTGGCAACCAACGGAATTATTACAGGTACAAGCGCCATGTACGAATAAGCTGCAATGGCAATTGGTCCTAACAAATGAGGAGCCAGTTTAATGGTTGTATAAATTGCAGTTGGGCCATCAGCACCACCAATAATTCCCAATGAAGCAGCTTCTTTCAGCGTAAAACCGAGTAAAAGCGATACAATTAACACAGTAAAAATACCAATTTGAGCTGCTGCACCAAACAAAGCCAGTTTTAAATTACGCAACATTGGTCCAAAATCAGTCAAAGCACCAACTCCCATAAAAATAATGGGTGGTAAGAATCCGGTTTTGATTAAACTGTAATACAGGTAATTCATGATGCCATACTCATGTGCAATTTCAAAAAGATTTTTGAACCTATCCCCTTCTAAGGCAACATTCTCAGCGGGAACAATTCCCATTCCTCCTCCCGGAAAATTAGCCAATAAAACGCCAAAAGCAATCGGAACCAACAAGAGTGGTTCATACCCTTTTCGAATACCCAAATAGAGTAAAACGAAAGCAATCAACCACATTATGGCTACCTGATAGGTAAAACCACTAAAGGCAGTCATTTCATATAATTTTGATAAAATCTCTTGCATCTTTTTTATTGGAGTTTAAATAACACATCATCTTCCTGAACAGCTTCACTATTTGCAAAACAAATTTCAATTATTTTACCTGCTTTATCTGAAGAAATTGCGTTATAAGTTTTCATCGATTCAATATAGCAAAGTAAGTTGCCTTTTTCAATTACATCGCCTACTTTTACAGGAGTTTCCGAAGTTCCATTCGTCAAAAAGAATTTGCCCTCAAGTGGGGCTATTACTTCCTGCACTTCTGCTGTTGATGTTGCTACCGCAGCTTTTGGAGCATCAGTTTTTGAAGTACCTGAATTTGTACCATCTCCATAAGCAATATTCACCAGGAATTTTTCACCATTCACTTCCACTTCTACACTTTGAGGTTCAAGTATTGCAGCAGCTTTTGGAGATTTCTTTTCTTTTGCCTGAGCTAATTCAATTTCAAAATCGGCTTTTGCTTTACCCGATTTATAGGCTCTGTATTGTTCAGGGTGCATAGCCAGTTCAAACAATTCTTCGTCATCCTGTCCTGCATCCCAACCTTTTTCAGCCAATTCCTTTTTGAACTCTTCCAATTTATCGGGATACAAAGCTTGTGGATCACCATGATAAAATTCGCGTCCCTGTTCTTTTGCCAAGGCTTTAATTACAGGATCTACATCACCCGGTAAATTACCTGCTTTTCCTAAAATCATATCCCAAATATTATCCGCAATCATTGTCCAGCGCTCTTTTCCTTTGAAAAGTTGCATAATATTGAACATTGAAAGATTTTTCACATATTGCGAGAATGGCGTCACTAGTGGTGGATAACCAACCCGTGGCCAAACATATGAAACCTCATCAAACAACTTTATGAGCAATTCATCAATAGTAATTTCGGGTTCACCCCTCTTAGCTAATGATTTGTTTACACTTACTAAATTGTCTTTCAAATCATTCATCAAACTTCCCATCATACCGCCTGGGAGTCCTGAAGCAATTAATAAAGATTGTAAGCGTCTGTTCGATTCAGGAATAAAATAACCCAAAAAGTCATCCATAAATTCCTGAGTCAAAGCTCTTACTCTCATATAAGCTGCCATATCAATTTCCGGAACAATAAAACCGGCATCGAGAAGCATTTCACGTACCATAATTACATCGGCATGTCCCGTACCCCACGAAAGTGGTTCCATTCCCACATCAATAATATCACAACCATTCCGACACACTTCCAAAATGGAGGCTGGAGTAAAACCGGGGCCGGTTTGTCCGTGATATTGAATAGGAATTTCGGGATGTTTTGTTTTTATATGTTTTACAATTTTACCTAAAGTAGCAGGTCGTCCGATACCCGCCATATCTTTTAAACAAATTTCATCGGCACCATTGGCAATGAGTTCGTCTGCCAAATTACAATAGTACTCTTGGGTATGTACTTTCGAAACTGTAATGGATAAAGTCGCTTGAGCAATCATGCCGGCTTCTTTAGCATATTTAATTGAAGCAATAATATTACGTGGATCATTCAACCCGCAAAAACATCGTGTGATATCTGTTCCCTGAGCTTTTTTTACTTTATAAAATAATTTACGTACATCAGCAGGAACAGGGCTCATGCGCAAACCGTTCAACGAACGATCCAACATATGTGTCTGAATTCCGGCATCGTTGAATGGCTTGCACCATTCACGCACTGCTTTATTTGGGTTTTCACCGAAAAGTAAGTTGATTTGTTCAAATCCACCACCATTGGTTTCAACACGAGCAAAACATCCCATTTTGATTATTTCGGGAGCCACTCTTACTAATTGATCTACACGTGGCATGTATTTTCCGGAACTTTGCCACATATCCCTATAAACCAATGAGAATTTTATTTCTTTTTTCATCTTTATCGCTTATATTTTTTTTATATTTGTTACTTTCCCTTTACCCTTTGTTACCAAATCAATAGCTTTTTCTATTGCTGCATACGTATTATTCGAGGGTTCATTTGTTTTTTTGATTTTTACAACAGCCACCTCTTCGGGTAAATATTTGTTAGAGAGAGTTATAATCAGATTACCAATTAATACTATCGCAAATAGTATAAAAAATACAGTAATCATTCCTACGATCATTATTGAAACAGCTTCGTTTAATGGTTGCATATGATAAAATGTTAATTATTAATATTGATTGATTGATTTTTGTCGCAATTTCGTTTGCTAATTTTTTTATTTAAAATAGTGCGAATTTAGTATAATATTTCGACTTTTTGATACAATTTATAATTAAAAAACCCTAATTACTTATTTTTTTACTTTAAAAATAAAAACTGCAAATTTAATAAACTGAGGTTGAAAACAGGCTCTTTCATCGAGTTTTTATTTGTTTTTGTGAGATGAATCACACGAAGGTGTACTTAATAATTTAATAAAAGTTTAGGTAGTAATACAAGAATATAAAATTCATCACATCTCATTTGTTTTCAGTTACATTCATAACTATTTAAACATTCAAAGCCGGAGAAAATAGATTTAAAAAAAAGTAATTCGCTGTCATTCGGACAATTAGTTTGGCTGGCATAGCAATTTTTAGTACTTTTGCAGCGTTTTAAGAAAAAGAACCACCAACCTTGAATGTACTAGTATCACCATTTATTACGCAAGTACATAAACATCAATAAATCCAAAGAAATGAATTTTGTTTGTACACAATTTATTGTGCACCGGCTATTCATTTACTCAAAATCAAATAATGAAAAGAATTTTCAATTTTTACAATTCGTTCAAGACTATTGATCACAAAACAGAAGTTTTATCGGGTTTAACTGTTGCATTAGCACTTATACCTGAAGCTATTGCCTTTGCCATGATTGCAGGCTTGTCTCCAATAACCGGTTTATATGCAGCCTTTTCGATGGGACTGATTACTTCCATTTTTGGGGGTCGCCCGGGAATGATCTCGGGTGCTACAGGGGCAATTGCAGTAGTTATTGTTGCACTGGCAAAATCGCATGGTGTTGAATATATATTTGCGACAGTAGTGTTAGCGGGTGTTTTGCAAGTTCTGGCAGGCGTGTTAAAACTCGGAAAATTTATTCGATTGGTACCACATCCTGTAATGTTTGGTTTTGTAAACGGACTTGCCATCGTTATTTTTCTGGCTCAGTTAAACCAATTTAAAATAGCGGATTCAAATGGTTTATTTAGTTGGATGACCGGTTCAACTTTATGGTTAATGATAGGATTGGTAACTCTTACAATGTTTATTATTTGGGGATTACCCAAACTCACAAAAGCCATTCCTTCTTCTTTGACAGCTATCATAGTAGTTTCTGCTATTACCATTGGATTCAATATCGATACCAAAACAGTTGGTGATATTGCATCGGTTCAAGGCGGTTTTCCCCCTTTTCATATTCCTGAAATGCCTTTCAATTTAGAGAGTTTTAAAATTATTTTCCCTTATGCTTTGATTGTTGCAGGAGTAGGTTTAATTGAAAGCTTGCTGACATTAAACCTGATTGATGAAATTACGGAAACCCGAGGATGGGGCAATAAAGAATGTGTAGCCCAGGGTGCAGCTAATATAGTAACAGGATTTTTTTCAGGAATGGGCGGTTGTGCTATGATTGGCCAAAGTTTGATTAATATATCTTCAGGCGCTCGTGCACGGTTATCGGGAATTGTAGCATCGGTAATGTTGCTGGTTTTTATCATGTTTGGATCGGGGATTATTGAAATGCTTCCAATGGCAGCACTTACCGGTGTGATGATAATGGTTTCGATAGGTACATTTGAGTGGGCAAGTTTTCGCACCTTCAATAAAATGCCAAAATCAGATGTTTTTGTAATAGTTGTCGTAACACTGGTGACTGTTTTCCTTCACAACCTTGCATTGGCCGTATTAATTGGAGTGGCCATTTCTGCAATAGTATTTTCATGGAAAAATGCAAAAAGAATTCAGGCTCGTAATTTTATTGACGAAAAAGGTATAAAACATTACGAGATTTTTGGACCATTATTTTTTGGCTCTATCACTGCTTTCAACGAAAAATTTGATGTAACGAATGATCCTGATGAGGTTATCATTGATTTTACTGAATGTCGCGTAATGGATATGTCAGGTATTGAAGCACTCAACAAAATTACCGAACGCTACAACAAACTAGACAAGAAACTGCATCTCAAACATTTGAGTACTGATTGTAAAAAATTATTACAAAAAGCCGATGATATTATTGATGTCAATATTTTGGAAGATCCAACATATAAGGTTGCAGTGGATAAGTTGTTGTATTAAATAAGATTTGAGACAAGCACAACAGTAATACTCGTAATTACCAATGCACCAAACCCAATAATTATTTTTCGACGCATATCTTTACTGCCAATACTCACAGCATAAATCATTTTCATCAAATTATTACTTGCAGTAGCAATGATGGTGGCATTTACTATGGTTGAAATCAGTAAATCGGTACTTGAATGTTGAAATAAATTCAAAATATAAGGATCGATATCTGAAACTCCTACAATAAACGATAGAATACTGACTCCCATATTTCCATAGTTGCTTACTACAAACTTTGTGAGAACAGCAAAAAAAGCAAATAACAGCCCAAAGAATATTGCCGTTTTAAATTCCAACGGATTGTGAGTATTGTTTACAATCGACTCCTTTGTTGGGGTTTCCTTGCCTCTTTTGAAATAGGGAATGCCAATTACCAACAAATTCACAACCAAAATAATGGAAAATAATGGGACTAATTTGACAGCTACTTGCGGATTAAAAATCCAGGCTAACAACAAGATACGCACATACATCATGCCGGTTGCACCAAAAATTCCGGCTACAATTTTTGTCGTATTGTTTTCCTGTTTGCTTTTTCGGGCAAGAATAATGGTAGTGGCCGTGCTGCTGTACAATCCACCCAAAATAGCAGATAAAATAATTCCGGAATCGGGGAAGGCAAACTTTCGTAACAAGTAACTGAGATACGAAATACCCGAAACCGCTACTATTGAAACCCAGATTTGATAAGCCGAAATATTAATAATCTCCGAAATCGGTGTGTGAGGCAACAGAGGAAGTACAATTCCTGCTATAATGATAAATTTAGCCAATAAGGAAAACTCATTACTATCAAATTTTTTTGAAAAATTGAAAAGGCTTTGTTTAATTTCAACAATAATGAGAATGGTTACTACTACCAGCATAACCAACCAAAGGGGTTCTAAATCTATTAATGGTGTAAGACAATACGTAATTAAGGCAATAACAATAGACGTAAAACCCCATTTATTAGCCAACTTTATTTTGTTGTAATAATAAACACCCAATAAAGCCGAAATAACAATTCCACCTCCCCAAAAAACCGCTAAATTAGTTGGAAAAACAGTATAAAGTATAAATCCTAAAATACCAATGAGTGTAATGGTACGGTCAGTACCAAACAAAGCTTCGGATTCCGTGTCGATATGTAACCTACGTTGTTCAAGACCTATGACTAAAGAGAATATAACTACCAATAAAAAGTTGATAAGTTCCTTGGGAAGTTGTGAGATAATTTCCATAATAGCTATCAGAATCAGAGTTTTTTTCACAACAAAAATAATCAGATTTTTAGAAAACTATCTGTATTAAATTAGTTAAGTTTTAAACTTTTGTAAATAAAAACTCAAACAAGTCATATACAACTGAATATCTTATACTTAAATCTGGCTATTAGAAAAAATAAAAATGTAATTTCTGCTTAATAAGAGATCAAATGAGATACTAATACTTTGAAAACCGATATTTTATACAACTGACTTTCTGCCCTTTATGCTTTTTAGCGTTTTATAAACTTGAACTTGTTGCTACCAATTGCAATAATGTAAACACCTTTTTGAAGATTTGAAAGTTGTAATCTTTCAATTTCGGAACTTGATTCTTTTTGAAGCAGAAGTTTGGCTGTTAAATCGTAAAGCCTTATTATATTGTTGCCCGCATTTACAATAGTTAAATAATCGTCGACTACAGTTGGGTAAATGGCTACTTCAATGTTATGCTCTTCTAAACCTGAATAATTGACATTGGCCAAATTAAATGTTGTATTTGTAATTTTCCATTCGTAACCGCCATCAGGGATACGCGAATAACTCCAGTTTTGGTCCATGTATGGGAAGCTTACAGAATCGAGTAAAACCAATGCGCCCAAGTAATTCGTTTTTGTGAGTTTCAATGTCTCACCATCTTTACTGAGTTTAAACCCGATATGCAGAACACCTTGCTCGGGTTCGTTATCGGCCCACAAAACTAATCTGCCTTTTGCAGGAATGGCGGTGGCTAGTGAATCACTAGTAGGCATTTGGTATAAAGTGCTGAAGTTTGGTGTGTCGGAAAGGTACCAACCAGCAATATTTACTTCGTAATCGCTGTTATTGTATAATTCAATATAATCGTCGCTATTGCCAAATTCATCTTTTATTATATTATTACTTGCCACAATTTCGTTAAATACCACATTAAGATATTTATCAGGATCTTCGAAAATACTCTGTTCGTAAATGGCTTTTATTGTAATATCTGTACTTAAGTTAGTTGAAAAAGTGGGATTTGTGATTGTTTGAGTTGTTGTGGCAGCATTACAAGTAAGTTCTAAATTGAAAATTAAATCGGAACTAGTGGTGTTTATTTGGTGTACTTCAGCAGCAATGATGTTTTCACCCTCATTAAGTAAATTTTGCGGAATGCTAAATGTTGCATTTATACCATTATTAAAGCTCGAGGCTAAAGTTCCGAAAGTTAATGTTCCAGTCGCTAAATTGTTTCGTCCAACTTCAGTACCATTTACATATATTGCAATGGCATCGTCAAAATAGCTCGATATAGAAAAATTGCTTTTAGATTCTAAATTGTTAATTGTAAGTGTTTTTCGGAAGTAAGCTGTGGTGTATTTGTTTGAAGCGTTTCCTCCATAGCCAATAGTTGTAACTTCACCTTTGCCTCCAAAGCCTAGTTGTGCAGCACCACTTTTCCAACTGCTGTCAGAGTAATTGCTGCTAAACCAGTTTGCTGCTGGCGTTGCACTTCCATCAAAGTATTTCCATTCGCTGCCATTGGGGATAATTGTACTGATAGTGCTACCTGAACTTTGTTCCCAATGTTTGAATTTGAAACCTGGAATTGAGTTTGCAGTTATTGATGCTGCTTGGTTTTTGAAGTATTTTAAATTAATGCTTGGGTCAATAATGGCTTCATCGTTGAATTTGTAACTGGCTTTTGCATTGTTGGCCGAAATGGCTATTGTTTGTGTGTCTACACCTCCTAAAAATCGACTGCTTATAAAATTCAACATGGTGTTTGGACGATTGCTCGCAAAGTTTTTCATATTGCTTATGTCGCTTGTAAATTCTCTGTCTGAACCCCATTTGGCTTTATGGAAAACCACTTCGTTAGATATTTTTGCAGCCAAACTGTCCATTATTTGTGCCGAACGATTATATTCAAATGTGGATGATATCTGAATACAAAAGCGATCTATTAGTTTCTTCCTAAAAGTGTCGTTTAACACCAAACGTTTTAGTATTGCAGTTGACCATGCTGGTGGTAAGTCGCTGCTAAGTTCTCCAAGAGCATAGGTCAGTGAGTTGTGATTGTATAGACTGGTGTTATAAAGTGAATATCCAAAGTCAGAGTCGTAGAATATCCACCGCCATTTGCCATCAACTTTTTTCTTCCAAGCTTTAATATTGTTTTCTGGCCAATCGGTATTACCATAATAAATCTCAGTTATAAAATAGCTTATGGTATTGTCAATATCAAGCAGATTACTGACATTGTCGTAAACGCTTTCCTGAGTAATGTCGTTGTTGCTCAGGTAGTTTGTGAGTTTTAAGAATTCAGTATCAGTTGACATTTCAGCCGATTCAAGCAGGCTAATATCTGAATCATCCAAGCCGTAATTAGAATAAATATAGTCGACATCACTTCTTTCGCGCAAGTTTTGAATTCCGTAATAAACGCCATTCATAAAACAGACTGCAGGTTCATAGGCAATATTGTCCAAGTTCATTCTGTTGGCAATTAATGATTGCATGTAACCATCGCGCATCAACGAATACCCAAAATCATTTCCTGAATTGCGGAATAAAATACTTTTGTATTTCATGTTTGGCTTAGTCGCTGCAAAAATATTGTAATCTAATTTGTTGTTTCCAAATTTCTTCCCTGGATTTATTTTGAACGATTTCACCTCATTCATACGTGTCCAGCCACCTGCAATGCAAATGTCTACTTCCTGATTTATTCTCGATACCAAAGTGGTGTCGAAAAGTTCAAAATTTACTGGTCGGTCCCAGTCCTGATTCCAATTGGCAGGCGATTTCATTCCATTTCCAATAATTCCATTGCTTCCTTGCACATAAATACCAATGGTATTGTCAGTTAAATTAGCTTGTTCAGTTATTATTGATACTACTGGTAGCTTGAAATTGCGTTCGTTAATAAAGTAAGTTGCGCTCACTACATCACTTGGTAGTTTGTTGCCCGAAAAAGTCTTAGCTCTGAGTATGGTAGTCGCATTTAATGTCAACGTATAACCAGGTGAATATAAAAAATTGCTACGTGTAGGTTCAGTACCATCAGTTGAGTAATAAATTGTATCGCCTGACTCCGGGCTGGCAAAACTTGCATTTTGAGTAGAATTGTAAAACCCCGCTGTTAAGTTGAAAACTGGCTCAGGGCATCGTAAGTTCGATGATTTCCTGAGATTGTTTGAAGCTCCCGGACTGAAATCTTCAAAGTATACCCATTCGTCTGAACCATTCGTTTTACGACCGTACGAAATATTTCTATACTGTTTTGGGTATTTTACGCTATCAATTATTTGAGCACTGGAGTTTAACAAATATAGTTTGCCACCTTCGGGGTCTAGCTTGAAATTTGAATGTCCTGTCCGATCCTCGTTCTCGAACCATAAAACACTATAACTGTTCGGCCCAATGAGTTTGTAGTTTGGCGCCCATTTTTGGGGTTGAGATAAGTCGTCGGTAAAATAATAGTACGATAGACTAAAAGTCGCAGTGGTGCTTGTATTGTAAATTTCCACCCACATGGAGTGATTGTAGGCATCGTCCCAAACTGCCGAAACATTTTTGGGCATAATCTCATTGATTTTTAACTATGCATTTGCCGAAAATATTGATCTTAATATAAAGCCAAGAAGGATTTTTTTCATTGTATTAAATGCTGTAGAAAAACGTATTATTGAATGCTGATTTAAAGTTCTCAAAATTAATCATTTTCTACTTATTATTCTTTATAGTTTATGCATGAATATCAGACCAAATGCATTAAACAGAATAACTATTAAAAAATTTAGCTTTTCAACGAATGTACTGTATATTTTCTTTTGTAATAACAGCACATTGTATAATAAGAAACACCATCTCAATAGCTAATCTACAACCACTATTATTTGAAAAGATAGTTTCAAGTCATTTTGGATTTAGCCGCATTTGCTAATCCGCACATACTAGGGAGAGATAATTCCCATAGTATTTTCAAAACAAGTATTTTTTTGTAATAAAAACAATTGGATTTTTCAGAAAACTATCTGTATTTAGAAAGGTAAAATCCTACATTTTGGTAATTATCACTTCTATTCTACCACACTTGTGTATATAATAAAATAGGATAAAACGCTTTTAAAACATCCAACTATCTACATATGTACATATTACGGTTTTGGTACAACTATTGAAAACCTAAGTTCTCAAATTGTAGACTTAGTGCACGAGTTTTCAATTGCTTTTAATCAAAAAAGAATAGTAAGTATGAATCATTTCAAACACTTTTATCTGGATGGAACATTTACAATTTGCAGGGAAGGAGAAATCTTTCTGGGCAATTTGCAGATACGCCTTTTGAAACAGGTAAATAAAGATGGATCCATACTGGCTGCGGCTAAAAATCTGAAGATGTCATATCAGCATGCATGGCATTTGTTAGATAAAGTCAATCAACTGGCACCCTTGCCCATAGTGATTAGGCAAAAAGGTGGTAAGGATGGCGGTGGCTGCGTGATTAGCAATTATGGACTGAAGCTAATAAGTACTTTCGATGCTAAAGAGTTGGCTCTTAAGGATTTTTTGGCTAGTAATAATGCAGATTTAGATAGCTGTTTTTTTTGATTTGCGTTATTCATCTTAAAGTATATCGCCTTCATTTTTTTTAAATAGCGTTATACTCTCAGGTTGATATCGGTTTATAAATTATTTACAATTAATAATTTACGATTCATAGTGAAGCAGGTTATTCAAACTGTATAAATTAAATGACCTTATGTTATTTAGTTTACTTACTGCTTTTAATGCCGTTGCTTCAAACAAATAGTATTAACGAGACGAAGTCGATATTAGACTATATTGTTTGTGCAAACGGTATAACAAATCGTACAAATAGTTTTTTAAAATGAAAAAAATAATTAGTTCAATCATACTTTTATTAACCGTGTTTTGTGTTGAAAATTTATTTGCACAAACAATTTCAATAGATGGCGAAATTCGTCCGAGAATGGAATACCGAGATGGCTATGCAAAACCCCTGCTTTCAACAAATAATGCCGGAGCCTTTACATCTCAACGCACCCGTTTGGGTTTTGGTTATAAATCGGCTTTGCTCACAACGCAAATTACTTTGCAGGATGCACGCATATTTGGTCAGTATAGTTCTTCGTCAACTGAAGCAAGTACTAGTATTTACGAAGCTTGGGCTGAAATGTTGTTTGCACCTGGTGCGAGTTTGAAAATAGGTCGACAATGTATCAAGTACGATGATAATCGCATGTTTTCATCGCCAACATGGAACTTGTCGGGAACAGCACACGATTTGATTTTATTCAAATACAGTATCAATGATTATCAGGCACATATAGCTTTGGCGTACAATAATAACAGCGAAATATCCAGTGAAACCTATTATACGTCGGACAATAAATACCGTTCATTGGCTTATGCATGGCTTACAACACCGAACTACAAAGGCTTTACTTTAAGCGGCATGTTTGTAGCCGAGGGTGTGCAGGATACCACTGGCGTAGGTACAGCTTATAGTAAAACTGATTTGAAACAAGCACTTACTTTTGGCGGTAACTTGAAATTTGAAAACAACGAAACTCCATTTTCAGGATTGGCAACAGCCTACTTTCAGGCGGGTAAAAGCAGTACTGGAAAAACGATGGACGGTAAATTGCTAGCCTTAAAAGCTTGTTATGCCATGAATAAAGCTGTTTCGCTAAACTTGGGTACCGATTATATTTCGGGTGATAAAAATGGAACAACGGATGGTATTCAGTCTAATTTCAAAAAGCATTATGGTGCCAATCACAATTTTAATGGCTATATGGATTATTGGAATTCCCCCCTTACGCAAGGTTTGCTTGATTACTATGCTTCGGCAACAGCTAAGGTGAATAAAGTCATTGATTTAGAGGGAGCTTACCATGTTTTCAATGCTGAATATGCAGGGAAAAATAAAAAAGGAATTGCATTCGAGAAAGATTTAGGCTCGGAAATGGATTTGTTATTGACTTACAATATGAATAAAATAACTTGTATACAAGCTGGTTACTGTTGCTATTTTGCAAATAACAATACTTTAATCGCCAAAGATCTGGTTAGCTCCACGACCATACCCGATAGTCGATTTGCACAGTGGGGATATATAATGATAAGCTTTAAACCAACATTTTTATAGGCCCCCTAAAATCCCCCGAAGGGGAATAAGAAATAATAGTGAAGATAATTAAAAAAAAACAATATGAAAAACAGGACAATAATAAATAAAATTAACTTCATGTCCCCCTTTAGGGGGTTAGGGGGCCGATTTAAAAAAGGATTAATTTCACTAACCATTTTGTTTTCGGTATTGAGTACTAATGCACAAAAAGTAAATGTAGCTGCTGCCGCCAACTTGCGTTATGTATTGGAAGAAATTAAAACGGCTTATGTAAAACAAAATCCAAAAGCCAAAGTAAATCTTACTTTTGGTGCGTCTGGAACCTTGGTGCAACAAATTACAAATGGAGCTTCTTTCGACTTTTTTATGTCGGCCGATAATGAGTATCCGCTCAAACTGAAAGAAAAAGGGCTGACTGTTGGTCCAATGTCAACTTATGCATATGGTAAATTGGCACTTTACAGCATCACGCTCGAAGTAGATAAGCTCGGACTTAAAGCATTGACTAGTCAGTCCGTAAAAAAAATTGCATTGGCAAATCCTGAAATAGCCACTTACGGAACCCGCGGCTTGGAACTTATGAAATCCTTGAAAATATACGATGCCTTGAAAGGGAAAATTGTAATTGCCGAAAACATTTCGCAGGCGGCCCAATATGCCTTTACTGGAAATACGGAACTGGGTTTTATTGCCTATTCCTACGCTTTAGCACCCGACATGGCTGGCAAGGGACATTGTTATATTGTTAATCCAAAAATGTATTCGCCCATTGAACAAGCTTGTATTTTTATTAAAACCCAAAGCTTAAACACGGAGGCTGCTAAATTTAAAAAATTCGTGCTATCACCTGCAACAAAAGGATTTTGGGAGAAATATGGATATATAGCCCCCTAACTAGGCCCCCTAACCCCCTAAAGGGGGAATAAAAATAACCCCCGCCCCCTAAAGGGGAGGAAAATACTAGTATTGAATATTTTAATAAAGGATGATATGATAAAAAGGAATATTTTAGACGAAAGTAGCCCAAATTCCCCCTTTAGGGGGTTAGGGGGCAAATTGATAACATCATGAACGAAGACTTTATAAATACACTTCTGTTAACCGCTAAATTGGCTGGTTGGACAACAGGCATACTTTTGCTCATAAGTTTTCCCTTGGCTGCTTTGCTGGCTTACCGCAAATTTTGGTTCAAATCATTGCTCGAAGCATTGATAAGTATGCCTATGGTTTTGCCTCCAACGGTACTAGGCTTTTACTTATTGGTAGCTTACAGTCCGCAAAATGCTTTTGGGCAATTTATGGAGCAGTACTTTAACCTCCGATTGGCTTTTAGTTTCGAGGGCGTTTTAGTTGCTAGTGTCATTTTTGGCTTACCATTTATGATACAACCCTTGCAAAATGGACTGATGTCCATACCTGTGAATCTGCGGGAAGCTTCTTACACCTTAGGAAAATCAAAACTAGAAACATTTTTCAAAGTGCTGATTCCGAATATGATTCCTTCAATAGTAACCGGTATTGCCATGACATTTGCCCATTGTATTGGTGAATTTGGAGTGGTTATTATGGTGGGTGGTAATATGCCCGGCGAAACCAGGGTAGCGAGTATTGCCATTTACGACGAAGTACAAGCCATGAATTTTGAAGTAGCCAATCAATATTCTTTTGTGTTATTCCTGATTTCATTGGTTATACTCACTTTGGTTTTCAGTATAAATAAACGAAATCCAATAAATTTATAATTTCAACTTCCTAACAAATAAAAATGGCAGAACCTCAAATAAAAACTTGTAGCTATGAGTGAAAAAATAAAAACGATTGGTAATACTATCAAAAAGTCCCCTTTAGGGGATTTAGGGGCCTGTAGTACTCTGAAAATCTCCATACAGAAATCGATGCTCACTTCGGACGGAAAAGCCGATTTGATGATTGATACTGAAATTTGTGGCAAGGAGTTCCTCTGTATTTTCGGACATTCGGGAGCTGGTAAAACTACCTTGTTAAGAATTTTGGCTGGCCTAACCAAGCCCGACAAAGGTAGAATTAGCTATGGAGATCAGGTGTGGTTCGATTCAGAGCTGAAAATTAATCTTAGCCCACAAGAGCGAAATATCGGATTTATGTTTCAGGATTATGCTTTGTTTCCACATATGAGTGTTGAGAAAAACATTGCTTTTGGACAAAAAGTAAAAAATGAAGAGGAGCTCAATGCATTGATCAAATTATTTGATTTAGAATCATTGAAAAAGCAAAAGCCCTTTAAACTGTCTGGCGGTCAAAAACAAAGAGTCGCTTTAGCTCGAGCATTGGCTTCGAAACCGAAAGTACTTATGCTCGACGAACCACTGTCGGCATTGGATGTTGAGAAACGAGTTGAATTACAAGAAGAAATTCTCAAGGTACATGAACTATTAAATACGGTAACGCTCATGGTAAGTCACAACATTTCGGAAGTTGAGAGATTAGCAAGCTCAGTAATTGTACTTAAAAATGGTGCCATTATGCAAACCGGTAAGCCCGAGGATATTTTTAAAAAAAGAACCACTCAACTCTATGCTTATAAAAACAGCTTAGCAATTTAAGCAAAATGTTAGATAGTAAATTTTGGTATGTACTCAGCACTTCAAGAAATTTTTATTTGACATTTTTCAGAAAAATTGTAGCGTAAAAAATTGGAATTTAGATAATAGAACAGTCAAATTTAAGCGCACAGAAATTGATTATTGCTCAAAAGCTCCCCCTTTAGGGGGTTGGGGGGCTGAGTAGTTACAAATTTTAAAATATCATTATAATAAAAATCAAACTTATGGAACAAATTATTATCAAACCCATTGGAACAATTTACACACCACATCACGACATTAAAAACATGCCCATTCAGCCCATTGCTGCCGAAGGTATAAAAGGATATATTAAATTAGAACCTGAGTATGTGGCGGGACTAAAGGATTTAGAAGGTTTTTCGCACATCACACTCCTTTATCAGTTTCACAAAATAAATGGATACGAGCTGGAGGTAATTCCGTTTATGGATACGGTGTCACATGGTATTTTTGCTACCCGATCGCCCAAACGCCCTAATGCCATTGGTACTTCAACTGTGAAAATAATAAGTGTCGAAGGCGATACCATTCACATTGAACAGGCTGATATGCTCGATGGATCACCATTGATCGATATCAAACCATTTTACCCTCGTTACGACAATCGGATGGATGTAAAAATTGGTTGGTTGGAGAAAAATAGAGATATGCCTTTGGAAAAATTGCGCTCTGATGAGCGGTTTAAGTAGTAAAGTAAATTAGATTATATAACTTACGATCTCATCATTGTTGCTGAAACACCAAAAATTCAAATAGCAACTTCCATTAAGTAGGCTGTTAAACCCAATATGAATATAAATGCAAGAATTGTGGTGTATTCTCTTCTTACTACCTTAGAGGCAGATTCCAAGGAGCTCCTTTAGCAATGTTACAATATAATACGTGAAATTAAAGTTACATTCAAAGTTTTGAAAACCGACCTTGATTTACATCCTATATATCACTAGAAAGATGAAAACACAATGGCTCATCTACATTTGGGACTGTTGGCTTATTAAGTGGTAAATACGTTTAGATATCCATTAAGAATAACGGGATAAAAAGTGGTTGGCGTGAAATTTTCCGCATAATGAATCCCCAAAAAGCGGTAACAACTTTGGCACAAAATCATGTGGAAGAAGTCATCAAGATAAGACTTTGTTCCGAACCAAATCAAAAAGTAATACAACTATACGATGCCCTAAAAAAAATACGCACCGTTCAAAAAGAAAATATCTGTAGTACACAAATCAGGACTTGAAGAAGCTCAACTTAGTGATCATCATTTTTTTTGGTCGGATTAGCTGCAAGTTGTGTTAATACTATTTGTACAAATACATTAGTCAGGGTGGAATTATAATACAACCTTTGAGTTGTTTTAAATAATCGGAAGTAAATAATGTCGTATATTATTTGTAGAATAAAAAAACACATTTGTCTGCTAAAGGCAGGTTCAATTTATTCGAGTAAATAGTATATTTTATTGCTACATTTACTTACAATTACAGATAGTATAATTTATTGATGCATTATTTTACCTGAAGATACAGGCAAATTATCAATGCTGATTTTATAAATAAATAAGTCAGAATGGGTTTCCAATTCGTTATAATTTATCTCAAATTCATTCGCTCCGGCATTACAGTATTTCGATTGGTTGAAAACTGATTTTCCCAGTATATTGCTGATTTGAATATTAACAAAAACTCCGGCGGTTAAATTCAAATTGATTTTAAACTTGTCAGTAAATGGATTTGGGAATGTAAGCACTTCGCAACTATTATTTTTAAAATCAGTTATTGCCGTCAATGGTGAAAGGAGCTTTATTTGACCATCCATCCACAACATGCGTGAAGTTACCCAATTTCGAAGATATGTAACTTCGTTGGCATAGGTATTGCCAATATTGTTATTAGGCCACACATATTTACTTAGAATATTAAACTTCTGGAAATTTCTAACTTGGGCATCTTTCAGTACACTAGCACAGGAATCTATAATTCGGATAATATTATAATTGTTGAATTTTACAGCACGTAATTCATCCCATCGATTGCGAAGATTACCATTGAAATACGGATCTAAGCGAAATTTATCCCACCAGAAAGTGATACCATATTCATCCCCATTTCCAACGCCATCGACCACCCAACCCTGTGTGTTCCCGGCACTAAAGAAATTAGCATTACCAAATGCGATATTATAATCCCAAAATGGCCCCATGGTAATTTTACCACCTCGGTCTTTATAAAAAAATGTGCTTACGCGATTTGCATCCAAATTGCGAGATATTTCGTTGATAATAAAGTAATCAACAAACGAAGTAATGTTCACATACGGAAGGTATCCAGCATCCGGATCTTTATAGTTTGATGACCACAATGAAGTTTCGAAGGCTGTAACGTAATCTTTTATATAGTTTTTTTGTTCAATGGTAAGGTCTTCGCATTTTGGCGAAACATAACTTATAGGAACGTTTTGAATATTGTTTCGTGCTTTGTATGGTGACACCCAGTTTCCTGAATCGGGTCGGTCTATTTTTAGTATATAACCACCGCTAACCAATTCGCCTGCTGTGTCTGTTGTTTTCAGTTTTGCTAAATCAAGACGATTTTTGTCTATTTTAATTTTTTCAACCAATACATAAACACCTCGGTATTCGTTATTAATATAAACTTCGCAATATCGCGTTCTGGGCGACCAGCGGCCGGTCATATTTCCCATATTGTAAGCCAGTACATTTCTTATCAACGATTTATCACTGTAAGGAGCGTACAAAACCCAATCATTTTCTTTTGGCATACCCATAAGCGAAACATTCAAATTGGTAGCCGAATCCGTTCTTGTTTCAATTGTAAAGCTCTTTTTTTCAAACATAAGTGAAGAAGATCCACGAATTTCAATACCAATAAAACCATTGTATTCATATGTGGTGTCCGAAGGAGAGTTTATTCCGGATTTATTGTTAATCACCTTCATATTGGCAGTAATTTTGGTGTCATTCAATATGGTTTGACCCTTCGTGTCAATTTGCACTAGGGGTAAATTTGATTCTACCGGTGCAATAAACCATGTGGGAGTAGAGTTGTATAAAATGTCCGTACTATTGACTTTGCTTTGAAGGAAAACAAGACCACTTAAATCACTTGAATTTATATTGTAATTTAAAATCTGAACTGCTATTGTGTTTTCCCCTGCATGTAAATCATTTAAGTTTAATATAAAACGCTCAGGGGTAAGTCCCTGATAAATCAATGCTTCGTGGTCAATAGTGACAGCAGAATTATAAAGTACTAAGTTGTCTGTCACATTAGAAGAGCGTGAAACTTCCTTTCCATTTAAATACAGAACAAATGCATCATCGTAATCAATGTCTAATAAGAGTGTACTGAGTAATGTTATATCAGAAATGGTTAAGATTTTGCGTAAATAAACCGAATTACAAGTGCTTAAAATTGTAACATCATCACCATCGGAGTAACCAAAACAACCTATTCCGGTATTCCAACTACTATCATCAAACCCAGGTTGATTCCAGTTTACTGGTGGAGCTGATGTTGCTGCAAGATAGCTCCAAGCATCATTCCCAGATATTATTGATTCCCAATGACTCTGACTTTTTGCACTTAAGAATGCAAATAATATAAAAAGAATAAGTGTGTATTTTTTCATTTAGAGCTGGAAAAGAAGTAAAATGTTGTTTGAATAGAAATTGTAAAAATTTCATTTTACAAATTAAAGACAAATATAGATTATAATTATTGAAATACAGGTGTATTTATTTTTCAATAAGGTGTAAATTAATGCATAAATAGAGAATAATAGCAGGATGATCCCGCTAATCTCAAAGAATAGAAAAGAAATTTGATTTTTTGATGTTGATTTTTTACTGATAAAATAAAAAACACATTTGGAGTAAAGATAGAGGACTTATTTTTTAAAGAACGTAACGTCTTCGTTTTTTACAGCGTCGTTATAAAGCTCTTTTTCAAACTGAGAAATAAAATCAGCTTTATTTTTATTTAACATTATGTTTGAAATGCTATTTTTAGCCATATCATAAGGCTCTGTTTGTCCGACTGTTCTATAGGATTCAATGCGTAAAAAGTAATGTTGAGTAGAGTCATCAGTTTCATAGAATTTTCTTGAAGAAACAAAATTCGCCGGGTCTTCAATTTGAATGGGCATTTTCTTCAAAATTTCGGTAAATGTAACCCATCTGTCGCCAAAATAATCGTAGCTAATTGCATTTTGGAGGCTGTATTTTTCAATACTTTCGAGTGCTTTTGTATTTCCTGATTGCACCCAGCTTTTTACACTACTTAATTTTGGAGCCTTTTTAGGAACTATCAAAAGCAAGCCTTTAATAACATTTTCGTTGAGTACAAATTGATTGCTGTATTGATCGTAAAATGCTTTTATCTCTTCTTCTGCCGCTGTGGCAGGCAAACGTTGAACAATCATTTTTTGCTGATATTGATGTATTGTCAATGACTTCCGGTAGTCCTCCACCATTTCATCAATCTCTTTTTGATTGGTAATGTTTCTTTTTGCGTTTTCATACATCAATACATCAGTCACCCATTTACGAATATAACTATCTGCAATTTCGGCACTGTCTTTTTTATCAACATTCGGTGGAATAACCTGCTGTATCTGATCTTCATAAAGAAATTTACCCTCAACTTCTAACAATGGTTCACGCGTTGCCTCAGGCGATTTTTTCGTGCAGGAGGTTGCAATTAGCAAAGTCAATAATAGTATGGTTGTAAATTTATTCATGATATTTTTTTAAACAAAAACGCGGAAACACATCCCCTAAAAAGTTGATGTAATTTCCGCGTAAATAGCTTAAATTAGTTTGTTTTTACTTGCGTTAAAACATCTTTATTTATAGAAACCGTATATTTTCCACGGAGTGCTTTAATCCATTCTTTTTCAAGATATTCCTGATAGTCGGCGGTTACCAAACCGCGAACATCGGTGTAATCTTCAGGAATCTTTTTCAACTTTTTACCGGCTACAAATACGTAAGGATATTCTGTACTGGGTGTAAATGTATCTTTTGTTTTAAATGTATACTTATCAATAGCTTTATTTTCACCCTGAACATATAAGCCTTTATCTATTTTTACATATTTAATACTGTCATTCAATCGTGTTGTAAGATATTTGTCAATAGAATCTTTGCTCGATTTAGATACAATTTTTTTTGCAGCTTTAAACGTTGCTTTATCTTTACAATAAATTACACGTCCTTTGAAATGTGGTTTTTCCCAAGTGTAATCAGATTTATGATTTCTGAAGTATTTGTCCAATCCGTCTGTATCTTTAGAGGCTTTGTCCCATACTTCTCTGTTGCTTACTTCGAATAACAAAATACCATCGTGATATTCTTGCATTAAGAAACGGAAGTCGTCATATTTCTTTTCAAGTTGACTATCTTCGTAAGCAATTAATTTTGCATCTCCAAAAGCAATAAATTTATCTTCAATTAACTCCGGAGTAGTTGTTTTTTCAGTATTATTTATAATCTTTAAATAGTCCAAGAAATCTTTTTGGGAATATGTTTTGTCGGCAAAACTTATTATAGGATCATTTAAGCTTGAAGCTCCCATAATAAATATAGAATCGTTTGCTGTGTTTTCAGCCAAATTAATAAAGGTAGCAAAACTTTGTTTTACGGTTTTAAAATTATATTCGCCACGAAGCTTAGTTAAAAATGCTTTTTGACCGAAGTTAGCACGTTCGTCGCGTTTCACTTTGCGTTCAATATCTGCTTTTGTATCTTCAAAAGATTCAAGGCCTTTTTTATCTAATAATTTAATTATATGCCAACCGTAAGATGATTGGATTGGTTTTGAAACATCTCCTATGTTTTTCAATGCAAAAGCTGCATTTTCAAATTCAGGCACCATGCGTCCAGTTCCAAACCAAGGGAGTTCTCCATTTTTAACAGAAGATCCTTTGTCCATTGAGTAATCTTTTGCCAATGTTCCAAAATCGTCGCCGGCTACTACACGGTTATAAATGGAGTCAATTTTGAATTTTGCTTTGTCGTTTGCTGTAGAATCACCCTGAGAAGTAAATGTCATAATGTGCGAAACCAAAATTTCACCTAAGGAGTTTCTGCGGTCGAGCACTTTTATTATATGATAGCCAAATGCGGTACGTACTGGTTTAGAGATTGTTCCAACAGGAGTGTTGTAGGCCATTGTTTCGAATGGATAAACAGTTCTAAACGCAGAAATCCAGCCAATATGACCGTTGTTTTGTTCTGCCGATTGATCCTGTGATACATCTTTAGCTACTTTTCCAAAATCTTCTTTTTGTACTCTTTTCCAAATTTCATTAATCTCATTCCATGCTTTCAAAGTATCTGTTGGTGTCGCATTTTGAGGAATGCGAATAAGAATATGGCTTACATCGATATCTTCTTTCATTCTGTTGTAGGCTTCTAGCAATAACTGGTCGTCTACTTTTTGATCGGTAAGATAGGGTTTTGTCAACTGGCTACGGTATCCCGATAATTCATTTATAAATGAAGATGTTGTGTCAATTCCTTGATCTTCAGCTTCTTCAACTTTTAATTTGAAATTCACAAACAAATCTACATATTCGTCCAATGTTTTTTTGTCAAGCGAATTGTTTGAATTGTTTTTGTTGTAAATGTATTCAAACTCCGATTTTAAAACAGGTTTGCCATTGATGGTCATTAAAACAGGATCAGCTGCCTGTGCAAATAAACTGCAAGATAATGCAATAAACGCTAATAACGTAATTACGGGTGATTTCATAAATTATTTAGATGATAAATAAACTTTAAATGAATATAATTGAATATATCTGAAGTTAAACGAAATTTTGCTTGTTTTGTTGTGTTGTATCTTAAAAAGCTTCGCAAAGTTATCATTTAATATTTGAAATAAAAAGTATTAAATCAATTTTAGTATTTATTAATCGAAATTTATAGGACAAATAGTTTTCTATTGATATTATTATCAAACAAATATAAGAAAGTAACCCTTCAGCCAAATGATAAAATTATCGTGTTGAAAAATATTTGACTGGTAATTGAATTTTGGTTATCTTTGCACAACATTTATTCAACCCTATTATGGCACAAATATTAAACGACATTTCCCGAACTTTTAGTGAATATTTATTGATTCCCGGATTAACAACAGAAGAGTGTAATCCCGCAAATATTTCACTTAAAACACCACTTGTCAAATTCAAAAAAGGAGAAAAGGCTCAAATTTATCTCAATACTCCTTTTGTATCTGCTATCATGCAATCAGTATCCGACCATAAAATGGCTATTGCACTTGCCCGAAACGGCGGTCTTTCTTTTATTTATGGTTCACAAGGAATTGAAACACAGGTTGAAATGGTGAACAAAGTAAAAACCTTTAAAGCCGGTTTTGTTGTGAGTAATGCTAACCTGACTCCCGAGCACACTTTGAATGATGTTATTAAATTAAAAGAAATATCGGGACATGGTACAATCGGAGTGACGGAAGATGGAACTTCACAAGGAAAATTACTTGGTATTGTTACTGGACGAGATTATCGTGTAACCCGTGAGAGTCCGGAAACGAAGGTTAAAGAGTTTATGACTCCGTTTTCAAAACTTGTAACCGGTGAGTTTGGAATTTCTATAGGCGAAGCCAATGATATTATCTGGGATAATAAACTCAATTGTCTTCCAATTATTGATAAAGATCAAAATTTAATGTATTTTGTTTTTCGAAAAGATTACCAAAATCATAAAGCAAATCCAAATGAACTTTCTGACGATAATATGAAACTATTAGTAGGAGCCGGTATTAATACCCGTGACTACAAAGAACGTGTTCCAGCGTTGCTTGAAGCAGGTGTAGATGTTATGTGTATCGATTCTTCCGACGGATTTTCTGTTTATCAAAAAGAAACGATTGAATTTATCAAAACGTCCTATGGTGAACATGTAAAAGTTGGAGCAGGGAATGTGGTGGATAGAGATGGATTTCTTTATCTGGCAAAAGCCGGAGCCGATTTTGTAAAAGTTGGAGTAGGTGGAGGCTCTATTTGTATTACCCGTGAGCAGAAAGGGATAGGTCGTGGACAAGCTACTGCACTTATTGAAGTTGCAGAAGCTCGTGACCAATATTTTCGTGAAACAGGAGTTTATGTTCCAATTTGTTCCGATGGTGGTATTGTACAAGATTATCATATGGTGTTAGCAATGGCTATGGGAGCAGACTTCATTATGATGGGACGTTATTTTGCCCGTTTTGATGAAAGCCCAACCCGAAAACTAATTGTAAATGGCAACTACATGAAAGAATATTGGGGAGAAGGTTCGAATCGCGCTCGTAACTGGCAACGCTATGATATGGGTGGTGGTGAAAATCTGAAATTTGAAGAAGGCGTTGATAGCTTTGTTCCCTATGCCGGTAATCTAAAAGACAATTTGGAGATTACATTGGGGAAAATAAAATCTACACTAAGTAGCTGTGGTGTTGTTAATCTAGATGACTTGAAGCAAAATGCCAAAATTACGCTTGTTTCTTCAACAAGTATTATTGAAGGTGGCGCTCATGACGTAGTAGTAAAAGATTCAAGAAGCACTAATTAATAGGTTATCATAGTAGATAAAACCACAAAATTCACATGTTTAATACTTTAAACGAGGCTGATAAAAATTAATTTTTGTTAGCCTCGTCTCTTTCTGCTTATTGCCGGAATTTTTTGAAATGGGCTTTTGCTTACCTTTTTGTGTCAAGTTTTCATAAGATATTATTTTCCAATAAATTACAGAATACTGAAATGAATACTTTATGTTTTTATTTGAAATTTGTTTCTTAAAAGCAAAATAATAAGTATTGTTTTTTTTAAATACTTAATTTTATATCGTCTAAGTCCTTTTAAAAATATTATATTTGACGTTTGAAAAACACCCATTCAATATTAACAAATATCCTATCCTTTCACCTCTATTTATACAGAAATAAGAATTAAAAGATCTTTGATCAAACACAAATAAGTTATGGCGCTATTATTGAAAAGCCATGCTCAAATTTCTCTTGTCAATTTAAAAATTTCAATCAAATCAGTTAAAATCAAATTATGAAAAAAAAACTAATTATCGTCGTTGTTTCACTGGTAATTATTTGTGCTCCATCATGGGCACAAGGCAAAAAAACCGCAAACGAAGTCTCTAATGCAGAAAAAATGCTTTATTCCCGCACTAACAAATACTGGGGTCCAGGCACTTACTACTGTTATGCACCAGGAAAGCCCCTGAACAAAATGGCCGATAATTCCTTGGCGCACATGCGCGATTTAACAGGAATTTCGCAAGATGACTGTGTAAAAGAACTTACTAAACAAGGATTTACTGAACTCGCCAAAACAAAGAAAAAAACATGGTACAAACCCAACAAAAATGTGACCATGCAGTTTTTTACTTCGCCAGACAAAAGCTACATACTCCGACCTGATTTTGAAGACTTGTACAACAGTCCTACCAAAGCAGATGGGAAATACGAATATGCAACAAAATCTGTAATACGTCTTGAAATACTACCTTTAAAAGACAGCCTAAAAGTGATAGACGCTATTTGGAAATTTACCCGCGAAGTGAGAGAACTTAAAGCTGTTTTAGGCACTTTTGGTAGTAAATTTAAAAAGAGTGAACCCAAAGCTTATCCTATACAAATGGTTGCTACTGGCGGATGGACTGGTTTGAGAGCTGGTACTTGGCTCCTTCGTAATGACAATGGAAAATTACAAGGTGTCTGGGAGAAAAATGAAAATATTTTAAGACGCACCATAGGAAAACCTGAGTTTCATTTTGTGTCGGATGCCTGGGAGCCTGACTTTTGTTATATATTAATGATAAACCTCACCAAAGAAGGCTTTGTATTAGAATACACAGCCATCGCCTCAACAATAGCAAACCTAGAACCAGGTAATACTTGGGTTAAAGAATACCCTAATGTATTACAAGTTTATAAAAATGGAATTACTGCCGATAAAAATGCCATTGACCTTTTTAAAAAAGCACCATTTCCTCCAGTTCTTTATGACCTTGATGAAATAATTCATTCAAAATAATTTGATTTTCATTTTTAAATCTAGCAAATAATACACTGCCATTGAGATTTATTAATCTCAGTGGCAGTTTTGTTTTTACGCAGTTGGTAAAACTCGAAACATCATTAACGAATTACAGCTATTTCACAGTTCACCTGCTATAAATTTCTCAATCATTTCACCTGCAATGCTACGGCTGGGAGGGTAAGTGGGCAAATTTTCACGCGAATACCAATCAGCTTCAACTATTTCAACATTGTCAATGCAAATATTTTGATGTAGATCTTCAACATCGGCAATAAAACCGATCATCATGGAGCTTGAAAATGGCCAGGGTTGGCTTTTGTAATAGCGTATGTTTTTTATTTCCAAACCAACTTCTTCTTTTACTTCGCGGCGAACGGCATCTTCTACTGTTTCGCCAGCATCAACATAACCAGCTACTAATGAGTAGAAACCATTTTTAAAATGTGCATTACGAGCCATCAAAATTTTGTCTTTGTTGCGAATTGCAACTATTATGGCTGGTGATATAGAAGGGAATAGCACTTTGTGACAATTTGGGCAAACAATGGCTCGTTCATCACTTTTAAGCTGGGTTGCTGAACCGCATCGTCCACAAAACCTATTTTGCTCGTACCAATTCTTCAACTGAAAAGCAACAGAGGTAACCCAATCCAGTTCCTTTTGCGTTTGGTTACGAAGAAAACTGATCTCATTATAAACAAGCATACTGTTCTCCGGGATTACGCACTCCCAAACCAGAAAGCAATTGATATTATTGAACTCAAACAAAAAAATCCCATCGTCACTCAATCTTTTTAAATCTTTTTTGATAGGAATTAAAAAAATATCGTCCTCTTGCTTTAACAACAAAGAGTTATCAATAAAATGGAAAACATAATCATTTTCCCGGATTCCGCTAGTCACAACAAATTTATTATTAAAACTATGTGGATGAATATCTTGTATCATAAAAAAATTACTATTTTACAAAAAGAAGCTGTACAGTACATTAATTGAAAATCATTTTCCCAACTCCATTTGTTTTCGCCCCCAAGAACCCAAATGATCAATAAATGGAATCAACTCCAGTCCCGTATCTGTCAAAGAATATTCAACTTTGGGTGGAACTTCGGGATAAACTTTTCTGGATATAAGTTGGTCATCTTCCAACTCACGCAAAGTTTGTGTGAGCATTTTTGATGTAATATTTTGCAACATCTTCATCAATTCACCATATCGAAGCACATTATCTTCATTTTGTATATACCACAAAATACGTGCTTTGTATTTTCCACCTATCCTTCTGAATGCATAATCTATTGAACAAATCGGTGCACCCAATTCTTTTTTTGCCATAATATAAAAATTATATACAGTTTATATATCACATTATCAACATTAGTAACTTTTTAGTTACTATATATCTTTTTAGTATGTACTTGTTATAACGATACAAACGTACTACTTTTGTCGTAATAAAACAAATGAATACAAATATATTAAAACAAAAAATACAAATGAAAGCAATTATTTTAGAAAAAGCAGGCAGTGTTGAGAATCTTGTGATGCAAGAAATAGCTCAACCAACCATTAAAGCAAATCAAGTATTGGTTGAAGTAAAAGCCATTAGTGTAAATCCGGTAGATTATAAATTAAGAAGTTCCGAAGATGTTATTAGAATACTTTACGGTTCAAAACGTCCAATAATTTTAGGCTGGGATATTGCAGGAGTCGTTGCAGCTATTGGAGACGAAGTTTCACAATTTGCCATAGGCGATCGGGTTTTTGGAATGATCAATTTCCCGGGTGCAGGAGATGCTTATGCTGAATATGTAGCCGCATCAGAAAACCATTTGGCAAAAATGTCAACCAATGTTTCGTTTGAAGAAGCCGCAGCCACAACATTAGCAGCATTAACTGCCTTGCAAGTCTTACAGGGAAAAGTAAAGAAAAACGACCGTGTATTGATTCAAGCTGGTTCAGGCGGCGTGGGACATTATGCGATTCAAATTGCAAAAAGCATGGGCGCTTATGTAATTACGACTTCTTCGGCCAAAAACCGTGATTTTGTAATGTCACTGGGAGCCGATGAGCATATTGATTATCGTACACAAAAATTTGATGAAGTGCTAAGCAATATCGACTTTGTTTTAGATTCGATGGGCTACGATGTACTTCTTGATACAGTAAAAGTAATGAAAGATGGCGGTCAAATTGTATCCCTTGCAATATTCGACGTAGCTGCCGATTTAAAAGAAGCTGCCGACAAAAAGGATGTAACTGTATTGCCATTTATGGTTCAGTCCAACGGTGTAGACATGAATACATTGAAAGCACTTTTGGAAAGCGGAGCAGTAAAAGCACATATATCTAAAACTTTTGCTTTTAGTGAAATGGGCGCAGCACATTTAGAGTTGGAATCGGGCAGAACTGTGGGGAAAATAGTGGTAAATATCTAATTTTAGAGCAACAAGACCTGACAGGCTTTCAAAACCTGACAGGTCTAATAATTCCTTAATCGACAATAGAGTGCCGGATTTGTTTATAATGGATACTCATTTTTATAACTTAAAAATATCAACGAATAAACAGCCGTCTCTAATTATAGGATTCCATAATTTTTTTATCCTCAAGCATCAATGGCTTGCAAATCTCATCCATTTTCATTGTTTTCCAGCTAGAGAGTTTGTTATGTGTACTATAATATTTCAATGGTATGGGGTGCGTCCCTATTATAACTGGAATTTTATAACGTGTCTCAACAAACTCTTTAAATTGTTGAATGTATGGACATGGAGGATATCCGACAACCATTCCAGTGGCAAAATGAATGACTTCTGCTCCATTCTTAATCATCTCTTCAGGTACGTATTCAATATTCCCTCCAGGGCAACCGCCACAATTTGAGAATCCAACCAGTTCCAAATTTTCTTCTTTTGGATATTTAGCAAATCCGCCAACATGTTCTTTTAAAGCTCTAAGACATTTGCCTCCGCCGCAGTTTACGTAACGTCCACAAATGATAATTCCAATTTTAGTCATTTTGTTTCCTTTTTTATTCGATGATTGTTCTTTTTTATCTTGTGTCAATTTATTGGTACTTCTGAAATTTTATATCACTAATTAGCTGCCACATATATTATACATATTCAGTAACTTAACATTCAGTCGCTAGCGACATTAGTCAATCTTTTTATAGTATGAGTAGTGGCAAATTACCCGAACATTAAAGCGGGTTACAAGTTTTGATAAACCTGAAACCCGCCTGTTTTAAGAAACAATGTTCATGTTTCGTTCATTTATTTCTTCTTGAGTATTTTTTTTAAAACGGTGTCCTTATCCAATTTTTTAGTACAGAAGAACCAATCTTTACAGTCTAGTTCACTATCTTCTAATCTACCCTTAGCAGCACCACACGAACCCGCTGGTCCAACAATTACATCATCGCCCGGACGCCAATCGGCAGGTGTTGCAACTCCAAATTCATCAGCAGCTTGAAGTGCTATAATTACTCTGTACAATTCATCAAAGTTTCTACCCAAACTTAGTGGATAATAAATAATGGCACGAATTATACCTTTTGGATCGATAAAAAATACTGCACGAACTGCCTTAGTAGTATCTTCGTTGGGTTGAATCATACCATACTTTTTGGCTACATTCATGGTAATATCTTCAATCAATGGGAAGTTTACTTCCACATTTTTCATCCCTTTGTACTCTATTTTTTCTTTGATGGTACGCAACCATGCAATATGACTGTACAATCCATCTATTGAAAGACCTACAAGTTTACAGTTTGCTTCTGCAAATTTATCTTCCATTGTAGCAAAGGTCATAAACTCCGATGTACATACCGGGGTAAAATCAGCAGGGTGACTAAAAAGAATTACCCAATCGCCTTTATAATCAGCCGGGAAATTAATATCACCTTGTGTTGTTACAGCTTTAAATTCTGGTGCTGCATCACCAATTCTAGGCATACTAAATACCTCTTGTTCTTGATTTTGTTCCATAATAATAATTTTTAAATTGTTTTACATTCTAATTTTTTTCCATTCTTCTTTCATACGAGAAATATCATTTAACCAATCTTCTATATCATTTTCATGTTCAAGTTCTTCATTAAGGATTTGAACAGCCATTTGATGTGTTGAATGATCTTTGCCTTCCGTGAAATCTGCAATTTCCTGATACCTTTGAATGGCACATCTTTCCCCTTTTAAATTTTGTTCTAAAATCACTTCAATATAGGGGTCAGCCGGTTCGTCATACGAACAACGAGATAATTTTATCCAGTCAATTGGATTTATTACGGGAGTACCACCCAATTGAATTATCCTGTTTACAACCAATAAAGCATGCCCTAATTCCTGGTCAGCATGCAATAATAATTCAGGCTCTACTTCGCTCCTCATTGGACCTTCCATTAATCTTGCTCCAATCCAATACTGATAATATGCAAGCCATTCTTCCGAGAGAGCAGCATTTAGCATTTTCAAAAGTTCATCTACATCAACCGATAAAATTTTAATTCCTTGTTTTCCCATTTTACAGTAGTTTTAATGTAATTAATTAGCATTTATCAAATGTTCCTCTTATTTGAAGAACAATATCTTGTATTTCAAAACCGTCGATTTTTTTGTTTTTAAAATGTTTCTTAAGTAATACGTCTAATTCCTCATCTTTATAATCTTCAATTAAATCACACTCAGAACAATATAAATGGTGATGTTTTTCAATTATTCCATCATATCTCATAACATCCTTATCCGTTTTAACCTTTTTAATTAAGCCATTTTCAACCAATGTTTCCAGCACTTTGTATACTGTGCCTGTTGCGATATTTGGATGAGTTTCTCGAATAAATTCGATAATCCTATCAGCAGTAGGATGATTTTCCAATTTCCAGATAGCTTCAAGAATTATTGTTCGTTGAGGAGTTATCTTTAACCCTTTTTCTAATATTTTTTTTCTAATATCTTCAATTGTAATGTTCATTGAATTTCTCTTTAATAGGAATCATTCTCCTCTGAGAACAAATGTAATTAATTATTTTCAATTTCCAAAATTATTTTCCAAAAAATTCTATTATTTGTCTGTTATTTTCGGATGTTAACTGTTTGTCGGCAGAAATACAGTTTAGGTTTCATAGCTCATAATGACCAAATTATACCGATTTCCATTCGAGACTCCAAACCTTCGCTGCATTCCGCAACAAAGGTTCTACACTGCGATAGGAATTAAATACTTCATCTTATCTATTCAAAATTTAAGACAATAATTACTGTCAAAATATAGATTCAGTTATAAATAATACAATTTTTTAAGTTGCAAAATTGATTTAATAATTCAATAATAAGCCTGTTGTACCAACAATAAAGGCAAAAATCATATTAATAAGCTTTACGGCTACAAAACCTTTTTTTGATTCGGCAAGCATTGGTAGCATTCCATGACCATCTTGTGATATTGAACTTGCCAATAATATGCTAAAAGGAATGGCACCCGAAGCAAAAAGGGTGACAAAGATAAGGTGAGGACCCGATTCGGGAATAATTCCAATTATAATAGCAATGAGCAAAACAACATACATGTTATTAGATATCCACGATTCCACATCAATATACATCATTAAAAAGTGTATGACTAGTAAGATTCCAAATATCCATAAGAAAATACGAGGGAGATGCTTTTTGACAATATGATTCCAAATATGCTCTTTAAGAAAATGCTCAGGAACACTTACCGCTACAAAAAGGGCAAACGAAAACGATAGTACCAGAGTAATCTTAATCCATAAATCGGCTTCACCCGAAAGGACTCCGGTGAGCACACCCAATATAAGCGAAATAATGATAACGGCTACCGACAAGCGATATAGCGAAGGATGAAATAGATTAAGCCAGAATTTATCTTTTTCAAAACATTTGCAATCCTGCTCATCATGAAGTGGAAGGTTATGATCAGCTATATCTTTCAATATTCCCTTGGGTTTATAAAATTTATCGGTAAGATAGCCAGCTAGTACCCCCACAACGAAAATGATAAGGGTAAGGAATATTGCTTTTTTAGGAAACATGGCAAACATAATAAAAGCTTCATCGCCACTTGTTGCAATCATAGTTGTAACCAAGGCGCCAAAAGAAACCAATCGGTGTGTGAACAGGGTCACAACGGTGAATGCTCCCAGACATCCGGGGACTGCTCCTAATAATCCGGCAATTAGATACTGTTTCCATTTGTTCGCTGTGAGATGTTTTTGCCAAATTCCTTTCGATTGAACGTTTATATATTCAATCACCAGCATCATGATAAACACAAAGCCCGATATCATGACGGATTTTAAAAACAGTTGATAAATTGCTTCCATAATTCCTAAACTTTAATACTCCTTCGCTTTATTTTATTCAGTACAAAATGTAAAATTATTTCTGTTTTAACTCATAGAAAACACCACGCTCAAGCTGAATTGTTTTTATTTTATTCTTAGCTTCTAATGGCCCTAAATATTTGTTTATTTCATTCACATGAACACCCAAAAAGTCATGTAAATCATCCAGTGTACAAGGGCGACGGGCTATGGTTTCTAAAATAGCCGTTTCAATGTCTCCACTATAGGATTCAATAGTTGTTCGTTCCTGAGCCGCTGCAATAATCTCAACATTTGGCAGATTCCAATCATCAACTATTTCCTGCAATTCACTTTTTGATAAAGGAACTAAGCCATCAATAGTTCCGGGACGGTCGAGCGTGTTTAATTGAATACTGTCGGGGTTAATTCTCAGGATGGCTTTTTTAAGCAAATCCAATTCTTCTTTTGAATCGTTATAATCCTTCAATAAGAATATTTCAAGCCAGATTTTTCCTTTGTATTCTTTTCGTAAATCAATTAATCCCTGAATATAAGTTTCTATTTTCAAGTTTGAATTTGGACGATCAATTTTTTCAAATACTGCCTGACTTGCTGCATCCAAAGAAGGCAAAATAACATCGGCTTGCAATAGCTCTATTCTTAATTTCGGATTAGAAAACAAAGTCCCGTTTGTCAAAACAGCGGTTTTTATGTCAGGATAATTTGTCTTAACAAAATTCAGCACATCGCCTATTCTGCTATTGAGCGTTGGTTCTCCCGAGCCTGAAAATGTAATGTAATCGATTTTAGGTTTATTGCTCATAAACTGCTGTAATTCATCAATTACCTGGTTGTATTTCACATACTCCATTCTGTCGAGTGTAAGTTTAGTGGTTTTGCCGACTTCGCAATAAACACAGTTTAATGAACAAACTTTTTTAGGTATTAAATCAATTCCCAATGACATACCCAATCTACGTGAAGGAACAGGTCCGAAAAGATGCTTATACATGTTTTTAATTTTTTAATTCAAGATTAATATTCAAGATTTAATCCGAGAACGATTTGGTAAAAATGGATTGACTCCTTTTAGTTTAGATATTTAATCCAATATGAATTCGTTTAATGTTCCGGCTTCTCAATTTTGTTATTTTGATTTCAACAATTTATCACGAAATGGATTTTTTGATTGATATGTAATTGGAACAATATATTGTACTATTTTATTTGTAATAAATGGAACGCAGATTTTCGCAGATTAAGCGGAAAATTACGGATTTTTAACATGGATTTTATCGCCTTCGGCGAACGGATAAAAAAAACAAGTATTTGATAATCATATCGCCAAAGGCGATATCTAATCTGTTTTTCAAATCCGCCCTATCAGCGAAAATCTGCGTTCCATTCTTTTATTTTCAAGAAATATTCCCGGATAGCTATCGGGATTACTTCCTATTACTTCTATAACAAGTGGGTTATTACCTTCCTTTCCGCATCCATCTTGAAGGATTGACCTTATTTGTGTCTGAAACATAATTACTATTATTAATATTAACCGACCGGATATCCTCAATGGAATAAAATGCTTTGGGATTAAACTGATTCAAAATACCAATAACTTCGGGTACAATTTTTCGTCGGGTAATAACGAAAATAACGTGAACCAACCCATTTTTTCCTTCTGCATTAATAGCTGTAGCTCCAAATCCTTTCTCCCGGAAGTTATTAATCAGGCGACTGGCATCACTTACGGTAATAATACGGATGAGTTGTGTGCCAATTGCTAGTTTTTCCTCTACCCTTAACCCAACATAATTGCCTACAGCAAATCCCAAAGCATAGGCAATATAGGTTACAAAATTATCCAGATTTGCCATAATCCGGGTAATGGCTATCAGCCAGATTAATATCTCGAAAAACCCAAGGATGGGTGCCACTATTTTGTTACCCCTCGAAACAAAAATAATACGAAGGGTATCCATGGTGACATCCGTAACTCTCGAAAGAAAGATTAATAAAGGCAATAAGCCATAAGTAAACCAGTTCGAATCGATAAATTGAGGGTTCATAATACTTCATTTTTAAATATAGGTAATTGGAATAAAATAATATCGTATTTTATCGGGGCTAGCCCCGCACCCCACATACTTTTTTTTCTTGAAAGAAAAAAGTATGCAAAAAAATTCAAGACTGCATAGGCTTCACTCGAAAAACCTACGCTCAAAAGGCTCAAACCGTCCAAACTCACCTCCGCAAATAGCGGAGGTTCAGACAAGGACGATTTTTAACCGCCTTTTTCACTCGTTTTTCGGCTCACCCTATGAGGTCGATCCGAAAACCTGCAGTTTCAAAATAAAAAATATCTTTAGTACATTATATCTTTCCACATACTTACAACGTTGAGTAAATGCTTTATAAAAATCAGAAAAGATAATTTATTACGTTTTTTATACCGTTTTACAAAAAGGTTTTCAATTTTATATATTTTGCTAACGTTCCCGGTTCAAAAGATGGGTTATATAAAAGCGCAGACGGATGAGTCAATGGAAATATATTCATTCCATCCAGCACTAATAATTTGCCGTTTACATTTTTAAAACTCATTTCTTCACGTGAAGGATCAGCGTGATATTTAGTCAAAATTGAATGAGTTGCATAATAACCCAAGGGCACAATGATTTTTGGTTGAATAATTGAAATTTCGTCATCCAAAAAGGAACCACATAATTCAATTTCATTCCATGTGGGTTTCCTATTCTGTGGCAACAAACATTTCACCAAATTAGTCATATACACCGATTGTCTTTCAATTCCGGCTGATTGAAGCAGTTTGTCAAAGACTTGCCCCGAAGGACCAATAAACATTCTGTTTCCTGCATCTTCTTTGGCTCCAGGAGATAGCGCAACAAAAAGAATACGGGCACTGATGTTTCCTTCACCCGTAAGTGCATGTTTTCGGGTAGCCGATAATCCACATTTTTCACACACTCTAATTTGGTAATTAAGAACGTCAAGTGATTCTTGTTTTTCTAGAAGGCTAAGCTGGTTCATCTTTCATTTGTCAATTGTATTTCTTTTCTATTTCCCGTACAATGTGAAAAATGGCTTTTGACATGTCAGCTTCTTTATTTTCAAAAATAATAGATTTCCCTTGGTCAGCCAGTTCACGTGCTTCAAGATTTATTGGAATTTCTCCTAAGAAATCAACGTGCATTTCTTCTGCTTGTTTTTTGCCACCTCCCGAGCCAAACAAATCTATCCGATGTCCACATTCCGGACATATTAATCCCGACATGTTTTCTATTAGTGCTATTTTGGGTATATTCATTTTCTTTGCCATACTGATAGCTCTTGCAGAATCTATTAATGATACTTCTTGTGGTGTGCTAACAATAATTGCCATGTCGGGTTTCATATTTTGCACAATAGTAATAATTTCGTCACCGGTTCCAGGAGGTAAATCAGCAATAAGATAATCCAGACTTTCCCAATCAACATTTCCTAAAAATTCATTTATCATTTTAGAACGCATCGGTCCCCGCCAAACAATTGCCTGATTTGCCGGAAGTAAATTCGCCATTGAAATAACTTTAACTCCATGACTTATTTGTGGAAGAATTTTACCATCGTTCGTATTCACATCCCCGGTAAGTCCTGTCATTTTCGGAACATTAGGACCTGTTATATCCGCATCCAGAATTCCTGTTTTAAAACCATGAACCTGTAATCCATAGGCAAGGTTTACACTCACTGTTGTTTTACCGACTCCTCCTTTGCCACTAAAAACCACGATACAGTGTTTAATTTGGCTAATATTGTCGGATATTTTCTTTTTTTCTAGCTCAATCTTTTCTTTTTGTTCATTGTTATTCATAATAGATTCCTCCTTTTATTAAAAAAATGCAAAATTGACTTAAGTAAATGGAACAAATTAATATACCATTTAGAAACATTAATAGAACGCTGATTTTCGCTGATTTATCGGAAAATGAAGGATAAAACAAAACGGATTTTTCTTGCCTTCGGCAAGATGATTAAGACGCAACTATCTGTAAATCATTCCGATTTATCGGAATTCAAATCCGTTTTTTCAAATTCACTCTATCAGTGAAAATTGCGCCTGCCTGTCTCAGGCAGGTTCTATTCTTAGATATTTTCATGCAAAATACGACATTATTCGTTTTCAATTACTTATGTCAAACTTCTCCAATTCATTTTATATGATTATCCGCAAGTTGACCTAATTAAAAGTTGAAACAAGGATTAATATTGCTTTTTGATTTAAAAATAAATAATTACTATAAATAAAAAAAATACAACCACGAATTACACAAAATAATTGAGTTTAATATTTACAGGAGCTTTTGCGGATGATAATTTTATTTCTATTATTCTGTTAACTATTTGATGAATCGGTTCTTTCATCGGTTTTTTATTCTATTTAACTTTCTAGATAAAAGTTTTCGTTGCATTGAACTTAATCTATCAATAAAAAGAACACCTTCCAAATGGTCGTATTCGTGCTGAAAAATTCGGGCTTTTATTCCGTCGAGACTTTCTTCAATTAAATTGAAATTTATATCATAATACCGTACATCGATATTTTTCGGGCGTAACACATTCTCATAAATACCCGGTATACTGAGGCAACCTTCAGTATAATATCCATTTTCTTTGCTAAACCCTACAATTTCGGGATTCACAATAGCTTTCTCAATTTTCGGAATAGATAAGTCTTCTTCTGCGAGAGGGGAAGTATCAATAACAAATATTCGTTTCTGTATCCCCACTTGTGGTCCGGCAAGCCCTAATCCACCTTCTTTTTTAAGAGTGCTAAATAAATTTTCAACAATTAAAGCAATATTATCTTTTTCAATTACTTCAATCGACTTCTCCCTAAGGATGTGAGACCCATATTTAATAATTTTCAGATCCATAGTTCTAAGGATAAATTTTAAAATTAAAATGCTTTTGAGTTATAATTATTCTTCATATTTTATTATGCGATTGCTCCTACCGGACAAACACTTACGCATGCCCTGCATTTTTTACAGTTTGCTATCGTTATTTTTGCTTTACCATCTTCCATATGAATAGCTTCTGAAGGACATTTATCTACACATGTTCCGCAACCGATACACAGTTCAGTATCAATCTTTGGAAAATCCTTGATTTTAGTGGTTTTATTAGGTACTTGTTGTTTGTTGATGTTATTGCTGTTGTTGCTGTTGTTGCTTTTGCTATTTTCAGACTTATCTTGCCTTACGAGCGGAATATTGCAATTAGGACATATTAATGTCGTGCAGGGAACTCCTCGTTGATGAGTAACTGAGTAATTGCATTTAGGGCAACTACAAACACCAAATGATGTTGAACCCATTCCTCTCTGTTGAAATTTATTTCGTTGATTTTGTCCTTTTCCAAACATAATATATATTTTTTCAAAAAAATTCTATTTTTATTTAAACAAAGAGAGGCTAAATTAACCTCTCTCTAATTCATCTAAAAGCCGCCTCTGAAACGGTTCTGCCGTCCCATACCGAACCCTTGTCCTCCTCTACCTCGCCCAAGACCTCTTCCAAAGCCTCTTCCTTGAAAATTCTCAGGTATATTGCCTGTTGTATTTTCTGTTGATTCGGGTGTTTGATTGCCGACACTTGTGCCCACATTGGAACAACGTCCCATTCTTCGACCTGTCATAGGACCTTGTCCCATTGGACCTGTTTGATTAAAACCTGGCATAATGACCTCCTTTTTAAATTGTTAATACTATATTTTATTACTTCTTAGGCGTTTTCCGTTTCCTACACCTCCTCCGGAAAGACGTTTTTTACCCATTCCTTTCCCTAATCTTTGTAGTTTATCACCTTGTGTAGCGTTGCTACATTCTCCTAAATTACGTCCTGTATGAGAACCTTCTCTTTCCGGACCTGTACCATCAAGTTTTGGCATATTATTGTATTTTTAATGATTTAATAACTCTATAATTTCTATGATTTTTTTTTCAGGCTGTTTCAGAACAATCATTTGAATTTTTAAACTATCAAGCAAAGATTTTATTTTCATTCCAAATTCACCTGAAATTATCTTATTTACATTTCGTGATGCTACTAATTGCACTGAAGCAGTACCCGCATCTTCTTCCGATTCTTTGTATGGATTCGGTATAAATTCCATTGCTTTACTTTCATCATCGTAAATCACAAAGTATGCACACCGACCAAATCGTTGGTCAATTGTTGATTCTAATGAATTTCCTGTTGATGTGATTGCAACTTTCATGTTCTACTTTTATTTAATATTATTGATTAGCTAAATTTATTCAATTATAATGCTCTTTTCATAACAGCACCGCATGTTGGACATCTCTCCTGATTGCATTTTTTCCCATATTGATGCTTTTGTTCAAATCCACAACTGGGACAAACACACAAATCATTGCAATGTGTAATACCTGTTTCTTCATAAGTGTAATCAAATTCATTAACCTGTTGACTACCACATAAGGAACAATTTTCTACTATTTTATCTCTTTCAGGGTTATTAAAATAGCACTTGCATGTATTGCAATGATACCAGTCGCTGTCAAAATAAACCGCCCCTCCTTTTATCGAAATTTGCCGTCCTTCGACAAATGCTTTTGCAACTTTTTGAAGAGCGGAAGCATATATTCTAGTAAATGTTGGTCTGGAAACTCCCATCATAACAGATGCCTGATGATGATTAAGAGCGTCGTAGTCACTTAAACGAATTGCTTCATACTCTTCGTACAACAAATTAACCGACTCCAAATTGAGCTTTTCCGATCCTTGACCATAAGGCTTAAACCCATTGACTTTAGGTGGATTTAAGACTTTTCGCAACATTCTAATTCTAGGGGACATGCTTATTAATCATTAGTTCACTACAAAGATAGTGAACTATTGTTCATTAAACAAATTATTTAGTACATTTTTAGCAACAAATATCCAAATAAATTTGTTGCCATGATGAATAGAGGCTAAAACAGTGTATTTTGAGGCGAAAGGGAATGTGCTAAATAATAAAAAACACAAATGGGAAGAATTATGTTTCTTTTTACTTTTATACCGATCGTACAATGAGTATTAAGGGAAGAACTATGTTTTTTTTGTAAAAAAAAATAAGGCTGCGAAACAGCCTTATTTTTATATAGATATATTTTTCTGGAAATTTACATTATCACTTTCGAAATTTTTGTTCCTACTTTTACCAATATCACACCACGTGCAGCAACAGGAATTGTATTGATTCCGTCAACGGTTGTTTTGCTGATTAATTTCTGACCAATAGCATTGTAAACTTCTACTGTTTCGCCGGCAAGGGCTGAGAATTTAATACTGCCATTGATTGCAACCACCGTTAAATCAATCGTTGGATTAACTAATGAGGTAGTACCTGTAAGTGCAGGAATTTCATTTGAAACTGCTGAGGTCAAACCCTTTGTTGTATTTTTGGCAGTCACTGTATAATAATAAGTAGTACCTGCATCCAAGCTGGTAAGAGCTTTTGTTGTTTCAGTAACTGTAAATGGAGAACCTGTAATTGGAGTTGCAACAAGTCCTGCATAATCATGTGCTCCTAAAAATATCCAAGTGTTCTGAGCAGAAACAGCCCATTCAGAACTTGCTTCATCGGTACCGGCAGACAATGCCCAATCAGTATTTCCTGAAGAAACTACCGCTTTTCGAACCATAGTATGTTCTTCACTTGCACCCGCAACTCCTGCAACATCAAAACTTGTTGTAATAGCAGGATCACCAAATAAATCAATCAATACATCATTTTTGAATAATCCAACAGCATCATTACCATTAAAACCTAAAACAGTACCACCTTGTACACTCGAACTATATGCAATTGACACATCTGCTAATGCTAAAATTATTGGATCAGCAGAACTATTAGCAAGAACATAAACATCGCCACTGGCAAGTGTTCCGGTTAATGGTAAATATGTGCTTGCATTTATATCTGTCGGCCATCCTGTACCGTTGTTCGATTGTTTTACAACGTATGTAGACAAATCCACACTACTTCCGGTTCCGTTATAAATCTCTATGTATTTATTGTTACTTGAACCTTCAGCATATTCAGAGATGAATAAATCTGCAGTTGGAGTTAAACTTTTAGTCACAACATCCAATTGATATTCAGTAGCATCTGTAACAGCATCCCAATTGGCAGTAAATCCACTTGCATTCGATGCAGAAGCATCAGTTGCAACAGGTACAGCCAAAGGTTTCCATGTTGAAGTTCCTGTCAAGGTGCGAACAACATCTGTTGCATCGGCACTTGATAAGGTTAATGTTGCAGTATGTGAACCGGGTGCAGTAGGTTTATATGTAATAGACACTTCCATACTTGCAGCAGTTCCATCAGTTTGAGATACTTCAACAGTATTTAACTCAAATAATGCCGCATCTGTTCCTGAGAGCTCCATTGCGATATTTTCAGTCAGATTTATACCACTTACATTAATTGTTTCTACTATATTTTCTCCAGCATATGTCACCATTTCTGGAATGCTAACTTCAGTTACAGTGATTGTTGGAGTCGTAGGTATAACATCTGCATTTACTGTAAAAAGACCTACAACTGCCGAATATGCAGTTGCATCATTTCCTACCCAGTTTGCCGCATTAGCAATTAATGTCAACAATTCTGATTTAGTGCCTGTTTTTCCTTTGGTAACATCATATTGATAATTATCAGATGTGCCCAACGACACAATTGTCTTAGCAGCTTCACTTAAGCCTGTAGGAATATATGAATTTGAATTAGCAACCGTTCCTGTGGTTATCCATGGAGAAGATATTGCCCAACCAATACCATAGATAAAAGTTGGTGCTGATGAAGCTCCTTGATACGCCAATAAATTGTCACCCGATGCAGCTAGTGCATAACTTCCTGATGATGTCCAACCATTTGTTTCTGAAACTGTACCATCAAATGAAATAACAGTTCCTTTTGCAACAGCAGCAGCTGCTGTATAGGTTTTTGTTCCTTCATTTGTATTTAGTGCTGTTCCTGTCCATGCACAATCTGTAAAACTAATAACTGTACCAACACTTAAATCAACTAAAGGTACAAAGTCAAAGTTGTCATTATCATCAGCATTTACATTAACTATCATTAAATCACCCGGCGCAAGCGTTGTTTGAGCATTTAAACCGGTAAAGCCCATTACTAAAAATAGGGAGAGAATAATTTTTTTCAAAAAAGTAGTTTTCTTCATGTTGATAATTTTTAAAGAGTTTATATTCGTAATTAGTTTATTTAATATTTATTTGTCGGTAAAAGTAATAAATGTTTGTTTCCAGCAATTTATGTTAGCATTAAATTACAGTTACAAAACAGAATAAGCCTAAATAAAGTTTAGCCAGTCAACAAAGATAGGAAATAATTTAGGGTTATTCGATAAAAATGCAAAAAAAATACAAGTATTTACAACAAAATTATCTACAGCTAAATAGCAGTTTTTTAATGTTTTAATAAAATAACGGTAGATATATTTTTATGAACTAAAATAGAAACGGAAACCTAACTACTAAAAAGTAGGGTTTTTCGCGAAACTTCAAAAGAAAAGAGTGAAACCTGCCTGTTCGGTAGACATGAGCAAATAGCGCAAATTTACACAAACAAAAAAACAGTCTGTTTTTAAATGTTCAAAAAACTCAATAAAGAAATTGGCGACGATTTGCGTTATTTGCGTTCTGGAATAGGTTCTTCGCTGAATTCCAGAATATCGGCCGGCTGACAGTCGAGCACTTTGCAAATGGCTTCCAAAGTACTAAAGCGAATGGCTTTGGCTTTGCCTGTTTTTAGGATGGAGAGGTTGGCCGGTGTTATATCCACCCGCTCCGACAGCTCGTTCAACGAAATTTTTCGTCGTGCCATCATTACATCCAAATTTACTATTATCGGCATATTATAATTACTCCTAACTTTTAAAGGGGAACAAATATTATCCCCCTTTTAGGGGTTAGGGCTCTGTTTTCTATATTGTCAAATCTTGTTCTTCTTTCATTTCGGTACCAATGCGCAATACTTCGTTCATTATCAGCACCACAATCCCCATGATTAAGGGATTAAAATCCACCACTTTTGCGTAACTTAATTTATAATGTATCAAATCGATCATTGCCTGTGCCGAAAAGATATTGATGGCTTGTAAAACCGTTTCCAGAACTCCCATAGCCACCAAAATAACACCTATACGTCGGATAACAACAAGATTCTGTCGATCGAAGACGGCAGAGTGTTGCAACGAACGCACAACTTTTACCACCAAAAAGGGAATCCATATACCTAATACCAACATTACAACCAGAAAAATATTGGAAATAACACTGCTTACTCCCCACCATGCCGGTTTTTCGGGCAACGATTGGACTAAAAAGGTCATGTTGGTGGGACGAATCATTACTTTTTCGCCGGTGAGCAAGTTTGTTTCCGATTGTTCGAAGTAATTATTGTCTTTTGCCACCACATCGAGCAACACAAAATCTTCGGTGCTTAGCTTATGATTTTTTTCGTAAGTTGCTGTTGTAAAGCCGAATTTCAAACCTTCGATAAAAGGCAATATAGCACCCTGATAAAGGCTGCCGAAAAAGACAACTAATAAAATGACACATAATGTTTTAATTCGCTTCATGGAATTTTATGTTTATTTCAAACGCTTTTGAATACTTCGGATGTCAAAAGGTTTTTGCGTAAAAATTTCAAATATCTCACCTAAAAACCTCAAAGCGTCGAAGACCTTTGAGCGTTTTGATCATTTGCCAGACTTGCTTCATCCTTTTAAATGCTTTTGAATCCTGCGGACGTAAAAGGTTTTTTTCGCACGTCAAAAGGTTTCGCAAAGAAAGTAGTTTTTTCCCGAACAACAAAATGGATTTGTTGTTTTTCGATAAATATTGGCAGTTGAACGAACAAAGTTCCAAAGTCAAAATAAGAATACAGAACGTAAATTCTGCAGCAACAATAAATCCTGACTACTACTTATCCTTAAATATTAGAAATACTTTTCTTAAAAGCCTCCCTATTTAAGTAATTGAAAACAAATAATGTCGTATTTTGCATGAAAATATTTAAGAATAGAACGCTGATTTTCACTGATAGAGTGGATTTGAAAAAACGGATTTGAATTCCGATAAATCGGAATGATTTACAGATAGTTGCGTCTTAATCATCTTGCCGAAGGCAAGAAAAATCCGTTTTGTTTTATCCTTTATTTTCCGATAAATCAGCGTTCTATTAATGTTTCTAAATGGTACATTAATTTGTTCCATTTACTTACCTTCGTTTTTTGTGAATATCTGAGTTTATTTGCGTTATTTGCGTTCTGATCTCTGTTTGCATTGTATTCTGCCTAATTCTCAACATTTTTTGTTATTTTTGCACCTCACTTTAGTTATTTTTCTGGAAGTTAAAAAAAAAATATAAATGAAACGAGTAAGAGTGCGCTTTGCACCAAGTCCTACCGGACCTTTACATATTGGCGGGGTACGAACCGCATTGTACAACTACCTTTTTGCAAAAAAACACGGAGGCGACATGTTGCTCCGCATTGAAGATACCGACTCCGCTCGTTTTGTAGCGGGAGCCGAAGATTATATTGTGGAATCGCTTCACTGGCTAGGCATTACTATCGACGAAGGAATAGGTTCTGTATCGGGCGAAAATGGTCCTCACGCACCTTACCGCCAAAGCGAACGTAAAACTATTTATCGCAAATATGTTGACCAACTGCTTGAAGCGGGATTGGCTTATATTGCTTTCGATACGCCGGCAGAACTCGAAGCAAAACGCGCAGAGATTGCTAACTTCCAATATGATGCTAAAACACGTGGCATGATGAGCAATTCGCTGACTTTAACCGCCGAGGAAGTAAATTCACGCATTGAGAATGGCGAACAATACGTGGTTCGAATAAAAATAGAACCCAATCAGGAAATAAAAGTTCAGGATTTAATTCGGGGCGAAGTAATTGTAAATTCGTCGGTTATCGATGACAAAGTACTTTTTAAGTCGTCGGACGAATTGCCTACCTACCACATGGCCAATGTGGTGGACGATTATTTGATGGAGATATCGCATGTAATCCGTGGTGAAGAATGGTTACCCTCTGCCCCACTCCATGTGCTTTTATATAAGTACCTTGGCTGGACAGAACAAATGCCTGAATTTGCTCATCTTCCACTTTTACTAAAACCCGAAGGTAACGGAAAACTGAGTAAACGCGATGGCGACAGACTCGGATTTCCTGTATTTCCACTTATCTGGAAAGATCATAAAACCGGCGATACCTATTCAGGTTATCGCGAAGCAGGATATTTTCCAGAAGCATTAGTGAACTTCCTTTCGTTGTTGGGCTGGAACTCCGGTACCGAACAGGAAATCTTCAGTATGCAGGAACTGATTGAGCAATTCTCGCTGGACAGAGTGAGCAAAAGCGGTGCAAAATTCGATTACGAAAAGGGCAAATGGTTCAATCATAAATATGTGCAACAGAAATCGGACGAAGAAATAGCAGAATACTTCCATTTAATATTAGTAGAAAAAGCTATTTTCGAAGATTCGGAAAAACTGGTAAAAATTGTTTCGCTCGTGAAAGAACGCGTCAACTTCGTAAATGAACTTTGGGGACAATCATCTTTCTTTTTCGAAGCACCGACCGAATACGATGAAAAAACAATCAAAAAACGCTGGAAAGCTGAAACGCCTGCTCAACTAACCGAACTGATTAAAATTCTGGAAGCCATTGATGATTTTTCGGCAGAAAACACAGAAAATATTGTAAAAGAGTGGATAACAGCCAAAGAATATAATTTGGGCGGAATAATGAACGCTTTCCGTTTATCGGTAGTGGGTGAACCGAAAGGACCGCACATGTTCGACATTATTGAGATTATAGGAAAAGAAGAAACCATTAGTCGGTTGAAAAAAACAATTGAAGTAATAGGATAAGAACTGAAACCTCACTATACATTTTTACACCACCTCCCCGAGGAGAGGGAAGTAAGGCATAAGGTTCGTCTTTGAAATTTATTGTTCTCCCGTTTAGGGAGCGAATTTGAAAGAAAAATATAACCTACTAAGCCAATTTAATACATATTCATCTTACCGCCTATAAATTGGGTAGCAAGTGTTCAACAGAAAATTTACATGCAAAAACGACACATCGATCGACTTCAATATGTTAACGAGCAGGTTATTTCCACCGAGAAATATATTGTTCCGTATATTGAGCAAAAAAAAGGGATAAAACCGGGCATGCAGGTAATGGAAATTGGCTGCGGTGAAGCCGGTAATCTGAAACCTTTTCTGGATAGGGGGTGCATTTGTACAGGTGTTGATTTTAGCGAACCAAAAATCGAAAAAGGACGTGCTTTTTTTGCTTCGCATCCTATGGTTGCAAACCTAAAGCTAATTAGTGAAGATATTTATAAGACGAATGATTTTGATGGGAAATTTGATATTATCTTTTTGCGTGATGTAATTGAACATATTCATGATCAGGATAAATTCTTGGGACTGATGAAGAAATGGCTTTCGCCTGATGGAGTTGCCTTTTTTGCTTTCCCCCCCTGGCAAAATCCTTTTGGTGGTCACCAACAAATTTGCGAAAGTAAAATTTTGTCACATTTACCATATTTTCACTTACTTCCAATGTTTTTATACAAAGCGCTATTGAAACTTTTTGGAGAAAGTAAGGTAAAAGTGAATTCGCTTGTTGAAATAAAAGAAACAGGCATTAGTCTGGAACAATTCGAACAATTGTATCTGAAAAATGGGTACGAGAAAGTAGAAAAAACCTTGTATTTTATCAATCCTAATTACGATATTAAGTTTGGTTTAAAACCCCGAAAATTGAATAAATTAATTGCTTCTATTCCATATTTAAAAAACTTTTTCACGACAACAGGCTATTATTTGATAAAATTAAGTAGAATTTAAATTTTTCTATTTTTATAGTGTTCACCCCTCTCAGAATGTAAGAAAGTTATAGGAAAATTTAAAATTATGCCTCAATTTGAATAACAATAGACAAAACCCAAAAAGTAAAAATGAAAAAAGTATTAATAATAACCTATTATTGGTTTCCGAGCGGAGGGTCGGGAGTTCAACGATGGTTGAAATTTGTAAAATACTTACCTCAATTCGATTGGGAACCTATTGTTTTAACGGTGAATGAAAACGAAGCTTCATATCCACAAATAGATAAAAGCTTAGAGAAAGATATATCTTCAAATATTAAAATCAGTAAAACGAGTACGTTTGAGATTCTGAATTTATATAAGCGAATATCACCGGAAAAAGAAATTCCTTTTGGCGGCTTTACAGATGAAGAAAAACCGACTCTTTTTCATAAAATATCTCGTTTTATTCGTGGTAATTTTTTTTTACCAGACCCTCGAAGAGGATGGAATAGATTTGCCTACAAAGAAGCATGTAAATTGATAGAACAAGAAGGAATCGATTCTATTGTTACCACAAGTCCTCCTCATTCAACCCAACTCATAGGGTTGAAATTGAAGCAAAAATATAAAAATATAAATTGGATTGCCGATTTTCGCGATCCCTGGACAGATATTCATTATTATAAAAAACTTTATCCTACAAAACTAGCCGATATTATTAATAAACGGTATGAGAGAAAAGTATTAGAACAAGCTGATAAAATCATTGTTACGTGTGAATCGACGCAAAACACATTTCAATTAAAAAGCAACAAACTTGACTTTACTAAATTTAATGTTATAACCAATGGATTTGATGAGGACGACTTCCTTTCGGTAACACAGAATAAATTAGCAAAATTCACCATTACTTATATAGGAATTCTTTATAACTCAACTGACTTAAGCTCACTTTTGTCGGCATTCGAGAATCAGAATGATAAGGAGAACTGTCTTCTTAGATTTGTAGGGCATAGTGGAAAGGTGATTAATCCCGAAATTCAAGCTCGAAATTTAAGTCAGTTTACGGAAATTTTACCACAAGTAAAACACGCTGAGGCAGTGCAGATAATGTCTGACAGTTCAGTTTTAGTCTTATTAATTCCAAACAACGACAAAGATTCGGCTTTTCTTCCGGGGAAATTATTTGAATACTTAGCCGCAAAACGGCCCATATTATGCATTGCTCCTCCGAATAATGAAGCTGGACAAATTATTGAAAAATGTAATGCCGGAAAGGTGTTTGATTATGATGACAAGGATGGGATTTCGTCTTATCTTATCAAGATAAAAAAAGAGTGGGAAAAGAATAATATTTGTAATGTAAATGATGATACTTATTTGAAGTATTCGCGAAAGAAACTTACAGAGCAACTTACTAATTTATTAAACCAGTTATGAAAGAAATAATCACAATAATTGGTGCACGTCCACAGTTTATAAAAGTTTCAACATTAAGTCAGCAATTTGCGCTGTGTGGTGTGGAAGAAATAATTGTTCATACAGGCCAGCATTTTGACACGAATATCTCTGAAGTTTTATTCGAAGAAATAGCAATAACATTAAACGAAATAATCTAACAAACACATCAACAATGAGTTTACTTTGTAATACGAACATTCAAGAGATTGTAAAAGATAGAGTTACCGGCAAGGTTGCACGTATAGGAGGACGAATGAATCAACTGCTGGATTATAATAATTGTAAGGTGACGGATATCAATATTATTGATGGTGGATATGGAAAAGTTAGAAATTTGTTGAGTGTAAAATCAATAAAAAGTATGCTGAGAACTGCCATTCGCCAAACCCGACAGGAGATGGTATATCTTTTGCATGGCGAACGCGAAATGCGTGACCGTAAAACAGTGATTTTGGATTTGCATTTTGCTTCTAATCAGCCAAATATCCAACATAAATTTGACGCCTCCATATCAAGCAATATGATTGAACATTCTCCAAATCCTATATGGCTTTTGCTGAATTTCTATTTCATCACTAAAGAAGGAGGATATCAATACCATGCAATACCCAATTATCGCTATACTTTTGATGAATTCCGAAAACCTACAACTCTGGAACATATAATTGATGATTTTAAAAAAATGATCTGGTTTAATGACGAAACTCATGTGGAAGATTATACTATGTCAGCTATTGATAAAAATGGGTATCAGTGCGAATTTCATAAGACTTATCCCGTTTCCTATCCCTTTATGCACATGCATGTTTTTGACGAGGTAAACGTTCGGGAGTTGGCTGAATATATGTTTGAAGAAGCTACTGTTGATTGCATCAGGAATGATGAGTACAGTGATAATTTATTGATTCTGAAAAATAAACTGAATACAAATTTTTTAAAGGAACATTCAAATCTAATTGAAAAATATAAGGAATTCATTCAAAATTACAAGGCAAATGATACCAACAGTACATTAAAATAACCCAATCATTTTAAATGTTTACAATCGGTATAACTAATTTTTGAATGAATAATCATCGAAACATGGAACTAAGTAAAGTATGAAAATAGGTCGTAAAGATATCTTTTGGAATTATATGGCAACATTTATGCGCATTGCATCGGGAATAATTATTTTACCGTTGGTGCTCAAAATGCTGCCTACCGAAGAATATGGTTTGTGGAGCATATTTCTGACCATAAGTTCCCTAATAACTTTACTCGACTTTGGTTTTTCAAACTCATTTTCCCGAAATATAGTGTATGTTTTCAGTGGTGTAACCGAATTAAAAGCCAAAGGTTATGTTGCCGTTGAATTAAAAGATTCACCAATTGATTATAGTTTACTGAAAAGTGTAATAACTGCTATGAAGCGCTATTACGGTGCAATGTCATTGATTTTTTTAGTTATATTCATTGTTGCAAGTCCGGTTTATATGAATTCGGTGCTACAAAAATATTCTGGGGATAAACAAGAAATCTGGATTGCATGGTTTACATACGGAGTTATTGTTGCTTATGAGTTTTATACTTATTATTATAACTCATTGTTGACAGGCAGAGGACTTATAAAACGGAACATGCAGATTATCATTATATCTCAGTCAGTTCGCATTCTGGTTTCTGTGATTTGCCTGTTGCTGAAAATGGGAATTATTTCGATGATTATCGGAATGTTTTTCGGCGATATTGTAAACCGCACGCTTTCCTATTATTCGTTTTACGACAAAAAAATTAAAGCGCAAATTAAAGAAGCAATAGTAATGCCTGTAATGGAAGTTATGAAAATTATGGCGCCAAATGCTTTTAAAATAGGATTAACAACCCTTGGTTATTTTGCCTTAACTCAGGCCATTCTTTTAATTTCACCTTTCTACCTAACTCTTTCGGAAGTGGCTGAATATGGCATTTCAAAGCAACTGGTTAGTTTGATTTTGAGTATCGGTGGTACTTGGTTTGGCACTTTTTATCCTCAATTAACTCAATACCGCATCAGAGACGAAAACGAAAACGTGAAACGTCTGTACGTAAAAGGGATTTTGACCGTCGCTATTGTTTTTATTGTGGCAGGGACAGGACTTCTCTGGTTTGGTAATTCTATTTTGGAAATGATTCACAGTAAGACATTTTTGTTGAATAATTGGATATTACTTGCAATGTTAATCTTCTCGTTTTTTGAAGCCTGTCAGTCCATTTCGACTTCAACTTTACTCACTAAAAACGAAGTCCCATTTTTCAAGTCCGTGCTTATTTCCGGAGGAGCATCATTGCTTTTGTTATTTATCCTATTCAATTTCACCAATTTAGGAGTATGGAGTATGGTTTTGGCACCCGGAATTGTTCTGTCGTTGTATCACAATTGGAAATGGCCTTATATGGTGATAAAAGAACTTAACATTAAACCGCACTATATAATTACAATTTCAGTTAACACCCTAAAATCATTCAAGAAAAAATAAAATGAAGATTTGTTTTTATTTTCCGGGACTTGGAAACGACCAAAACAATGCCATTTTTGGAAGTATGTATTTCAGTTTTTTCCAACAACTGGAATTGAAGGGACTGTGCGTGAAATTTACAACAAAAATTGAAGAAATTGAAGGCGACATTTTGGTTGTATCCATTGGAAACTCAGGCGAGATTTCAGCTTCGAAAGCAATGCACAACTTCAAAGGTCCAATTATCTTAAGTATTTACAATTCCTATATATGTTTTTACAAATCATTTCTGAAACGCTGGAAATCAAGGTTTCTGTTTGCATATAATCCTGATTTTGCAACGCTTAACTTTAATAAATATAACTCAGTCGGAATTCCATATTATCATTTCCCATTTGGATCAGACAACAATATTTTCCACCCGGTGGAAATGGAAAAGAAATATGATATTACTTTTTTAGGGAATGCAAGCAGTGGATCAGGCCGCGACAAGTATATAAAAAAGCTCTTAGAATATGCCAAAACAAACAAATTAAACGTTTTTTTGGCAGGTTCAGGTTGGGACAACTTTGGGTTTCCGTATCAAATTGTGAAACATGGTGTAGATACAAATAATATTTATAACGCTTCAAAAGTCTGCATCAATATTCATAACGACAGACAATATGCCGGAATAGATAAAGAAATGGATGCTAACAATCGGTTATTTGATTTGGCAATGGCAGAATGTTGTCAAGTGAGCAATGGTGAGCAAACAATAATCAAATATTTTAAGAAAGATGAAATTGCAACCGCCGATGATCCTGACGAATGGATTCAAAAAATTGATTATTATTTAAACCATGAAGCCGAAAGAAAAGTAATAGCACAAAATGCTCGAAAAAGAGCTTTGAAAGAGCATACGTGGGATAAAAGAGCCGATGATTTTATACGATTTATCAACGAAACTTATCCGAATTATACTGAAAGAAATCAAAAAACTTCATTGTTTATTTCAATACTTCGTTATCTTGATCAATATATAATTCCACCGTATCAGTGGAAAGAAATAAAAATTATTCGGTTTTTTCTGAAAAAACTTGGGTTATATACCTAAAAGGGGAAAAAATAGTTTTTCACTATACATTCCATACAATAGATATTCGTACTTCTTTAAAAAACTACTATAAATAAGGTTATGAAGATTTCAATTATAATGCCCACCTACAATGATGAAAAACACATAGTTTCGTCCCTACAATCTGTTATTGATCAGACCTATTCAAACTGGGAACTATTGATAATGGATGATGGCAGTAAAGATAATACTAAAAAGGCTGTTGCCGGGCTAAATGACAAAAGGATTCATTATTTTCGTCAGGAAAATAAAGGTCAATTAGTGGCTTTAAATAATCTTTGTCAATACATTACAGGCGATATCGTATTGATGTTGCATTCCGATGACAGTCTATATTCAAACGATTGTTTGCAAAGAAATCTGGAGCATTTTTCAGACCCCGAAATAGATGGAATTTATGGAGATTTTCATCAGTTTTTCGATTCGGGAAAACCCGACGAGGTTGGTCCAGCCCCAAAAAGAATGGATAAAAGTGCAGTTGAAAAACTAATCACGCTGTTAGGCTCAAATATCACATTCGATCATTTTTTTGTTCGCAGAAGTGCATTTGAAAAAAATGTGAGATATAATTATTTGAGCTATTATATGCCTTATTGGTTGAAATTTCAGGATGAAAATGTCACCAGTTTGAATTTAAAATACACCTCCACTCCCTGGTATCATTATCGGGTTTACGACCAAAACTACACAAATTCTGTCATTGGAAATTTCGAGGTTTATTTTACCCGTTTCAGATCTATCTTCTTTTTGTCAGATTATTTTACCGTTCCATTTCCACTTATTCAAAAAGAATTGTTGAGACGGTTTAAAATAAAAGGGCCGGTATTAAATAAAAAAGCATCGAAACGGCATATTGCAAAATGTTACAAAGCCAATATCCGAAGCATGAAACAAAGGACAGAAAACGCTTATACCGACTATTTCGACAATTTGATTCTGTTTTACGAAAAAAAATCCGAGCGAACCATAATGCTGCAATCACCAATAGAAATTTCGTATAGACCAAGTGAGGCCCGTAAATTCTATCACGATCTCAAAAACAATACCGTATCATCTATTTGCAAAGAACTGATTGAAAATTTGCCAATAGGGTTTAAGTGTATTCGTATAAAAGCAAAAGCTGAGAAAGTACAATTGGAAGAACTTCTTAAATTTCTTTGTATTAAAGCTGAAATTGAAGTATTAGAAGATTTCTCTTAATAAGATATTTCAGCAAACGTTACACCATTTTTATTATATAATTATCCAGTCATTGGGAATTAAATCACATCTCTCTATTTCTACTTCATTCGTTTTGAACCAGTTTTTAGGGACATAAACAATTTTATCGGGATGTCGATTTAGCCAAGCTCCCCACCAACTAAATGAGCTGTTAGCACATATATTATGATTACAATGACTCATTAAAATCATATCCATATATGACATACTATTGTTATTAATATCAACAAAAATCTTCTTGATATTCACATTTCTAAATTGTTCTGAGGCCCATTCGTGGTCATTGGTGAATATATAGAAAGTCAAATCAGTGGCTTTTTGTTGAATAGCCTCTATGGCAGGAAGATAATAAGTTTCTAATTGTAACAACTGAAAGGGGGAATTTACAAAATCTCCTCTTCGAATATGAATTGACACCGAATTATTTTTCTCTATTTGCCCGATAAGATCTTTATTCTCTTTATTTATACCAGAAACGAAACTGAAAGTATCGAGCAATTCGGAACTATAATCAGTAAAGTATTTCTCTGATTGAAAATAACCATAGATATAAGTATTATCCTTAATATTGAAAACGTCTGATTCTATTAGATATTTCTTTTTCTCAAAATAATAATGACTTCTGTAAAGTTTGCGTTTCAAATGATAAAAAGCATGTACAATTTTTGGACTATTCCATAAATCAGGTACATATTTCCGGACTTCTTTGATAGTTGCAATATCCTCGTTCAAACAAAACACATTTAATTCATAATCTCTATAGGTAAAATTTTTTCGGGGACTTCGATCCTGAAGCAGAGAAACATCCAGTTTTAACTCCACACCAAGTTTAAATGCAATAGCCTTTGCTGTGGCATATTGAAACATCTGATTTCCTAAACCTCCGAACAAACTAACAATTATCATACAGACATCTATGTATTTATTTTTTTGTCAACTCAAAAATACCACAACCATACTTGCAACCTAAATTCGACTGAATATCAATATTGTTTAAAACAATATTTTCATAGAAATCACCTTTATCATCCACATAGGAAAAACTATTTAATTCAAAATTCTTATCAAAAATTTTCAGCAAATACTCAATATTAAATACTCTATGAGCATTAAATTCAATTCTTTGAGAACCTATTGGTACTGAAATATATAATCTTCCACCTTTACTAAGTATCTTTGTAAGGTTATCTATTCCTTTCAAATGACCAAAATAATCAATCGGATCGCCATATCTCCCTAATCCAAAATGTTCGATAACATGAAGTGATGATACTGAATCATAAGCATCCACAATATCTTCGGGTAGTTGCATTAAATCAGCCCGTCTGAATTTTACATTTTTAACGTTATTAGTCAGTTCTCGGATATCAATAACTTCAATTTCGCGAAACACAGCCACATGTGCAACAAAACCATCAGTACGCGAACCAACATCTATATGCCTTTTGGGATTATTTTCAAATATTTTTCTTGCAACGTAAAGATCTTGATAAAAATAATGCCCTGACATTATCCCTGATTTAGAGAAACGATCGTTTAAAATGAGATTACTAGGTCCAAATTTAAATGTAGAATCACTTCCTTTAGCTTTTTTGATTTTAGCATAGTCTGTTATATAAAACCATAAACCAGGAAAAAAATGAATGAAAGTGCTTAAATCAAATCCAACTAATTTAATATTCTTTTTGGTTCTCCCATAAAAATGCATTATGTTGCTCATGTTTATAGTATTATATTTGTATATATTAATGATATTTTGTTTCCTATGCCAATCAAACTAAAATCATCTTGGATATTCTGCGATATCAACTGATAATCAAAATCAGTATTCATCGCATTATTGATAGCCTGCACCCAACTATCATGAGTATTTTCACACATAATGCCATTGAATTCATTTATAAGTTCGGGCAACGCACCTACCTTTGAACAAATCACAGGTGTTCCACACATGAGTGCCTCTGCCACAACCACACCAAAGGTTTCGATAGTACTTGCATGAACAAAAAAATCAGCTGCTTTTAGATGTTTTGCAATTTCAGTTTTATCCTGATAGCCGGTAAATATTGCATCAATGTTGTTTATCAAACACATTTCTTTTAACTCCTGAATTTTATCGCCGCCTCCAATCATCGTCAACTGTATTTTCCTGTTGTTTTCAATAGAGATTTGTCCCAATGCCTCAATAAAAAATTCAGGTATTTTATCCGGAATTTTTTTATTAGCCCATGTAGCCACAGCACAAAACCGAATAGTATCTTTTGATGGAACTTTGGTCTTAAAATTGAAAATAGTTGTGTCAATTATATTGGGAACAGGTATAATTTTATCACTATCAAGTGCCGGGATTAAGGTCAAAAGGTTTTTTTTCAGAAATTCAGATACCGGAAATATGGCATCCGCTGCCAAGTAACTTCTTGTTGCCATTTTACCGAAAACAGGTTTTTGTAAAAACCCTTTTATCCTACTCCAGTGCTCGGTTATGACATGAGGTTTCCCGAGAGACTTTGATAGTTTATGCCCAAGAATTCCGGAGGGAAAAATTACATTAGAGTGTATAATATCCGGTTGAAAATCTGGTTGAATGAGCTTTTTAAAATATTTATTAATCAGAAAAAATTGAAATGAAATGATGTGGTTGAGATAATTGCTGTATTTGGTGTTTATTTCAATCAAAACTGTTTTAACTCCTTCATCATCAATAAAATCAGTCACAGAAAAAGCGTAGTGTTTTTTATCTTTATGAATCACTAAAGCCAAGACAACAATGTCATTTCCTGCTTTTTTTATAGCATATGCATGTTCCTTAATAAACACACCAAAGTTTGGATTTTTATCAGTTGGATACCATGAAGCCAAAAAGAGAATTTTCATTGTGAATCTGTTTGAAGGTTATTTGCTTTTTATCACATCGAATCCTTCGCCGTAAACTCCAATTGCCGATGATTGTGAAATAAATGCATTCGGGTCAATTTCTTTTACTATTCGAAAAATTTTAATCGATTCGTTTTTGCGTGCTATAACCGTTATTACTTTCACCGGTTCTTTCGAATACCAACCCATACCATCTAAAATAGTAACTCCGCGATGCACTTCTAAATTTATTCTGTTGGCTATTTGTTCGTATTCCTTGGAAAATATAAAAAACTGAACCGATTGACGTACACCGTTTATCACCATATCTACCGCAACAGTTGAGATACCCAGCGTCGTTAGCCCATAAACAATGGTTTCAATGCTACCAAACTTCAGAAAATAGGATGACGATATAATAATTACATCACAATACAACAAAATTCTTCCCAAAGTAACATTTCGATATTTATTGACCACTTTAGCTATAATATCGGTACCTCCGGAACTTCCATTAGAGAGGAAAACAATACCAATACCAGTCCCCATTAATATTCCACCCAACACACAGGCCATAAAATTTTCATCGGCATTTACAAAAGTTCCTAAAGGTGCTTGTGGTAAAATTGCGAAATATATTGTTATTAGAGCAACTCCATAAATAGTCCGCAAACTGAATTCCCACCCAACCGATCGAACTGCGATTACCAACAATATGAAATTAATTATAAAAAACGAAACCGAGATAGGAATATTGGTGGCATAATAAAGTAATGCACCAATACCCGTTACACCACCACCCGTAATTTTATGAGGCAGCAAAAGACCTTTCCACGCTCCGGCATACATAAACAGTCCGATCGCAATAAAAATATACTCACGAATATTTCGCCAGGTTTGTTTACCCCTAACCCCTAAAGGGGGATTTTTAGCTAGTAACTGAGATTCAACAGAATTGATTTTATCATTTAATTTGTCAATCTTATTTTTCATAAAAACTGTTATTAAAAAAATGATTCAATTTTATTCCCCTTTTGGGGATAGGGGGCTTAAATTACGATATTCACAATCTTTCCCGGAACAACAATTACTTTTTTAGGTGTTTTTCCATCTAGATATTTTGCTGTTTGTTCGTTCGCCATAGCCGTTTTTTCAACATCTTCTTTACTCATATCTGCCGGCAATTGTAGCATAAAACGTACTTTCCCATTAAACGAAATTGGATATTTAACCGAGCTCTCCACCAAATAATCTTCGTTACAAATCGGAAATTTTGCATCGCAAACGGTTGTATTATGTCCTAAAATATGATACATTTCTTCAGCAATATGTGGAGCAAAAGGTGCTATTAAAATTGCTAAAGGTTCAAGAATTTCTTTCTTGCTGCATCTCAATGTAAATAATTCGTTAACACAAATCATGAAAGCCGAAACAGAAGTGTTGTAAGAGAAATTCTCAATATCAAACGTAATTTTCTTAATAGTTTTATGAAGTATTTTCAACTCTTCTGCATTTGCCTTTTCGTCATTCACTAGAAGAATTTCATCTTTATAAAACAAACTCCAGAGACGTTTAAGAAAACGGTGAACGCCATCAATTCCATTTGTATCCCAGGGTTTCGATTGTTCCAATGGTCCGAGAAACATTTCGTACAAACGTAAAGTGTCCGCTCCGTATTTTTCAACAATATCATCCGGATTCACCACATTGTACATTGATTTGGACATTTTTTCGACTGCCCAACCACAAATATACCTTCCCTTAGTCCCCTCCAAAGGAGGGGAAATGTGCAAACTTTCAGATTTTTGCAATGTTGTTTCAGAGCTATCTCCATCCCCTTTGGGGAGGGTTGGAGTAGGGTATTCCAATATAAACTCAGCCGTTTTATATTCGGGATTCCAGTTTTTGAACTTTTCAGTATCCAGAATATCATTCGAAACAATGTTTACATCAACATGAATCTGAGTGGTTTCGTATTGATCTTTCAGGTTCAATGACACAAAAGTGTTGGTATCTTTAATACGATATACAAAATTACTACGTCCCTGAATCATTCCCTGATTAATCAGTTTTTTAAACGGTTCATCTTCACAAACTATTCCTAAATCATAAAGAAATTTATTCCAAAAACGACTGTAGATAAGATGACCGGTAGCATGTTCGGTACCGCCAATATATAAATCGACATTACGCCAGTATTGATTTGCTTCTGGACTTACCAACATTTTATCGTTTTTCGGATCCATATAACGTAAATAATACGCAGATGAACCGGCAAATCCTGGCATGGTATTCAGTTCAAGAGGGTAAGACTTTCCCTCAGTCCCCTCCAATGAAGGAGAAGATGGCAAAATATCATTATTTTGCAAAGTTGAACCGGAGCTAGCTCCCTCACCTTCGGGGAGGGTTTGGGGTGGGGTATAAAACCAATTTTTCGCTCTTCCCAGTGGTGGTTCTCCTTTTTCAGTGGGTAAAAACTTATCCACTTCAGGTAATTCCAACGGCAATTTGCTTTCGTCCAACATATAAGGCATTCCATCCTTGTAATAAACAGGGAACGGTTCGCCCCAGTAACGTTGGCGACTAAAAATAGCATCTCGCAAACGGAAATTCACTTTTACCCGTCCTAATTTATTTTCGGCAATATATTCTTTAGCTTTTACAATGGCTTCTTTTACTGTCAATCCATTCAAAAAGCCTGAATTCATCATAATTCCTTCTTTGGCGTCTAAACTTTCCCGACTTACATCACATCCTTCAATCAGTGGAATAATGGGCAAATCAAAATGTTTTGCAAATGCATAATCCCTGCTATCGTGCGCAGGCACAGCCATAATTGCACCTGTACCGTAACCGGCCAACACATAATCGGAAATCCAAATCGGAATCTCTGTTCCACTCACCGGGTTGACAGCATACGATCCTGAAAAAACCCCTGATACTTTTCTATCGGCCAGACGTTCACGTTCTGTTCGTTTTTTGGTTGCTGCAATATAATTTTCTACTTCTTCTTTTTGCTCCTTGGTAGTCAATTTTGAGACCAATTCACTTTCCGGTGCCAGAACCATAAAGGTAACACCGTAAATAGTATCGGCACGGGTGGTAAAAACTTCAATGACCTCTCCCTGACCCTCTCTAAAGGAGAGAGAAGCAGCGTTTTGTTTCAAGGTATCATTACCGATTAAATTGTCTGTTTTTTGTAACTCAACAATTATTTTTTCGACAACAAAATGAGGAGTTTCTTTAACCTCATCATTCGAAAATCTTACAATCTTATATCCTAATTCCTCAAGAATTTCTGTTCGAGCTATATCAAGTTCTCGATGCTCATCTGTAAAATGATATTCTCCATCTACCTCAACTATAAGTTTCCTTTCTAAACAAACGAAATCTGGAATAAATCTATCAATTTGATGTTGGCGTCTGAACTTATATCCTGTTTTCTTAGCACGCAACATTTCCCACAATATACTTTCAGCTTCAGTTGGCTCACTCTTCATTGCTTTAGCATGATCATGCAATAAACTCCAATCAAGCTTGTTAGAGGTATAATAACCTGGAGTTTTAATGCTTTCTGAGTTCTTAGAATCATTTTCTCCCGATTCTCCCTCTCCTTTGGAGAGGGCTGGGGAGAGGTAAAACCTTAGTTCAGCTCCTTCGCTACGTCCTATCCAGTTTTTTTGTGTTTCCGTCAACGAATCCGTCCAATCAACTGAGCTCAAACCATCTAATAACCGTTGAGCATAAGCAGATACACGCAAACTCCACTGACGCATAACACGCTGTTCTACAGGATATCCACCACGAACAGACAATCCTTCACTCACTTCATCGTTTGCTAAAACTGTCCCCAAAGCCGGACACCAATTTACTTTCAAATCGGCCAAATAAGCAATACGGAAATTTAATAAAATTTCTTGTTGCTCTTTTTCTGTTTTTGTTTTCCATTCTTCTGCTGTAAATGAAAGTTCTTCCGTACATGCTGCATTTACGTCCTTTGTGCCTAATGTTTCAAAACATTTAACGAGAGACTCTATTGGTTGTGCTTTTTGCAATTTTGAATCAAAATAATGATTAAACATTTGGATAAAAGCCCATTGTGTCCAAATATAATAATTTGGTTCACAAGTACGTATTTCACGATCCCAATCGTAACAGAATCCTATTTTATCAAGTTGCTCACGATAGCGGGCAATGTTTTTTTGTGTGGTAACAGCAGGATGTTGTCCTGTTTGAATTGCATATTGTTCGGCAGGTAAACCGTATGCATCATAACCCATTGGATGAAGCACATTGAAACCCTGCAATCTTTTATATCGACTAAAAATATCTGATGCAATATAACCAAGCGGATGACCTACATGCAATCCTGCACCCGAAGGATAAGGAAACATATCTAACACATAATATTTAGGTTTTTTTTGGTCAATATCTGTTTTATAGGTTTTATTTTCCTTCCAGTATGATTGCCACTTTTGTTCTAGCTCAACGAAATTATACTCCATAATGTATTGATAATAAATGTTTAGCGATTATACACCGCATAATTTTTGCTTTTTATTACAGCCTGCAAAGTTAATCAAATTAGATGAATAAAGAGGCTGCAAGCCTGCTAAAAATCACATTCAATGAATTTTAAGTACAATGATTGACGGGTGTACGAAAAAAATGATTATTTTTGTAAGTTAAATAATTAAATCGCATCGAATAATGACTGAACAAAAAACAGCTTTACTTTTTAAGGTCCCTGAACCTACTTTGAGAAGACTCCCATGGTATCTGGCTTATGCACAACTCGTTTTAAAGGAAGGCGAAGTCTATTTATCTTCTACTCAGATAGCAAAGAATATAGCTGTTGACGCTTCTATGGTGGCGAAGGACTTATCTTACGTAAATATATCCGGACGGACAAGAGTGGGTTACGACGTTAAAGAATTAGTTGATATTCTCGAAGCATTTCTGGGATTTACCAATTCACATAAAGCCTATCTTTTTGGTGTGGGTAGCCTTGGTGGGGCATTAATGCACGACAACGGGCTGGAACAGTTTGGACTTGAAATTGTTGCAGGATTCGATGTTAAACAAGAACTAACCGGTTCGAGCATTAACAGAGTGCCGATTCATCATATCGATCATTTCGTAGAATTGCAACGCAAAACAGAAATAAATATTGGCATCCTTACCGTTCCTGTTGATAAAGCTCAAATAGTTTCCGAAATTATGATTGCCGGTGGTATACGTGCTATCTGGAATTTTACACCCTTTCGTATTCGTGTTCCTGAAAATATTATTGTACAAAACACATCTATTTATGCCCACTTGGCAGTAATGTTCAATCGTCTAAATTTCATGAAGGAGTGCGAAAACTGCGATAAAAAATCAAAAATAAATTAAAATGAAAATATTTGCCATTGGTCAGAACTATTCAGAGCACAATAAAGAATTAAACAGCACCAATCCTACAGAACCTGTTGTGTTTATGAAACCCGACACAGCATTATTAAAAAACAACAAACCTTTTTTCATCCCCGATTTCAGCAACGAATTACATTACGAAACTGAATTGATTATCAAATTTAACCGTATAGGAAAAAATATCGATGCAAAATTTGCACATCGCTATTTTTCTGAAATTGGTCTAGGTGTGGATTTTACTGCACGTGATGTTCAACGCAGACTAAAAGCCGAAGGAAAACCCTGGGAAATTAGTAAAGCTTTTGACTATTCAGCTGTGATAGGCGATTTTATGCCAATAAGTGAATTTAACGACATTCAGAACATTGATTTCAGCCTTGATATTAATGGAAAAATAGTTCAGCAAGGCAATTCAAAGGATATGATTTTTCCTGTTAACGAACTTATAGCATACGTTAGTCGTTTCTTTACTATAAAAATAGGTGACATTCTCTTCACAGGCACACCCGTTGGAGTTGGGAAAGTTGTCATCAATGACCGTCTTCAAGGATTCATTGGCGAAAACAAAATGTTTGACTTTAACGTAAAGTAATAATTCAACTAAAATTGCAAGATAATAAACTGCGATTTAAACCGTTACTTGTATACAAGTTTTTTACAATTTTAGAAAAAAAATCCAATGAAATATAAGTTTTTATTCCTAATACTTTTGAGCTTTATTTTTACAACTTTAAAAGCTCAGACAACACAAACCAGCCCCGTAACCATTCACTGGAACGGTATTGAAAAATGGACTATTGGAGATTCGATGTCTGTAAATGTAATTTCGTTTAGAGATGCCCGATACCCAAATGAAAACAGATTACCTTATTTTAATCATCGTATTGAATGCGACCCCGCTTTTGTTTATGCGGTCGATATAATAAATCCACAATATATTCCTCTTTCAGTTCAAGAAATGTCATTTTTTGAAGAGAATAATGAGATAACAAATTCACCAAATATCAACAACAATATATTAAATTCACGCGGGATTAAATATCTCGATATAAATATTCTTCCTTTTGCTACTATTGAAGGGAAAATAATGAAATTGAAATCTTTTGATTTAGAAATTTCGGAACAAGTTAAGGCGCAAAAAGTAGCAGCTAGTCAGCTTCATACTTATGCTGAAAATTCTGTTTTAGCCACAGGAAAATTTATTAAAATAAAAATTAGTAATACTGGTGTCTACAAACTAACGTATGAAGATTTAACTTCAATGGGAGTTAACCCTGCTAATGTCAGAGTTTTTGGTTATGGAGGGGCCATTTTAGATCAAAACTTTTCAATGCCTAAGATTGACGATCTACCAGAAATAGCCATCAGCATGCAAAAAGGGACAGATGGGATATTCAATGCCGGAGATTACATTCTTTTTTATGCTCAGGGCATTATGAAATGGACATACGACACAACAAAGCAATTGTTTATTCATCAGATAAATTCTTATTCAACGGCAGGATATTATTTTGTTAGTTCTGATGCCGGAATTGGGAAAAAGATAGAAAATAAAGCTATTGAAGTTCCTGCAAATGCAATAATTCAACCGGTAGAAGAATTTACTGATTATACAGTTTATGAGAGTGACAAAACAAGCTTGATTGAATCCGGCAAAGAATTTTATGGAGAAAAATTCAACGACATTACAACCTATAATTTCAATTTTAATTTTCCGAATGTTCTAAAAACAAATTCAACAAATATCAGATTAGATGTTGCATCTAACTCTACAACTATTTCCAGTTTCTCTATGATGTTGAATTCTGCTCAGGAAAAGATTCTTAATGTATCGAAACGTAACGATAGTGACATTTACGAACTAGCTAAAGGAGGAAACGGCACTTTTAATTACACGCCTCAATCCGATAATTTTGCTATAAAACTAACCTACTCCAAACCTTCATCAACTTCGGTAGGTTACCTGAACTACATCGAAATAAACGCTCGCAGACAATTGATAATGAGCGGATCAGCTATGCAATTTCAGAACGTTGACAATCTCGGGTTAAATATATACAATAAATATAAGCTAAGTGACGCAAATGCTAATGTACAAATATGGGATATTACAGATCAGCAAAACATAAGTAAAGTCGAGGCTGAAAATATTGACAATAAATTAACATTTACATCTTCAGGAAACGATGTGAATACTTATCTTGCCATTGATCCCACAGCAGCTGTGAATTTCCCCAAACCAGAAATTGTGGGACAAATTACGAATCAGAATCTTCATGGAATTTCACCTGTCGATTTGGTTATAATCACTCATCCTGATTTTTTGGCTCAAGCCGAAACCCTTGCTCAGGCTCATCGCGAAAAGGATTTGATGACTGTTGCCGTAGTTACAACTGAACAGGTTTATAATGAATTTTCATCTGGAACGCCCGATGCAACAGCCTATCGTTGGGTAATGAAAAGGTTGTACGATAGGGCATTAAAGGCTGAAAATACGGACGATGCTCCCAAATATCTTTTATTATTTGGCAGGGGAACATACGACAACAGGAAATTGCTTTCATCATCGGGAGACAATTTTATTTTAACTTATCAGGCAGAAAACTCATTAGTATTAACATTGTCATATGTAACCGACGATTATTTTGGGTTTTTGGATGATAATGAAGGGAGTAATGTCCCTGCAAACCTTGTAGATATAGGTGTTGGACGTTTTCCGGTAACTACAACTCAGGAGGCAACAGATGTTGTAAATAAAACCATCAGTTACATGAATAATCAGAGTAAAGGTAACTGGAAAAACCAGTTGTGTTACCTAGCCGATGATGGCGATGCAGCATTACACATGAAACAGGCTGACAGTGTCGCATCAATGATTACCCGTTTATATCCATCATATCAGGTTAATAAAATTTACCTCGATGCATATCTTCAGGAAATTTCAGCTAGTGGTGAAACATATCCGTTAGCTAAAAGTCGCTTCCAGAATTTATTACGATCGGGTTTGTTAGTCCTCGACTACACCGGTCATGCAGGACCAGCTGGTTGGAGTAATGAGTCAATTTTATCGGTTAATGATGTAAAGTCACTTTCTAATAAACATTTACCTATATTCATAGGTGCAACTTGTGATTTTCTTCAGTTTGATGTAAAAACGGTCTCAGCCGGCGAGCATGTTGTTTTAAACTCATCAGGTGGTGGAATTGGAATTTTATCAGCAGCTCGACCGGTATATGCATCACAAAATCTTACTATCAACAAGCTTTTTAACGAAAACTTGTTCAAGAAAATAAATGGGTATAATCCACGAATTGGGGATGTATTGAAAGTTGCAAAAAACAATGTCGGCACCGAAATTAACAAATTGTCTTATATTTATATGGGTGATCCAGCTCTTATGTTGAACTATCCGAATAAATACACTGTAAAAACCAGCCAAATAAATGAAAATTCTGTTTTGGGAAATGACACACTGCGAGCATTATCTATTGCGAATATTGTAGGCTTTATTGAAGATGAAAATGGAAATAAAGTTACAAACTTTAATGGGACAATTCAAGCAACTGTATATGATAAAATTCAGCGTATTACTACTCTTAACAATGAAAATGATGGTGCTCTAACGTACTCTGACCGACCAAACACTTTGTTTTCCGGAAAAGCCGAAGTGAAAAACGGCGATTTCAGCATTTCCTTTATGTTACCAAAAGATATTAAATATAATTATGGTACTGGCCGAATAAACTTTTATGCGGAAGATGATGTTAATGATAATGAAGCACAAGGATATTTTGAAAACTTTATCATTGGCGGGACAGATAAAAGCTACGAGATGGAGACAGATGGACCCTCAGCGTATATATATTTGAATTCACAAAATTTTGTTTCAGGAAATAAAGTGAATGAAACTCCACTCTTTATTGCCAATGTGAATGACATAAGTGGAATTAACACTGTAGGAAGTGGTATTGGTCACGATATTTTGATTACTATTGATCAGGATCCAACTCAATCCTATGTTTTAAATGATTATTTCGAATCTGCAGCAAACAGTTATTCTCAAGGTGTTGTTTATTACAAATTACCTGAAATGGAAGATGGCAAACACACATTGACATTCCGTGTATGGGACTTGCTTAATAACTCAACAACTAAGACTATTGAATTCGAAGTTCAGAAAGGTTTGACACCGGAAATTTTTAATGTATCAAATTTCCCTAATCCCGTAAAGGTAAGTACAAATATAGTTGTAAATCATGACAGACCTGAAACAATTCTGAAAACTACAGTTGAGATATTTGATCTGTCAGGAAGAAAAATATGGTCATTCTCACAATCTACAGCTGATAATATAAAATGGGATTTAAAAACCAATAATGGGCAGAAGGTTGGTAATGGCATTTATTTGTACAAAGTAAGTATAAAAACATCAGATAGTGATATAGTATCAAAAACGAATAAAATGTTGATAATTGAGCAATAAAATCATTTTTTTGCGTTTATTAAATCTCTGTCTTAATTAATTTTAGTAATATTGTACCCTCAAAAATTTATAAAAAATTTCGAATGAAAAAAATCTTTTTAGTTCTATGCATATTAGCAACCATCTCGTCAAGTGCTTTGGCTCAGGAAAATAATCCTATAGTAACAGCCGTACCGTCTTTATCAATTGCCCCTGACGCGAGAGCAGGTGCCATGGGTGATGTAGGTGCTGCAACAACTCCCGATGTTAACTCACAATACTGGAATCCATCAAAATATGTATTTATGGAAAGTGATGCAGGTGTATCAATTTCATACACACCATGGTTAAGACAATTGGTAACAGATATCGACTTAGCCTATATGGCAGGTTATTGGAAATTTAACCCACGTTCAGCAGTAAGTGCTTCTTTACGTTACTTCTCTTTAGGTGATATTACTTTGATGGATGAATTTGGGATTGATGCAGGTTCAGCACATCCAAACGAATATGCTTTAGATGCAGCTTATTCCCAAATGTTATCAGACAATTTCTCGGCAGCAGTTACCTTACGGTTTATCTATTCCGATTTAGGAAATGGTAGTGGAAGTGTTGAAATGTATCCGGGAGCAGCAGTTGCTGCAGATATTTCAGCCTATTATAAAACGCCAATAGCATTAGAGACGTCTGATGGAACATTGGGCATTGGATTGAATATCTCTAATATCGGGTCAAAGATATCTTACGATAAATTCGAATCGAGTAATTTTATTCCCACCAATATGCGACTTGGTGCTTCTTTCGATTATCCTATTGATGCGTACAATAAATTTTCAGTAAGTGCCGATTTAAACAAATTATTAGTACCCTCTCAAAACAGCATGACTGAACAAGAATATACTGATTTATCTCCATTAACCGGTATTTTCAAATCATTTAGCGATGCTCCGGATGGTGCAGCTGAAGAATTACGCGAAATCATGTGGTCAATAGGTGCTGAATACGCCTACAACAATCAATTCTTTGTACGTGGAGGTTATTACAACGAAAGCCAATACAAAGGCAATCGTAAATACTTTACGGCAGGAGCCGGCTTTAAATTGAATGTGTTTACATTGGATGCTGCCTATGTTATTGCAACATCTCAATCGAATCCACTTGATCAAACCTTGCGTTTCTCATTATCGTTTGATTTATTTGGATTAAAGAATTTGGTGCAATAAAGCGAACAATTCATAGTTAAGAATTCAATATTCGTAATTATGAAAAAAAAAACAGAATAAAAATTGAGCGATTGTAATCTTCCATGTGTTGATACAATCGCTTTTTAATTATTAATCAAAAATACCATTATGAATATTCCCCGGATTGGTTTTGGATACGATGTACACAATTTTGCCCCTGATAGAGAGTTATGGCTGGGGGGAATAAAAATCGAATACACATTAGGTTTAATGGGGCATTCGGATGCTGATGTTTTAATTCACGCTTTTTGCGATGCATTACTAGGTGCAGCTAATCTAAGAGATATCGGCTATCATTTCCCTGATACTTCGGCAAATTATAAAAATATTGATAGTAAAATATTATTACTCGAAACCATGTTGCTTTTACGAGAAAAAGGATACAAACTCGGAAATGCAGATTGTACTATTTGTGCTCAGGAACCAAAACTAAGTCCTCATATACCAGAAATGCAAAACTGTCTGGCAGGAGTTTTAGGAATTGACACCGATTTAATTTCTATCAAAGCAACTACCACTGAAAAATTAGGCTTTATAGGAAGAAAAGAGGGAATAGCTGCATACGTCAACGTATTAATTTTCAAAGCTTAATAAACATCATTTTATTTTATTTGTTTTACCTATTTACTTATACAAAAACTCTATAGACTTTCACGATGTATTGTTTAATTAAATCAGTATTTTTGTATCAGAATAAACAAAACAATTTAAAAATATAAAATTATGTCAGTATTAGTAGGAAAAAAAGCACCGGTATTCAACAGTAAAGCAGTTATAAACGGTGGCGAAATTGTAGAAAACTTTTCGTTGAAACAATACGTAGGTGAAAAATATGTAGTATTTTTCTTTTATCCAGCCGACTTCACATTTGTATGTCCAACTGAATTAATTGCGTTTGAAGAAAAAGCAGCTGAATTTGCGGCTAGGAATACTGTAGTAATTGGTGCTTCAACCGATTCTGAATTCTCACACTGGAAATGGCTACAAACTCCACAAAAAGAAGGGGGTATCAAAGGTGTAACATATCCTTTAGTAGTTGATCAGTCATTGAATATCTCAAAAGATTATGATGTACTGATAGGTGCTGATGAATATGATGAAGAAGGAAATGTAGTACTTGTAGGTGAGCCTAAAGCATACCGCGGCTTATTTTTGATTGATAAACAAGGAATTGTTCGTCACCAATTGGTTAACGATTTGTCTCTCGGACGTAATGTAGATGAAGTACTTCGCATGATTGATGCACTTCAGTTTACAGAAGAATATGGCGACGTTTGTCCTGCTAACTGGAAAAAAGGAGATAAAGCATTGGTTGCAACTCAGGAAGGCATTGCAAGCTATTTGTCAGAGAAATAAACTTTATTTCGTTAAATGCAATAATAAGAGTCGTAAAAAATCTATTTTTACGGCTCTTCTGCTTTCAAAAATACAATTTGATTCTATTCATGTCCATAAAAAATGAATTTATTTGTTTTCGACGTCTTTAATTACAATCCTTCAGTCAAATTAGAAATAAAATTATTTTTGAATTAAAGAATTATTTCTTTAATTCAAAACAGCTACCTTTGCCGTTCGAAACAAAAAAACTGAAAAGAGGGAGTATTATGGCATTTGTAAACAACACGCAGATTATCAGAAGAGAATTAATGTCACGACTGATCAAACTACACAAAGAAGGAAAACTATTAGCTGAAATTGATCGTATACCCTTAAAATTATCTCCTAAAAACGCTCAATCACGTGGAAGATGTTGTATTTATAAAGAAAGAGCAGTATTAAAATATAAAATGCTTCCAATTCTAGGCTATAGTATTGAGGATGAAGAAGATGAATTAAAGCCTTTATCAGCCTATGCCGAGGCAGCACTTATACGCAAAACAAAAAGCAAAACTATTCTTACAGTGGTAGATGAAGCTTGTACAGCTTGTGTAAAAACGAATTATGTAGTTACAAATTTGTGCAAAGGCTGCGTTGCAAGTTCGTGTTATATGAACTGTCCGAAAGACGCCATAAGCTTTATGGAAAACGGACAGGCTCGTATTGACCCCAAAAAATGCATCAACTGCGGAATTTGCAAAGAAGCTTGTCCCTATCACTCTATTGTATTTATTCCGGTTCCATGTGAAGAAGCTTGTCCTGTTAAAGCAATTTATAAAGATGAAAATGGCATTGAGCACATCGACGAAAGTAAATGCATTTATTGTGGTAAATGTATAAATGCCTGTCCTTTTGGTTCAATATTCGAAGTGTCTCAGGTATTCGATATTTTTGCCACATTAAACAGAGGTGAAAAACTAGTGGCAATTATGGCTCCATCAGTTCAGTCTCAATTTCCAAACACAATAGCAG
>JAQUWU010000024.1 GCA_028692715.1 Paludibacter sp. | reverse complement strand
GTAAATAGATGTTACAATATACAAATAATTGTATCTGTATTTGCAATCAAAATAATAATGAATAAAAAACCCAGAATTATGCATTTTTCAACTTTTTGAAAATTGGTGGTAATCAGAGGGGACTCAAATATCAAATGTTTTAATAATCCTATCTCTGAATGATTAGACTCGTAATAAGTATTTAGAAGTTTATTAGATTTGACAATTAAAATTTCAGTATTTCTTTTGTCTTTTTCCAGTAAAGAATTAATGCCTATTATGGTCTCTTTTGTTTTGCCTTCAAGAAGATAACCCAACATACAACCAATTGGATATTTTGTAGAAATAAACCTATCCATTCCTTCATTTATATATGCTCTTTTTAGTTTAGAGTCTTTTTCTTTTAGTCTTTTAGCTTCCATAAAGCACTCAAACCGTAGCTTGCTCCAAATTTTAGTATAAACGAAATCTATCCTCGGTAATTTATCTGCAAAACCTTTTTCAATATTACTGGGTTCAGAGAATAGTTTTTTTTCTGTTTTACAGGTTATTTCTTTGTCTATAGATAATTGACTTATATTGACATAATAACTCAGCAACTCAGAAATGTCATTTTCCAACCAATTTAATTGATATTTTTTTTCGGATAAAGCTATAGAGTATGCATTGAAAATTAATTCAATACAATCTTCTTCAAACGCTTGTCTGAATTTCTTAACTATATAGTTGTTTAATGCCATTGTTAATTCCCATTTAAAATTTCAAGAATTAACTCTGAGGCATCTTCTAATGCCATTGACTGCGACCAGAATCTACGTTGGTTTGGACGAATGATATAAATATCGTCTCCCGTTTTATAATTTAGTTTTTTTCTGAAATAGACATTCGGAGCATTTTTATTCCATAAAGATTCGTCTATTTTTTTTAGTTCATCATCGACAAATTCTTCTGAGTTTTTGATTTCCTTTTCTTTTTTGCTAAAAGAAAGTTTAATCATCATAAGAGGTGTGAATCTGTTAATGTCACAATAAACAGTAGCATTAACAAATAACTCCTGACCTTCTAGAAATGCGTTGAGTTCTGAACTTATAACTTTGCTGTATTCTGCTGTTTGTTTTGGCAATACAGTTTTTAATGCGTCTGATGTTTCTTTTTTATCTAAAAGGTCTATAGAATAATCAACTATGTCCTTTATCAACCAATTTTCATTTTCTGATAGTCGAAGTATCTTTTCAAGAATGATGTTGTCAATCTCTGATTCAAGAGTTTTTACATTAACATAATTAAAGTCGCTTTTGATCATAGCAACTAACTGGTCAAATTTTTCTTCTAACTTAAGAGTTTGGCTTTTGTCAATACTTATTAGCAGAGGTAATGGAAGGATAAGTGTTTCGTTTGATTGAACTCTTTCTCTTTCAATGCCCCAAGAGGCAGATGTCAGTGACAAATAGTATTTTGCAAATGAAGAATTAATCAAGCTACACATTAATTTCAGACTTAATTCATCTTTTTTGTCAATTACTGAAATACTAAATGCCCCAGTATGATATGAATCGTAGTCGATATAACTGGAACAATATTCTTTGTCCTTCTGTCCTTCTTTAATAATTATGTACGGTGGCTTAAATATTTCTTTATTAATGTTTCTAAATATCTTTACTGAAGGCAAATTGGCTGACTTTAATGTATGAAATCTTTGTACTTGCCTTAGATTTATTACATGTTCGGGGGTAAATACTTTATTCTCGATTATTTGTTTGTCAGATGGAGAATGTAACCCCGAACCAAAATTAAATTTATTTTTATTTTCTTCTAAGAATTCCCCTATTGACTTATTAAACTTTTCATTGATTTTTTTTATTAAAGTCCAATCATTTATTCCACCCCACATAGCAATTTTCCAAATTTTGGTGTTGGATTTCTGACATTCTTCCCTTGGTAAAAATTTTAAATCTGTAAAGTCAATAATCAACCCTTCAATTACGTTGGATTTTATGAATGTTTTTGGAGCGTAATATGCAATTTTATCAGATGGATTTTTAGGTTGTTCTTTCTGAAAGAAAATAATGCTTATTGGACCCGTTGCATCTCCAAATAATTGTCCTCCAAAGTTTTCAGGCACATTACGAAGTATAGAAAAATTATACACCTTTTCTACGTAACATTTATTAAATAACCAATACCTGAATTTTTGAAAAGTTCCACCAGTATTGGTTAGAACTTTAGTGTTGAAAATCAATGCTATTTCGCCATGTGGGGCAAACGTTGTAGATTTATGCAAAAATGGTAAAACCATTTCTTTTGCAAATCCCTCTTTGTTGCAATAATCTCTAATATCTTTTTGCTTTCCTTCAATATCCTTATCCACAGAAATCAATTTCCCAAACGGAGGATTTCCCACGACCAATTTGAAATTTTGTAATAAATTTTCCTTAGATAAATCAGAAATTGTATCTCTTAAAAAAAGATTATAGCCTTGTTTCTGGGGGTTATTCTCTTTAGGGTCATTTATTAAATAGGGCAATTGATGATTTTTATATTGCCAAAGATCTTTTGGGTCTAACTTGTCAACTAATGCGAGATACAAACTGAATGCAGCCACTTTAATCGCCTGTTGGTGAATTTCGATTCCGAAAATATTGTCTTTTAATAGTTTAACTAAAACGTTGAAATCAGAGAGTTTTTTTAGTTGATGAGCATTTTCATATCTTCTCACCAAACGGTTAAAGCTTTCAACTAAAAAAATTCCGGATCCACAACTTGGATCTAAGGTTTTAACATTATATTCCTTCTTATTTGCAGGTAGTTTCTCGTTAAGAATAAATTCCACTAAAGAAGGTGGAGTATAATAAGTCCCAGAATCTTCCTTTAAAGTAGGATCGGTTTCGGAAAGAAAATTTTCATAAATCTCACTGAGTAATTCAATTTGGATAATTTGAAAATTGAACAATCTGAAATTTCTCGAATCTTCAAAAAGTTGTTGAGTGTCATTTCTTTCTCTACCTCTTATAAAGCAAGTTTTTATATTTTGTAATTGTTCCTTATTTAGTTTTTTTTCGTTAGTATCTAACGTAAATACATTTCCATTAAAATGCTCCTCTAGTCTTTTATACAAATCATATGTAGCATCAACATCATTAAGTATATCGAAATATGATTCCGCTCCGTCTAAAAACTGACAATAAAAGCTTTTATCTGCAGCACCTCTATCTTCAAGATATAAAAGAAATAAAGATCTAAGGATTATTTTGTGAATTACATCTAGCTTTAATCCATCGTCTTTAAGCTTACTTGCAGTATTTACCAAACTTGACACCAAATACTTATCAACTCTGCGTTGTAAATTTATTTTTTCTCGGATTGAACTAGCTTCTTCCAAAGTCCAGATAATTCCTGTATCAATTGCAATCCTTGAGAATAATTTATTGAGTTCTTCAAGCTGTTGTTGATCCGAACAATTGTAGGTCTTTATTTCTATGTTTTTCAGTTCTTTATCGTAATTAGAATCTTCTTTAGTCTTGATTAGAGGTTTCTCGGAACAGTTATAAATACGTATTTCAGTCTCAGAATAAACATATAGAAACAATACTTTTTTGTAATTCCAGATTTTTTTGTGGGTATCTGCAATTTCTTGCAAGGTTTTCAAGTCGAAGGTGGTTACCTTTTTTAGAAATACTGCCGGAAAACTATTTAGGTTTTCATCCGTGTTGAAATAAACCGAATCAACACCAAATTTTTTTGCCAGATTTAATATAATAGACTCAGATTCCAATAGATTTTCACTCTTGGAATTTACAGATTTGGCTCTGTCTAAGCCAATGAATTCTATAATCTTCTGTCCTGTCATTCTTTTGTCTACAAGTTAAATAATGTTTGTCAAAGATACGAATTTCCCAATATACTAAGGTAATTGTTTTTACGATTTTTTATTTATTTGTGAGAATTTTATTGTGATTGTTTTTCAATTTGCTAAGTTTGCTAATGTTAACCTAAGATTCTTCACTTCCTCTCAAACTCAATCCCCTTTAAATTTTTTTTCAGTTCTTTGTCGGCCATAAAGCAAATTTTATTGGCGCGTACTTTTTTCGCTGTACATTCTTCAGGTGAGTCGAATCCGTCGCTGGTAGCCGAGATGGTAAATCGTCCAAGGTCGTCGAGTTTAACGCTAAAGCCATCGTGTAGGAAGTCCTGCATGGTATCGGTCAATGCAATCAGTGTGGCACGGACATCTGTTTCGGATAAGGAGCATCGTTTCGATATTTCACGTGCGAGTTGTCGGGTACTTACTTCGCCGGAACGTACGGGTATGGCGTAGTATTTCGCTTCTTTTGTTCCTAGTCCGCTTCGTTTTGTTTTTACTTCGTATTGAAAAGCCATATTGATTTTATCTATGTGGATTAATCTTCAGATAAATGTTTTAGTAAGATGTATATCTTTTATTATAATACCTATACATTATTCATAATAATATATCTATATCTTTTAAGTGCAAAGATGTACATTTATTTTGAAATTTGATATTTTTTTTCTAGAAAATTTACTCTAACACTTCTCAAATTAATGCAGATTCATTTTTTGAGTACACAGTTAGGTTTTTTGTCGTCTTAATTTACAAGTTTTAAATCTCAATCCTAAATATATAATGTCATCCAATCAGTATTCTTTACTCGGAAATTCAATTCTGCCCGTAGATATTGTTCTGCTTCCCGAATGGTGGAATAAGAACGAAGGAATTACTTTCGATCAGGATTTCTTTTATCATCCGTTGAAGCGGGTAGAAGTGGAGCAACAAAAAGAAAAAGTGTTGTACGATCGTTGGGGAAAATATGGTTTAGGAGAATACCGAAAAGAAACCCGTCCCGAAATAGGAGCTGTACATTTAGCCGCGGGATATTTGCTTCCCGAAATGTTGGGTTGCGAAGTGAATTACTCCGAGAATCATCCACCGCAAGTGTTGGCTGCGCATAAAGAACTGGAGAATGTAAGCGTCGAAGATGCGTTTAAGTCCGAGACTTTTAATAAGGTTTTGAAATTGACGAATGCACTGAAAAGGAAATATAGTCGAGTTACCGGCGATATTAACTGGGGTGGTATTTTAAATATCGCGATGGATTTACGTGGTGAGAGTATTTTTGTGGATATGATGATGTCTCCTGATGAAACGAAAGCCTATTTTACTTCTATAGCTTCAGTAATCGAAAAATTTACCAATTTTTTAGAGACAGAAACAGGTTCTACTTCTGTATCGGTTAATCGAGGTGTACGCCATCTACAAAAACCGGTTTTGTTACATTCCGAATGTTCACACACTATGATTTCGGCTGAAGATTATGAAGAATTCTTATTGCCTTACGATATTGCCTGGAGTCAGAAACGTCCATATGGAATTCATTATTGTGGCGCAGACCCGCATCGCATGGCAGCATCATTTGCTAAAATTCCTCAACTCGATTTTTTGGATGTAGGTTGGGGAGGCGATGTGAAAGTATTGAGGGACTATTTGCCAAATACTTTTCTTAATATCCGTTACAGTCCGGTAGAATTAGCCAGACAATCGAAAGAAGAAATCAAGAAAACTATCGTATCGTTGGTAAAAGATTCAGGTAATCCGCTCTTGACCGGAGTTTGCTGCATTAATATCGATGACTCGGTAAGCGATGACAAGATTGATACTATTTTTGAAACAGTGGAGGAGTTGAGAAAAGAATAAACAAACCCCTAAATCTGCAGTTGGGGGACTATTAGTAATCAGAATCGCATGAATGTTTAAAATTGAAGAAAATTAAAAATACAAACTTTTATCTCCCCTCCTTCGGAGGGGTTGGGGGAGGCTTAAATGGCAAAACAATTCGATAATAAATTAGCTGATTCACAAGCTACAAAGGTACTTCCGGTTAAACCGGAAAATTTCGACTTCGACAAATATGAGGCTTATGCATCAGATTTGAATAAAACTTGCGCTCGCTTTTGGCAACAGAAATCGGGTGTGGCGGTTTATCGTCGTATGCGTGTTGCCGAATGTTTCTCGTTCGGTTGTCATGACATGAAACATTCGTTGGAATTGCAGCTTGGGGCGCTCGAAAAAAGCATGTTGTTTAAAGCCGATGTTCCGAACTTTTTGGAACCCTGGTACGGCATCGGGACCATTGCCAGTGCTTTTGGTGGCGATTATATTTGGCTCGAAGGACAAGCACCTGCATTGAAATCTCGTTTTAATTCCATCGACGAAGTGCTTGCTTACGAACCAACTGAAGTGGCTCTGACGAATATTGGACGACATACATTGAACATGATTGAATATTTCATGGAGCAAACCAAAGGCCGAATCCCCATTTCGCTTACCGATACCCAATCGCCATTGAATATGATTGGACATTTGTATCCGCTCGATCAGTTTTTTATGGACACGATGATGGAGCCGGAGAAAGTGTTGCAACTTTTTGACCGACTAGCTGATTTATCTATCAATTTCAATAAAGAACAACTAAAATTGATTGGTTCTGCGTTGGCATCTCCCGGTCATGGCTTTGCTTCGTCCACAGCATGGAAGGGTTTGGGTATGAGCGACGATAACGCTATTATGATTTCTCCTGATCAGTATTTGGAAATGGCTGCTCCATCAGTAGAAAAAATATGTGCGCCACTTGGCGGACCTGTTTTTCATTCGTGTGGCGATTGGGCAGGATGGGTAGATGCTGTTTTACAAATGAAAGGATTGAAAATGGCCGATGGCGCTTTTTCGCCACAAACCGATCCGGGCGCAAACGTGAATCTCGAAGCATTCCATCAATTTGCGAATACCGGAGTAGTTTTAAATACACGTATTGTGGGAGATTTGGAAACGGTGCGGGAGCAATTAACACGACTATGGGTTACAGGGATGAAAATGGTGGTGGTAACGTATTGCGAAACGCCTGCAGAACAAGAAGACGCCTATCATTTAATTCATGAATTATGTCAGTAAAAATCGGGAATTATCGTTGGCGTATTGTTGTATTGCTTTTCTTTGCAACCACTATCAATTATATCGACCGACAAGTGCTGGGTATTCTTGCGCCACAATTATCAACTCAATTTGGTTGGTCGGAAGCTGATTATGGTTTTATAATCATGGCATTTCAAGCGGCTTATGCCATTGGTCTTATTTCCATGGGTACTTTGCTCGACAAAATTGGAACACGGTTGGGGTTTATTGTTTCTGTAACTTTATTGAGTGTGGCAGGAATGTTTCATGCTGCATTCAGTAGTGTGGCTGCCTTTGCTACAGCCCGATTCGGATTAGGTGTAGGTGCTTCGGCTAATTTTCCTGCAGCTATTAAAACGGTGGCCGAATGGTTCCCCAAAAAAGAACGTGCATTAGCCACCGGAGTTTTAAATACCGGATCGAATATTGGAGCTATACTAGCACCGCTACTTATTCCGATAATTGCCCTGAAATGGGGTTGGCAATGGGCTTTTATCAGTGCGGGAGCATTAGGTTTTATCTGGTTGATATTTTGGATGTTGACCTATAAAAAACCGGAAGAAAATAAGAAGCTTAGTAAAGCAGAACTTGATTATATATTACAGGATGAGATTGAACCGGAAACAAAAAAACTTCCCTGGAAGTCCATCATTTCGTATAAACAAACCTGGGGGATTTGTTTGGCGAGGTTTCTAACCGATCCTATTTGGTGGTTTTTTCTTTATTGGTTACCAAAATTTTTACATTCAAATTACAATATCGACCTGACTCACATTGGATTGCCACTTATCATTATTTACGTTATTTCAATGGGTGGCTCAGTGTTTGGCGGTTGGATGTCGTCATTTCTAATTAATCGTGGTAACAACACCGTTGCTGCACGTAAGAAAACGATCTTTTTTATGGCATTGTTGGTCGTGCCTATTTTCTTAACTTCATTCAGTTCTAATGTTTGGGTAGCCGTTACGCTTATTTCCATGGCAACTTTTGCACATCAGGGTTATGCTGCAAATATTTTTACGATTGTCTCTGATATTTATCCAAAAAATGCCGTAGGTACAGTAACCGGATTGGCAGGTTTTGCCGGAGCTATTGGAGGCGTTCTGTTTTCCGGCACTGTTGGGCTGATTCTTCAATTTACCGGCAGTTATTATATTGTTTTTGGAATTGCCAGTGTTGCTTATTTACTTTGTTGGTTATCATTATATTTATTGGTGCCCAATAATAAAAAGATTGTTATTGTATAGTTTTTGAAATTACTGACTTTGCGTTGTGATTTAAAATACTGTATTTATATAGAATGATAGCTTATGAATAAGATTGTTAATTTGAGTACAGAATGCCTGTTTATACGTCATTGTGGTATTATTAAAAGGATTAAAAACGTCAGAATTTGAAATATGAAATTTAGTCGGTTGGTTTTATTTTTAATGTTATTTTTTAATGGTTTTGTCTTTGGCGAAACTATTTATATCTATAATTCTCAGTCAGCATCAAATCGCGTTCAGTTCGGTGTCGAATCATTATCCAAAGCTTTGAATAAAGCAGGTTATACTGTTGAAGAAAAAGTTTCGAGAATTAAATATTCAAGAAATAAATCGATTTTTGTTTTTGAAAAAAATGACAAAGAATTAAAATCAGTTTTAAAAAAGTTGAAGATTCAGTTGCCCGATTCAATGAAAAAAGAGGGCTTTTTTATTTCAACAAAAAAAAATGTCACATTAATTTGCGGTACTGATGGCAGTGGTGCAATATATGGCTGTCGCGAAATTATCGATAGATTAGAAAACACTAAAACGCTTGATTTGCCCTCTTCTTTTTCAGATGCTCCTGAAATGGTTCTACGTGGCACTGCTATTGGTGTCCAAAAACCAACTTATCTCCCCGGACGTACGGTTTACGAATATCCTTATACGCCCGAAACTTTCCCATGGTTTTATGATAAAGAACAATGGATAAAATATCTTGATATGCTTGTTGAAAACCGCATGAATTCAGTTTATTTGTGGAATGGACATCCATTTGCTTCATTGGTTCGATTAAAAGAGTATCCCTTTGCTGTGGAAGTGGACGATGCAACGTTTAAAAAAAATGAAGAGATATATACCTTCTTGACTAGAGAAGCTGATAAACGTGGAATTTTTGTTATTCAAATGTTTTACAACATTATTGTTTCCAAACCTTTTGCAGAACATTATGGTATTAAAACACAGGATCGAAATCGACCTATTATACCATATATAAGTGATTATACGCGTAAAAGCATAGCTGCTTTTGTTGGAAAATATCCTAATGTAGGGTTGTTAGTGGCACTGGGAGAGGCTATGGCTACTTACGAAGATGATGTGAAATGGTTTACCGAAACCATTATTCCCGGTGTTAAGGATGGTTTAAAAACTCTTGGGAGAACCGACGAACCTCCAATTATTTTGCGTGCTCACGACACAGATGCAAAAATGGATATTGATGCTGCAAAACTGCTGTACAAAAATCTCTACACCATGAATAAATACAATGGCGAGAGTTTGACGACCTACGAACCTCGTGGTCCGTGGACTCAAACACATCAGGAGTTGAGTGCTTTGGGAAGTGTACATATAAGCAATGTTCATATTCTTGCAAATCTTGAACCATGGCGTTGGAGTTCGCCCGATTTTGTTCGCAAATCAGTATTGGCTATGCACAATGTTCATGGGGCAAATGCATTACATCTTTATCCTCAGGCTTCTTTCTGGGATTATCCTTATACCGCGGATAAATTACCTAACGGACAGCGCGAAAAACAAATTGATCGTGACTGGATGTGGTACAAAACCTGGGCTCGCTATGCATGGAATTGTCATCGTGACCGTAACGAAGAAATTGCTTATTGGAACACACAATTAGGAGATTATTATGGCATTAATGATACTGATGCGCGTAAAATTCAACTTGCCTATGATGAATCGGGAGAAATTTCTCCTAAACTTTTACGTCGATTTGGCATTACTGAGGGAAATCGACAAACATTGTTGTTGGGTATGTTTATGAGTCAATTGGTTAATCCTTATAAATATAAAATTTGGCCGGGATTTTACGAAAGTTGTGGCCCTGAAGGGGAAAAATTGATTGAATTCGTTGAAAAAGAATGGAAACATCAGGCTCATGTGGGAGAACTTCCTTTGGATATTATTGCTCAGGTGATTGTACATGCTGATAAAGCGGTGGAAGCTATTGATGCTGTAGATGGGAAAGTGACCAGAAACAATGAGGAATTTGAACGTTTAAGAAATGACATGCATTGCTATAGTGAGTTTGCTTATTTCTTTAATAATAAGGTAAAAGCCGCTAAATTGGTACTAGATTACCAATGGGAAAAAGATATTAAAAACCTTGATGCAGCTGTTCCATTTCTTGAAAAAAGTCTGGAACATTACAGCAGACTGGTTGATTTGACCAAAGATCATTATCTATATGCCAATAGTATGCAGACTTCTCAGCGTCGTATTCCGATAGGAGGCGATAATGGAAAAAATAAAACGTGGGAAGAAATGTTGGTTCATTACCAAAAAGAATTTGTCAATTTTAAGAATAATTTGGTATTACTCAAATCGAAACAAAATACGGATATTCAAAAACCAATTCAAATTGAAGCAATTGTTAATGCTGAAGTGACAATATTAAATAAGGATATTTCTACTGTAAAATTAGAGCCGGGAGTATCGCTTTATTCCGATATTGAATCGGATATACAGGAAATTGCTCCGGAATTGATTGGGTTGGATGCTTGGGTTTTAAACGCTTCATCGCAATACGATAATGGTACGAAAGTAGAATTTGAATCAACGAAACCGGTCAACTTGCTTGTTGGGTATTTTCGCGATGATCAGAAAACTTTCGCTAAAGCACCGGCACTTGAAACAGATGCTTCAGCTAATTTATATGGACAGGTGGAGGCTAAATTACGAAATGCGATGAAAATTGATGATTTACCGGCTATCAATGTTCATGTTTACAGTTTTAAAGCAGGAAAAAGTAAATTGTTATTGCCAAGAGGGTATTGCTTAATACTCGGATTTACAAATTCAGAGCTTATTCCAAGAAATGCCGGATTAGCCGGAACAGATGATGAAGAAACGATGGATTGGATGTTTTATTGAATTTGAACGAACTAATTATAAAAAGCCCCATTAGGGGTTGGAATGTATGAAACAAACAAACTATCAGCTTTTTGACTTTTTAGATTTTAGTCCGGAATTGAACGAAGGCGACAGATTGTGGAGAGCTTGCTCGCCAACTGATATTGAAGAAAAAAATGGTGATATTTTTATTACTATCCCATTTCAACAACAAAATAATTCTAACGAAATTACTCCCGATACTACTGTTTCACGGAGAGACTATGTTCTTCGAATAAAAGGCTACGGCGATAAGATTCTGCGTATTTCAATGGCATTAGCCGGAGGAATAATGGAGGATTCTGAGATGTTGGAATTGGATGCACGTTTACAGATGAATTCGTTGTCTTTCAAAAAAACAGAACTCAATTGGACTGTTTTTGACGGCAACGGAAATAAAAAGGCAATAATCGGTTTCCAATCACCCGAAATTGATTGGTGGAGCGATTTAGTTCCTGCACCTGCTGAAACTATTGAGTTGGAATTTTACCCCGATGGTAAAAATGAAATTGCCCTTTCGGGGTACGATATGTTTTCTCCTGCACGTCACGATGCTTTCGCATTGGCTTTTGTGGAACGAAACGAAGTGCCTCAACGAGCAACTTTCTCCCTTCATGCTGCACCGGACGAATGTTTCTATGGAACAGGTGAACGATTTACTAAAATGGATTTGTCGGGAAAAACCATGCAACTTCGTAATCTCGACGGTCAGGGCGTAAATAATAGTCGTTCGTATAAGAGCATTCCATTTTATCTTTCCTCCGAAAATTACGGATTGTTTTTGCATACAACTTCCTTTGCAAAATTTTCATTGGCTGACCATTCAACTCGTTCGGCTCAGGTAATGGTAGAAGAACCGGTGGTCGATTTTTTCTTGATAGGTGGTGATACTCCCGAAGAAATTCTGTTCGGTTATCGTCAACTTACCGGCTTTCCATCCATGCCACCACTTTGGAGTTTTGGCACATGGATGAGTCGCATGAGTTATTTTTCGGCTAAGGAAGTAACTGAGATCTGTGACCGCATGCGTGCCGAAGATTATCCCTGCGATGTGATTCACATAGATACCGGTTGGTTCGAAACCGATTGGTTGTGCGAATGGAAATTTAATGAAGAACGTTTCCCTAATCCGAAAGAATTTATTGGAAACCTGAAAAAAAATGGCTATCGGGTGAGTTTGTGGCAATTGCCTTACATTTCGTACAACGCCATTCAGTACAAAGAAGCCGACGAAAATGAATATATCAGCAAGAGCGAACGTGTCCTTACCGGATCGTCAAATTTTAGCGTGCAGGATTTTGCCGGTACTATCGATTTTACCTACGATAAAGCAACGGAGTGGTATAAAGATTTACTTCGCAATTTATTGGAAATGGGCGTTGTATGTATTAAAACAGATTTTGGCGAAGATATTCATCTCGGTGCCGAATATCGGAATATGTCGCCTGAAAAATTACACAATCTTTACCCCTTATTGTATCAAAAAGCAGCTTATGAAGTGACCAAAGAAGTTACCGGCAACGGAATTATTTGGGCACGTGCAGGTTGGGCAGGTTGTCAACGTTATCCCTTGCATTGGGGTGGTGATTCAGCTTGCTCGTGGGACGGTTTAGCTGGTTCGCTTAAAGGTGGCTTGCAACTCGGTCTTTCAGGATTTGGCTTTTGGAGTCATGATGTGCCAGGTTTCCATGGAGTTCCAAACTTTATGAATTCGGTTATTCCGGATGATTTATATGTTCGATGGACTCAATTTGGTGTCTTTACCTCACATTTACGTTATCACGGAACCAGTAAACGCGAGCCATGGCATTTTCCTAATATCTCAGGGATAATAAAAAAATACTGGAAACTCCGGTATCAGTTGATTCCATATATCTTGGAACAAAGCGAAATTACTACTCGTACCGGAATGCCCGTGTTACGTGCCATGATTTTACATTACCCCAACGATAAAACTTGTCGGCAAATAGATGATCAGTATTTCTTTGGGGAAAATATGTTAGTAGCTCCTGTGATAAATCCCGAAAATAAACGCGATATTTATCTTCCCGAAGGAATGTGGGTTCATTTTTTCACAAAGGAAGTTTTTGAAGGGGAAAGATGGTTGAAAAAAGTAGAAGTTCCAATGGATGAAATTCCGGTTTTTGTAAAACAAGGAGCTAAAATCCCGATGTATATGGAAGACGTGAGTTGTACTGACGATATGGATATGAGTAAAGTTGTAGAAAAAGTGTTTAAATAAGACGACCCCAACCCTACCTAAAGTTAGGTAAACCCTATATGGGTGTAATATTTAGTATTGATAATTAGAACAAGATGTTTATAGTATTATGAATAAAGATAAGGAAATATCAGGCGATGGTATCTTCAGCTCACCCGTTAGGGGGTTGGGGGGCTACTGGAAATCAAATTTTTCCGAAACAAAAAAACATTACACTGATTGGTGGAATGGAAAAGGAATAGTGCTGACCATGTGGGAACATCTTTTTAAAGAAGGTGCTCCTTACGAAAATATTTTACCGCCACCGCCACACAAGAATATGAATCAGTTTTGGTTTGATCCACAATGGCGTGCTGAATATCTGCATTATACCATGTCGCACAATTCGTATATGGCAGATATTTTGCCGGTTGCCAATACACAACTTGGGCCTGGCTCGCTGGCTTCGTTACTTGGAGCCGAACTGGAAGGACGCGATGACACTATTTGGATTCGGGACAAAGAAGGTTTTGACGGACAGATTATTTTCGACGAAAATGGAAAATGGTGGAAGTTGCACAAAGATTTACTGAATGCCTGCAAATCAAAAGCACAGGGAAATTACATGGTGGGTTGTCCCGATTTGGTGGAAGGATTAGATGTTTTAGCCAGTCTGAAAGGTTCTGATAATGTGTTGATGGATTTGATAATGGATCCGGATGGCACATTGGAACAACTCCAGAAAGTAAATGATGTTTATTTCAAAGTCTTCAACGAAATTTACGATATTATTAATGTAAATGGTGAAATGGCGTTTTGTTATTTTTCTTTATGGGCACCAGGAAAAGTGTCGAAGTTGCAGGTCGATTTATCCATCATGATTTCGGAAGATGATTATCGCACCTTCTGTTTGCCATTTTTACGCGAACAAACTGAAGAGATTGATTACACGCTTTATCATTTGGATGGTGTGGATGCTATTCGTCATTTAGATGCCGTATTGGAACTTGAAAAATTAAATGCCATTCAGTGGACACCGGGTTATGGTCAACCACAAGGTGGAAATGCACAATGGTATGATTTATATAAAAAAATACTTTCTGCCGGCAAATCAGTGATGGCCAATTGGGTGACTTTAGATGAATTAGAGCCTTTGCTGGATAATGTGGGTAATCAGGGTTTACATATCAATGTAGATTTTAAATCGGAAAAGGAAATTGAGCAGGCGATGAAAATTGTTGAACGGTATCGTTGATATTTTCGCTTCGGCTGATAGTTGGACTTCGTCCTTTATTTGTCCATTGGACGTTTTTTTGAAAAATTAATTATTCTAAAGCAAAATGCCTTGGAATTAAAAAATAACTTTAAATTATATCACAAGTCTTTTCTCCTCTCTTACTCCCTCTCCACTTGGAGAGGGTTGGGGTGAGGTTTAGGGGTTAGGGAGAGGTCTTATGAAAGAATTAATTCACTTATCAACTTTAGATATTGTTGTAATTGTAGTTTATGTTATTGTTTTGCTGGGCATTGCCTATTGGGCAAGTTTTAGCAAAAAGAATAAGAGCGAAAACCTCTTTACAGCGAACAAAAGCTTGGGCTGGTTTGCCATTGGGTTAACCATGTGGGGAACGAATGTTGGACCGTCGATGCTTATTGCTAATGCTAGTAGTGGCTACGAGAGTGGCATTGTTGCTGGAAATTTCTCGTGGTATGCCTTTCCGTTTATTCTTTTACTTGCTTTTGTTTTTGCTCCCCGATATCTGGGTGCTCAAGTGATGACTTTGCCCGAATATATGGGAAAACGCTTTGGCGATAAAACACGACGTTACCTTGCCTGGTACACCATTATAACCATTCTGATTTCGTGGTTGGGTCTTACACTATTCTCCGGAGGTGTATTTATGTCGCAAATTCTGGCTATTCCACTTTCAACAAGTATTGTAATTTTAGTAGCTATTTCAGCTGCATTTGTTATTGCCGGAGGGTTAAAAGCAATTGCTTATACCAATGTTTTTCAAATGCTATTATTGATTGGAGTTTCAATATTATTGGTAGTAATGGCTGTTATAAAAGTCGGTGGAATTTCTGAAATTGTTAATTCCACTCCTGTGAGTTACTGGAAAATGTTTCAACCACTCGATGATCCTAATTTTCCATGGCTGGCTATACTCATTGGTTATCCAATTATGGGTGTTTGGTTTTGGTGTACCGATCAGTCGATGGTTCAATCGGTTTTGGGAACAAAAGATTTAAAGAATGGACAAATGGGAGCAAACTTCGTAGCCTGGCTCAAAGTGATTGATATTCCATTGTTTATGATTCCGGGTATTCTAGCTTTTATATTATTACCCGGCCTGAGTAATTCGACCGATGCTTATTTAAAATTGGTGGAAGCCGTTTTTCCTCCGGGATTAATTGGTCTGGTGATCGTGGTGATGATGGCTGCGTTGATTAGTACGGTTGGCTCGGCATTGAACTCTTTGAGTGCCGTCTTTACAATGGATATTTACATAAAACAGTTTAAACCTACTGCATCCAACAAAGAAATTACGTTAATTGGACGTATTGTTGTTGTGATTGGTGCTTTATTATCTATATTTTTGGCCATTGGTATTACCTATATTCAGGGCTTGAGTTTTTTCAATATTTTCCAATCAGTTTTAGGTTTTATTGCTCCGCCAATGTCGGTTGCTTTTCTCTTTGCAGTACTTTGGAAGAAAACGTCCCACAAAGCCATTAATTCTGTTCTGACTCTAGGCACAATTTTTAGTTTAGGCATTGGAATCCTTTATTACAATAATTTAATATTTAAAGGATTACATTTCTTATATATTTCGTTTATTATTTTTGTAATTTTGGGCATTTATGTTTTTGTTTATTCGTTAATAGATTCAAAATCAAATCAAACAATTGCAAAGATTGATTATCAACCAATAAAAATTGATGCAAAAGTAAAAGTTGCTTGGATATTATTAGTTGTAGTAATGGTTGGGTTGTATTTGTTTTTTAATTAAATGACCCCAAATCCAAAAGGGGAATAAGAAATGATAGTTTTTATACTTTTATAAAAATGGAAAACATAATAAATAATAGTAATATTAGTTCCCCTTTAGGGGCTAGGGGTTTTATGACACACAAAGAACGTTTTTACGCAACAATAATCAACCACCCGGTTGATCGTCCGGCTTCGTGGTTAGGGTTGCCTGTTCCGGCTGCTATTCCCGGATTACTGGAGTATTTCCATGTAAATTCAGTTGATGAATTGAAAATAAAACTTGATGATGATATTTATCCCATTGAAGTTCCGTATAATTTTCCGCCTTCGAACCATATAGCTTGTGCGTTTAAATTTGCTAAAATGGCTCATGATGATAAACCTGATGAACGAACACTGACAGCTCCGGGGTTTTTCGAAGATATTGACGATCCTGCATTGGTTGATACTTTCCCGTGGCCCGATCCGGCACATTATCTTGATGTGGAAGAATCACGCAGACTTGCAATGGCGGTAAATCCCGATTATGTTCGTATGGGAGTAATGTGGAGTGCTCATTTTCAGGATGTATGTGCGGCTTTCGGTATGGAAAAGGCGCTGATGGTGATGCTGATGAATCCTGATATGTTTCAGGCAGTGATTGATAGAATTACTGATTTTTATTTGAAAGCAAACGAAATTTTTTACGAAGCCACCAAAGGATATTTGGATGCAGTGTTGATTGGAAATGATTTTGGTAGTCAGAATGGTTTAATGGTCGATCCGGACTCGTTACGTACCTATGTTTTTCCGGGAACAAAAAAACTGATTGATCAGGCAAAAGGTTATGGTCTAAAAGTAATTCATCATTCCTGTGGATCTATTTATCCGATTATTCAGGATTTGATTGATTTAGGTGTTGATTCCATTCATCCGATACAAGCTTTAGCTGCCGATATGGATGCTTCAACATTAAAAGCCGGATTTGGTGGTAAAGCTTCTTTTTGTGGCGGGGTGGATGCACAACATTTATTAGTAAATGGTACACCTGAGCAGGTTTCTGCTAAGGTGATGGAATTGAAACAATTATTTCCAACCGGATTAATCATTTCACCCAGTCACGAAGCCATTTTGCCGGATATTCCACCTGCAAATGTGGAGGCAATGTTTTTGGCATTGGGCATCTGATCCCCTAAAGGGGGAATTCTTTCGAAATTGAAAGTTTCTTTCATTGAAATTTAAATAATAAACAATTAAAAATGTATGCTATCTGAAAGTCCCTCTTTAGGGGGATTTAGTGGGCAAGAGATTATTATGAAACGTTTTGGACAGATAATTTACTTAAAACCCGAATGTGCCAACGAGTATGTAAAACAACATGCTGCTGTTTGGCCTGGAGTGTTGAAAATGATTTCTGATTGCAATATTCAGAACTATTCCATTTTTAAAAAAGATTTAGTACTTTTTGCCTATTTCGAATATGTGGGAACTGATTTTGAAGGCGATATGGCAAAAATGGCTTCCGACTCGGAAACGCAACGGTGGTGGGATGTTGTAAAACCATTGATGCAACCCATTGAAACGAGAAATGTCGGTGAATTTTGGGCGGATATGGAAGAGATTTTTTACCTCTCCCCAACCCTCTCCAAAGGAGAGGGAGAGGGAGATTGCGAAAAATAATATTAAACAACTTATAATAAAACAGGTTTCCCTTCCTTTGGACGGGACTAAGGGGAGGTTATATGACATCAAATCCATTACTCGGTACATTTTTTCACGCCATTGGTGGAGCTTCGGCTTCCACTTGCTATCTGCCAAGTCAAAAAACCAAGCAATGGTCTTGGGGGACATTTTGGTTGGTACAATCTGCTTTTGCCTGGCTGATAATGCCACTGATTATAGGCTATCTTACGGTTCCCGATTTCTTTGAGATTTTGAGAGATGCACCAAACAACGCTTTTTGGGGTGCATTTTTGTTAGGTGCGGTGTATGGGTTTGGTGGCATGTCTTTCGGTTTTGCCATTCAGCATATTGGTTATTCGTTAACCTATTCCATCAGTATCGGACTTTCGGCCATTTTAGGAACAATGACTCCTTTATTATTACACGGTCAGGTGATTGAGTATTTTAATCGTCCGGGAAGCAGTATTGTCCTTTTGGGAATGATATTATCTATTTTGGGAATCGTATTTATTGGAGTCGCGGGCTTCAAAAAAGAAAAAGATTTGGGCGAATTGAAACATTCAGCTCATTTTAATATGAAAGTGGGCTTGGCTTTGGCCATTGCAGCAGGATTTTTATCTGCAGTTTTCAATATCTCGCTGGAAACAGGACAGCCTATAGCAGATATGGCAGCACAGCATGGAGCCGGGGAGTTTGAAGGAAATGCCAAATTGATTGTTTCAACAGCCGGATGTTTCGTTGTGAATCTGATTTGGTTTCTTGTTGCCGGTTGGAAAAATAAAACATTGAAAGAATTTACAAAAGCAAGCGGAATTCCTTTCGGACAACGATTTAAAAATACATTGTGGTCTGCATTGGCTGGAACTCTATGGTTCGGACAATTTTTCTTTTACGGTTTAGGTCATGTTCGCATGGGTAATTTCCAGTTTATAAGTTGGGTATTGCACATGTCAATGTTGATATTTTTCAGTTATGGAGTTGGTTTACTTATGAAAGAATGGAAGCAAGTGTCAAAACGTACTTACTTAATTCTAATAGTCGCATTAGTACTATTACTCGCTTCATCCGTCATTATATCGTATGGAAGCTATTATGGAGAGCAAATTTTAGCTGCACAGAAATAAATGTTATTTGGCTTTGTCTCAATTAATAGTTATCTAGTCTTCGACTGTAATTATTTAGTGTTGCAAAGAGAATAAGGTGTTTTCAGAGCTCCGGAGAAGCGATAGTATGGTAGAAATATTTATTCAATGAAACAAAAGCTCCGTAGGAGCGATATTATAAAAAGTCAAGACGAGTTCGAAATAAGAATGACGAATTTAAATAATAAAACAACGTCCAAAGGGCATATAACATGAAATAAATAACAACATAGATATTATGAATTCAGAATTATTGGAAAAACTATCCGAATGTGTAGAATTCGGAAAAATCAATTTGGCATCGCCGTATCCACCTCAAATGAAAGGACAACCCGGTGCTGATGAAATCACTAAAGAAGCATTAGAAGCAGGTGTAGAACCCGGTGAAATTTTGAATAATGCTTTGATTTCGGCTATGAATAAAGTGGGCCAAAAATTTACAGAAAATAAAATATTTGTTCCTCAAATGTTGTTGTCGGCCAAGGCGATGAGTGCTTCGATGATGCATTTAAAACCCTATTTTGCCAGTGGTGCTGTTCAACGAAAAGGAAAATTCATTATCGGAACAGTGTTTGGCGATTTACACGATATAGGCAAAAATCTTTTTAGTATGATGGTGGAAGGTGCCGGCTGGGAAGTAATTGATTTAGGAATTGATGTGAGAGCAGAGAAATTTGTTGAAACATTACAACAAAATCCGGGTGCAGTAGTAGGGATTTCTGCTTTGCTTACAACAACTATGGTAAACATGAAACCCGTAATTGAAGCTATAAAAGCTATTTCTCCGGACACAAAAGTGATTGTGGGTGGAGCACCTCTCTCAGCTGATTTTGCATTACAAATCGGAGCTGATGGTTACGGAAAAAATCCTCAGGAAGGAATTGTGTGGTTAGATAAAATTTCTGCATGACCCCTAAATCCCCTAAAGAGGACTTTGATAGAGCGCAATGCGAGACATTATCGTATTTTAAGAATCATTTCAACCCATTTAATAGACGAAAGTAACTTAATTCCCCTTTAGGGTTTACCTAACTTTAGGTAGGGTTAGAGGTCGTATCTTTATGAAACAATTTATAGATCAAATTTTACAAAGTTCCACAGTAACTGCTTTCCCAATAATGACGCATCCCGGCATTGAAGCATTAGGATATACTGTAAAAGATGCTGTCACGAACGGACAGATTCATTTCGAAGCAATTAAATATATATCCGAGAATTTCAACACCAATGTTTGTACTTCTATTATGGATTTGACTGTTGAGGCTGAAGCTTTTGGTGCTGAAGTAAATTTTTCTGAAGATAAAATTCCATCAGTAACCGGAAGATTGGTGTGGGATGCTGAAACAGTTGATGCATTAAAAGTTCCGACGCTTGATAAAGGTCGGATTTCACAATATCTATTAGCAAATAAATTAGCAATAGATCACATTAAAGATAAACCTGTTTTTTCAGGATGTATTGGTCCATTTTCGCTGGCTGGTCGCTTATTCGATATGTCGGAAATAATGGTAGGTATTTATATAGACCCTGAAACAATACTCAATTTATTATCGAAATGTACCGAGTTTCTATTGAATTATTGTCAGGCATTAAAGGATGTTGGTTCTCACGGAGTTATTATTGCTGAACCGGCTGCAGGGTTACTTTCGAACGATGATTGTAACCTGTATTCAACAGATTTTGTAAAAAAAATTGTTGAAGCAGTTCAAGATGATAATTTCACTGTAATACTTCATAATTGTGGAAATTATGGACATTGTACTCAGGCAATGATTGCTAGTGGCGCCAAGGCACTGCATTTTGGGAACGCTATAAATATGGTTGAAGTTCTGAAAGAATGTCCCGAAGATATTATTGTTATGGGAAATCTGGATCCGGTAGGAGTATTCAAGCAAGGAAGTGTTGATTCAGTAAAATTGGAAACTGAAAGTTTATTAAGTAAAACTTCGGGATATAAAAATTTTGTTATTTCGAGTGGTTGCGATTTACCGCCTCATGTGCCGGAAGAGAATATCAGAATTTTTCTTGAAACAATAATGAATACAACCCCTAAAGGGGAATAAAATTAGTGTCAACAGACTAATACAAATGCAAAATATAATCAAAAACGGAAAAGAAAGTAACTCTGTTCCCCTTCAGGGGTTAGGGGTAGACTCCCCTTTAGGGGGCGAGGGTATTTTTTATCATTTCACTTTCTCCGAAGTGGCACCTACATTTGCAGAGATTCTTGATTTTATCAAGTCTACAAATTTGGAAGAAGAGCATCCTGCCATTGTTTTCATTAAGGAGGTTCTACCTCAGTTAAATCTTGATACTGGTATTTCGGGTTACTATATATTGAAAAATTTAGAAGAATTGAGGTTGAAAGATGGATTAATTTGCATTGAAAACATCGAATTCAATTTAGGTCGCCAGTTGTGTGGATATATTAAGGAAGCTACTCAGGTTGCCCTTTTCGTATGTACTGCCGGTGAATATTTTACTCAACTTACAAACAGGTTGAACGAACAGGGCGATATCATGGAAGCCTATATCTTGGATGCTATTGGCTCGCTTACTGTTGAGAAAGCAATGGATAAAATTCAGGAAAGTTTGAAAATAAAGATGCTTGAAAAGAAATTGAAAATTTCCAATCGTTATAGTCCCGGTTATTGTAACTGGCCACTATCCGATCAGCAAAATTTATTTCAGTTGATTGGTGAGAATCCAACCGGAATTGCTTTAAGTGATTCTTGTTTGATGACTCCACGAAAATCAGTCAGCGGATTAATTGGTCTTGGCAAAAATCTAAAGCTCCACGAATACGGTTGCAAAATTTGCAACAATACAACCTGCATTTATAGAAGAATTTTGCACGAATAAAGTAAATGAAAAATGTTCCGAATAAACATTTTTTTTATTAGTTGCGGATGAAAAAAATTAGGTGAGGAAGGTCATTTTACGTCACCTCGTCACCAAATGAAAGTGCTATATGACAAACGATATATTTAAAATTGATAAAAGTAATTCAGTTCTTCTCTCCGCTGGGAGAGGGGTTAGGGGTGAGGTACTCCTTTTCTTAGTGCTGCTTTTTTCAATATTTTTATCTGCACAATCAGCTCCTCTCTCCCAGGGGAGAGGGGTTGGGGGTGAGGTTGTTGTTTCCCAGTCAAAAATGTCTGAAATTTACGAGCAGGTAAAAACACCCTATAAATATGGTTTAGTACTGGCTCCAACCACTAATAATTATAAAATAGATTGCCCTACTGTTTTTCAGAAAGATGGGAAATGGTTCATGACTTTCGTTATTTACAACGGAAAAACAGGAACGGACGGTCGGGGGTACGAAACCTGGTTGGCCGAAAGTGATAATTTGCTGGAATGGAAAACAAAAGGTCGCATACTTTCGTTTCGTGAGGGAGTGTGGGACATGAATCAGCGTGGTGGCTTCCCTTCTTTGCCCGATATGGAGTGGGGTGGAAGTTACGAATTGCAACCCTTCAAAGGGAAAAACTGGATGACTTATATTGGTGGTGCTAATGCCGGATATGAGGCAGGACCTTTAAGTATTGGTTTAGCCTGGACTGATGAAAAAAATCTTAGCAAAGCCGAAGAATGGAATTCAATTAAAAAACCGATACTTTCCAGCAAAGATAAAGATGCCCAATGGTTTGAAAATCTGACGCAATACAAAAGCACCATTTATTGGGATAAATCAAAAACTCTGGGAGCTCCTTTTGTTATGTTTTACAATGCCGGGGGAATACATCCCGAAACAAACCTGAAAGGCGAACGAATTGGTATTGCGCTTTCCAACGATATGAAACATTGGAAACGTTATGTGGGCAATCCGGTTTTTACTCACGAAATTCAGGGGATGATAACTGGCGATGCACAAATCCAAAAGTTTGGCGATGTGTTTGTCATGTTTTATTTTTCGGCGTTTAATCCAAACAAAACTTATAAAGCTTACAATACTTTTGCATGCAGTTACGACCTAATTCATTGGTTCGATTGGAAAGGTGATGATTTAATTATTCCTTCAAAAAAATACGACGATTTATTTGCTCATAAAAGTTATGTCATCAATCACAATGGTGTTGTTTATCATTTTTATTGTGCCGTAAATAAATTCGATCAGCGTGGAATAGCTGTGGCTACCAGCAAACCTCTGGGACGTTCTACTCTCAATTTCCCAATTCCGGAAGTAAAAGATCGGCGTACAACCGTGAATCTGAACGAAGGCTGGAAAACCTGGATGAAAAATGATACCTTGAAAGTAAATATCCCACATAACTGGGACGATTATTACGGTTATCGCCAGCTAACACATGGGAACTTGCATGGAACAGCGACCTATATAAAAATATTTACTGCTCCTATAATAGAAAAAAATAAAAGCACTTTTCTTCGCTTTGAAGGAGTTGGAACCTATGCAACAGTTATTTTAAACGGGAAAAATTACGGACGGTTTTTGAGTGGAAGAACAACTTTTACCATAGATGTTTCAAAAGAAATTAAACCCGGAACAACAAATCAATTGACTGTTATTGCCGAACACCCTGAAATGATTTGGGATATGCCATGGGTATGTGGCGGTTGTTCGTCGGAGTGGGGTTTTAGCGAAGGCTCACAACCTTTGGGAATTTTCCGACCTGTAGTGTTGGAAGTGACAGATAATATTCGTATCGAACCATTTGGAGTTCATGTTTGGAACAATGCTAAAGCCGATTCAATATTTATTGAAACCGAAGTAAAAAATTATTCCAACAAAACAGAAGAAGTAGAGCTTGTAAACAAATTGAATAATGAGGATGGAATAGCAGCATTCCGATTAGCCGGAAAAGTAATACTAAAAGCTGGTGAAACTAAAATTATTCGCAGATCATCTCCAATTAATGATCAAATTCGATGGAGTACTGAAAGACCCTATTTGTACAAACTTGCATCGATGATTAAAAGGGGAGACAATGTTACAACCGATGAAATAATAACTTCTTTTGGCATCAGAACTATTAGTTGGCCGGTAAAACGGAATGATGAAGATGGACGGTTTTATTTAAATGAAAAGCCGTTTTTTATTAATGGAACTTGTGAATACGAACATCAATTCGGACAATCGCATGCTTTTTCCGATGATCAGATTTATTCTCGCGTAAAACAAATAAAAGCGGCCGGATTTAATGCTTTCCGTGATGCGCATCAACCGCATAATTTGGAATATCAACGCTTGTTGGATGAAAATGGCTTGCTTGAATGGACTCAGTTTTCTGCACATATTTGGTATGATACACCCCAATTTCGTGAAAACTTTAAGAACCTATTACGTCAATGGGTAAAAGAACGTCGTAACTCTCCTTCTTTGATTATGTGGGGCTTACAAAACGAAAGTGTATTGCCAAAAGATTTTGCCGAAGAGTGCAGTGCCATTATTCGTGAGATGGATCCTACTGCAAATGATATGCGTGTGATTACTACCTGTAATGGTGGCGAAGGAACAGATTGGGATGTAATTCAAAATTGGAGTGGAACATATGGCGGCAATATTGAAAATTATGGTCAGGAATTAATACAGAAAAATCAATTGCTAAATGGAGAATATGGTGCATGGCGAAGTTTAGGCTTGCATACCGAACCTGCTGAATTTGATGAAAATGGTATTTGGAGCGAAGATCGTGCAACTCAGTTGCTCGAAAAAAAAATACGACTGGTAGAATTGGTAAAAGATAGTGTTTGTGGACAATTTCAATGGGTTTTTAGTTCGCACGATAATCCGGGTCGTCGTCAACCCGACGAAATGTATCGGGTGATGGATAAAGTCGGACCATTTAATTACAAAGGCTTGGTTTCGCCCTGGGAAGAGCCAACGGATGCTTATTATATGTATCGTGCCAATTATGTATCAGCTAAAAAAGATCCGATGGTCTATATCGTATCGCATACCTGGCCAAACCGATTTAAGAAACGTACCAGAGCTACTATTGAAGTCTACAGCAATTGCGATAGTGTGAAATTATACAATGATGCTGTGGATTCAGTTTATCTTGGACGCAAGAAAAATAACGGTATTGGAACCCATTTTATGTGGGAGAACAGAGACATTCGTTACAATGTATTGCGTGCTATTGGTTTTTATGGTGGAAAAACGGTTGTAGAAGATGTGATCGTTATGAATAATCTGGAAAAAGCACCGCATTTTGATGTTTTGTTTATTGATAGCACGACTTCAAGTCATACTATCAATAAGGTAGATAATCTAAAAGGAGATCCAAACTATAATTACCTCTATCGCCTCAACTGTGGAGGTGATGCGTACACCGACGAATTTGGTCAAAACTGGTTGAAAGATGACACCTTATTTTCAACATCGTGGGCAGCTGATTTTAAGGAGTTGAATCCTTATCAGGCAAGTCAGCGAGTAACATACGACCCAATTCGAGGGACAAAGGATTGGTCATTGTTCGGTCATTTTCGTTTCGGTCGTCATAAACTGAAATACAATTTTGCTGTACCGGATGGTAATTATCGTGTGGAACTTTATTTTACAGAACCATGGCACGGAACAGGTGGTGGAGTAGGTACGGATTGTGAAGGTTTACGTCTTTTTGATGTGGCTGTAAACGATTCGGTAGTGTTGAACGATTTGGATATTTGGGCAGAAAGTGGTCACGATGCAGCATTGAAAAAAGTAGTAAATGCCAATGTTAAGGGAGGAAAACTTGAAATTTCATTTCCGGAAGTGAAGGCCGGGCAAGCAATTATTTCTGCTATCGCAATAGCATCAACTGATAAAAGTATTCTAACTAAAGCATATCAAATAAGTGATTGGTCGTGGGATGAAGCAGATAAAAATGTGTTGGTAAAAACACCAAAAGAGATGCTTCCCGAAGATGAAAATGTAAGACAAAGTGCTGTTTATAAGGTGGAAAGTGCAATTCTATCGGGGAAATACAAAAAGATCACTTTAAAAAATATTGCTGGAATAAAATTTAGTAATTCAAAAACGGCAATCATTCAATGGAATATTTCTCCAGGATTGGCTCAGGTTTATGCGTTGCGATTTAATTATATGAATATTTCAGGTGAAGCGAAAGTGTTCAACATTCAATTGGTCGATTCAAAAGGAGTAATACTTAAAAATGATGAAATAACTTTTCCTGAAACACCGGAAAAATGGAAGCAAATTAGCACAACTACTGGAACATATATTAATGCAGGAAATTACAAAGTAGTTATTTCTGGTGAAAATGTTTCAGGACTTGCATTTACAAGTTTGGAAATTCAATAAAAATAACTTGACAAATAACAAATTATATAGTTTTTCAATCACTTTGATAAAAAATAGATGATAGAAAATAATTACTTTTGTTTTGCTTTTTTATACTTTAAACTAATAATTGAAAAAAATAAATGAAAATCACAAGTTTCACAAAAATTATTCTGATAACTTTCGCTCTTTTTTCATTTACATTTTTGTCGGCTCAAAGCCGGAAAGTACTTATCACTGAATTTATGGCAGTAAATTCAAATGGAATTGTAGATGAAGATAACGAGCATTCTGACTGGTTAGAAATTTACAACAACACTAATAGTGCGATTGATTTAACTGGTTGGTATCTGACTGATAACCCAAATACATTGAAAGAGTGGCAATTCCCGTCCGTCACTATCCCCAAAGCAGGATATATGGTCATTTTTGCCTCAGGGAAAGACCGAATCGATCCCACTGGAAATTTACATACCAATTTTAAATTGTCTGGTTCAGGAGAGTTTTTGGCTATTTGCGAACCCGATTCAACCATTTCCTTTTCATATAGCCCAATGTTTCCTGCACAACGTCAGGATGTTTCGTTCGGATATTTTCAGGGTCAGGAAGTGTTTTTTACAACTTCTACTCCCGGTGCTGAGAATGTAGCAGGAAGTCTTCCTTTTGCTCCAAATTTTAGTGCAACAAGAGGCTTTTATAAAACGGCATTTGATGTTACCTTATCACTTCCCGGTGGCGATGGTTCAATTTATTATACAACCAACGGAACTCGTCCCACAAAATCCAACGGCACACTTTATTCAGCACCGATTCATGTTTCTACTACAACACCATTGAGTGCCATAACAATAAATTCTGCCAATTTATACAGCGAAATCATTACTAATACCTATGTTTTTTTGGCTGATGTGGTTAAACAACCATCTGAACCTGCCGGTTATCCAACAGACTGGAAACAATATAAAAGTACAACAACGATTCCAACAGACTATGAAATGGATCCTGCTATTTGTAATAGTTCAACCTATAAAAGTCAGATGGAATCAGCGTTAACGGCAATACCAACTATGCATATTGTTACTGATATTGAAAATTTGTTTTCGGATGTTGAAGATGAAAATACAGGTGGAATCTATATTTATACAGGTAAACCTAGTGGAGTTGGTGTTGATTGGGTACGGCCGACTTCGGTGGAGTATTTTGACCCAATAACCGGTAAAGAATTCCAGATTAATTGTGAATTGAAACTTCATGGAGGAAACAGTCGAAATCCGGGAAACTGTCCGAAGCATGGTTTTGAGATTGGTTTTAAATCTTCATATGGTCCTTCAAAATTAAACTTTAACTTATTTGACGAAAAAAAAGTTACAAACGAATTTAATGGACTGGTTTTACGTGGTGGCTATAATTATACATGGGTAAAAAATTCGGCAACTCAACAAGTCTCAGCTCAATACATTCAGGATTCGTGGGCTAAAACCACTCAATTGGATATGGGGCAAACTTCAGCTCACGAACGGTTCGTTCATTTGTATTTAAATGGTTTATATTGGGGACTTTATAATATTACGGAAGAATATGATGACGATTTTATGGAATCGTATTTTTCAGGAGATAAATCAGAATTTGATGTTATAAAGGAACAGCAATCTACCACACCCACTGCCGGAAATATGACGGCATGGAAAGACTTGTTGTCTCAGGTACAAACGACTTCTCTTTCGGATAATACAAAATATCAAAAATTACAAGGCCGAAATACTGATGGTTCAGTAAATTCTGCTTATTTAAATTTATTAGATGTAGATAACTATATTGATTATTTACTGATTAATTATTATTTGGGAAATCAGGACTGGGATAAAAATAACTGGACGGTAGGACGTAACAGGGTAAAAAATGATGCAGGATTTAAATTTTTCTGTTGGGATGGAGAAACAACCATGACAGATGTAAATTTAGACATTGTAAAAGCTGGTGGAACAGATGGAAATCCTGCTGCATTTATTAAATACCTTAAAAAAAATAACGATTTTCTGGTGTTAATGGCTGATCATATTCAGAAAAGCATGATTGATGCAGGTGGTATGTTAACACCAACTGTTATCGAAGAAAGATATAATAATCTGGCAGATGAAATTGATTTGCCCATAATTGGAGAGTCTGCAAGATGGGGCGATTGGTATAACAATACAGGTCCATATACCCGAAATGATCATTGGATACCACGCAAGAACGATTTATTGACAAATTATTTTCCGGTAAGAACTCAAAATGTAGTTACACAATTACAGGATGCCGGATTATTCCCTTCTGTTGATGCACCAAAATATTCACATGATGGTGGTCAATTAAGTTCTGCTATTAATTTAGGTATTACTTCGAATAAAGGTACCATTTATTACACAATAGATGGATCTGACCCTCGTATTGCTATTTCCAATGTAGTTGCTACAACAGCAAAAACTTACTCATCTCAATTCAGTATTGGTTCAGATGTAACAATTAAAGCACGGTCAAAAACAAGTACAGAATGGTCGGCTATTTCGGAAGTAAGCTTTAGTTTTGCAAGTGCTGTTAATCTTCCATTTGCTGAAATGCTAGTTTGCAAGGGTTATCCTAATCCATTCAGCGAGTCAACACACATTCAATTAACATTACCATATAACGGAAATATTCAGTTAGATGTTTATAGTATCGATGGTAGATTAATTGAACAGATATACAGAGGAACAGCAGAAAATGGAACTCAACAGTATGAATGGTCTCCAAAAACGTCAGAAAAAGGAATCTTTATTTGTAGAATTTTATTTGAAGGACAAAGTACTTATCTGAAATTAATCAGACAATAATTGAATTAGTTTTTTTAAGTGTAGAAACTGTATTCTGCAGTTTCTACACTTTGCATTTTTAATAATCAAAATGTCATTTTAAAAATATAATAATGAAAAAAATCTTATCAGTATTCTTTATTTTTTCATTTTTTGTTGGATTAATGGCTCAACAACCCGATTGGGAAAATCAGCATATTCTTCAAATAAATCGTGAACCTGCCCGAGCAGCATATATTCCCTTTAAAGATAAACCGGGCGATTGTTTATTAAATCTTAATGCTGACTGGAAATTTCACTGGTCACCCACACCCGAAGGGCGAATTTCTGACTTCTTTTCAATCAATTATAATGATAAAGAATGGAAGAATTTCCCTGTTCCGGGCACCTGGGAAGTGAACGGTTATGGAACACCTATTTATATTTCAGCAGGTTTCCCTTTCAGAATAGATCCACCGCGGGTAACATCCACTCCAAAACAAAATTACACTACTTTTATTGAGCGCAATCCGGTTGGACAATATCGTCGTTCGTTCGTTTTACCCGAAAATTGGAAATCAAATGGTCAGGTTTTTCTCCGCTTCGAAGGTGTACAAAGTGCATTTTATGTTTGGATAAACGGGCAAAAAGTGGGTTATAGTCAGGGTAGCATGGAATCCTCTGAATTCAATGTGACTAAATTTCTGAAATCCGCTGATAATCAGATTTCCATCGAAGTTTACAAGTATTGCGATGGTTCTTATCTCGAAGATCAGGATATGTGGCGTTTTGGAGGTATTCATCGCGATGTGATGCTGTATCATACGCCTGATGTTCGTATTGCTGATTTGACAGTGAGAACCTTGTTGGATAAAAATTACCAAAATGCAACATTGGAAATTGATCCGAAATTTTCAGTTTATGGAAATGAAAACGGAAAAGGGTATACCGTTCGGGCAAAAATTGAAAATTTAGTGAACGTCAGCACAAGTGTGGAAGATATTCTCAATTTGGATCATAAATCAGCTTTGATGAACGAATGGAATCCACAACGTGGACCACGAAAATTCGGACGTTTGAAAGCTGAAATAAAAAATCCTTTAAAATGGACTGCCGAAACTCCGAACTTATATACTTTATTGATTTCGTTGGAAGACAGTACTGGAAAAGTGATAGAACAGGTTCGTCAGCGAATTGGATTTCGCTCAGTTGAAATTGCTAATGGACAAATGCTTATCAATGGAAAGCCCATTCGATTACGCGGTGTAAATCGTCATGAGCACGATCCAAAACTTGGAAAAGTAATGACAAATGAAAGAATGCTACAGGATATTCTTTTAATGAAACAAGCCAATATTAATGCCGTACGTACAAGTCATTATCCCAATGCAATACGTTGGTACGAATTGTGCGATTCCTTAGGTATTTATGTTATGGACGAAACAGATATTGAAGAACATGGTTTGCGTGGAACGCTGGCTGCTGATCCCGAATGGGCTGCTGCTTTTTTGGATCGTACTATCCGTATGGCTCAACGGGACAAAAATCATCCGTCGGTAATTATCTGGAGTCTAGGAAACGAAGCCGGTTACGGACCCAATTTTGCCGCAAATTCAGCATGGCTGAAAGACTTTGACCCAACTCGTCCTGTTCATTATGAAGGAGCGCAAGGATTAAACGGAAACCCTGATCCTTCAACCGTAGATATTATTAGTCGCTTTTATCCGCGTGTTGAACAGGGATATCTCAATCCGGGGACACCTGAAGGCAGTGAAGTGGAACGACCTGAAAATGCCCGATGGGAGCGATTAGTTGAAATAGCCAAAAGAACAAACGATAATCGACCGATTATTACCAGCGAATATGCCCATGCTATGGGGAATGCCATGGGGAATTTTCAGGATTATTGGACTGAGATTTATGCAAATAAAAGGCTCTTAGGTGGTTTTATTTGGGATTGGGTCGATCAGGGAATTTTTAAAACACTGGATAACGGAAAAATTGAAGTGGCTTATGGTGGTGACTTTGGTGATAAACCCAATTCTAAAGCCTTCTGTCTGAACGGAGTAATTTTGAGCAACAGAGAAACTACTCCAAAATACTGGGAAGTAAAAAAAGTGTATCAACCAATCGATATAAAGTTGATAGATGGACAAATTCAGATAATCAATCGACAATTTCACACCGACTTATCAGCTTATTCTGTATTTTGGTATTATACAAGTGCTGGAAAAAAATTAAATAATGGAGAATTAAATTTGCAGGCTCTTCAACCAGGAGACACAACAATACTCCCAATCCCTCTCTCCTCAAGGAGAAGGGCTAGGGGTGAGGTCGACGATCTTCAGTTGAACATTTCCGTTGTTTTAAAAAAGGATTGTGATTGGGCAAAAGCCGGATTTGAAGTCGCTTCTGAGCAGTTTAAGATTCAAAAAATAAAGTTGTTAACGGCTGAAATCTCCAATAAAGGAAAACTAAAAGTTGAAACAAACAGCGAAAATATTGTCGCGTTGTCTAAAGGTTTCTCTGCCGCTTGGAATGTAAATTCTGGTGATTTAGTTTCATTAATTTATAAGGGAAAAGAGATTTTGGCGAAATCTGCAAAGGAATTTGAACATCAACCTGTAAATCAGGTATTCAGAGCTCCAACCGATAACGACAATGGGTTTGGAAATTGGTTGGCTAAAGATTGGGAAAACCAGGATTTAGATGCACTTGTTGTTAGGGTTGAAAAAGTAAATCATTCAATTAGAAAGGATGGTGCTTTATTGGTTGAAGTTAGCAAAACGAACAAATACAATAATGGTGAAGTAAAATCTACATTGATGTATACTGTTACTGTTGACGGAAAAATTGATGTGGAATGTCATTTTATTCCAGTAGGGATTTTGCCTGAATTACCACGCCTAGGAATAGCATTAGCATTAAATGCCGAACTGGAAAATTATTCGTGGAACGGACTTGGTCCGTGGGAGAATTATCCCGATCGAAAAAGTTCATCAACTATTGGCTTGTGGAGCAGCACGGTCACAAAACAACTTTTTGAATATCCGCATCCGCAAGATTCAGGTAATCATGAAGAAATTTCATTCCTGAAACTCACCGACCAAAAAGGAAAAGGAATAAAAGTTGAAGCGGTTGAAAATACTTTTTCAGCATCTGCTCTTCATTATTCAGCAAACGACCTGGCCAGCGAATCGCATAACTGCAATCTCATTCCTCGCAAAGAAATAATACTGAGTTTGGACTGTGCCGTATTGGGTCTTGGAAACAGCAGTTGCGGTCCGGGAGTTTTGAAAAAATATGCCATTGAAAAGAAAGAACATATTTTACACATAAGAATTACCCCTAACCCCTAAAGGGGAATAAGGAAACTCGTATTAAATTAGAATTATATTATCATTATGAAAACAACATTACGTGGAATCGTTCCACCATTAGTAACACCACTTTTAGACAATGATACACTTGATGTGGATGGTCTGGAAAAATTAATTGAACATGTTATTGCCGGAGGTGTTCACGGTATTTTTATTTTAGGAACTACAGGCGAAGCCCAAAGTTTGAGTTTTAAATTACGCTGTGAAATGATTAAACGATCATCACGCATTTTGAAAAATCGTATTCCGTTACTTGTTGGCATTTCTGATACTTCAGTAGAAGATAGTGTGTTATTAGCAAATGTGGCAGCTGAATACGGTGCTGATGCAGTGGTTTCTGCTCCCCCTTATTATTATGCCACATCACAGGCTGAACTGACTGATTTTTACAAAAAACTTATTCCAAAATTGCCATTACCGGTTTTTTTGTACAATATGCCAACGCACACAAAAGTTTCTTTTGCGCCATCTACTATTTGTAGAATTGCAGAAAATCCAAAAGTAATTGGATTTAAAGATAGTTCGGCAGGTGGAGCATATTTTCAGTCGGTGATGCATGAGTTCCGTGATCGACCCGATTTTTCATTATTTGTAGGACCCGAAGAGATGATGGCCGAATCGGTATTGATGGGTGCTCATGGTGGTGTAAATGGTGGGGCAAATATGTTCCCTAAATTGTATGTGGATTTGTACAATGCCGCTGTTGCAAAAGATGTAGATAAAGTACGTGAATTACACGCAAAAGTGATGCAAATCAGTTCGTCAATTTATACTGTAGGTAGTTACGGTTCAAGTTATCTCAAAGGGGTTAAAGCAGGACTTTCAATTTTGGACATCTGTAACGATTATTTAGCAACTCCATTCAATAAATTTGACAGAGAACATAAAAATAAAATTAGGGAAGCTATTGCAAAACTTGAATTATAATTCAGTTGTCAATATTCAATCTATTCCAACGCTTTAGTGTTGGAATAGATTTCTTTTCTCAGTTTACCTTCAGCTAAAATCACTTAATTTCATGCAAATAAGCACCATTGATCTCATCGTGTTTCTCGTTTTTACGGCGGGTACTGTCCTTTTCGGAAGTTCATTTGTCCGAAAAAATAAGAATGCTTCTGACTACACTAGTGGAAGTGGAAATATGCCCGGATTTGTGGTAGGAATGTCAATATTTGCCACCTATGTGAGTAGTATTAGTTTTTTGGCTTTGCCCGGAAATGCATATTTAGGTAATTGGAATTCGTTGGTTTTTAGTTTTACTATCCCTTTAGCCGCTATTTTAGCTGCAAAATTCTTTGTCCCATTTTATAGAAATATTGATAGCGTGTCGGCTTATAGCTTCCTTGAAGCACGTTTTGGATATTGGGCAAGGGCTTATGCAGCAATATGTTATATCCTGACTCAAATTGCCCGTATTGGTTCAGTTTTATTTCTAATGGCTTTACCATTACACTCTATGTTAGGTTGGAGTGTTCCATTAATTATCATTATTACGAGTGTTGCAGTAATCATTTATTCTGTTTTAGGCGGCATAAAAGCGGTAATATGGACTGATGCAATTCAGGGATCAATTTTGATTTTTGGAGCGTTGGTTTGTGTCGGATATTTGCTTTTTTCATTACCCGAAGGCCCTGCACAAATTATCAAGATTGGACTGGAAAATGATAAATTTTCATTGGGCTCATTGGGTCTCGAACTCGATAAATCCACTTTCTGGGTAATGTTACTCTACGGAACATTCATTAATTTGCAGAACTTTGGAATTGACCAAAATTATGTACAACGCTATAAGAGTGCAAAAAACGAGAAAAGTGCAAAATTTTCTACTTTGTTCGGTGGATTATTGTACGTTCCAATAAGCTTTTTCTTCTTTTTTATAGGAACAGCACTTTTTGCGTATTATCAGGTATATCCTCAATTATTGCCTGGTGATATTACTGGCGATAAAGTTTTTCCATATTTTATAGTAAGTGAATTGCCTGTTGGCGTTACAGGATTGCTTATAGCAGCCATTTTTGCAGCGGGAATGAGCACCATTTCCACAAGCATTAATAGTTCGGCAACTATTATACTAACTGATTTTTTTCAAAAGCGAAAGATTGCATTGACAGAAAAATCGAAAATGAAAGTATTGTACATTACGTCATTTATTCTTGGTGTTTTAGGTATGGGAGTCGGGTTGGCCATGATGTCTGTCAAGAGTGCATTAGATGCATGGTGGAGCCTGGCAGGAATTTTCAGTGGGGGTATGTTAGGATTGTTCTTCCTGGGTTATATTTCAAAAAACACCAGAAATATTCATGCTTTTGTTGCTGTTTTATCCGGAGTTATACTAATTTCGTGGTTGACTTTTAGTGGACAAACTATTTTTCATAATTATTTTACAATAGTGCTGGGAACAACTACGATATTCTTAGTTGGTTTTATACTCTCATTTTTTGTGTCGAAAACAAAGCATAATGGCAAATAAAGATTTTAAAGTGATTACTTTTGAGGTGATTGAACTTACAAAGCAAGTTGCAGAATATATAAATAAGGAAAGTCTCAATTTTTCGCTCGATAAAGTAGAAACAAAAAGTAAAAACGATTTTGTTTCGTACGTGGATCAGGAAGCCGAGAAACTATTGGTTAAAGCACTCAAAAAAATTGTTCCCGAAGCAGGTTTTGTTACAGAAGAAGGAACTACAACAAAAGCAAATGGCGAAGAATATTTATGGATTATTGATCCCTTGGATGGAACAACTAACTTTATTCATAATTCCACTCCTTATGCAATAAGTGTAGCCCTGACTTACAAAGAGATACCAGTTGTTGGTGTTATTTACGAAATTACCCGTGAGGAAATATTTTACGCATGGGACGGGAGTAAATCCTACTTAAACGGAACTGAAATTCATGTTTCAAAAACAAATAAGTTGTCTGATGCACTTATCGTTACGGGACGTCCCCATTATTATATGGATCGTTACCCCGAGTTATTAAATTCATTTGATTTTTTTCTGAAAAATACTCATGGTTTACGATTAAGTGGTTCTGCAGCAGTCGATTTAGCTTATGTGGCTTGTGGACGCTACGATGGTCGCTACGAATTCAACCTCAATCCATGGGATATTGCAGCAGGAGTACTTATTATTATACAAGCAGGTGGTTTTGTTTCTGATTTCAAGGGTGGAAATAACTATTTTATAAAGAAGAGTTCAGTGTTGGCATCAAATGCTCTCATTTTTAATGAATTTAAATTGAAAGTTGGAGAGTTGTTCGTAAATTAATGTGATATTTGATTTAGCGTATAACTTTGTTATAGTCTACTTAATTCAGTATTCCAACTTCATATTTTTAGTACAATTCACACTTTCTTTCGTCTAAATTTATATACTATTTCATCAAAATCAGATATAATGACCCGTTTAAAAATATTTTTGATAGTTTCACTTTCCACTTTCTTTTTCCAAACATCCTTAGCTCAAAAAACTATACCTGTTACCGAAAGAATCTATCTTTCCGGTCATGGTTGTGATGATCTGGTACAATGGGATTTTTTTTGTACCGATGGAATGAACTCCGGAAAATGGACGAAAATCGGTGTGCCTTCCTGTTGGGAATTACAGGGCTTTGGAACTTATCAATACGGGATGCGTTGGTACGGGAAAGCTTTTCCGGATGGCGTGGCAAATGAAAAAGGCATGTATAAATATGAGTTTGATGTGCCACTATCGTGGAGCAATAAACAAGTTTATATAACTTTTGAAGCTTCTATGACCGATACTGAAGTGAAGATTAACGGTCAAAAAGCCGGCGAAATGCATCAAGGAGCATTTTATCGTTTCTCGTATGACATCGGTCGTCGCTTGAAATTTGGCAAGAAAAACGTATTGGAAGTAACAGTGAGTAAAGAAAGTGCCAATGCAGGGGTAAATCTGGCTGAACGAAGAGCTGACTATTGGAATTTTGGTGGAATTTTTCGCCCTGTTTTTCTGGAAGTAAAACCAGCGATCAATATAGAACAATTATCGATTGATGCAAAAGCGAATGGCTCTTTTCATGCATATTGCCGATTAAACAGAGCTATGGAAGGTGCAAGTTTGAAAACGGTTTTGTTTGATGAAAAAGGTAAAAAAGTTTCTGATGTTAGCTCTCAAATCAGAACAGCAAGTGATTGGTCAATAATAGAATGCACTATTTCACAGCCTCTATTGTGGACAGCTGAAACTCCAAACAGATACTTTGCTCAGGTTTCATTAATCTCCAAAGAAGGCAAGATTCTTCATCAAATTACGGATAGATTTGGATTCCGAACCATTGAAGTTCGTCCGAGTGATGGATTATATATCAATGGAGTTCGTGTGAATATTCGTGGTGTGAACCGTCATAGTTTCCGTCCTGAAACGGGTCGCACATTATCAAAAGCAAAAAATATCGAAGACGTGGAGTTGATAAAAAGTATGAACATGAATTCAGTACGACTATCACATTATCCTGCCGACCCTGAATTTTTGGATGCTTGTGATTCATTGGGATTATATGTCGAAAATGAATTGGGTGGTTGGCATGGAAAATATGATACTACTGTTGGCGTAAAATTGGTAAAAGAAATGGTGGAGCGTGATGTGAACCATCCTTCGGTAATCTGGTGGAGCAATGGAAATGAAGGTGGTTGGAACAACGAACTGAATGGTGAGTTTCATAAATATGATGTTCAAAAACGTCCGGTAATTCATCCTCAGGGAAATTTTGGTGGATTCGAAACCATGCATTATCGCTCGTATGGTGAAACACAAGAATATTTGCGCAAACCGGAGATTTTTATGCCAACAGAAATATTACACGGTTTGTACGATGGCGGTCATGGTGCAGGTTTGTACGATTATTGGGAAATGATGCGCAAACATCCACGTTGTGCAGGTGCATTTCTGTGGGTTTTTGCCGATGAAGGTGTAAAACGGGTTGATAAAGACGGTTTTATCGATAATCAGGGCAACTGGGGAGCCGATGGAATAGTTGGCCCTCAGCACGAAAAAGAAGGAAGTTATTATAGTGTAAAAGAAATATGGAATCCTGTTCAGGTAGTTGAAAAAAGCATCGATCGTACTTTTGATGGTGAATTGACTATTGAAAATCGCTACGATTTCTTGAATATAAATAGCTGTAAATTTGTCTGGAAACAAGTAACCTTTCCTACTGTAGATGACGAAAAAGGGAAAGTGAATGTATTGAAACAAGGCGAAGTAAAAGGAACTGATATTGCTGCACATTCTTCCGGAAAATTGAATTTGAGTACAACTATTGATCCGAAAGCAGAAGCATTATTTTTAAGTGCTATTGATTTTCGTGGTGAAGAACTTTGGCGCTGGTCGTTCCAATTGGAAACTACAAAACAAGAGCATACTTCAAAAGGCACAACTCCGACTTCTGATAAAACGGATGAAAACCTGATTGTTTCGGTTGGGAAAAATAAATTTACATTTAGCAATAAAGATGGAGAATTAAAAGGCGTATCGATTAAAGGCAAAGAAATAAACTTTACAAATGGGCCGCGATTTATCGCTGCCCGTCGTGCCGATCGCTCGCTCGATCAGTTCTATAATCATGACGACGAACAAGCTCACGCTAAAGAACGCACTTATACAGAATTTACTGATGCTGCTATTTTCAATGGTTTTGATGTGAAAAATGAAGGAAATAAACTGATTGTTACTGCAAACTATAAACTTGGAAATCTTGATAAGACACAATGGACAATTGCACCAGATGGAACATTAACCCTTGATTATAGCTATAATTTCAGTGCTGTGGTTGATCTAATGGGAATCAAATTTGATTATCCCGAAGAAAAAATGCAACACAAACGTTGGTTAGGTAATGGTCCATACCGTGTTTGGCAAAATCGCTTACAAGGTCCTGTTTATGATCTATGGGAAAATGATTATAACGATCCAATTCCCGGAGAATCATTTACTTATCCTGAGTTTAAAGGCTATTTTGCTAATGTGAGTTGGATGAATCTGAAAACTACTGAAGGTGAAATTAGCATTACGAATGAAACTCCTGATACTTATGTTGGCATTTACGAACCACGTGATGGTCGTGATCAATTATTATACACTTTACCAAAAAGCGGAATATCAATTTTAAATGTTATACCTGCTGTTCGTAATAAAGTAAATACAACAGATTTAAATGGTCCATCGGCACAACCTAAGTGGGTGGATGGAGTTTATACAGGAAGAATTATTTTGAAATTTAAATAGAGCTACCCCTAACCCCTAAAGGGGAAAATAATTACTTCGTTCTATTTTAAAATTACGATCATGAATAATAAGGATATACAAATCAGAACTAATTTAGTTCCCCTTCAGTGGCTAGGGGTAAATTCCCCTTTAGGGGTTAGGGGTTATTTTATGATCTTCTTGTTGTTATTCATTTCTTCTTTTTCATTTGCTCAATCCTCTCTTTACAATCAATTCAAAACACCACCCGAAGAAGCCAAGCCCTGGACTTTCTGGTATTGGATGAGGGGAGAGGTTTCTAAACCATGCATAAAAGCCGATTTGGAAGCCATGAAAGAAATTGGGTTGGGTGGCGCTTATTTAATGCCAATAAAAGGAATAGAGAATAATGATTATCCAAATGCTGTTTCACAACTTACACATGAATGGTGGGAGATGGTACGCTATAGTTTCCAAATTGCCGATAGTTTAGGTTTAAAAATGGGAATGCACATTTCCGACGGTTTTGCATTGGCAGGTGGGCCTTGGATAAAACCTTCGGAGTCTATGCAAAAAGTGGTGTTTACCGACTCTATAATTAAAGGTGGTAGAATAAAAAACTTAAAATTACAACAGCCCGAAACGGTAGAAAATTACTACGAAGATATTGCTATTTATGCACTTCCGCTCTTGTTCCCCTCTCCTCAAGGAGAGGGGCTAGGGGTGAGGTCAAACAATCCCGATGACCCAACTCCTTTCTCTGATCCAGAAAAGGCCTTCAGATCTGAAGTTCCTTGTTACATTCAATACTCTTACGATAAACCATTTACATTGAGAACGATTGAAATAACTCCAGCAGGAAATAATATTCAATCGCAACGATTAGCAGTTTTAGCCAGTGATAATGGTGTGGATTTTCGTTTTGTAAAACAACTGGAGCCTGCTCGTCAGGGGTGGCAAAATACAGGTTTTAATTCAACTTTCTCCATTCATCCAACGAAAGCAAAATATTTCCGATTTTCATGGACACCGGAAGGAACTGAACCCGGAAGTGAAGATTTGGATGCTGCTAAATGGAAACCTACATTGAAAATAAAAGCCATTAAACTGAGTTCAGAACCTCTTATAAATCAATGGGAAGGTAAGGCTGGACTGGTTTGGCGTATTGGTTCAGAAACTTTACCTAATGAAATTCCAACAACAGATTGCACGACAAAAGATAAAATTATCAACCTGACTTCCTATTTTAAAAATGGAATATTGACTTGTAATTTACCAAAAGGAAACTGGCGAATTTTACGCATGGGACATACTTCTACCGGAATGACTAATGCTACGGGCGGCGGTGGGAAAGGCTTGGAATGTGATAAGTTTTCCGAAGCAGCAGTACAAAAACAATTTGATAACTGGTTTGGTGCAGCATTTGCAAAAACTGATTCTACCTTAGCTCATCGTGTTTTGAAATTTATGCATATTGATAGTTGGGAATGTGGAAGTCAAAACTGGAGTGAAAATTTTGCTGCTGAATTTAAAACTCGTAGAGGATATGATGTAATTCCTTATTTGCCTTTGTTAGCTGGATTTCCCATTGAAAGTGCTGAGAAGTCTGAACAAGTTTTACACGATGTGAGAACCACCATTGCCGAACTGGTAAACGATGTTTTTTTCAAGGTGATGGTCAAAAATGCCAAATCTTACGGTTGCGAAACTTCGGCCGAATCTGTGGCGCCAACTATGGTGAGTGACGGAATGTTGCATTCCAAGGAAGTCGATCGACCAATGGGCGAGTTTTGGTTACGCAGCCCTACGCACGACAAGCCCAACGATATGCTCGATGCCATTAGTGCTGCACATATTTACGGAAAAAATATTATACAGGCCGAAGGATTTACACAATTACGAACCAACTGGGACGAAGATCCGGCTTTGTTGAAACCCTTACTTGACCGGAACTTTGCATTGGGAATTAACAAGCTTTTTTTTCACGTTTTTGTACACAATCCTTATATCGACAAAGCTCCAGGAATGACACTTGATGGAATTGGTCTCTATTTTCAACGCAACCAAACATGGTGGAAGCAAGGCAAGATATTTGTGGATTATGTAGCTCGTTGTCAGGCTTTGTTGCAATATGGTCATCCCGTTGTTGATATTGCAGTATTTACAGGTGAGGAGATTCCACGTCGTGCATTTACTCCCGATCGATTAGTACCATTTATGCCGGGAATTTTTGGTGAAGAACGTGTAAAAAGCGAGCAAAAAAGACTTGCAAATGTTGGGCAACCCATAAATGAAATGCCAGCGGGAGTTTTTCATTCGGCAAATATTTTAAAAGCTGAAGATTGGATTAATCCGCTGAATGGTTATGCGTATGATTCGTTTAATAAAGATGCATTGTCAAATGCAAAATGCGAAAATGGAGAAATGGTTTTGCCGAGTGGAGCAAAATATAAGGTCGTGATTTTTCCTGCAGAAAAAAAATATTCGAAGTCAACTCAAAACCTGATTGAAGTGCTTAAACAAAAGGGAATTGTTGTTCCTATACTACCATATTGGAATAGTGATAGCTTTACTCCAATAGGTTGTAGTCCTGACATAGATATTCCTCAGAATATAGCATGGACACACCGAAAAGGAGACAATACCGATATATACTTCCTTTCCAATCAAGAAAATTTATATAAATCATTTGGCGTATCATTCAGAATAAGTAAAGGAATTCCGGAATTATGGAATCCTGTAAATGGAGAAATAACTATTCCAGCCAGATGTCAGGAGAATAATGGTAGAGTTAATGTCTCATTAGACCTTAAACCTTACGAATCTGTTTTTGTAGTTTTTGGAAATACTGCACCAGTTGGTATAGCTACTCAACTTGAACCTCAGAACAAAATTTATGTACCTAATATTAAAATTGAAAGATGGGAGGTGAATTTCCCAAAAGTAAATTTGGAAATTACTTCCGATACTCTTTTCGATTGGAGTAAAAATGAAAATAAGATGATAAAATTTTATTCTGGTACAGCTATTTATTCATCAACTTTCAGTTTTAATGAAAATACTTTTCAAACAACAAAGCTTAGTTTGGGAAAAGTCTGCAACTTAGCTACAGTAAAATTGAATGATATTGATTGTGGAACTGCATGGACTGCTCCTTACGAAGTTGATATAACAAAAGCATTGAAAAAAGGAGAAAATATGCTTGAAATTGCAGTAACCAATACTTGGGCAAATGCAATAAACGGTTACGATAAAGGAATTCCTCCATTTGAAGGAATTTGGACAAATGCTAAATATAGATTGAGTGACAATAAACTGTTGGAAGCAGGTTTAATTGGACCTGTCAACATCATTCAAAGATAAAGGTTTTGGTTAGTGAGAGGGTGACTCAAAATCACCCTCTCACTAATTTTCAAAAGAGAACATAATAATTCTCGGATATAATCGATGAATATTATAATATTTATCGATTAGACCAATTTCATGACTCTGAATTTGTAAATGAATAAATAAAATATTATGACTCGTATTAAATTAATTTCGCTATTTCTGATTGTGACTTTTTTCTCTCAGGCAGAAATCAAACTTCCGGCAATTTTTTCCGACAATATGCTCATGCAGCAAAACACACAGGTAAATATCTGGGGAAAAGCCGATGCCAATAAAATAGTTATTATCAGTGCAACATGGACAGAAAACCCGGTTAAAACCACTGCCGATAAAAATGGAAACTGGAAAACGTCTATTCAAACGCCAAAAACAGATGGAAAACCCCAATCGATTACCATAAGTGATGGTAAAAGGCTGACATTGAATAATTTGCTTTTAGGTGAACTGTGGCTCTGTTCCGGTCAAAGCAATATGGAAATGCCCATGAAAGGATTTAAAAACCAACCTGTTGAGAATTCGAATATGGATATTTTAAGAAGTACTAATCCTGACATTCGGATTTTTACAGTGAAACGTAATTCAACTATTGAAGCACAAAATGACGTTACAGGAAACTGGGATGAAGCCAAACCTGAAACAGTTAAGGAGTTTAGTGCAACTGGTTATTATTTTGGTCGATTACTAAATGAAATGCTGCATGTTCCAGTTGGATTGGTATTAAGTGCGTGGGGAGGTTCATCGGTCGAAGCCTGGATGACAGAAGATATGTTACGTGCCTTTCCTCAAGTGAAAATACCGAAAGGAAAGGCGGATATCAAAGAAGAAAACCGCACACCAACTACGCTTTATCAGGCCATGATGAACCCGATTGTTGGTTTGACAATAAAAGGTGTTATATGGTATCAGGGCGAAACAAACTACGACCGTGCTGAATCATACACCGATATGTTTACGACTATGATAAATGGATGGCGTAAAAATTGGGCACAAAAAGATACCATCCCATTTTATTATTGTCAGATTGCCCCTTTTGATTATAGTATCTTTGTAAAAGAAGGTCAGACTGTAATTAATTCGGCATATCTACGTGAAGCACAGTCGAAAGTGGAACAAACTGTTCCAAAAACGGCTATGGCTGTATTGCTCGATGCCGGATTGGAAAGAGGAATTCACCCCGGCAAAAAGCAAGTTGCAGGCGAGCGTCTAGCTTTATTGGCTTTAAGCAAAACCTACGATGTAAAAAGTGTGACGGGTCAAAGTCCATGTTTTAAGGAAATTACAGTACAAAACGACACAGTTATCGTAAGTTTCGATCAGTCTCCCATGTGGATAGCTTCCAAAACTTTCGAGTCGAAATTATTCAAAGTAGCTGGCGAAGATAAAGTTTTTTATCCTGCTAAAGCATGGATTGTTCGTAGTAAAATGTACGTGAAAAGCGATGAAGTAAAAAAACCGGTTGCAGTGCGTTATGCATTTGAAAACTATGTGGAAGGCGATTTATTCAGTACCGAAGGTTTACCAGTTTCGTCGTTTAGGAGTGATAATTGGTAATCCCCATCCCTTAAAGTCCCCTAACCCTACCTAAGGTTAGGTAAACCCTAAAGGGGGACTTAGTTACTTCTCAATATTAAAAATGAATCTTTAGACAATATGAAACTTACGACTTTTTTCAAAGACAAAACTAACTTAGTTCCCCTTCAGTGGTTAGGGGTTCTTCTTTTATTGCTATTGTGTTCCTTTACTGAACCTGACTTTACCTGGACGACTCCCTCACAAAATTCCTCCGAATCCATGCCCTGTGGCGGTGGTGACATTGGTATGAATGTATGGGTGGAAAACGGCGATTTACTTTTTTATATAGCTCGTAGTGGTGCTTTCGACGAAAACAACACTTTACTGAAACAAGGTCGTATTCGTGTTCGATTAAGTCCAAATCCATTTCTAAACGCCAAAGATTTTAAACAAACCTTGAAATTAAACGAAGGATATGTTGAAATTTATGCCAATGGAACAACTATTCAACTTTGGGCAGATGTGTTTAAACCCTTGATTCATTTGGAGATTCAAAGTAAAAAGAAAATTTCTTCAGAAATTAGCTATGAGAGCTGGCGATATAAAGATCGTTTGATTCGAAAAAATGAAGGTCAGCAAAATTCGTATAAATGGGCTGTCCCTAAAGATTTGAAAATGAATAAAGATTCCGTCCTCGTTTCTGAGAATCAAATTACTTTTTTTCATCGAAATGCTGATCCAACTATTTTTGATATTACTGTCGCTCAACAAAACATGGAATCTGTCAAATCTCATCTGTATAATCCGCTTATTAACCTGACTTCGGGGGGTAAAATGTGGGGCGACAATCTTATTTTCAAAGGTATTGAAAATGGTGTGTATGCTGGAACAGATTTTCAGGCTTGGGTTTTTAAAAGCAAACAAGCCACTAAAAAGCAAACCTTGAATATTGCATTGGAAATTTCGCAAACAGATAATATTACCCAATGGACTAGTAACGTAAACAAAACAATTTCATCAATTAATTTAAAACAAGACAAGAAAAAAAACATAGCTTGGTGGAATGAGTTTTGGAACCGCAGTTTTATACGAATAGAGGGTGAAGCGAGTGATGTTTCACGTAATTATACGCTTTTTCGGTATATGTTGGGCTGCAATGCTCATAGTCAATGGCCAACCCGTTTCAATGGTGGACTTTTGACTTTTGATCCAGTTTTTGTAGATTCTACATTCGTATTTACTCCTGATTATCGCAAGTGGGGTGGCGGAACATTTACGGCTCAAAATCAGCGACTCCTTTATTGGCCCATGTTGAAAAGTGGTGATTTTGATATGATGTCTGCTGAATTTGACTTTTACAACCGAATACTAAAGAATGCAGAGTTGCGTTCGAAATTTTATTGGGGTCACAGTGGAGCTTGTTTTACTGAACAAATAGAGAATTTTGGTTTACCCAATCCAAGTGAATATGGTTGGAAACGGCCTGATAATTTTGACAAAGGGTTGGAATACAATGCATGGCTAGAATATTTATGGGATACATCTTTGGAGTTTTGTCAGATGATATTGGAAACAAAATCGTACAACAATGCCGATATTTCAAAATATAAACCATTGATTGAAAGCTGCGTGAAGTTTTTCGATGAGCATTATCAATATTTAGCTTCCCAAAGAGGTAGAAAGTCTTTAGATGGAAATGGACAATTGATTCTCTATCCTTCATCGGGGGGCGAAACCTACAAAATGGCGAATAACCCATCGAGTACTATTGCAGCTCTCAAAGTTGTATTAAAAGAAATAGGTAATGATTCTTTATTGAAGAAAATTCCACCAATTCAGTACAGAACAATTGCTGGAAAAACCATGATTTCGCCTGCAAAAACATGGGAACGTAAAAATAATACAGAGCCAACACAACTTTATCCTGTTTTCCCATGGCGCATTTATGGGGTTGAAAAAGATAGTTTGGAAATAGCCCGCAATACTTATTTATATGATCCGGATGCTTTGAAATTCCGTAATCATGTGGGTTGGAAACAGGATAATATTTTTGCAGCTTGCTTGGGTTTAACCGACGAAGCTAAAAAACTTACAATGCTAAAATTGGCTAATGGACCACATCGTTTTCCTGCTTTTTGGGGCCCGGGTTTCGACTGGACTCCTGATCACAACTGGGGTGGAAGTGGAATGATTGGTTTACAGGAAATGCTTTTACAAACTACTGACGATGGAAAGTTACTTCTTTTTCCCGCTTGGCCACGTGAGTGGGATGTCCATTTTAAACTGCATGCTCCTCAAGAAACAACAGTGGAAGCTGAGTTGAAAAATGGTGTGGTTACAATTATTTCTGTGTTTCCAAAAGAAAGACAAAATGATGTCACCATACTGATTCAAAATTGAAATATTGCAAAAACACCGACTAGACGAATTTTCAGTCGGTGTTTTAGTTTTTGATTTCTTTTACAAGTTCTTCAGTTCTTCTTCGGCATTATTATAATCAATTACTTTTACATCATATAAAATTTCGTCCTTGAACGGTTCACCTTTTATAGCATTGAAAAGATTCTTAACCCCATCATAACCCATTGCATGAAAATCTTGTTTTATAGTTGCACAATTGGAATGATTCTTTATATATCTTAATACTGGCTTCGAAACGTCAAAAAACACTGAAACACCCTTATTGTCAAGTAATTTTGATAATGTCGGAATACTATCAATACCATTTAGAACTGGAACTCCCCACATAAATTGAACTCCGTTAATTTTTTTGTTTTTGTTCAATGTATAAGTAAGAATTTCTTTTCCATAATCAGGCATTTCAAATGAGTTCAGAATCCCAACAATGTTTTTTTTCGTTCATCACGCTTCTAAACCCGGAAATCCTTTCCAGCATATTATTTGCACCCATACCACCACTTAAAATAACCACTTGATCCGGTTTTTTATTCATTTGTTCATACAAATTCAACATTGTTTGGGCACAAACTTTTCCTGCTTTTTTATTGTCAGTTCCGATATAAAATATTCTTCCGCTAGTTGGTACATCCGAATCAAAAGTAGCAACTTTTATCCCAGCAGCCAATGCTTTGTTGATGGAACTTTTTATGTTCACAGCATCGTTGCAACTAATTAATATTCCATCTACTTTGTAATGAATCAGATTATCAATTAATTCTTCCTGTTTCTTACTTTCAACAGATGAAGGGGCTTCCCAAGTCAGTACAATCCCAAGTTCTTTTGCAGCTTGTTGGGCACTCACTTTTACCTGATCGAAAATTGCATTATCTACTTTTGGGATAACAGCAATTACAATTTCTTTTTCAGCTTTTTGTTTCGATTTACATGACACAAATATGCCTGCAAATAGACTAATGACAAAAATTAAAATCCATTTTTTTTTCATAACTCCAATAATTTAAGGTTACTATTTGTAATTCTTTTTGCTATTTGTTAAAAATTTGAAAGAGTCATTATGAAAACTATAATTTGTATTTTAAAACAAAAATTAACTATGATTTGTTTTATTTTTATTCAATTAAATTGATTATTAAGATATTATATATTTAAAAACTGACAGAAATACAAATGTTGATAATTTATTTTAAAAATTTAAACTGTGATTTGAAATAAAAACAATAAAAAAGGAGAGTAAAAATTAATTCACCCTCCCTTTCTATCTCAAAATATTTTATTTATTCATTAATTTCTTCAAAAGATCCGGTATTTCTACAGGTCTTCGAGCTACTGGAACGCCTACAGCCTCAAAAGCTGCAATTTTCTCTTCGGCAGTTCCACTACCACTTGAAATAATAGCGCCTGCGTGTCCCATTCTTTTTCCGGGAGGTGCTGTTTGTCCGGCAATAAAGGCAACAACTGGTTTTGTAATATGCTCTTTAATATATTGAGCTGCACGTTCTTCCGCATCTCCCCCAATCTCCCCTATTAATACAATAGCTTCTGTTTCAGGATCATCCTGAAACATTTGCAACAATTCCTGGTAATATAGTCCGGCAACGGGATCACCACCTATTCCAACACAGGTACTTTGCCCAAAACCACTATTTGTTAAAATACTGACCATTAGATAAGTTAATGTGCCACTTCTGCTCATTAATCCAATATTTCCTTTTTTGAAAATGTTGGCAGGTAGGATTCCTACTAGGGCTTCATTGGGCGTAATAAGACCCGGACAATTTGCACCAATTAGTTTTACACCTTTTTTGTTTAAATAGGCATTGGCTTTTACCATGTCAAGCGTTGGAACGCCTTCGGAAATACAAATAACCAATTCAATGCCGGCAGTATCCCCTGCTTCTAATATCGCATCGCCTGCAAGTGGAGCCGGAACCATTATGATTGAAGTGTTTGCCCCAGTTGCTTTTACGGCATCTTCTACTGTGTTGAAAACAGGAATGTCATGCACAAATTGACCCCCTTTTCCGGGTGATACACCTGCAACAATGTTTGTACCATAGGCTTTCATTTTCCCTGTATGAAAACTGCCATCACGTCCGGTTATTCCCTGAACAAGTAATTTTGTGTTTTTATTTACTAATATGCTCATTTTCTTTTGTTTTAAAATTGTGAAATAAATGTTTTGTGTCTATGTGTCGATTTATAATTATTTATTACAATCTTTACATAATCTGATGGCTTCTTGTGCCGCTTCGCTCAACGAATTTACGGTTGGTAGATTTTTCTCTGCAATTATTCTCAGACCTTCTTCGGCATTTGTTCCCGAAAGTCGTATTACAATAGGAATATCTACTTTCATTTGATCGAGAGCTGTAACCAGACCTCTTGCAACATCATCGCAGCGGGTAATTCCGCCAAAGATGTTGATCATTATTACTTTCACATTTTTGTCAGAGAGCAAAAGATTCATTGCATCAATAACTTTTTGAGGGTTTGAACTTCCGCCAATATCAAGGAAATTTGCAGGATTTCCACCATAATACTTTATAATATCCATGGTTGCCATAGCAAGTCCAGCACCATTTACCATACAGCCAATTGTCCCATCTAGTCTTATATACGTTAATCCACTTTCTTTCGCTTTTAATTCTTTCTTTTCTTCTTCAGTTGGTTCATTTAACAATTCTATATCACGTTGACGATACATTGCATTATCATCAAAATTCATTTTCCCATCCAACGCCAGAATTTTTCCCCCCTCAGTTTTTACCAATGGATTTATCTCTACTAATGAGGCATCTGTTTCAATAAAAATTTTGTACAACTTTTGAAATAAATCAGCTCCTTGTTTTACGAGCGAAAAATCGTCGAAAAGTGAGAATGCAATTTTGCGAGCTAAAAATGCTGTCATCCCTAAATCCGGATCGACAATGAATTTTAAAATTGCTTCAGGATTATCTTTTGCAACTTCCTCAATTTCGACACCACCTTCCTTACTAGCCATAAAAATAACCGATTTTGAATTCCGGTCAATAGTTAAACCAACATAAAACTCAGCATTGAATTTCACTCCTTCGGCTACCAGTACTTTCTCAACTTTATAACCTTTTATGTCCATGCCTAAAATGTTGGTTGCAGCTTCTGTTGCAGCCTCAATTGTTTTAGCCAATTTTACTCCACCGGCTTTACCCCGTCCTCCGGCTAAAACCTGAGCTTTTACTACTACAGGCAATCCCAGCTTTCGAGTTGCTTTTACTACCTCTTCTACGGTATAACATAAAACTTCGTTGGTGACCGGGATAGAATAACGGGAAAAAATTTCCTTCGCTTGATATTCGTGAATTTTCATTTAAATTTTTGTTACATTAATATATAAATTCTGTTTTGTCTTAATTATTTTTCTCAGGTGGAAAATGTTTTGGGTCTTATTATTATGGTATCACTCTTTAATTAACGCTTTGTGCGCAAATTTTGTTTTTACAAAAAAGTTATTTTTTTTCATTAAAATTGAAAATTACATAAAAATATCGAAATGAAATATGTTATACACATTTTTATATTGAATTTATTTTGGATTAACAATGTTTCATTATGATGTATTCATTTTCATCTGCCTATTCGGCGCTCAGGCGCAAAAGACGCCATGTTGTCAATCGTAGCGAAGAGCTGATACCGAGAAGTAGTAAAAAGTTGTAAGTTTTTACTACTGATAATTCAGCATGACTCATCAGTGTAAAGCCTTATTTATACTGTTTGTCAGATATTTGTGTAAAAAATTCACATTTTACGCAAGTGATAAGTTGAAGCGGATATATTATATGTTGATATCACATATTTATGTTGCTGTTAATTAATGATATAAATAGTTCTATAACGAAGTTCTGAGTTATAAGTATCGATTTAATTTTGTTCGTGAGTTTTTTTTTAATCTTTAAAATTTAATTTAAAAACAAAGAGTATTAGCATAGGAATTGAATAAATATCAAATGAGTATTCTAAAGTTGTATGTAGATAATAACAAATAATTTGATCGTTTTTAATGACTTGATTTAATGCTGATAAAAGTTATTGGGAATGAATAAATGTTTTAAGCTATTTTTTGTAATACTGATTCATTCTAAGTATATTTGTAACTTTAATGATTCGAATTAAACCTTCAACGATTTTTTAAGTCATAAAGTGATACATTAATAATTCAATTTAGCATAAGAACGAAATCTACTTATGAATCTTACCGAAGAGGAATTACTTTTTCAGTTGAGTCAACCAAATAAACGTGCAGCTGCATTCTCAAAAGTTTTTAAAACTTATCAGGAACGCTTGTATTGGCATATTCGTAAAATGGTACTAACTCATGAAGATTCCAACGATGTGCTGCAAAATACTTTCATGAAAGCCTGGAATGGTTTGGACGGATTCAGAGGTGATTCTCAACTTTCTACATGGCTGTATCGGATTGCAACCAACGAGACACTGACTTTTCTGGCGAATAAAAGATTGAGAAATATTAATTCAATTGTTGATGTTGAGGATGGATTACTTCAAAATTTGAGAGCTGATACTTACTTTGATGGAAATGAAATTCAGCTCAAACTGCAAAAAGCAATTCTTACATTGCCTGAAAAACAACGACTTGTATTTAATATGAAATATTTTGATGATATCACTTATGATCAAATGGAGAAGATTCTAGGCACTTCAGTAGGTGCTTTAAAAGCCTCGTATCATCATGCTGTAAAAAAGATTGAAAAATACTTTGAGGAAGAGGAATAATCTTAAAAAAGCAATCCTTGTTTAAACCTAAATAAATAATATTAGTCTAAGTAATTGTATGAAGGATAAAAATATATATCATGAAGGATAAAAAACACATACCGCTCGAAGAAATTGGGAAAGATTTACCTTTCAGGACTCCCGAAAACTACTTTGAAGATTTTGCAAATAGGATGGAGGCGCAAATAGTAGTAAAGCCTGTGTCCATACGTAAAACATTTACTCCCTGGATGTATATGGCTGCTATGTTTGTTGGCTTACTCATTGTTGGACAAATTTTGTTCAATGTTTATCAAAGTGCTAATGTTAAAAATGAAGACAATTATGAATCATATGTTTTATCTCAGGTAGATGAAGCTGCTATGATTGATTATTATGTAGAAAATGGAGATATTCAATAGATATTATTCTGATTAAAAAACTATATGATTGATTTATAATAATTAAACCTGCCTGGTTGGCAGACAGGCACAAAGACACTAAAACTTATCAAACCCATTCATTTCAGTTTTTTTTTTATTAAAACACAAAGCATAAATGTTTTATTTAAAATGTATTCTCTAAAGTATTTGCAAAAAAATACTTATGTGTTTTACTCAGTGTTTCAATTAGGTTGATGTTAAAAGAATTTATATTTTCGTGTCTTTGTAATTAATTCATTGTGCTTGAATGGTATAACTTCTTATTTTACATAAACTCTAATAATTTATAATTTTTGAAATAAATTAAATGAATATGAAGACGATAAAATTCCCTATAATTTTTTTATTGCTCGTACTTAGCAATTTTTTAAATGCTCAGAAAGTAGACAGTTGGAAAAAGGTAGATGAAATGCACGAGAAAAAATGGCAATTTTTGGTTGATCAGTCTCAATTATCACCAAAAGAAGTTGAATTGGTTAAACCAATATTTATGCAATATGAAAAAACAGTTTGGAAACAACATGCTAAAGACCGTGAGTTTTTTAAAGCTGCTCGTAATATAAAAAATAACGTAAAACCTAATTATGCTGAATTAAATGATCGGTATGCTGATGTGGAATTGATTCAGGGACAGCAATTTAAAAATTATCATTTAAAACTTCGTAAGGTGTTATCTCCTGAGTCCTTGTTTAAATATTACAAGGCTGAAAGAGACTTTAAACGAAAACTATTACAAGATTTTCCATCTCATGGGGATCATAGCGAACGTTGATATAAAAATAATTTTATACCTTTTTGCAGAAAAACTTTGTTCGAGTGCGAAATTATCCTATCTTTGCACTCCGAAAAACAAGGTTCGTTGACCGAGTGGCTAGGTGCCGGTCTGCAAAACCGTATACGGCGGTTCGAATCCGCCACGAACCTCAAATCCTTCCTGATATTGTCCCATGACAATCAGGAAGGTTTTTTATTTTCAATCGTTTGCACTATAATATACTTCAGTTGCTAATGACAACTTTCATATTGAACTTTATTTTTGTAAATTTGCATCCAAATTCTAATTTTTATTATGATAGTACAGTTCAATATACATTTTAAAACTCAATGGGGAGAATCAATTTGCCTTTTACTCCATTCTAATGATTCCTCATCAGATACCCCTGAACAGTTTTTTATGCAATGCAATGAAACCTCAAAATGGTTTCTTGAACTGGAATTAAAACCTACTGATTCAATTTCGTATCAGTATAGTATTTATAAAACCGATACATCACTCCTTTATGAATATGGAGGTATTCGTAACGTTTATTTCGCCGGATTAAATAAAAAAACTATTATAGAAGATAACTGGAGAGCCTCTTATGGCGACAGCCCTTTTGTTACAGCAGCATTTACAGAGTGTTTTTTTAAAAGGAATATTAAAATAACGGAGGAATCAAACTCTCAGGCTAATCTTACTTTACAACTTAATTGTCCTCAACTGGAGCCGGAACGTCACTTCGCAATAATTGGTAATCAGGATGTGTTGGGCAATTGGGATGTGAATAAAAAAATTAGATTGGATGAAACGAATTTTCCAATTTGTAGTATATCGTTAAATGCTAAAGACATAATTTTTCCTTTAGAATATAAGTATCTTATAGTTGATACCAAAACGGATGAAGTGTTGGCATGGGGTGGAGGACCAAACCGAAAAGTTGCACAAATAGAGCCAAATACTACTGTTTTTATAAATGATGAAAATTTTATCAGAACAATTGATTCCTGGAAAACAACAGGAGTTGCTATTCCTGTTTTTTCGCTTAGAAGCGATGACGGTTTTGGTGTAGGGGAATTTAATGATTTGAAAAAAATGGTAGACTGGGCAAAAAAAACCGGTCAACGAATAATTCAAACGCTGCCTATCAACGATACGATATTATACCACACAAACTACGATTCTTATCCTTACAACGCTGTTTCGGTTTATGCATTGCATCCTATTTATCTTCATTTGAATAGTATTGGAAAACTAAAATCTAAAAAGCAAAAAGATGCTTTTAAAGCTAAAAAGTTGGAATTAAATACTAAAACATTCTCCGATTATCAAAACGTGATGAATGCAAAATGGGAATTTTTCAATGAAATCTATCCTATTGAAAGTCCGGCAATTTTTGCTTCAGAAGAATATAAAAAGTTTTATGAGACAAATAAAGAATGGCTTGTCCCTTATGCTGCATTTTCCTATTTGCGAGATGTAAATGGCACTCCTGAATTTGGAAAATGGAAAGAATATAGTGTTTATAATAAATCTGAAATAGAACAATTATCATCTCCCGAATTAGCTCATTATAACAAAATTGCAATTTATTATTTCCTTCAGTTTCATTTGCACAAGCAATTGGTTGAAGTACACGAATATTCCAAAGCCAACGGAATAGCCATAAAAGGTGATATCCCGATTGGTGTTAGTCCGCGAAGTGTGGATGCATGGGTTGATCCTGAACTTTTCAATCTGAATTTACAAGCAGGAGCACCACCCGATGATTTCTCGGCTACCGGTCAAAACTGGGGATTCCCTACCTATAACTGGGAGTTAATGGAGAAAGATGGTTATCAATGGTGGAAAAAACGGTTTCAAAAATTATCAGAATACTTTGATGCATATAGAATTGATCATGTGTTGGGATTTTTCAGAATTTGGGGAATTCCGGTAAATGATGTGTGGGGATTAACCGGAAGTTTTCAACCGGCATTACCCTATTCAAAAGAAGAATTACAATCAAAAGGAATTTGGTGGGACGAAGACCGCTTTTTAAAACCTTATTTGAGAGAACATGTGTTATATTCCATTTTTGGGAAGTATACCGACGATGTAATTCGCGAATACTTGCTTCAGGACGGTTGGCAGAATTACAAATTCAAACCCGAATATGATACTCAGAAAAAAATAGAGAAACATTTTGCCGCATTAGGTTACAATTTTGGGAATAAAGAAGTGTTGATTCGTGATGGTTTGTATATGTTGCATTGTGAGGTTTTATTTGTCAGGGATTTGCAACAACCTGAAAAATTCCATCCACGTATTTCGATGCACAGTTCGGCCACATTTCGTGATTTGCCGGACGAAAATCGTCGATTACTCGATAAAATATATGTGGATTATTTTTATCATCGTCACACCAATTTTTGGAAACAACAAGCTATGAAGAAGTTGCCGGCTTTAATTTCAGCAACCAATATGCTTGTTTGTGGCGAGGACTTAGGAATGGTTCCCGACTCGGTGCCGGATGTAATGAACCAACTGGAAATTTTAAGTTTGGAAATTCAACGCATGCCAAAAAAACCGAATACTGAATTTGCCATGCCGGCTGATGCGCCTTATCGTTCGGTATGTACCACTTCTACTCACGATATGAATCCAATTCGTGCCTGGTGGGAAGAAGACCCCGTATTGATTCAACGATTTTATAATCATGCATTAGGGATGCAAGGCAAAGCTCCTGAAACTTGTGAATCATGGATTGCAGAACGAATTATTGAGCAACATTTAGATTCAAATGCAATGATGATAATTTTGCCTTGGCAGGATTGGATGGCTTTGGATTCTACATTATGTCTGGAGCATCCTTTTGCCGAGCGAATTAATGTACCCAGTAATCCCAGAAACTTCTGGTGTTACCGCATGCACATGACATTGGAACAACTCTTGAAAGAAACAAAATTTAATAAAAAACTAAAAGAAATGATTGTAAAATCAGGAAGATGAATGATGTGATGTGATGATGTGGTGATGTGGTGATGTGATAATGTGATAAAGTGATGATGTGATGATGTGGTGATGTGATGATGTGGTGATGTGATGGTTTGGTTCAAATCAATTCATTAATAAATTTACAAGTCAACAAATAATTAACGAAATAACAAATTAATTAAAAATGAGTAGTCAACGATACGACCTTCGTGGCGTTTCCGCTTCAAAAGAAGATGTTCACAATGCCATTAAGAATATTGATAAAGGATTATTTCCACAGGCATTTTGTAAAATTATTCCTGATTTTTTAGGGAATGACCCGGAGTATTGCAATATTATGCATGCTGATGGGGCAGGTACTAAATCTTCACTAGCTTATGTGTACTGGAAAGAAACCGGAGATATTTCTGTTTGGAAAGGCATTTCGCAGGATGCTTTGATAATGAATATTGATGATTTGTTATGTGTTGGCGCAACGGATAATATACTTCTGTCTTCTACTATTGGAAGAAATAAAAACCGAATCCCCGGAGAAGTAATTTCGGCTATTATAAACGGCACTAATGAACTGGTGGAAGAATTGTCCGAAATGGGTGTGAAGATTTATCCAACGGGTGGAGAAACGGCCGATGTAGGTGATTTGGTGCGAACCATAATTGTAGACAGTACGGTAACTTGCCGCATGAAACGTTCGGATGTAATTGATAATGCCAATATAAAAGCAGGCGATGTTATAGTAGGTTTGTCATCTTCAGGACAAGCGACTTACGAAAAGGAATACAATGGTGGTATGGGTAGTAATGGACTTACTTCCGCTCGTCATGATGTTTTCGCAAATTATTTGGCTGCAAAATATCCTGAAAGCTATAATGCAGATATTCCTGCTAAATTGGCTTATTCCGGTTCACGTAAACTGACAGATGAAGTGGCTGGTTTGGGTATTGACGCAGGGAAATTGGTATTATCACCAACCCGTACTTATGCTCCGGTAGTAAAGAAATTATTAGAGGAACTTCGTCCTAATATACATGGAATGGTGCATTGTTCAGGAGGCGCACAGACAAAAATACTTCATTTTATTGAAAATCTGAAAGTAGTAAAAAACAATATGTTTCCTGTTCCTCCTTTGTTTCAACTGATCCAAAAAGAGTCAAATACTGATTGGAAAGAAATGTACAAAGTTTTCAATATGGGTCACCGGTTGGAAGTGTATTTACCCGCTGAATTTGCCGAACAAGTTGTCAAGATATCTCAGTCGTTTAATATTGATGCTCAAATTATTGGATATTGTGAAGCATCCGATAAAAAAGAATTATTGATTGAAAGTGAGTTTGGACGATTTGAATATTGAGATTTTCTAAAGAAGCGAACCGATATTGCTGGTAAATAATTTTACTGCAATGGCTAATAATATAATTCCAAAAAATTTTCGAAGAATATAAATGCCACCTTCACCAATAATTTTTTCAATTTTTGAAGTTGATTGCAGTACAAAGTAGACAAAAAGGATATTCAAAACCAATGCAACAATTATATTCTCTGCAGCATATTCTGCCCTCAGAGAAAGCAAGGTTGTAAAAGAACCTGGTCCGGCAATAAGTGGAAAAGCAATAGGTACAATGGATGAACCGCCTTCAGGACCTTTATTGCGAAAGATTTCTACATCCAAAATCATTTCTAATGAAAAAATAAAAATGATCAAAGCACCTGCTACGGCAAATGATTGGATATCAACATTAAATAATTTGAGTACTGCTTCACCCGAAAATAGAAAAACGATAAGAATCAGCAGAGCCACCAAACTGGCTTTTAGCGCATAAACACTTTGCCCTTTGCGTTTGATATTCAATATAATGGGAATTGAACCCAAAATATCGATAATGGCAAAAAGCACCATAAAGGCACTCGTAATTTGTATTAAGCTGAAATGCATAACTATATTTGAATATTTATGCAAAGGTATTACAAATTAAGCAATTCAAGGGTCTTTTTGTTGATCTTTTTTCGTTCTTTATCAAAAATCCAACCCCATTTGTTGAAGTATTTTATCATATTCCATGTGTGAATCAACAACATTTTAAAATTTACATACGAACTTTGAGCATGATTATGAACAATTGAAACTTCGGGATAAAAAACGGTTCTAAATTTTCTATGAATTCTACGGGTTAAATCTATATCTTCAGGATACATAAAAAAACGTTCATCAAATAATCCAACTTCTTCCAGAGCCTCAGTACGTAGAAACATAAAGCAACCCGACAAATAAGGAACTTCCATTGTTTTTTTGTATCCGGTATTTCTCAATTCGAATTTATTAGTTTTTTTTCTTGTCAAACGGGTTGGTAAAAATCTTCTAAAAATTAAATCGAAAGGAGTTGGAATAAGTTTACATAAGTATTGTATTTCACCATTTGGATAAAAAACCTTTGGCATAATGTGTCCAATATCCATATTCTGATTCATGTAATTTTCAATTTTCCTCAGAATTGATGGGTCAAAGGAAATATCCGGATTGATAACTAAATGATAGGGAATGTTTTGAGCAATAGTTTGTCGTATGGCAATGTTATGTGCTGCACCGTAACCAAGATTTTTACCAGTAAAAATATATGTTACAGATAAATTTTTAAATTCAGGGGTGAGAGTGGGTGAGTTGTCGATTAAGAATATCTCGGAAATTGATACTGATTCCCTTAATATCTTGACTAATGGAGTAATTTCCTTAAGGGAGTGGTTATAAATGACTATGGAGGCGTTTAGCATAAATTTATTTTTTTTCTAATGCCTGCTTTGCTGTGTCTAGTGCTAATCGAACAACTCTATCCATATCATAATATTTATAATTGGCTAAACGGCCGCCAAAAATGACATTTTTTTGTTGTTGTGCTAATTCTCTATATTTGTCAGCAAGCTGTTCATTCTTTTTGTTGTTGAACGGATAATAGGCTTCCAAATTTTTGTTCCATTCTAAAGGAAATTCTTTTGTTACAACTGTTTTTTCTTGGGTTCCAAATTCAAAATGTTTGTGCTCTATAATACGAGTGTATGGGACATCGGCTTTTGTATAATTGACTACAGCATTCCCTTGAAAATTGTCTGTGTCTAATACTGTGGTTTCAAATCTTAAACTCCGATATTCTAAATTTCCGAAGCAATAATCAAAATAAGCATCCAGCATACCAGAGTACACTACCGCTGTGGCCTTATTCTCAAAATAATTTTTATTATCTAAAAAATCAGTGTTTAACAAAATTTCAGCTCTTTCTAGTAGCCTATTTACTAGAATATTGTATCCTCCTATTGGAATTCCTTGAAATGGATCATTAAAATAATTATTGTCGTAAGTGAATCGTAAAGGTATTCGTTTAATAATGAAACTTGGTATTTCTTTAGCACTACATCCCCATTGCTTCTCCGTATAACCTTTTATTAGTTTCTCGTAAATATCTTCTCCAACTAATTGTAAAGCTTGTTCCTCTAGATTTAGGGGTTGAATTTGAGAATATTTATTTCTTTGTTTATCAATTTTTTGCCTAGCTTCTTCTGGCGTTTTTACATTCCACAATTGATGAAAAGTATTCATGTTGAATGGTAAATTGTACAATTCATCTTCGTAACTTGCAAGTGGGCTATTTGTGTATCTGTTAAATCTAACAAATTGATTGACATAATTCCAGACTTCTATATCGAAAGTGTGAAATATATGTGCTCCATAAGTTTGAACATTTATTCCTTCAATTTTTTCACAATAAACATTCCCTCCAACTTGTGGACGTTTTTCTATTACTAAACATGTTTTGCCTTGAGATATAACCTGATGTGCAAACACCGATCCGAATAAACCACTCCCAACGATTAGATAATCATATTTGTCTAGCTTCATAATTTTATTTGTTGTATTTAATATAGCCATTATAAGCCCAACAGCTAAGGTAATATAAGCTACGTATTAAACCTAATTTTTCACATTTGTAATAAACTTTGAACTGGGGTATAATTACTTTTTTCTTGTTTCGGGAGACTGAAGCTCCCAGCATACGATACGAGGCAATAACCTTCTGATTGCCATAAGCTATACCTGTTTTTTTTAAAATATCCAACCAGTAGATATGATCATCGCGTAAGCTTTTAAAATCTTCGTTTAAATACACTTTGCCGTATTTGGATGTGTCGTAAAGTCCAGTTAAACAACTAATGGAGCAGGTTTTCAACAGATCTGTGTATGTGATTTTTTCTGGTGCTATGAATGGTTGTAGACACTCTTGATTTTTTTCATTAATACGTTTATGAGATCCATATACTAATAATGCCTTTTTTTCTTTCAATAATGCTAATTGAGCTGCTAAAAAAAATGGTTCCCATAAATCATCAGCATCAAATAAAGCAATATATTGCCCTTCTGCTCTTCTAATACCGTTATTACGAGCAGCTGCAGAACCTGCATTTAGTTGCGAAAATAATTTAATCCGTTTGTCTTTGCGCACGTATTCTTCTACAATAGCTAAGCTATTATCTTTAGAGCCATCGTTTATAATAATCATTTCCCAATTTGAGTACGTCTGAGCTAAAACACAGTCGATAGTTTGAGAAACAAACCGTTCACCGTTGTATAATGGAGTGATTATGGATACTAATTCTTTTTGCATAGATTAAATTTGTAATTAATATAAAACTTAGTAACATTTACAAACATAATAATTCGTCCGTAAATTTTCGTAATTAACTTTCTATTACTTCTATTAAGTTTTGTAGATATGTTTGTAAATGCTTTTTCATGGCGCCTATATTTAATTAATGGTTCATTATAGAAGTAAACTTTTCCTGTTAATTCTGCCACAAGTCCAATCCATAAATCGTGTCCTATTTCTTTATCGTTAGGAAATGGCAAGGCATAATCTAGTGTTTTTTTTCGAAAAGCCATAAATGCCCCAAAATAACTACTTCTACATATATTTTTTAAAACTCCCTTGCCACTACCAAAATGTTTTGCGAAAGAAGAATAAAGTACATTAAGATTACTATCAGTGACTATCGCGTCCGTGACAACTAAATCGTATTTCTTTAGCAATGAAATACATTTTTCATACTTCGTAGGAAGCCATACATCGTCTTGATCTGATAAAAAAACATATTCTCCTTTTGCATGCTTTAAGGTGTTTTCAAAGTTTCTAATTACATTATGGAAATTTGCGTTTATAATTTTAATTCGACTATCATTAAAACTCATAATTAACTCAATTGTTTTGTCTGTTGAACCATCGTCAGAGATAATCACTTCGTCATCTACGTTAATTTGGGACAAAATTGAGTTAAGTTGCTCCATAATGTATTTCTCACCATTATATGTTGTGATACAGATGGAATTCATTTAATATAATTTTGAATGAAAGTCTGAAAATATTTTTTATTCTTTGTTCTAATAGATAATGTTATACATCTTTGTAATACTATAATCATATATTGGAGTTTTTCGAACCAGTTTTTTTTATTACAGTTTTTAGCAGATTGACAATAAATTGAATATCTAAAGTCTAATTTTTCAACATCAGTTGTACTGTTTGAAAAGTCTTGAATACCAACACTATTAGTAACAACGAAATGTCTATTAAATTGTCGAAATCGCTCGATAAACTGGAAATCACTAAAGTCTAATTTGACATTTTCATTGTATCCTCCACACGCAATATAATTGTTCAATCTAATCAACATTCCACTATTCACAGGAGAAATATAGTTTAAATTGTGAATGCCAGGTTCGATCTTCTTCATTAAAAACCCTCTTTTAAAGAAATATCTGCAAGGCGAAAATATTTTCCCATTTGAAAGTTTTAATATTGGTGCAAACAAAAATTCATTTGGAAATTTTTCTAAATAACTTTCATATTGAAAAAATAGATCTTCGCTTAATAGTGTGTCTTGGTCAAGCAATAATAACCATTTTTTTCCTAAATTTCTTGCTATTTTTGCTGCATAATTATATGCGATACCCAAACTGAGATTTCTAGAATCGTGTTTGTAAAAGAGTTCTAAATTCTCAAAGTTATTTAAATTCTCAGCAGAATTTAAGCTATGATCATATACTAAAACATCTAATTTTCCGATATCTGTCAAAGTGTTGTTAAGAGTTTTGAGAGAGGTAGATTCGTTTACCTTAATTTCGTGCAAAACCACAACCCCTAATGTATCATTAATTATCATTTCTTTAAATTTTTCTCTCTTAGTGATTTGGCATTTTTATCAAAAACTAGTGATCTTTCCTTGAAGGATTTCATCTTTCCAAATAATACATTATCGTATACGTGTAAAACATCTGTTCCGACCCAAAATTTTATGACGATAAAAATTATCACCCCAATATATATCATTTGCTTATTAAGGATATCTTTATAAGAATAAATTAACATTGGGAGTAAAATCCAGTAACTATAACCATATAAAGGGGCGACTCTTTCAATCGCTATTGTTAATTCAGAACAAAACAACTCAATAAAAATAAAAATAAAATAAGAATTAAGGAAGATATTCATATATTTTGCCGAATTCATCAATTTATTGTAATTAATAGCAATAAGTATTGCTGTAAAAACTCGTTCAAAATAACCTATTGATAATCCATATGAGTTGCTGAAAACTTTACTCATTAAATAAAAATCAACTTTCTTTGAAAAGGTTCCTCCTAATAATGAACCAAATAAATGAACAATTGGTTTAATAAATTCTAATTGCAATATAAAAACGATATTCCCTAAAATAAGTATTATTAGAAACCATCTTAAGGAGATAGTTTTTTTATTTATGAAAAAATATAACGGAATCAAGAAGATTGAACTCCAATGAAATAATATGCCTAATATATTAAATAACATAAACTTAAATAGATTCCTATTTTCTATGTATTTTATTGAAATAAGAAATAATAGGAGGCTTTTGACATTACGTATTTGTTCGATTTCAAGTAGGAAACCATAAAACCCTAAGAACATCAAAAAGCCAAAGATAAAATATCGTTTATTCAAATATCTTTTAAAAAAAAATGACAATAAAATTACATCTAAAATGGTACTTGAAAATATGAAAAAATGAAAATCAGCGTAAATTGTTTTGATTATTGATGCGTATATAACAAAACCTATATCAAAAGATCCAGTATATTGAGTTAAGTTTAATTGTTGTATTGTACTTAATTTTTCAAAAAAAGGGTAATAAACCATACAATCATACCCAATGAAACCTCTAAATCCAAAAAAAAGAATAAATGCAATTAGTGCTATATAGTTCAGGGACTTATTGCCTATTTCGTTAGAATTATAATTACTTAGTTGTAATAGAGAAAGTAAAAATAAGAATATTATTAAAAATATATAAGGTATAGAATATGGCATCTTATTTCATTCTTTTATATGACCAAATCATTAATATACAAACTGCAAACTCAGTTATAAGTAAAGCAATTGCAGTTCCTAACGAATGAAAGATCGGAGTCAGGATTACTACTGAAACCAAAGAAACAGCAGCAGCTATAAAATAATTATTTTGAAAGTGCTTCTTTTCTTTTTCATTTCCTAACGCAAGTATTCCTAATTGTCCATATGCGCCACCAATCCCAATAAAAAAGGGAACAATAGCCATTACTTTGAACAGAACAGTTGTTCCAAGAAAATCTTTCCCTAGTTGATTGGTTAAGATGCCTGAAAAAAAGAACATAATTATAAAAACTATTATCATCATGCCTGAAATAGTAAAAACAATTTTTCTTACTAATTTAGAGGGTTCAATTTTAGACTCCTTAGACATCGAACTAATTTTTGGATAAAAAGATTGTGAAATTGGTATGAATATCAAATAACTAAATGCTCTCATAATTTTTTCAACAGCCGTGTATTTACCGACTTCAGAAGGAGAAGAATAATAACCTAGAATGATGACAAACAAAGCCGTGTAAATGCTCGTTGCTGCACTAGAGAGAAAAATTGGATAACTAGCTTTAATCTCTTCAGTTATTTGTTTTTTTGTTGTTTTAACCCAGTTTTTTATATACTTATTGTTAAAAACAATTCCGCATGTAATAAGACTACTAAGTATATAAACCAGCGATAAAATAAATGCTGCTTTTTGATAATCAGCCGGTTCTTTGACAAAAATAAAAGTCAAAGGTAAAATTAAAAGTTTTGAAATAATATTTACGATTGAGATTATTCTAATCTTACCTAACCCTTGAAAAAGCCAAACAAAAGAAAAAGCATTTGCAATCACCATTAAAAATAAAATCAACAGGGTTGATGAATAAATTGAAAACCTTGGAATTGCAAATGCAAAAATCAACAGAATTATAAAACTCAAAATAAGTAAACCTAATTTTGCAAACAGTGTTGCTGAAAAAATGTTGCTTAGCTCAGTTTGATTTTCTCTTGCTAGAGCAATTCGTTTTGTGGCACTTAGGTTAAACCCAAAATCAACAATAAGCATCAAATACTGAACTATTGCTAAAGAAAAACCGATGTACCCGAATTTTTCAGCACCTAATACAATCATTAAATATGGAAATACAATTAAGGGTGCTACGTAATTAAAACCCTGTAGAGCAATTAAATAAATTGTATCCCAAATTTCTCTTTTATGCTCCATTATGCGTATTTCTCCATTTTATCCCCGATACTCACATCTTCTGTTGAGCGTTGAATTTTGATATAGGTCATCATGCTTTCTGCTCCTGCTTTGTAGCAGGCATCCTGGGCTTGTTTTATAACTTCCATTATTTTATCGTAGCTACCTTCCATCACGGTTTCGAAAGGAGTAACTTTATATCGTAATCCGGAGTTTGCTATCACTTCTATTGTCTCGTCAACCAATTTATAGGGATGAATAGTTTTTGAAGTGGGTAATACTTGTAATGCTATATTTACTATTTTATTCATTTGTTAGAAAATCGAAGTAATTATGCGGCGTAACCGTAAAATTGGCTTTTAAGTTATAATTGTTAGTAAATGTTTTTGGTACTGTTGCCATTTTTTTTACATTCCATTTTAATTCATAAGCCCTGAGTTCCCCATTTTCCTGTTCAATCAAATCAATTTCTTGTTGTTGGAAACTTCTCCAAAAGAAACATCTGGAAAAAGTTCGATTGTAATGGTTCCACTTTTTTCTTTCTGAAATAAAATAATTTTCCCATAAAGCTCCAACATCTTGTCGAAGTTTTAAAGGACTAAAATTCTGAATAACAGCATTTCGTACGCCATTGTCGTAAAAATAGACTTTTCTGCCTTTTTTAATTTCATTTCTTATATTACCACTAAAAGCGCTTAACCGAAAAATAACAAAACTTTGTTCCAATAAGTCAATGTAACGCTCTACTGTTTGATTATCAGCTTGAATTATTTGTCCAAGTTCACTATACGAAACCTCACTTCCTATCTGAAGTGCCAACGCTTGTACCAGCTTTTCTAATTGTGCCGGTTTGCGTACATCGTTGTATGCTAATATATCTTTATATAAATAACTTCCCACTATATTGTATAGACTTTCGGCTGCATCAGCAGGTCGATTTATTATATCAGGGTATGAACCATAGATGAGCCGTTGTTCCAATGATTGTTTTTCCTCTAAAAAATTACTGTTTTTTACAAGTTCATTTGTCGAAAACGGAAAGAGATTATATTCAAATTTCCTTCCGGTTAATGGTTCGTTTATTTCGTTTGCCAATTCAAAAGATGAAGAACCTGTGACAAGTAATTGTACATCTTTTATTGTGTCAATAATTATTTTTAATGTGAGACCTATATTTTTTACCCTTTGTGCTTCATCAATTAGTAGTAATTTGTGCGACCCAATAAGCTGTTTAAGCTTTACTGTATTTGTATTCGTCAATAATTCCCTCGTTTCTGGTTCATCACAGTTAAGTGATAAAGTAGACAATTTAAGACTATCCGATACCTGATGAATCAATGTTGTTTTACCAACCTGTCTTGCCCCAATCAGTACAATAGCTTTGCCTTTACAGACATTACTCTCAATTATTGTCTGTAAATCTCTGATTACCATACTTGGGTGTATTTATTTGTGTAATCGCAAAATTACATATAAATATTTGATTATAATCGCAAATTTACATATAAAATCATTGTTTTCTTCTTACTCGTATTTCTCCATTTTATCATCAATACTAACATCTTCTCTTGAACTCTGAATTTTGATATAGGTCATCATGCTTTCTGCTCCTGCTTTGTAGCAGGCATCCTGGGCTTGTTTTATAACTTCCATTATTTTATCGTAACTACCTTCCATCACGGTTTCGAAAGGAGTAACTTTATATTGTAATCCGGATTTTGCTATTACTTCTATTGCTTCGTCAACCAATTTATAGGGATGAATTGTTTTGGAAGTTGGTAATACTTGTAATGCTATGTTCACTATTTTTTCCATTTGGTGATAATATTAAATTGAAACGCTATTTTCGTCTGAAAATTGTACAAAAATTGAATAAATTTATAAATATTCAATTTCTCGAAAATAAATAGATAAAGGTACAAAAAAACCCGAAATTTCTTTCGGGTTTTAGATATTGATTTTCTAAAAAAAAACTATTCAGCGATAGCTTCAGTAGCAGGAGCTTCAGCAGTAGTTTCTTCAGCTACTTTTTCGATAGCAGCTTCAATAGCATCTGCTTTTTTCTTAGCAACTTCTGCAGCTTTTGCCTTGTTAACTTCGGCTTCAGCTTTTAATCGAGCTTTTAAATCAGCTTGTTTTTCGCCGGCTAATTGTTCTTTTGTTTTTGTTACACTTGTGTCTTTAAGAGTTTTCCATGCTGCAAAGCGTTTTTCGGCTTCAGCTTCATCAAAAGCTCCCTTTTTTACACCTTCTAAAAGGTGTTTTTTCATCAATACTCCTTCGCCTGAAAGAATGTTGCGAGTTGTGTCGGTGGGTTGAGCACCTGTTGTCATCCAATACAAAGCACGTTCGAATTTTAAATCGATAGTGGCTGGGTTTGTGTTTGGATTGTACGAACCGATTCGTTCGATAAATTTACCATCACGTGGTGCGCGACTGTCAGCGATAACGATATGATAATAAGCATACCCTTTACGTCCGTGACGTTGCAATCTGATTTTAGTTGGCATTTTTAAATTTTTTAATGAATGATTATACCTGATGCTTTTTCTCGAAAAGCGGATGCAAAGGTAATCATTTTATTTTAGTTCACAATGCATAATTTCTAATTCACAATGCATAATGTATAATTCATAATTAAGATGTTGAAATGTAATCTCTTATGATAAATCATAATTTAAGCTTGGATTGTAATTAGGAAAATTATGTATTTTTGATTATGAATTAATCACAAAGTACCCAAGCGGTTTCGAATCTGGAATCTGTCGCACGAAGATGTTCCATAAATTGAATCGCTTCGTCTCTGTCTTCAAAAGATCGTAATGCTACCCGATAGGTTCTGACAGGTGGTAATACTTTGGCACTGCTGAAGTTCTTGTCTAAGAGCGACTTGCAGTATTTTTCAGCAACATCTTTGTCCCTTAAACTGGCAACAATTACATGGAAATGTGCTGTAGCCTCTTCAGTTATAGGTTCTGCAATAACTGTTGAGTCAGTTACTAAGGCAATGATTGAATCGCTTGTAATTTCAGGGGTCTTTAAAAATGCAAATGAACTAAAATTGGCATTATTGCTTTGACGAACATCGCTTACCTCGTTTGTAGAGAGAAATAGTCCTAACAACAATAAAATAGCTGCTGCAAATTTATAGAAACGCGCAGGTTTGAATTCTATGTTGACTTTAGCGGATTTTTGGTTCTTTTTGTTCGAAATACTCTGTGTGAAAACTGTATTCAGGCCAAAGTTTTGGGGTAGAAAGTCAGCTTTTTCGATAGGCTGAAATTGAATTTTTCCTGATTCATCCAGCGTTAGTGTACCTAAATTTCCAAATTTTACTTCAGTATTTGTCTTTAATCGATGCCGAATTCCAGTTATTTCATTGGCAATATATTCCATCGCCATGCGATAACTGATCTGTTGCGATCGTGAAATTTCAATTGCTAAAAGTCCATCGGAATTAAGCATTGAAGGATTGAACCCGATATTAGCTAGAGGGGGTGTAATGTAATCGGGATAAATCTGTGCAGATTGGCTTTGAACCACAAATCCACCCAAACCGGGTACCACCACGAAATCGTGATGTGCCAGTAATTTTTCTATATGTATACAGAACTGTTCCACCTTGCAAAAGTAGAATAATTGTACTGAAAATTTACTTTTTTAGATTAAAAGTTTTCAACAAGTTTTTAAACTTAAAAAATCAATGTATCTTTGTAAGCGAGTTCATAAAGTTTATAAAGTGGGTGTGTATGTCTGCTAATAAAATAATATATTTATTACAATGAAAAAAACAATTTTGATAACGGGTGGTGCGGGTTTTATTGGTTCGCACGTGGTAAGGCTTTTTGTAACAAAGTACAGTGACTATCAGATAATAAATTTGGATGCATTGACTTATGCAGGAAATTTGGGTAACCTTATAGATATTGCAGACGCTCCGAATTATAAATTTGTAAAAGGTGATATTACAGATGAAAATTTTATTAAGAAATTATTTGCAACATATAATTTTGATGGTGTTGTGCATTTGGCTGCCGAGTCGCATGTCGATCGGTCAATAACTGATCCATTCTCCTTTATCAGAACCAATGTTTTTGGAACTTGCATTCTTTTAAATACAGCGAAAGAAAGCTGGAAAGGAAACATGGAAGGCAAACGTTTCTATCATATTTCAACCGATGAAGTGTATGGTGCATTGGAATTCGATGGTACTTTCTTTACCGAAACAACCAAATATGATCCACACTCGCCTTATTCAGCCAGTAAAGCATCGTCCGACCATTTTGTAAGAGCTTATCATGATACTTATGGTTTGCCGGTGGTCATCTCTAATTGCTCCAATAATTACGGAGCCAATCATTTCCCTGAAAAATTAATTCCACTCTCAATCAATAATATTAAGAATAATAAACCCATTCCAGTTTACGGAAAAGGTGAAAATATCCGTGACTGGTTGTGGGTAGAGGATCACGCCCGTGCCATTGATGTTATTTTCCATAATGGTAACTCCGGTGAAACTTATAATATCGGTGGAAATAATGAATGGACGAATATAGATTTGATACACGAATTATGTAAAATCATGGATCGTAAGTTGGGTAGGGCAGAAGGAGAGTCGGCTAAACTCATTACATTTGTAAAGGACCGTGCCGGACACGATTTGCGTTATGCTATCGATTCGTCAAAACTTCAAAGAGAATTGGGTTGGAAACCTTCCTTACAGTTTGAAGAAGGATTGGAAAAAACAGTTGATTGGTATCTTCAGAATCAGGAATGGATGGATAATATTATTAACGGTGATTATCAAAAATATTACGAAAAACAGTATTCCGAAAGATAAAATGCCCCTAATCCCCTAAAGGGGACTTTGGGATTCGAATAAAAAAACAAGAGTTTGTTCTATAATATAGAACAAACTCTTGTTTTTTTTATAGTCCCCTTTAGTGGATTAGGGGTTTATTTTGGTGCTTTATAGTATAAATAAATTCCAATGATCAGAAAAACTAAATTTGGTAACCACACTGCAGCGAATGCAGACATAATTCCACTCACAGAAAAGGTAGTGGACATAGTGGAAAATAAAATATATAAGGAACTAAGAGCCAGTCCGATTCCTAAATGTAATCCCATCCCACCACGAACTTTCCGCGACGAAAGAGAAACGCCTATCAGTGTCATTATAAAGGCTGCCAAAGGCATGGAGAAGCGTTTGTAATATTCGTCTTCAAAACCCTGTATGTTCCCTACGCCACGATTCTTTTGTTTTACAAGGTATTTTGAAAGGTCAGGATTATTCATTTGAGCCGCTTCGGCAGAGGTAATAAAGAACTCTTCGGGTTGCACCATGATAGTTGTATCTTTAGTGTCGCCTTTTGTAATACTTTCCCGCATTCCGTTGAAATCCCGCTGAAGGTAATCGGTTATTTTCCAGTTATATGCCGAATCCCATGAAATAGTTTGAGCTGTTAAACGTGAAATTAACTTTTTACCATCAAATTTTTCTAGCGAAAACCGGTAACCTGTATTATTCGAAATTTCATATCTTTCAATATACATGATGACCCCTTTTTCCACTTCCATTTGTACGTTACGGGCATTATCCTGTTTGATTTTTCGGACATATTTATCTTCGAAATCAATCATTATCTTATTTCCGGGTGGAATAATATAGCCACCTATAGTGAATGAAATAGACGCAATTACGAATGCAGATAAAAAATACGGTACCATTAATCTTCTGAAACTCATTCCACTGGCTAGAATGGCAATAATTTCAGTATTACCGGCCATTTTTGAAGTGAAAAATATAACAGCAATAAATGTGAACAGCGGACTGAACATATTCATGTAGAAAGGAATAAAATTCAGATAGTAATCAAAAATAATTGCTTTTAGTGGTGCGTCGTGATCAAAGAAATTATCAAGTTTCTCGGTAAGGTCAAAAACAATTGAGATACTCAAAATAAGTACAATGGAGAAAAAATAAGTCCCCAGAAACTTCATAATGATATAAGTATCAATTCGTTTTAAGCCAAGTTTTCGATAATCGAATTTCATTTTCCAGTCATAAAGTTTGTAACGTTGAAAGCTAGTAAAGTTGAAAGTTTGTAAAGGTAAAGGTTTGAAAGCAATATTTTCTCCTTTATAAACTTTATAAACTTTTTTTACTTTATAAACTACTATAGTCTTCTGCCAAGTTGTTCTATCATTCCTTTTTTCCAGTTGCTAAAATCACCTGCTTGTATGTGTTTTCGAGCTTCGCCAACCAGCCAAAGGTAAAATGCAAGATTGTGTATGGAAGCAATTTGCAAAGCTAAATATTCTTTGCTAATAAACAGGTGTCGAAGATATGCTTTTGAATAAGCACTGTCAACAAATGAAGTTCCAAATTCATCAATGGGTGAAAAATCATTCTTCCATTTTTCATTTTTCATGTTCATTATTCCTTGCGAAGTGAAAAGCATTCCATTTCTACCGTTTCGGGTAGGCATTACACAGTCGAACATGTCAACGCCACGCTCAATTCCTTCCAAAATATTTAGAGGATTTCCAACGCCCATCAAATAACGTGGTTTATCTTTGGGTAGAATTTCGTTTACAACCTCAATCATTTCGTACATTTTTTCGGTAGGCTCACCAACTGCTAAGCCGCCAATGGCATTCCCATCACGGTTTTGAGAAGCTATAAATTCTGCCGATTGTCGACGTAAATCGGGATAAACACAACCCTGAACAATCGGGAAAAAGGTTTGAGAATAACCGTATTTTGGTGTTGTTTCATCGAAATGTTTCAATCCTCGTTCCAGCCAACGATGTGTAAGTTCCATCGATTTTTTAGCGTATTGATAATCAGCTGTTCCCGGAGTGCATTCATCGAATGCCATAATAATGTCTGCACCAATAGCGCGCTGGATATCTACTACATTTTCGGGCGTAAATAAATGTTTACTGCCGTCGATATGTGAGCGAAATGTGGCTCCCTCTTCCTTCAATTTTCGGTTTTCCGATAATGAAAATACCTGAAATCCACCGCTGTCTGTTAAAATGGGTCCATCCCAACCATTGAATTTGTGCAATCCACCAGCTCTTTCTAAAGTGTCAATCCCGGGACGAAGGTACAAATGGTAGGTGTTGCCGAGTATGATTTGAGCTTTAATATCTTCCTTCAATTCCCT
>JAQUWU010000112.1 GCA_028692715.1 Paludibacter sp. | reverse complement strand
TGTTACTATACAACAAAGTATAAGGGATGTTAAGCTTAAAATACAAAGCTTTTTAAAAAAATAATTCATGCCTTTACCTCCCGCCGGTAATTAGTAATTCAAAAACATGTCTGTAATAGCTTTTGAAATGTTTTCGTTGATCTTGTGCTGTTTAAATATTACAGCCAAGACTTCTGAAGTGATATTTGAACCCCCTGTGATAATGCTGCCCTGGGGAAGAAGTGAATAAAAATTATTCAAAATGTCGTTTTCATACTGTAGCCAAATTTTTGCATTGTCTACAATGTTTGCATAGTAGTCTGATACAGAATTTTTAAAACTTGGATGATTCTCATGTGGCTGTACATATTGTGAAAAAAGAACATTTTTATATGAAAATTCTTGGTTCAGGTTTGATTCTTGTTGTTTTAACAAGTTTTTTGCGATTCTGTCTGAAGATGAATTCATAACGACACTCATTCCATGTTTTTCAGCAACATAGATAGAGGCTTGCTTAACTTCGTTTATGATAAGAGCAAATCTTTTAATAGTTTCATCGTAAGAGGTATATCCTTCGTTAGAAATGAACTTTTCGAGTTTAGTTGCAGATTCGATTCCACCGGCAAGTTGTTGACTAAGTTTTTCCGCTTCAGATTGATATTTTTTTTCACGCAATTCTGTTTTTAAATTGTAGTTTTGTGTCTCGTAAGCAATTGTTTCTGTTGCAACTACATTTGTAATTTTCTTAGTGTAATCAGACAATAATTTTTCAATGTCTCTTTCGTATTGGCGTCTAAGGTCAATTAATCGAGCCTGAACAGCATTATTTTGAGACTTAAGGGCTGAAATTTGAGATTGTATTTCGGCTTTCTTTTGTGTTTGCTGTGCTGCTTGAAACTGATTTAGCGCGACTTTAAAGGCTTTTTCGGATGGTATATAATCAACCATTGCAGGGTGCATTAAGACAAGTGCGTTAAAGTCGACAACGCCAATTAGTTCAGTGCCTCGACGTTGAGCAAAAAGTTGCGACGCTAATAATGTGAATAAAATAATGGTTAAGGCTCTTTTCATATGCTAATTCAGCGCTCCTGTTGAATATAATACGTTTTTAACTGTGCTAAACGTTTCATTGTCGATGTTATATTTTATATATAAAGAATGTAATGCATCAGGCAAAATATCTGTTCCGCCTTGCATTACTAATGGCCAAGGTTTCACCGGGATCATTTCTTGCGGTGCAGGTCTGAATAAAACAGAAAGCCATTCGTTCATCATTTCATTTGCTTGAGCTTCTTCATCGCGATCATTTGGTTTCACTGAAAGGATAGTATAATAATTGATTTGATCCATGCCTACGGGACCTGTGCTGTATTGGACCTCTGGCCTGTAAGATACAGGATAACCATATGGTACCGGTGTTGAAGTGTTCAGAACAACATCAAAATTATTGGATTTTGCGACGTTTTCAACGGCTTCTATTGTCTCTTTTTCGATGAGTTCAAGTATTTTGCGCGTTTCTGCGGGTGGAGTAAACTCCGGATACTTTACAGCATATTCACATTCTTGTCTTTTAATTATAAGGTTTTTTAATTCAATTGAAAGTTTTTCCTGAAGTATTTTTCCTTGATCAGACATGTCGGGAACAAAAATGGTGCCTTCTTGTTCATAAAGGTCGCGCAATAGCGCTTCTTGATTTGCTATTGTTTCTTCTATTGCTTTTAATTCTTCTTGTGCTTTTCTTAATGTTTTTTCATCTGTTTTTAAGATGATTTTTTGTTCTTCAACTTGGGGTTTATTCAAACCAAAACTAATTTTTAAAAATCCCATTCTCTGAAAATCAAATAAAGCCATTTTGGGGTGTAAAGCAGTAAGCAAAGCCATATTCACTTTTGCAATTTTTGCATCTGAGCCCTTAGCTTGACCTTGGAACAGGCTTAGTATTCCGCAACATATAAGCAATATACATAATACTTTTTTATTCTTTTTCATATTCGCCTTTCGAGTAAATTATAGCTTCTGCAGTGCTTTCAAACAAAAGACCGATTGTTGAATTGTGATTAATATAATTGTTTAATGATTGCAAATTATTCTGTTCTAAAAAATTGAAATATCCACTTGTGTAATTATCTAGATTAGGTGCTGAAGAGCCTTTTCGGTAAAATGGTAATTTGTTTAGAATAACTGTGTTTAATGATACATTTTTTGAATATTCATTTTTAATTTCATCAGTAATTTGCGAAATAACCTTAACTACTTCGCTTTCGTAAGGAATGCCTCCGTTATCTAATAAGTCATTCAATTCGTTTAATTGTTTGTATAATAGAGAAATTTCGGTGTCAATTCCTGCTATTATTTCCCAGGAATTATTTTGTGCTTTATCTATTGAAAGAATTAAAGAATCTTTAACCATTTTAGCCTTTTCATTTTCTAACTCGGCTATTTTATCTACGATTGCTTTTTCTTGTTCATAAAGCCGTTCTATTGGTAAAATTTCACTTTTAGTATTTTTAAATCTTCCTGTTTTAGGGTCGTAATCTTTGTAGATAGGGTGGTTTGTAAGTAAGTTGATATAATCAATTTGCATAAAATCCACAGCAAAAAGACTGGGTGTTGTTAGAGTTGTAAGTAAAATCAATATCAATAAATTATGAAAAACTTTACATTTAATATTTGCTATCATTGTGGTAGCTCCGGTATGTTGTATGAGTTAGGGTCTTGCTCGGTAGAAATGCGTGCAAAAAGCTTATGTTCTGCGATTAGTTTAGTTACCAATTCTTCGTTTTGAATGAAAAAAGACCTGGCACCGGCGATAGGGTGAAGAGAAAACGATAAAATATCGAAATTGAGTGGATTTCCATAAAAGATTAAAGAGGCATAAGCTATGGCACTAGTTTCATTTGCTGAAGGCTTAGCCGGCGAAGGTTGTACTGCCCTGATTCGCCCTTCCTGCATTATAACTAGCTGGTAACACATATTGTTTGAATTAGTGTCTGTAAATAGTGCAATTCTGAAAGTATAATTGTCTGAACCCACGACTATATAATCTGTTGAGCTTAAATACTTTTGCAAATCGCTGATTTGGGCCCCATTTGATATCGGTAACCATAAAAGGGAAGTAATCCAGGGAAAGTTTTTGTGCCGGTTAGGTGACAATGTATTTGGCAGTCCGGTCGCAATATGGGAGTCTAATTTTAGAGAGGCCAATATGCTTTGATAAAAGGGGGTGAAAAGTGCGGCTAAACAAGTTGTGGTGTTGCCTATGCCGGGGGTAACCCAAAGTATGACCTTTACAGGGTTGTATTCACCTTTTAAAAGTAAGTCGGCTTCAGAAAAAGGGAAAAGCGGGCCGCCGGTTTGCAATTTAGTATGAAAAACAAGTTTCCATTCATGGGCGGCTAACGAGCAAGCAAATAACCCGACCGAATGAAATAAAAAAGTGCACAGAAAAGCAAGAAATAAATTGTTCCTTTTACAGCCAACCATAAGCACCTCAACAAATATCGTAGCACAGAATATCAGTTAAGGTCAATAAGTGAAATAATCAGTTTGAGTATCCTTTTTTGCCTTTTGGTGCGCAATCTGAAAAGGGTGCGCTAAC
>JAQUWU010000001.1 GCA_028692715.1 Paludibacter sp. | reverse complement strand
TCAACTGTACAAACAAATGACTGTTGATCAAATGTATGAAAAAATTATTAACCGACACATTAGGAGGCAAAAAGATATTAATAATGCATATCTGAGGCAAAACCCTAATCTGTCAAAGTAGAAGTAATGAGAATAATATAATGTCTCATTAATAAACCCGTAATATGCTGTTTATCTTCTTTTTGTTAAATTGAAAATGGTACAATGTTTAATGGTAAATACTTAATTCAATCGGTACGCCCTCTTCTTCTACAAAACAAACATCCATTTTACAAACTCTACAACTCTACAACTTTACAAACTTTCATACTTTACAAACTTAGTAACTTGAAACCCCGTTTTTTCGTTTTCAATGAGGTGGTGTTTTTTTTTACACTTTAAGGATTGTATACCGAGTTTCTGTAGTTCCCAAAATAGTGTTAATGTTGATATTGTTTTTAAGTCCATTGATTTTTAAATGGATCGGATGATAGGCTGTTTTGATTTTGACTCCAAAGTGGGCTGTCAGGATCTCCATCAGGATAACTACTTTCCGATTCCATAGCCAATGAAATTTTTTTGTCAAGCTCGATGATATAAATTTCAGGTGAAATATAGTTTTTTTTGTTTTTATATGTTTTCATGCTAGCGCTTTTATTTGTTTTTTTTATAATATACTAAGAGTCTTTAATTCCTCACTTGGGGGGGGGAAGGGGCTTTTCCTTTAGCCTTATCTCATATTTATCTTGCGCAGTTGGTCATTTACTTTCACTATATATACTCCAGGTGTAAATATGTGGTCGATGCAGAGTGTGTTGCTTTGCGCTTTGGCATGGAATATAGACTGACCCAATGTATTGTATACTGATATGGTGATGCCTTCTAAATCTACACTTTGTATCCAGATTTTATCTTGCACAGTATAAATTTTCAATTTACTCTTTAACTCCTCGAAGTCAGTGACGGTGCCTTTGACACGAAGCAATAGTGTAAAGCGAGTTTGGGTACTTAGCGCATCCGAAGTAAAATGGTAATCATCTTCGGGTGTCAATATCCAATCATAGTTTTTGATATGGTCGCTTAGAACAAGTTTTATATCGTCCATATTGCTATATTCGGCGAGTGAAATGCTGTAGTTCCCAGCCAAACCCGGGCGGAATCCCAACGCAAATTGTTTGCCATCGCTAAATTCACTTACGCTATTAATCACTAATTCCTTGCTATCGACCAAGCTAAAAATTTCAGGTTGATTCACATCGTTGTTACTCATTTTATCAGAGTCGTAGAGGTCGAAACTGTCGGATGCAGATGGGTGCGAGAGTATCACTGTTTCGTCAGTCGAGGAACCATTGCTCACTGTCAAACGTATTAATTGGCGATTGTTAGCAGCAGGTGCTTTCAGTGGATTGTTCGTTTCGGTTTCGTTGTGTAAGCGCATGGCGTTAGTCAAGCTCAACGTTCCGTAGCTTACTGTTCCTTCTGTAGGGTCTTTATCCACTTTCACCCAAAAAGCCTGCATAGGTGGAATATATCGGGTTGCCGTAGCTGGCGATCCAATTCCCGAGATCGCATTGTAAGTATGGAAAGACATGGTTGTGCCTGTGCCTGTTCGATACCAAATAGTAGGTCGTAAATTGTTGGTAGCTGAGGATAGGTAGGCTGTGTTAAAGTCTAAGTACGCAGGGTAAGGATTGCCCACTAAGTTAAACCCGCGTTTGCTATTGTTAGCTGTTTGGGTTATTGTGCGGGTGAGTGTTATGTTAATGTTACCTGTGTTCAGAATTTTATTGGCAAAAACATAGTTTGCAGCCGCTGCAGCATTTGCCATTTTTACCACATAGCCTTTTCCGGCTGTGAGTCCTTTGTCGGTATTAAAAGGATTGCTGTAATTTCGGTTGGTTTCAATATATTCGCCTACTTTATTGTTCTCACCAAGCACTTTCCAATCGGCTCCGCTTACAGGACTAGCCAAATACCACCACAACCGGTCTGCAGTTTTAGGCAGATTTAATTCTACATTGGCTACTATACTAGTTGCACTTGTGTTTTCATCCACAAAGGACGATGAGTAAGTTGTATTGTTTTGAAGTATAAGTGTTCCCGCTAGTGTACAGTTATTATTCAGCGTAAGTTTAGCTCCAGGTGCCAAGGTGATAGAATTATATGCTTTGTTGACATCTATAGTCAGCTTGCTATTGCTACTAACAAATAAATTGCAAGTAGGGCAATCAGTTATGGCGGAAGCGTTTGCGCTATAGCTTAGTTCTGTGTTGAGGATACTAAATGAATTCCAAAACGCAGTTCCTTGATAGTCTGAAATGCCACTTAAAGGTATTTCTAGATTACAGTTTGGTGCTATATTCGTAAAAGTATTGGGGAAAACTGTAGGAGGCGTATTGCTAGCCAATGATATATTAGATAGATTGCTACAACCGTTAAAGGCAAAATTGCCTATGCTGGTTATATTTTCACCAAAGCTCAGAGCTGTTATGTTGGCACAATTACTAAATGCAGCAGTGCCAATTGAAGTAATCGAAGAAGGTATTATTACCTTGCCATTTAACTGTGTACAGCCTTCAAAAGTCCTGTCTTCAATTTTAGTTAAGGAGTTGGATAGAGTTAAAGGCCCTGTTAAACTACTACAGTTCAAAAAAGCCAAAGGCCCAATTGTAATCAAAGAATTAGGAAGAGTTAAAGGACCTGTAAAGCCAGAACAATTTTCGAAAGCTCCTAGTTTAATTGTTTTGATTGAATTGGGGAGGTTTAACGAGCCTGTAAATCCGGTACAAGAAGTAAAAGCATATAGTCCAATTGAAGTCAAGGCGTTGGGGAGGTTTAAGCTCCCTGTGAAACTATAACAATTATAAAATGCTGCATTTCCAATAGTGGCCACGATTTGGGGAATGATTAAAGAACCTGTGAATTTATGGCAATCATAAAAAGCATTATTTCCTATATTGATCAAGTTGTCAGGGAGATTTAAATTGCCTGAGAAACCTATACAATCATAAAATGTATCATCTTCTATGCTAGTCACAAAATTTGGAATATCTAAATTTCCTGTAAAACCATAACAATTATAAAACGCTCTCTTTCCTAGTGATGTTAATGTTTCAGGAAAGATTAAAGTACCTGTGAAACCATAACAACTATAAAAAGCATCTTCTCCTATGGTCGTCAGAGACTCGGGGAGATTTAAATTTCCAATCAAGCCACAACAAGCCCTAAACGCTCCTTTTCCTATCGATATTAAGTTACTAGCGAGAGTAATAGTTTTAAGAGTTGTTTTGCCTGCAAAAGTTGAACTGTTACAAAATGAGTATTGTGGCATTTCATTGGCTGGATAAGTAAGAACTCCGGCAGTGCCGTTGCCGGTATATGCTTGAATATTCACGTTCCTAATGTCAAGCACAGTTAGCATTGGCATGTCATCACGCATAGTTTTTACATCTCGTGCATCAATACTTCCTGTTAGGGTGAGGTTAGTCACTGTCGCTAACTCGTTAGTTGTAAGCGAGCTGAAGAGTGTACCAGCCATCACTTGATGGCTGGTTTTAGAAACTTGTGCTGTAGCCATTAGGCTTACAAATATACAAGTTATAAAGATCATTATTTTTTTCATAGTACAATTTGTTTAAGATGAATAATATCAAACAATATGTAGTACTCCATGTCATTCTACCATCAACTATTACATTCGCTATATGTGTTTGCAGTAGTCCATCTTCGAAAACAAACAGCTGTTTTTAGCTATAATTAATCAGCTTTGGTTTTAAATGACCAAGTTGGACTTGTAGCTACTTTGGTTTCATTATATTTTGCCACTACGTACCAGAAATAAGTAGTAGATGGTTTTAAATCGCTGGTAGTTACTTCTTGTAGTGCGACATTTTCACCTAACAATTTTTGAACTGTTGAGTTAGATTCGAATATAAACACATTGTAAGTAAGTGTTATGCCTGATTTTTTCCCATCTATTCCCCATTTCATGGTGATGGCGTATAGCTGATCGACTGCACCATTGCCTGGTACAGGGTCGTAGATAGAGATGTTCCCAACACTTTCATCTTCTTTGAATAGTAATAACTCCAAGGCTGTCGTTTCTTTTTCAGTAACAGAAACATCAAATGTATTGGTTAGGTATTTATTCATTTTTACGATTACAGCCACTTCGCCTTCTTCTATTTTGGGGAGAGTGAAATAGCCTTCACTGTCCGACAAAATGGAGCTGCTTGGAGGTGTAGTTGTTATCATTGCACCCACAATCGGGCTGTAAGTTTCACTGTCTACAACTTTGCCACTTATACTACCGTATTTTACTATCTCTATTTTTTCTGTTTCGCACGAAGCTATTAAGAACAGAAGAATTACTGTAATGATATATTTATAGTTTTTCATAATATTTTATTTTTTTTGTTTGGACTTAATTAAATACACTTTCAATCCGAGGTTTAATCCCCAGCTAAAATCATTATAGTTTCCAATAATTTCGCCATCTATTTGGTCATTTAAATAATAATTAGCTCCTCCTGATAACGATAAACCAATATTCCTTTTGAAAAGATATTCTACCCCAACATTTCCGTTCAGTTTTGAGTAATAATTATGGTTTGATAATCCTAATTTGTAATAATCAAATCCAGCTCCAGCACTTACAAATGGACTGAGTTTATGGTAAGGCACAATCACATATTTCAAAGCCATATTTCCAATATATGAATTGTTATTTGATAGAGTTGGTATATAAAGATCACTGTATCCAAAATCTGTTTCAAGTCTAAAATAGTCGCTAAGCGAAATGCCTAGTTGAAAGCTGAAATTGGGTGTTACTTTAGCACCAAGCAAATCGCCAGAATAATAATTTGAACCTAAATTTACGCCCAAGCTGAGTTTCCCTCTATTGTCTTTATATTGTCTTAATCCAAATATATCAGCTTCATCCATTATTCTCTTTTCTTCTTCGTAATTTGTAAAAGCTAATGAAGTTGTATCCTGTTGATCTTTTAATTTCCATAGATTGTCTTTTACGCCTTCAATAATTAAACTTTCAACTGCTTTTTCAATGGCCTCAGTTACACATATATCAGTAGGTTCGTTGTAAGTAAATCCTGTTTCGGCTTCAAGCAAACGTTTCGGTTTTACATATCTAAATACCCCTATGGATACTTCTTGAGAAAGTATTGTTTTGGTTGTGTAAACTGTTTTTAATACTTTGCCATTAGCGGTGGAGACTGCACGTATATAAATACTTACTCGATCTTCGCGAAACTGACCAGAGATGTCGGCTCCAAAGTATCGTATACCACTACCTCCTGTTAAAATATTCGTTTCGTAGGAGATGATACCACCTTCGAGAATCACACCAGCAAAAAGTAAAGGAGGTAATAAGTTTTCATTGTTGGGGTCAGTACCTTCGTATTGTGCACGGCTGGTTCGAATGACTTTACGCTCATTTAGCAAGTTGGCCAAGTTTTCACGCTCAATGGGTATAAACCATCCCGATTCTTCTAAGGCACGAATCAAAACAGTAGTAGCTCCTTGAGTAACGGCAGTGGACCAACTTGCGCCGGTTTCTGAAGCTTTATATTGTCCTGTTTGGTCACGAAACTTATAAACCGCTGTCACAATTTTTTCTTGAGGAGCAGGTAGGTTCAAAAGGTTTCGTTTGGTTGGACTTTCGGGTCCGAGTACGGCCCTCCGAGTTTGTAAGGGTTGACGCATATATGATCCGCAAGCTGCCACCAGAATCATAATAGTCACCACATACATTATTCTAAATGCTATGTTTCTTTTTATCATAATATTTTTTATTTATTAAGTTTTTTCTTAGAAGTCAGGGATTGAAACGGTTGCTGTACTTTCATTTCTACGGTCAGTAATTGTTATACTCGTACCCATATTCTGGGGTTGATTGCTAATTACCACTTGATAATCGCCCATCACATAAGTTCCAACATTTAAAGCATCTTTACTAAACTGCTTGGCTACTATTTGCCGCGTTAATTGACTTAGAATTTGTTGGTTTAAACTCTTGGAAGAATTTGTTAAAGGGTCTGAATGGTGTCCATTGTAAGACTGTGAAATAGAATTTTGGTCATTTAATCCCCATGAATTTTTCTTTACTCCTTTATCAATTAAACTCCCTACTGCTTTTTCAATGGATTCTGTCGCCGATTTTTCTGTAGGCTGGTTGTATGTATATCCCGTTTCAATAAAATGTTTAGGATTTACATACTTAAATACTTCGTCTGACAATACAGAGGGGGTAGTGCCAAAGTATCGTACGCCAGCACCTTTTGTTAGAATATCAGTATCGTAGAGGATGATGCCGTCTTCGACAATAACACCTGCAAAGCGTAATGAAGGCAATGTGTTTTCATTGTTTGAATCCGTACTTTTGTATTGTGTCCCACGAATGATTTTATATTCAGTGGGTACAAACCAGTCTGATTCTTCTATTGCTGGAACCAAAATGGTTGTAGTCTCCTGAGGAAGAGTAGTTATCCAGCTAGCGCCGGTTTCTGAAGCTTTGTACTGTCTTGCCTGGTCACGAAACTTATAAATAGCTGTGTTTTCGGGTACTAGTATGACTCTTCTAGTTTGTAAGGGTTGATAGATATGTGGTTCGCAAGCTGCCACCAGAACCATAATAATCACCACATATATTATTCTAAATGCTATGTTTGTTTTCATCATAATATGTTTTATTTTGTGAGTTTTTACTTAGAAATAAGGAATTGAAACGGTCGCTGTACTTTCATTTTTAATGTCAGTAATTGTTATACTCATCTCCATACCTTTAGGTTGATTGCCAATTACCACTTGATAATCGCCCATCACATAAGTTCCAGCACTTAAGGCTTCTTTACCAAACTGTTTGGCTACTATTTGCCGCGTTAATTGACTTAAAATTTGTTGGTTTACACTCTCGGGAGAATTTATTAAAGAGTCAGAGTAGTGTCCATCGTAAGGATGTGAAGTAGGATTTTGGTCATTTAATTCCAATGATTTTGTTTTCACCCTTTTATTGATTAAACTTTCGACTGCTTTTTCAATGGATTCTGTCGCAGATTTCTCTGTAGGCTGGTTGTATATATATCTCGTCTCGGTTTCAATAGAATGCTTAGGATTTACATACCTAATTATTCCGTCTGACACTCCAGATGGGGTAGCACCAAAGTATTGTACACCAGCACCCTTTATTAGAATATCAGTATTGTAGAGAATGATACCGTCTTCGACAATAACACCTGCAAAGTGTAATGAAGGCAATGAGTTTCTATTGTTTGAATCCGTACCTTCATATTGTGTACGACTGCTTCGAATGACTTTATGCTCATTCAGCAAGGTTGCCAAGTTTTCACGCTCAATGGGTGTGAACCAGCCTGATTCTTCTAGTGTAGGAACCAAAATGGTTGTAGTTTCCTGAGGAAGAGCAGTTGACCAGCTAGCGCCGGTTTCTGAAGCTTTGTACTGTCTAGTCTGGTCACAAAACTTATAAACAGCTGTTACAGCCTTTCCTTGTGGGGCAGATAGATTTATAAGGTTCCGTTTAGCTGTGTTTTCGGGCACTAGTATGACCCTTCTAGTTTGTAAGGGTTGATAGATCTGTGGTCCGCAAGCTGCCACCAGAACCATAATAATCACCACATACATTATTCTAAATACTATGTTTGTTTTCATCATTTTATGTTTTATTAGGTGAGTTTTTACTTAGAAATAAGGAATTGAAACAGTTGTTGTACTTCCAGTTCCGCTGTCAGTAATTGTTATATTCATGCCACTGGATAGATTGCCAATTACTATTTGATAATCACCCAAAACATAAGTTCCAGCATTTAAGGCATCTTCGCCAAACTGTTCGGATACTATTTGTTTCGACAACTGACTTAGAATTTGTTGATTTAAACTCTCGGAGAAGCTTTCCAAAGGGTCTGAATAGTAATTGCTGTAAGTGTCAGAAGTAGTTGATACGTCTTCGGTGTCGTTTTGAGCCTGTGCAGAACTCAAAAGCCAACTGTAGTTATAGGGACTCCCGCCAAATGCAGGGTTCTTGGGCTGATACACAAAGTCTTGTGCGTATGATTTTCCTACCATGAAAAATAAAACCCAAATGAAAGTGATTAAATGTTTTTTCATTGTATTAGTTTTTAAAGATTATTGTTTGAAAATTATTTGAGTTATGAAAGTTATTGTTGTATTGTATTTTGATATAAAGTCTTGTGACTATTTCTGTTGTTTTTAATAAATTCCAGTGCCGGTCATATCTTCACCATTGATTAGTTTCATAATGGCATCATAATTATATAAATAATCATAAGTTGTATGAATGGCATCAGCCGACATGTCTTCTAAAAGATCAAGACGGGGTTGCAAAATGGATTGATAAACTTCATTGTCGTTAATATAAATTAGAATGAGCGTTGTAGTAAGTCGAAACGGCTTTTCTGAAATGATAATGGTGTAATTCCTTGCATTTTGAGGCGATTCCCAACCGCTATAAAACATATCGTAAAAGTCTTTTCCTGTTTTTGTTTTCGTATCGTCAACTAGCAAACCATCAATCTCAATTTCATAGTCAATAGATTGTTTATCCACTTTATTCAAAATGTTATCATATATTTTTTTAAGTGATTCTGGGGTTGAATCAGTAGCTAATGTATATTTATCTTCTCCGTAAATATGAAGTCTTTTTTTATCTTCATCGGAAAGCATAATATAGACTGCTGCATGTCTGTTTATTGCTCTGCCTTCTTCGGTGTCATTACTCGCTAGGGGTTCGGAGAAGTTCTTACCCGCCACTTCGACGATTTGCTCAGGTCCTACCTTATTGAAAACTAAAAAATCGGCTACTACTTGAGCTCTACGTTCAGATAAAACTTGATTGAATTCTAAAGATCCAGTATTATCGGTATGTCCCAAAATCGAAATTCTTATAGATGAATTTTTCTTTAGTATTTGAGCCAGTTTTTCGAGCTTGTCCTTGCTTTCGTCGTTCAAAGTGCTTTCGTTGAGTGGAAAATGAATGCCGGAACCAAGAACAACACCAATCGATTGAAAGGTTTTTCCGTCAAGGGGAAAGTTTAATTTAATATCCTCTATGGTTTCAACTTCTTGAATTACTTTTTCAATTTCGTACACCTTAGTATCTTTCTCAATAGATTTGGTTTTTATTGAGTGATTTTGAGAATGTGTAAAGCTCGAAATGCTTATAAGAATTATGATGGAGACAAATAATTTCATGCTGATTGATTTATATTAGGTGAATAAATAAAAATAGAAACCTGTAAAACAATTAAAATGCATTATCAAGTATTGTCGTTTTGAAATAAGATTAAAAAAAAGACCGATTCTATGAATTTATTTGAATAGTTCTATTCATTGTATTTGTTTATGGAATGAAAAGGGTAAAAAAACAGGATGTAAATGCTATTATTTTGAATTAATAAGATCTTCACCTCCTATACGGAGATGAGAATCAATATTATTTCAATGGAAATGCAAAATAAGATTGGTCGATAAGGACTTTCATATCGTTACCTTTTTGTGAAACTTCTAATCCCCCCTTGTTGTTTAACATTCCATTATTCAATTCGAGACTTAGATTGGTTCCGGCTTGAGTTATGTTGTTGCCTTGTGTTTTTGATTTAGCAAATTCGTTTGTTTTGAATTCTAAATTATCTCCTACCTGAATAATTTTATCAACTAAAACACCTGTATTCTGGTTTTCCTGTTTAAACCCGGCAATCGAATTTTTTGTTCCTCTTTGCAATGTCATCAAATAATTATTCATTCCAATTTGTTGAACCTCTAGTTCATTCTCAACTCCTTGTTGAACTGACATTACTCCGTTGTTAATACCCTCTTGTGTTATGTTTATCCTGTTGCGTTCGCCCTCTTGTGCTGAGGTTTCGATACTGCATTGAAATCCATTAGCTTGAATCCGACTGGCACTTGTCTGTCCCATTTGATAACCAAGCAATATGTTGTTGCTACCTATCTGACCGAGTGATAACTCGTTAGAGTTACCAACTTGAAAACTAAAAGATTTATTACTTGAATTCAAGTTTCCGGTGTTTTGTTGGTTGACATTGATAGTGTTTGAATTACCAATTTGTTGCGACATTACATAGTTGGAAGTCGTATTATTTAAATTTTGGAAATTTAAAATATTTTCCAAGCCCGAAGTGCTTAATTGTTGAATTGCTTCAATGTTATTAGCATCAAGGTCGTTAATCATTTTTTGAGCGCTAGTAAACAAACTAAACGTTAACATGAGTAATATGTAAGGAGCAGTTGTTTTCATGATTTTTTAATTTACCCTGGCTTTCGCAAGCCAGGGGATTAACCATCGCATTTAGATTTCAAGGATTAACCTGATGTATTTAATTAAGATGGTGACAGAAATTTCTTGTGATTTTCAATTATTAGTGTTGTAATACAAGAGATTCATTCATACTACCATTTTGTCTAACATAAGCACTACTATTTTCTTGATACAATTCAAGAACGTTGTCGTCTCCCCATTGTCTTAGCAATAAACTACTATTGTCGGACAAAGCATATTCGTCATCAAAGCCCATAATGCCTTTCAAAGTGTTATCGTCACCTCTTTGATAAATATCAGCTGTTGAGCCATCTGATTGCATTAATTTTGAGCTGTTATTGCATCCGTATTGACTACTAATAACCTCGTTGCCTATGCCTGTTTGATAAAGTCTCGATAAGTTTTCTTCACCTTGTTGATAAGCAAATGATTTATTTAGGCTTCCATCTTGACTTTGAAAAGATGTGTTTTTATCACCTCTTTGATCTGCAGAAGCCCAATTCTTAGCTGTATTACCGTTATCTCCAACTTGGAATATTTCGGCTGTGTTTTCATCACCTACTTGTCTGATATCGGCATGAAATTCATTACCTGTAATTTGATTTGTCAATGCAGTGTTCTTGTCTCCTAATTGAAGAACGAAACTTGAACCCCAAAAAGTGTTTTGAATTTGATCACTTTCATTGTCGTTACCAATTTGATTTACCCATGCATCTTGTGTTGTAACTTTATATGTACCATATTGTGAAATGAATGCATCATTTCTTTTACCATCTTGGAACATACCTGCTACTGGACCATCTAGAAAAACATTATTAGTAGCTGTTCTTGTTTGTTCGATAACACCGACATTGTTAGCTCCTTCTTGTGTGATACCAATGGCACTACTCAAGTCAAGTCCTAAAATCTTACTTAGGTAAGTAGGGGCTTCATTTGCAATGTTTTTATCACCAACTTGAGTTATCGTAGCACGGTTTGGTGAACCTTGAAGGTCTTTTGTCTGATCAATTAATGACATGTTTTCATTACCATTGTCGGTTACTCTTGCTATATTATCCTGAGCGAATAAACCTGTTGCCATAAAGGCAAGTGCCAAAATTAAATTTAGTTTTTTCATGATTTTAAATTTTAAATGTTATTAAATAAAAAAAAATAGGTTTTGAAATTTTAATTGTTTTGAAAAATTTCTACTTTGTTACTTCAGTCGTTTCGCTTAACATATATTTCAGATTTTTAGTCGGTTTGTTGGATGTCTAATGAATTTTCTTCACCTTTCACTCGAATTGTATTTTCCTTCTGAGCTGAACAGGTATTCGATTTCACTTTTTTCCGTTAACTACGACAAGTTTTTTTTAAAATCTGAACTGTAAATTTGAACGAATTGGCATCAGCTGTTGGCGTGCACCCTATAGGTGAGGATCTAATCGAATGGTTTCCCGCTTTTTCAATTCCTAAAACTTCGGTAGAGATTGCTTCTGTGTACAACTCCTCAGTTTGAATGTCTTGCTTCATGCTTACCGGCTTTTTGTGTATGTAGTATACTGCAATGGCTAACAACAAGGGAAAAAAAGTGAGAGTCCAAATAAATAATCTTATATTTTCCATATCTTATGGATTTTGAATTAAATAATAATGCTTTGTTTTCGATTTGGTTAAATAGGCTGTGTTTGTTTGAAATAGTTTAAGAGCAACATACTACCAAAATCAGTTATCGAAAAACAAATTTTAAAAACCACGCTATAATATTCATTGCTATGTTTTTTTTTGTATGTCATCGTGCTTTCTGAAATCTTTATTTTAACTGCTGTAAAAGTAAGGTGTGCTGAAGTCGTTTACAAGGGTAGGAAGGAGTATATATGAGAACTAAAGAAGTATATCTACTAGTACTAAAAGAGTAGATAAATATCCTACTTAAAGTGGGTTGTGTGGTTAATCGACAGATTATGAGAATTATAGACTGCTGGTGAAAATATAAAAAAACTAAGGTATTAAAAAAAAACATTCAATTAGGACTAAGCTTAACTGAATATGAACAGTTCAGTTTTTAGGAAGTAAAGAAACAAGATTGGAGTGTTTTGAGTCGAGATGGGTTGGTTGGTTGGTTGGTTGGTTGGTTGGTTGGTTGGTTGGTTGGTTATCAAAACGGTTTGATGTATGTGGAAAAAAACAAGGAACTAGAAAAAATTATTCAACTTGGTCTTAGCTAAATCACAGGTATATAATTTTATTTTTCAAGGCATATCGTATCAAACTTGGTGTGTTTTTACAAGCAGTCTTTTCCAATAAATGTGACCTGTGACATTTAACTGTTCTAAGGCTAACTCTAAGTTTTTGAGCAATTTCTTGTGTGGTTAAACCCAAGAAAATCTGTTTTAAAACCTCAATTTCTCTTTTTGTAAGTATCGATTTTTCAAATGTGCAGTTGATGTTTTTGACGTTTAAATTTAAAAAGAAATTCCGAAGTATTTCATTGGAGAAATAACTTTCACCTAACATGACATCGTGAATGGCTTTTTCAAGTTCGTTTATACCATTAGACTTTAAAATTAATCCTTTAACACCTAAGTCAATCATTTTATAATAATAGTATTCGTTTTCATACATGGTCAAGACAATAATTTTCATGTTAGGTCTTATTTCTAGTGCTTTACCTGTTGCTTCTATCCCATCCATAATTGGCATTTCTATATCCATTAAAACCAAATCGGGCTTCATGTTTTCCAGCAGTTTGATAAAGTCCAAACCATTGGAGGCTCGACCAATTATTGTGGCAATTCCTTGATTGTTAATTATTGCTTCTAAAGCCTGTAGAAAAATTTTGTGATCATCTACTATAATTATGGTAGGTTTTTTATTCGTTTTCGGTTCCATATCTTAAAATATTTATATGAATATCCGCTTGAATGTTTTAAGTCTTGCTTTTATAGCTCCTGCAGGCTATAAACAGGCTGACAAACAATTTGTCTCCAAAATATCTTCAATTATAATGGAAGCAAAACTCATTTAAAACAACTTCGCAAGTATTGCGGTTTTGTATCATAATGCATAATAATTTATATTAATTATTGTCTCCTCATCTACAGATTATGCAACAGCCTTTTCAAAAAAATCAGTTTTTTTTTAATTACTGCCAACTAAATTTTTATTCCAACTATCTTCTGTTGATTTTTTTTCTGATGATTATGCTGCTATTGCTATATCCTTTTTTTTATATATCTAGAACATTACTTTTTACGAAAAATCGATATCAGGAAATAAATCCTTGACTCTTTTATAGGGATGAGATCCTTTTTTTATTTCAATGGAAATGCAAAGTAAGATTGATCGACTATCACTTTCATATCGTTACCTTTTTGAGAAACCTCTAATCCACCCTTGTTGTTTAATATTTCATTGCTCAATTCGAGACTTAAATTGGTCCCGGTTTGAGTTATACTATTGCCTCTTGTTTTTGATCTTGCAAACTCATCGGTTTTGAGTTCCAGATTGTCCCCTACCTGAATAATCACATCCAACAAAGCATCAGCAGTCTGGTTTTCTTGATTAAAACCGCTAACCGAATTGCTTGTCCCTCTTTGCAAAACCATTAAATAGTTTTTTCTGCCTGTCTGTTTAGCTACAAAAGTATTGTCTGTGCCTTGCTGAAAAGATAAAGCAACATTGTCGGTTCCTTCTTGTGCTATATCTAACTTATTGCCTCCGCCAAAGCTTTGGTTAACATTAGTAGTTTTGCTGCAGTTTATTGAGCTATAACTGTATTCAATCATCTTGTTTGTATTATCCGCAGTATTTTGATATCCCATTTGGTAAGCAAGCAACAAATTATTACTTCCTATCTGACCTAAGGTTAATTCATTTGAATTCCCGGTCTGGGTTGTAAAAGCTTTGTTAACCATATTCATCTCGCCCCTGTCATACTGATTGATAGTCAATTTGTTATAATTACCAATTTGTTTAGAAATAGTCTTGCTTGCAGCCACATTGTTCCAACTCTGAAAACTTAAGAATATATCCATATCCGAGACGCTAATTTGTCGAATTGCTTCAATGTTGTTGGCAGCTTCGTTGTTAATGATTTCTTGAGCTTTAGCGAATAAGCTAAAGGTCAACAAGAGTAATATATATGGAATAGTTGTTTTCATAATTATTTTATTTAGCTCGGCTTTTTAATTTACCCCGGCTTTCGCAAGCCGGGGGATTAACCATCGCATTTAGATTTCAGGGTTTAACCTGTCCTGTTTAATTAAGATGGTGGCAGGAATTTGGTCATAACACTTTGATCTTTAATTGTAGTCATTGAAAAATAACTTTAATCAAACTAACTACTCCTGATCAATTTGAGTAATGTTAATGATGTCAGTTCCATATTGTACAGCTGCAACAAGTTGAGTTTGCATACTTACTTGTTTAATGTCAGTCTCATTTGCATTACCATTTTGAGTTGATTCTGCATATTGTAAGTTTGCGTTACCATGTTGATAGACATCAAGAAAGTTCCCTTTATTTACTTGTGTTGAATAACTCTTAGACCACCATGGAACAGATCCGTTTGTAGGATTATAGTTATGTTGATCTAAAAAAGCATCGTTATACATACCATATTGTTTAATATCACTATAATTAGTGGCACCAAACTGATCAATGTCAGCCATATTTCTGTTTCCCGTTTGTGCCAATGTAGAGAAGTTAGTTGGTTTCCAAGTTCTACGGCCTTGATCCAAGTTATAAGTATTGTCATTTCCACTTTGGCTTGCGCGTGCAACATTAGTGCTCAAATCTGGGTTAGCGGGAGGTTCAACAACATCCACTTTTTCCATTTGGCTAAGATTTGCTTCGCCGTATGTGCCAGTTTGATAAATGTCTGCGGTATTTTTACCTCCAGTAGAACCTGAACCTTCCCAAGCTATGTCACAGGTAAGTTGTTCCATATTGGCTTCGTTCTGAACTCCACCTTGTCTCAATTCAATGTAGTTATCCATACCAGTTTGACTGGTGTTTAACACGTTCCAAGAACCTGTTTGCACTGCCATGATAATCGTTGGACATCCGCTTAAACATGCTTCTTGTGTAACATTTGCTTCATTCCTTACACCGTATTGACCAATCGTTGTTTTTACCGTTTGTGCCATTACCATACTTACGGCTAGCACCATTCCTAAAATTAAACTTAGTTTTTTCATTGTTTTAAGTTTTAAATGTTGATTAAATAGAGAAATTAGATTTGAAATTTTTAATTACTTTGAATAATTTTTACTTCGTTATTGCTGCCTTTTTGTTTCACTTTCACTTCAGATTTTCCGTTCGTTTGTTTGATGTCAATTGAATTTCCTTCACCGCTCACACGAATTACATTTTTCTTCTGAGTTGAGCTGGTGTCTGTTTCCATTTTTTTTCCATTAACCACGACTTGGTTGTTTTTACCTTCAATCTGAACCGAAAATTTTAACGAATCGGCTTCAATTATTGTTGAGCACCTTGTAGGTGAAGATCTTATCGAATGGTTGCCTTCGTTTGGAATGCCAATAGTCCCAAGAAAGCTTGTTTGTGTATACAACTCTTCAGTTTCTATGTTTTGCGTTGTACTTACTGCCTTTTTGTATATGTAGCAGGTTGCAGTGGCCGACAGCAAAAAAAGAAAAGAGAGTGTCGAAATAAATAATTTTAAGTTTCCCATAATTACTAGAGTTAGAAATAAATAAAAATAGCCTATTTTAAATACAGATAATAAGCTTGTGCTTTACTTGTGAAAAAGTTTTAAAAGTGCATTCCTCTCTATTTTATCTTCGACAATTATGTTTTAGAACCAAAGTATTATATTCGTTGCTTTGTTATCCGGTATACCATTGTGCTTACCTATTATCCACTTCTGCTTATTTCTTTACATTTGGAGTTCAATGAATATTTTCAGAAAAATAAGTTTTACCTTCCATTACAGCATTTATGGCATGTTCAACTTCGATTATACCGCTCGATTTTATAATATATCCTTTTATACCGAGCTCAATCATTTGAATATAATACTCTTCACCACCAGATATTGAAAGTACAATAATTTTTAGATCAGGATTTTTCTCCAAAGCTCTTTTTGTAGCCTCTACTCCATTCATATTAGGCATGTCAATATCCATGATAACCAAGTCGGGATTTAATTTTGGTAATAGTTCTAAGAATTCATTGCCATCTGAGGCTTCGCCCACCACTGTCCCAATATTTTCGTAAATAATCAAGGATTTTAATCCTTGTCGAAAAATTAAGTGATCATCGACAAGGATTATTTTAGGCTTTTTGTCCAAATTTTTCTTTGTTTTATTCATGTCTTCACAGAATATTAAGCAAGTTTAAATTCTGCATAATACCAAATCTGAGTTTTTTGTAATCCCGAATTATTTGATAGAAAGCTATTGTTTAGAACATAAGTAGGAAATGAAAAGGATTGAAAAATAAAATTGGACATTATTACTTCTCATATCAGTCTGAAACTTTATGCAATCTGAAACTTTCATTTCGACTGATGTAAAAGTAAGGTATGATTTTTTTGTTTGCAAGGGTAAGAAGGAGTATATTTGGGATTATAAGAAGTAAATCTACTAGGGGTAATTGTGTAGATATATATACAACTTAAGCTATAGTGAAGTGATAATGTACTGAGTGTCAGTGGAGATGGCTGCAGTTGTGAAAAATAGAAATATTAGGGTTTAAATACACATTTTGGTATAGGCGTTTAAAGTGCACTATAATTTACTATTTTTTGGCTGTAAGCCAATTTTAGTCTTGGGATAGATTATACAGAACATGCGCCATGAAAGGGCAATATAACAATATTGCCCTTTCATGGCGCATTTCTATTTTAATTATTTCAAGCCTAAGGCATTGCCATTAGGCTAGGATAAATTGCACTTCGTGGCGAATATTGTGACACTCTTGTTTTATCCTATCAGAATTGGCTGACAATTGCTTAAAAGTCAACAATAATAAGCATTTATGAGTGCGCTCTAAACGCCTATACCCGCGAACATTTTTAGTTTGGAAATTGATCCATTACATGTCTAAAATTTTATTTTTTAGGGCATAAAGAATCAAACTTGGGGCATTTTTGCAGGTGGTCTTTTCCAGTAAATTCGATCTGTGACTTTTTACTGTTTTGGGGCTGATGTTGAGTTTGTCTGCAATTTCTTGAGTGGTTAAGCCCAAAAAGATCTGTTTCAATACCTCAATTTCTCTTTTTGTTAGTACTACTTGATCAAGTGTCTTTTCTGAATTTTTACGACTTAAATTTCGAATGATTTTCCGAAGGAGCTCGTTGGAAAAAAAACTTTCGCCTAACATGACATCATGAATGGCTTTCTTAAGTTCGTGTATGCCAGTAGATTTTAGAATGAATCCTTTAACACCCAAATCAATCATTTTATAATAATAGTCTTCATCCTCATACATGGTTAAGGCTATAATTTTTATGTCGGGTACCATTTCCAACGCTTTGCGGGTTGCTTCCATGCCATTCATTAGTGGCATTTCAATATCCATTAAAACCAAATCGGGTTTCTGGTTTTTCAATAGTTTGATAAAGTCTAAACCGTTGGTGGCCTGACCTATTACTGTAGCAATCCCTTCATTGTTAATGATTGCATCTAAGCCTTGTAGAAAAATCTTGTGATCATCTACGATAATTAAAGTCGGTTTGTTAATAGTTGTCTGTTCCATTTTGTAGTTATTTAAAAATGAAAAATTACTCCAAGTTAACAACAATACGATAATCAACTCCATGTCCAGGTTCACTTATTAGTTCTATTTTGCCCCCTATGGTTTTTATACGGTTTTGAAGATTGTATAATCCTAGTCCTTTTTTAACAGAAAGAGCGTTTTTAATATTAAAACCGATACCATCATCTATGTATTGTAATTGTATATGGTTATTTATTTTATTCAGAATAATAGTTATATTATTTGCTTTGGCATATTTTATTGTATTATTTATACACTCAATTACAGCCCGATATAAGGCTACTTCTATGTCCGTTTTGATTCTTTCATTCATATTGCTCTGAAAGTCGATGCTAATGGAGCCGGTAGAGTCGAGTTTGTTTACAAAGTTTTGTATAGCAGACTTTAATCCATAATTTATGAGAAGATGAGGACTCAGCCTGTTAGATATTTCTTTTACGCTTACAATCGCTTCTTCAAGTATTTCTTCAGACTTGTCGATAACTTCATCTCTTTTTTTTATGTCTTCTATCCGTTTTGTCCATTGTAAGTATAGTTTGATAGTCGACAATAAAGGACCTAAACCATCGTGTAATTCTTTTGAAAAAACTGCTTTTTCTTTTTCTTCAGTATGGATAATAGCCTTTAATATGTTTTTTTTCTGAATTTCTCTTTTTTCTGTAATATTGCGCATGACTCCATAAATACTGCTTTCATCGGCTACATAATTTAAAAACATTTCGATAAGAATAACTGACCTGTCTTTCTTTATACATTCAAATTCGATGTTTAAAATCTGATTTGTAGTGAATTTTGAGTCTATAAACTCCTTCAGTTTTTGGGGAGGGTTTTTATATAAAAGCGAGGCAAGTTTGATTCCTTCTAGTTCGTAGTATTCATATCCCAGAATACGACACATTCCTCTGTTGATATACTCGAAGCTTCCATTTTTACAAATGAATACACCGTCGTTAATATTTTCAGATAGTAGTTTGTATTGATGTTCACTTTTCCTGAGTAGCTGTTCAGTATGCTTTTTTATGGTAATATCTCTATTGCTTCCCCTTATTCCTAAATAATGGTTACTATCATCGAATATAAATCGGTAAACATGACTAATCCAAGAAATTTTTCCATCTGCTCTGACTATTCGGAACTGAATTTCATGATTCAGCGGATCCTTAGTTTTTGCAATTCTTTGTAAATGTTGAAGAATGTGTTTATCCTCAGGTAACACTATATTAGTGAATAGTTGAGGGTTTTGTATAAAATCTGATGCTTTGTATCCCGTTATTTTTTCGCAAGATGGAGAGCAATAAGCAAAATGATTATTTGGGTCGATCCAAAACTCCCAGTCGTTTGTATATTCTGCTACTGTCCGATATTTTTCTTCGCTTCTTTTTAATGCCTCTTGCGCTTCTTTGTGTTTTGTGATGTCACGAATGGTACCAATTATCTTTGTTATTTCACCGTCATTATTATATTCTACATCGGCCATGGCATGAACCCAACGTTCCGATTTGTCATTTTGTCTTATTATTTTAAACTCTCTAGTTAATTTGGACTTGAACCCCATTATTTTAAGTGTGATATAATCTGTGATAACGAACTCCCAATCCGGGTGAATAATTTTTCTAAAATTACTATAGTTTTTTTTGAATTTGCTGTCAATTCCTAAAATGTTGTCTAGCAACTTGGAACTTACCCATTTCCTTTCAATTAAATCCAAAGTAAATGTTCCCAGTTTGGCAATCCTCTGAGTTTGCTTTAAATATATTTCACTTTCTTCTGTAGCTTTCTCAATTTGTTTGCGCTCGGTAATATCTTTGAAATAATGAAGGAAAATATCGTTGCTTACTTTTATCCAAAAGACTTCCCATGTCTTACCGAACAGGTCGTGTTCGCAGTTGTATTGCAATTGAAATCCGCTAAAACATTCGTCAGCTAAGCAAAATTCACATTTAATGTTGTACTTTGAAGGTACAATATCGGGATATTTCGAAGCAATCTTAAGATCTTTTCGCGATAAGTATGCGCTTTTTCCAATATCTCGCCAGCAATATCCACCTATGCTTGCCCCAATGTCTGTGGCCTTTTGATTGGCAGCAATAATTGTTCTGTCTTTTATGCTGATATACATAGCGGGGTGAGGAATTGAAGAAAGGAGTGCTTCGTTAAAATCTACTAGCTTTTTATGCTCTGTACAATCAACAGCTGCCATTAAGCATTGCTCACCACTTTCGTCGATAATTCCTGTGAGGGTTATACATGTAAACGATTCCTTGTTGGCTGGCAAGTTGATTTTGCATTCTTGTTTGCTGCGTAAATCAAAAACGTTTTGGATGAAATTGCTGAAGGTTTTTTTTTATCGTCTGATATAAAATCAATAAACTGCTTGTTGAGCATTTCAGACTGATCTTTAGCAAAGATTTTTGCTCCAGCGAGGTTTAAATCTTTTATCACACCTTGTCGTGAAAGTGTAAAATAGCCTAATGGTGCAAACTCGTATTGTTGAATGTATTTGTTAGCAGTTTCTTCTGCAATGGATTTTAGCAATAATAGTTCTTTGTTTTGTATTTCCAATTGAGCCAATTGATCCTCCATTTCAGAATTAAGTTTTAAGATATCAATTTTCTCAGCCTGAGATTTAGATGATTTCCTCAACAAAGCTTCACCTGCGTTATTCGCAGGAGTTTCAAGTTCTACTATGTTGGTTGCTTTTTTCACGACATCTACTTTTTTGTTTATATGCAATGGTAGTTGTATCTATTGAAAAATATTACTCTCACTTTCGAAACCCATATTTGCAAATAGCTAATTTTATGACAAACAGGATTTTGATTGCCTATTAGTCTAATAAATAGAATTTGTTAAAATTACGTTTCTTTTTGCTTATATTTTAAGTCTCTATTTTTTGTTTTACATAAGGCGTAAAAAACCAATGATAACAATTTATTGCTAGATACACCATAAATTATTATACAATTTGAAAAATTAAAGTGTGAGATTTTTGTTGAATTTAGCTCGCTAATCAGAGCCGAAAGCATGAACTATCAATCTTTCTGTTGGCCTTTAGAATTTTAATTCTTTATCACAAAATATTTTTCCTAATAATTCTTAAGTTCAAATAATTGTTTCCTGCCTGAAGAAAAATGAAGCTTTATTGTTTAAAATTACAGGTTCATAAAACAATCAATGAAATTCTGTAAGGTTTTGATCTTTCCGATTTTATTTTATTCAAAATGGGTTAATTGATCAAAGGAGCTTGAATACATGAAAGCATATGTGGATATAAATTCTCAAAATAAATGGTGGTTTTATTAGTTATTTTTTTTATAATCTAAAAAAATGAAACCAATATTAAGGATAAATTGATACTTATGTCACATAAACTTTTACTTTTTTTTGAATTAATTACGACACAAAGATACAATATGTTTTTCCTCGTAAAACATCATATAAGTTAAACATACTTAATATAGGTAATAGTACTTGTGTATTATAATAATTATGTTATATGTTGTGCGCTCTGTATTCTGTGTATCTCTCAGACTTAATAAGTGGGGGAATTCAATTGTTTTTGCTATGCTGAAAATATTCTTTTATAATGAAAACTGAACAAAATAATATATATTTAGATAATAATAGCATTGGCGTTTTAATTTGTGGGGTATCTAAATCGACAACTATTTTCTGTAGTGAAATAGAGGGGGATAGAACAAAAATCAGTGTGTTGCTATTTGTTTTTTATCATTGCCGAAAATTGCTGCAGAATCAGCCATTTTTTGTCAGATTTATTCCTTTAATTTGTAAAAAGCGAAAATGATATGTTTTGAGGCGGGAGTTATTTTATTGTTCACATCAAAATTACGAGAAGTGCCATTAAGAGGTTCAACCCGTTGGATTAATGATACCCCACTAATTCAGCTTACTGCGCGATATGGTCAAAACGACAGATTTTGGTTTGCTTTTTTCCATGAACTAGGTCATATAATTTTGCACGGTAAAAAATACATATCGCTCGAGAATATGGATTTCGGAGCTGCTGATGCTTTAAAAGAACAGGGAGCCTATGATTTTGCCGTAAAATATACTTTCTCAAAAGAACAAAAACAAAAGTTTCTATGCGAACATCCGTCATCTATCAACGCCAACGATATATCGAACTATGCAGAGGAATTTGATACACATCCGGCAATGATTATTGGCCGATTATAGTATTTAGAGTTGATCCCTTATACTGTTGGTCGTGAGTTTATAGTTCCTGTAAATCTTTCTGGCGATAATTAAAATATATTTAAGCCTTGTTGTGACAGAAATTCTAAATATTCTTATGTTTAAGTTCCTTTTCTACGCCCCCAATTAAGAGCAGATTAAAGTCTTGTGAACGCCCAAGTGACTAAAAAGAAAAGCAATGCTTGCAAATGTTAGCACTATAAAAGCTGGATAATTTATCCGTGAGTATTCAACTATAAGTACAAAATCGCAAACAGTACAAGTCTTTTTTATCTGTCAGAATATCTACTTACATCAGCTGAAAATCATACTGAGAATCAAAGCAGATATTGTTGCAAAAAGGAAGGTGAATTGGATATTTCCGAGGAAACTTCCGAGCAAATGTCGGACAGATTCCTGTAATTTACACGATCTAAAACAATAAAACCCTGATAATCGTAAGATTATCAGGGTTTTCTGTACCCAGAGCCGGGATCGAACCGGCATGGAAATGAATCCACTGGTGTTTGAGACCAGCGCGTCTACCAATTCCGCCATCTGGGCAATTGCGGTGCAAAAGTAAGCTATTTTTTTGAACTTACAAACGATTAGAAAATATAAATTTATATTTTACATTTAGTGATTTGCAACCTGTTTGTAATCAGGTTTTTAATTTTGAGGATTGTCGAATTTTCTTGCCACAAAATCATTTCGTTTCCCTGCAAATATATCATAACGGCAATACCAGCAGTCCAACGCTCCGTTTAATAATCTGATTCGTTCTGAAGGTTTTAGACCAATTTTATCAAGACATTCTTCGTGTGAACTAATTACCCAAACTGTGCTTCCGGTAAATTTATGTTTAACCGTAGTACCTAAAGCTGCATAAAGTCCGTAAATATCGTCGGAAGTAATACGCTCACCGTAGGGAGGATTGGTCACGACCATACAGTTTTCTGATGGGGCTTCCAGTTTTTGAACTGGCATCACCTGCAATTCAATATATTTACTTAGCCCAGTACTTTTTATGTTTTGTTCAGCAATTTTGATAGCTCTTGGCGAATTGTCCGAACCATAAATTTTAAAATTGAACGGTCGTTCGTACGAATCATCATTGTATAAATTATCAAAAAGTTCTTCGTCGAAATCGGCCCATTTTTCAAAAGCAAATGAAGAACGGTAAATTCCGGGTGGGATATTTAATGCGATTAAAGCTGCTTCAATCAATAAGGTTCCGGAACCGCACATTGGATCAACAAAGTTCGATTGTCCCTTCCAGTCTGCTAACAATAACATTCCGGCTGCCAGAGCTTCATTAATAGGTGCTTCTGTTTGTGCAACACGATAACCACGCTTGTGCAACGATTCACCTGAACTATCTAACGACAATGTACATTTTCGTTCGGCTATATGAATATTAATCATTATCTGTGGTCCGTCTAATCTTACAGATGGACGCTTGTCAAATTTTTCGGTAAACCAGTCGGCTATTGCATCCTTTACACGATAAGCCACAAACTTTGAATGACGAAACTCTTCTGAGAAGATGGTTGAATCGATCGCAAAAGTACTTTCTACAGTCATGTAATCGCTCCAGGTAATTTTCTTCACCGCATCGTACACCTCATCGGGATTTGAAGCGTCGAAAGTCAGAATAGGTTTCAGCACTCTTGAAGCTGTTCGCAGGCAAAGATTCGCTTTGTACATTAGCGATTGATCACCGGTAAAACTTACTGCACGTCGTTGAAGTTGCACATTGTTAGCGCCGATATTTACCAATTCGGTGGCCAGTACTTCTTCTAAACCCCTAAAGGTTTTCGCAATCATTTCAAATTCCATAAAAATATTTTTAATCGCTTTTTGTATTCCCAGAAGGGGACTTAAAGACTTTGTTTGTATTGTGTTGTAACCAGAATAAATATTATTTTTTGAAATCCCCCAATAGAAGATTTAGGGAGTTTTTAGTTTTCTCTGAGCAAGTTTTGCACCTTCAGGTACATCCGTATCAATCCATAAGTTACCACCAATTACTGCTCCATCACCTACTTTTATAGTTCCTAAAATAGTAGAATTGGAATAAATAATCACATTGTTACCAATTTGGGGGTGACGTTGAATTCCTTTTATCGGATTTCCATTTTCGTCCAATGGGAAACTCTTTGCTCCCAAAGTTACACCCTGATACATTTTTACATTACTACCAATTATTGCTGTTTCACCAATAACTACTCCTGTGCCATGATCAATCGTAAAATAAGAACCAATAGTTGCACCTGGATGAATATCAATACCGGTTTCGGAATGTGCCATTTCAGTAATAATTCTGGGAATTAAAGGAACATTCAAATGCAATAAAGCATTAGCAATACGGTAATTGGTTATGGCACGTATACTGGGGTAACAAAAAATTACTTCCCCAAAACTTTTTGCAGCAGGGTCACCATTAAAAGCCGCAATAACATCGGTATGAAGTTTCTCTCTTATTTCGGGCATTTGTGTAACAAATTTTGTGGCAATAATTCTTGATTTTCGCTCAGCCTCTTCCATATTTTGAGCTTCCACATCACAGTTAAAACAGATGCCTGCTTTAATTTGCTGGGTTAATAAAAAATGCAGCTTGTCAATATTTACACCAATATGATACATCATGGATTGTGAATTAACCGCAGCATCGCCAAAATAACCCGGGAACAAAATGGAGCGTGCCAATTGAACAATTTTATGTAATACATCGGTGGAAGGCATGGTGTCATTGCTTCCGTTTTCGTGGCAAACATCCTGGAAACCCTCTGGTTCAGAGAGTTTTTTTATTGTTGTTAATAAATCATTATTCATTATTTTATTGTTGAAAATAATTTTCTATACTTAATACAGCGTTTTTAATTCGCTGATTACCAAATCCTTTTATAATAACGAAAGGTTTACCTGTTTGTTCAATTTCCCGTTTATACCATTTAAAGAAATATTCACGGTCAGTTCCGTGTTCCCTTACCGTATCAGCCTCCCAAACTAAATCTGGAGCACAAAGCAAATAAAAATCAAAAAAACGGGTGTCTAATTGTTGATTCAAAAAATCAGGTACTTTCTGATATTTATATTCGAACCAAACTTTTGTAATAATTAATTCGGTATCAAAAAAAAGAAATCCTTTTTTTTCGCTCTCTGTATCTGAATATTTTTTTTCCAGTTCAATTTGTTTTTTTGCTATTTTGCAAACATCATCGAATGTATAAGGTCTTTTTAAATGCTCAACATACTCCCTTGCGTATTCCGGTATCCATGAGGCATTGAAATACTCCGATAAATTTCGGGCTAATTCGGTTTTCCCAGTTGATTCCGGACCGATAATGGCAATTTTAAACATCTATTTCTAAAAATCTATTCCTGATATTACTAAACAAATTATTATCTTTGAAAAAAAAATATGTGCAAATTTACGACAATTATTCTGCTTACGATAACTTTATCTGTATTTAGTACAAATACTTCGGCACAAAATGTTGATATTGAGATTTTAAGAAGCATCAACAATACGACCGAAACAGTACAATTTTCAAAAATAATTTCAAATACTACAATCATTACATCGTTGGGTGTACCGGTAATAATGGGTGCTGTTGCATTATTAGAAAAGGACGATGAGTTATTGAAAAGTGCGTTGTACATTGGCGTTAGCGTTGGTGTAGACGGAGTTTTGACCTACGGACTTAAACACAGCTTTAAGCGGACACGCCCTTATATGGAAAATTATGGTATCATAAACCGAAATCCTACAGACCCAACCGATCCGACATTGTCTTTTCCATCAGGTCATACATCGCTGGCATTTGCTACTGCCACTGCTCTTACGTTGAAATACCCAAAATGGTATGTAATAGCACCCAGTTACTTATGGGCAGCTTCCGTTGGTTATTCGCGTATGAACCTCGGCGTTCATTATCCCAGCGATGTGCTTGCAGGTGCTTTACTTGGAGCTGGAAGTGCTTTCGCATGTTACAAGATCAACAATTGGTTTTGGAAAAAACAAGAGAATAAAAAACTCATTGGTTTACAGGCTTATCTTTGATATTCAGAGATAATTTAGATAATAATCATTTGCAATTCTTATGCTGCTTGAAATTGTATAAATCAATCCTATTTCACTAAAATTAAACTTTTACACGCTCTTAAAAACATTTTTGATACATTCCTTGTTTTAACCGTAAATAGCCGAATATTAATATAATTTTTTTATTCATTATAGAGATCAATAGAGAATTAATCATTACAATAATTCAACGAAAAAAGACAAAAATATTTTTCAACATGTACAACAAAAGAGTTATTTTCATAACATTCTTAATTTTAAATATACTTTTATTTAGCTCCTGTAAAGTGACAAAAGACATCGCTTACTTTCAACAAATTGAAAACAAGTATGTTAAAGGAAAAGGTGCAAATAAGTCCAGCTATCAAATAAACCCGGTAAATAAAACCCCCCGTTTGTATGATGCTCGCATCAAACCAAAAGATTTACTTTCAATTACTGTAGTAAGCACAGTACCAGAAGCATCACGGATGTATAATTTAATTGTACCACAAGTAATTAGACCGGATCAAAGTTCAATTTTGTCAGAACCTACTCTTCAAACTTATTTGGTAGACAATGATGGTTCTATTGATTTCCCTGTTTTTGGAAAAATAAATGTAATCGGATTAACAACAAAAGAACTTCAAAACTCTATTCAGAAAAAACTCGCATCTGCTTTTAGCAATGAATTACCCATCGTTACAGTACGAATTACGAATTACACTATAAATATCTTGGGTGAAGTTACTAGTCCCGGAAAATTTATAACGACAAACGACCGTATGACAATATTTGACGGGTTGGCACTGGCTGGTGATATGACAATCTATGGAAGAAGAGATAATGTCAAAATTTTACGCGAGAACGCCGATGGTGTAAAGGAATACATTACATTAAATCTGAACGATAAAAATGTAATTTATTCACCTGCTTATTATTTGGAACAGAACGATGTGGTGTATGTCGAACCAAATAATTCAAAATCCAGGTCATCAAACTATGGTGCTGCCGAAACCTTCGGGATCACAACACTTTCTGTATTACTAACACTTACAAGTTTGATTCTTACTATTTTCTAATCTAAAATTTTGTTTTTCTATTTTATAAAATAGTTAGATTACTCAAATTTTAACCATTTAACGACGCAGGATAAAAAATCATTTTCTGTCTGCAAAAAAAATAATCATCCTTACTTTTTTTTAATTTATCTCAAAAATGTTATTAACTCATGAATAAATTCTCCGAATTTGAAGAAGAAAAAGATAAACAGATAGATTATCTGGGCTTAGCTTTTAGATACATATCCTTTTGGAAATGGTTTATTGTATCTGTTTTTATATGCTTTATTATAGCCTTTGTTTATTTGAAATTTACATTACCCGGTTACGAAGTGACAACTACTGTTTTGCTGAAAGACGACCAGAAAGGTGGTGGTACTTCTGAGATGGCTGCTTTCAAAGAAATGGGCCTTTTTACACAAAAAAACAATGTCGACAATGAACTTGAACAACTGAAAACAGCTACTTTAGTAGGTGAAGTAGTAAATGAACTGGGCTTAAATGTTAGTTATACTCAAATTGCAAAAATTGGTATTATACAAAATATCGGCTCCATTGTCGGTTTAAATAAACTCGGACTTTACGACAAAAAAATTATATATGGCAGTGAATGTCCGTTACTTATAAATATGCCTTATAAATTTGCACAGAATTTGGAAGAACCCATTCAGTTCACCGTTCTGGTTCACCCCTATGGCGAATATGAATTCTCTGGTGTTTTCAACAAAAAGGAATACATAGTTAAAGCGTCTATTTCCGATAGTTTTGTAAATCTCCCTTTCGGAAAAATATACTTAAGCAGAGGCGAATTTAAACCAAAGGATGACATGATTATTGATGTTTTACTTTTAAATCCGGTAAGTACTGCAGGATATATTGCCAGTCAATTGAGTATGGAGTTAACGTCGAAAACTACTTCCGTAGTAAATATATCTTTTAGTACGCCCAATATTCAACTAGGCAAAGATTTTCTGAACAAACTGATAGAAGTTTATAATCGTCAGGACATGGACGATCAGAACAAAATGAACACAAAAGCTGCTCAATTTATCGAAGACCGACTGAATACTCTTGCGCGTGAATTAGATCAGGTTGAAACTCAGGTTGAAACCTACAAGCAAACTCAAGGTATTACCGATATTAAATCGCAAGGTGACATTTTTGTGCAGCAAACCAGCGATAACTCGCAACGAAGACTCGAAATAGAAACTCAATTGGCTGTTGTGTCCGATATCGATAATTACATGCATCGGAAAGAGAACCGTTTTCAACTGCTTCCCTCTAGCACGGGTCTTAAAAGCTCAAGTTTAAATGAACTAATAAACAATTATAATACGCTGGTTTTGCAACGAAATAAGCTTGCAAGGATTGCTTCTGAAAGTAATCAGGCAATGATTGATTTAACCAATCAGATTGAATCGATGTATAGCACGGTACAATCAAGTGTTCGCAACGAAAAATCGAATCTTGAAATTGCACAACGTGATTTACTGTCGCAGAGCAACCAAAATTCAGCTAAAATTCGTGCTATTCCACGTCAGGAAAGAGAATATACCGAAATAAAACGCCAACAGGGCGTAAAAGAAGCCTTGTTCTTATTTCTGCTTCAGAAAAAAGAAGAGAAATACCTCAATATGTCTTCAGTTGAACCTATCGCTAAAATTATTGATAATCCTTTTAGTGCCGGTGTCCCGATTAGTCCACGAAAAACAATGATTATGTTTTTTGCATTAATGATGGGTCTTTTCATTCCTGTTTTAATAATTACAATTCGTGATTTACTTAAATATCAGGTGGAAAACAAGGAAGAACTTGAGAAAATGACTATAGTTCCGGTACTTGGTGAAATCCCTAAAACTGCAATAAATGAAAAAGTTGTAGTAAAAGAAAACAGTACCGATAGTTTTACCGAAGTTGTCAGACTTTTAAGAACAAACCTATTGTTTGTTATGGACAATCCAAACAAAAAAGTCATCAATGTTGTTTCCAGCATTAGTGGCGAGGGAAAATCTTTCGTGACCATTAATTTGGCAATGAGTTTGGCACTATTGGATAAAAAAGTAATAGTGATAGGGTTGGACACCCGAAAACCAAAATTGGCCGATTACATGAATCTGGATAATAACACTGGAATCACGTTGTTTTTGACTGGACAACTTAGTAAGGAACAATTAATTCAACCTTCTGGAATTCATCCAAATTTATCAGCAATAATGGCCGGACCAATTCCGCCGAACCCAAACGAATTGTTGGCAAAACCGGCACTTGATCAATTAATCAAAGAGTTACGTGCTGATTACGATTATATTTTGATTGATACTGCTCCGGTTGGTGTAGTGTCCGATAGTTTCTCGCTTAACCGACTTGCAGACGTAAATCTGTATGTTGTTAGAGCTGACTACACCCATAAAAAGAATATTGAAGATGCCACTAAGCTTTACAAAAACAAAAAATTAAAAAATCTATATTTTGTACTGAATGCTATAGATATTAAAAAGAACACATACCATTACGGGTATAATAAGAAAAACGGATATGGCTATGGTTACGAGATGAATAAAGAGTAGTGGATAATAAGCATTTAGTTATGAGTAAAAATAAATTAGTGTCAAAGGAAAAGTTTGGATTTATAACCAACTTTTTCGTAAAAGGTCACCCAAGAAGCCTATTGGCTAAAAAAAATATTGTTGCGTCTTTTGTAATTAAAGGTGTTAGCATTGCTATTAGTTTGGTACTGGTTCCACTTACTATCAATTACATTAATCCTTCCCGATACGGTGTTTGGCTTACATTAAGTTCAATTATTGTATGGCTGAGTTTTTTTGATATTGGTTTTGGTTATGGTTTGCGCAACAGATTTGCCGAAGCGCTTGCCGAAGGGAAAGAAGAACTTGCAAGAGTTTATGTTAGCACAACCTATGCCATTCTGAGTCTTATCATTATTGCGTTATTGTTGGTGTTTTTTGTTGTAAATCCATTTCTGAACTGGTCTACAATATTAAATTCCCCACCTGAAATGGCTCAAGAATTAAGTGTTTTGGCCATGATTGTTTTTGTCTTTTTCTGTTTGCGATTTGTATTTCAGTTAATTAATACGGTTCTAGCAGCTAATCAACAGCCTGCAAAAGGGTCGTTTCTCGATTTACTGGGTAGCATATTTTCGTTAGCAGTCATTTTTATATTGACCAAAACAACATCAGGAAATTTGATTTATCTGGGAACAGTTTTGAGTTTTACACCTGTACTGGTACTCATTGTTTCCAGTTTGTGGTTTTACAACAAAGGATATAAAAAATTTGCACCCTCAGTCAAATTTGTTAAGTTTTCGTACGCTAAAGATTTGATGACATTAGGGCTTAAATTCTTTATTATTCAAATTGCAGCGTTAGTGTTGTTTAATACCGACAATATTATCATTATCCATCTATTAGGTTCCGAAGATGTTACAACCTACAATGTTGCATTTAAACTTTTCTCAATAATTATAATGGGTTTTAATATAATTGCAGCACCTCTCTGGAGTGCATTTACCGACGCTTATGCCCGAAAAGATTTTGATTGGATTAAGACGACGATTAGAACACTGGAAAAAATTTGGTTAGTATTAATCGGAGCAACAATTTTGATATTATTTGCTTCGCCGCTGATTTTTAAATTGTGGCTGGGCGATACAGTTACTGTTCCATTTGCACTTTCTGTAGCTATGGCTGGTTATGTTATCGTTTCCGTTTGGCAAACGATTCATGTTTACTTTCTGAATGGTATTGGCAAAGTAAAATTACAATTGTATCTGGTTATCTTCAGTAGTTTGATAAATATTCCTGTGGCAATTCTGATGGGACGACACTTTGGATTAATTGGCATTACAATTACCAGTGCTGTTCTATTTACAATAATGGGAATTCTATTTTCAATTCAGACAAAGAAAATTTTAAACAATACGGCAACTAAAATCTGGAACGAATGATACTGCTGAAATACGTACGAAATTTCTTTTATAATCTTTACGAGTTAATCAAAGTATTGGTTAAATACGACAACGTTTATTGGAATGTTTTGGTAAGTAATATTACCCGAAGCAAAATAGATAAACAAACGGTTGTATATTTGCACCATTCCCTGAGTGATGTAACCGTCGGAAAAGGTTCGTATATTGGTTATAATGCTCAGATTTCAAACACTAGCATTGGAAAATTTTGTTCCATTGGTCCAAATCTTTCGTGTGGTTGGGGATTGCATCCCATTGATGGAATTTCAACTTCGCCGGCATTTTTCTCTACTATGAAGCAAGCCGGTTTTACCTATAGTAAAGAAGATAAATTTGAAGAAAGAAGAAAAATTAGCATTGGCAATGACGTTTTTATTGGTTGGAATGTAACCATTATTGATGGCGTAACCATTGGCGATGGAGCAGTTATTGGTGCAGGTGCGGTAGTTAGTAAGGATATACCACCCTATGCTATTGCCGTTGGTAGTCCAATTCAAATAATCAAATATCGTTTTTCTCCCGAAATAATTGAATCGTTGCTTGCCAGCAAATGGTGGGACAAAGATGATATTGAACTCCAGAAAGTTGAAAAAAATTTTTTTGATGTAGCGAAATTTCTGGAAATTATAAATGAAAAATAAATACTCAAAGGCTTATAAATAACACAATTGTAAACCGAACATTTTAAAATCGTAAATTTAAATGGCTGAAAGTCTGGAAACCATATTGGAATCGAAATACAAGATAAAAACGAGCAGAAATCTTAGCATTTTTTGGATCGGTTTTACTCTTTATACAGCTTTTTTTGCCCTTTCAACTACAACAACTGTAAACTATATCGTTTGTCAGTTTTTTCAATTAATAGGCATGGTTTTGTTTATCCCTACTGCTATCAAACTTATTAATTGGAAATTCAATAACGAGTACCTTAAAGCGCTCTTTATCATATATTGTGTCTGGCAGTTGACGGTTATTTTACGGGGAATTTCATTGGATTATTCCAGCATAAAGGTGATGATTTTTGATGCAGAAAGTGGAATTTTCCGCTATTTTGTTCCTTTAATTTTGCTGTTCCCCAAAAACCCGCTTTATTATAAAAAAATTGTTTATGTAATTCTTGCATTAGGGGTTTTGTTTCTGTTGTATGATGTAGCATTTATCGATAACCTTTTAAATCTCGATTACGAAAATAACAATACAAAATTCACCTACGAGCATTTTGTGAAAATTCTGAGCGTTCCAAGTGGAATAATTTTATTGACGCTTGTTTATCAAAAAAAGAAAGTAAAGTATTTCGCATTTTTAGTGATTATTGTCAGTGTTTTATTTGCAGGGTATCGTGCTCGAAGAGCGCTTATTATAATGACATTAAGTCCTTTACTAATATCGTATATACTTTATTTGTATGCCGAAAAGAAAAACTTTGTGATAGCACTGGTACCGTTTTTACTCTTGTTCTTTGCGTTGAACTTTAGTGGGAATCAATTTGGCAATAAAATTCCCAAAATATTCTCATTGCTTTCCGACCGTGGAACCGAAGACACAAGAAGCGGTGTGGAAATTCTTTTTTACAAAGATATGAATACGGTTGACTGGATTGTGGGCAAAGGATATAATGGCACTTATTATTGTCCCGATATTGATGTGGGTACAAAAACCGATTATCGACATATGATTGAAACCGATTATTTATATATTATTTTGAAGGGCGGTATTATTAGTCTGGCACTAGTCATTTTAATTGCACTACCAGCATTTATTAAAGGGTTTTTCTTTTCTAAAAACATATTATCTAAAGCAGCAGCTATCTGGATTTTTCTATGGTTAATGGAATTGTATCCGGCAAATGTGACTACTTTTTCGATGCATTATATATTACTGTGGATTTCCATCGGAATTTGTTTCTCCGAAAATTTAAGAGAGGCATCAGACGAGGAGCTAATGAGAATTTTTTCTCGTTAATTATTTAATTATTACGTTTATGAACTTACCAAAAGTACTAATTATAGGGCAACCATTCAATAATGATACCGGTGGTGGAATTACACTATCGAACCTTTTCAAAGGGTGGGACAGAGACAAATTGGCTGTAGCTTGCTCTGCCTATTTGTTGTTGGACAATATCGACACCGATGTTTGCAATACTTATTATCAATTAGGTTATAAAGAGCACCGTTGGGGGTTTCCATTTAATTTTTTACAACGAAAATACCAATCGGGTGTTTTAAAATTTGATGAAAAGAAAATCCAGAATTTAACCATAAAAAAATCAAAACTCAGGGTTTCGCTTATTATGAATGTGTTTTATCCTATAATTGAATTTTTCGGGATAGACCAATTGCTAAACAGAACAAGATTGTCGAACGATTTTTGCAAATGGTTGGACGAATACAATCCAGACATCATTTATGAACAAACGTCTTCACTAAGCGGGATATTACTTTGCTTAGCGGTTGAAGCATACCTTAAAAAACCAGTCGTTTTTCACATGATGGATGACTGGCCTTCAACAATAAATCCTACAGGACTGTTTAAAAATCACTGGAACCGAAAAACGGATAAATATTTCCGTAAACTACTTGACAGAAGCACATTACTGATGAGTATTTGCGAAGAGATGTCAGTTGAATATAAATCGAGATATAACAAAGATTTCATACCGTTTCATAATACAATTGATTTAGACTTCTGGAAAAAACATCAACGTAAAACCTACGACTTAAAGGAAAACCCTACAATTTTATATGCCGGCAGAATTGGTCTGGGCATTGAATCGTCGTTGGAACTGATTGCCAAATCAATACAAAAAATCAATAAGGAATTGAATATCTCGATGAAATTTGCCTTGCAAACACCTGAGATTCCCGGATGGATAAAAAACTATAAATGCGTGGTACACAATTCATTTGTGTCATATAGCGATTTACCAAAAGTGTTTTCCGAATCCGATTTTCTTATTTTACCCTACGATTTTTCGCCCACTGCCATCAAATACATAAAATTTTCGATGCCTACCAAAGCACCCGAATATATGGTTACCGGAACACCTGTTTTTGTTTTTGCTCCGGAAGAAACCGCTATTGTAATAAATGCACGGAAATATGATTGGGCACAAATCATTACAGAAAACAATATTGATACTGTTTCTGAAAGTATTAAACAAATGATTCAGAACAAAAAATTAAGACAAAAATATGCAACAAATGCCATAAATATGGCAGAAAAAAATTATAACTCTATTGAAGTGACTACAAAGTTTAGAAATGTTATTTGCTCTTTAGTTAAGTCTTGAAATTAATTTTCACCGTTTGAAATTTGCAAAGCTTATGAACAAAATCGTTATCGCTATACCTACTTACAAAAGACCGGATATGCTCACCGAATTACTTCAGAGCATACTAAAATGTCGTATTGATTCTTCTCTTATTTCGGAAGTCAATATTATTGTGGTGGACAATGACATTGATAAAACTGCCGAATATGCGGTATCAAATCTGACATTTGAAAAAACTGAACTAAAAAGTATCGTCTATCATAATTTTATTGAAAAAGGACTTTCCAACGTAAGGAATGAGATGCTTCGCAAAGGGTTTGAATCATCTCCGGATTTTATCGTTTTTATCGACGATGATGAATTTGTAACTATCGAATGGCTCAATGAACTAATAAAAACAATGATCAACAATGATGCAGATCTGGCTCGTGGTCCTGTTTTTGCAAAAATGACGGACAATACACCCGAGAAAATTTCATGCTGGTTTACCCGTGAAAATTTCCCCAACAATAAAAAACTTTATACCCTCGCTTCAGGAAATCTGATAATGAGAAGAACATCTTTGCAGAAATTCGGTATATGGTTCGACAAAAGGTTTAACAGCACTGGTTCTGAGGATTCATTTTTTGGAATTCAATTATTGAAAAAAGGCGCAAAAATATTCTGGGCTGCAAATGCAGTTACTTACGAAACGATTCCCGAGAGCCGAACTACACTTAGCTGGCTTTTAAAACGGAATTACCGTGTGGCAGGAACTTTTACTTATATATTGAAGGTGGAAAATCAATCGCTCAAACTAGTAAAAAAAACGATTGTAAGTCTGATATACATTTTAATCGGTTTTCTTGGAATAATTTTTATGTTGTTACCAATAAAAAAAAGATATTGGGGAATTCTTAAGTTATCCGAAGGTCTAGGAGGTATTTCGGGATTAGGAAATAAAATATACAGTGAATACAAGTAATTATATTATTGAACACTATGATTAATAGTCTGAAAAACAAATTAATTACAACAATTAAAGCGTCTGAATCTTTACTCAATTTTGTGGCAGCTACCTATAGTTTTGGAACTGTTTTGCGAACAAAAGGGCGTAAGAAAAACAGCATTAAATATACAGGTTCGATGTTGAAAAACACATCGATTCAGATAAACGGTTCCAATAATTCAATTTTTATAGCCCCTAAAAACAGATTGATAAACTGTAAGATTACCATTATTGGAACAAACTGCAAGCTGTATATTGAGAATAACTGTACGCTAAAAAATCTGGAACTTTGGCTAGAGGACAACGGAAGTGAGATTTTTATTGGCAATACAAGTTCGATGGAAGGCGGACATATTGCCGCAACCGAAGGAGAATCAATAAAAATCGGAAACGACTGCATGTTTTCGCATCGTATTGAAATCAGATCAGGCGATAGTCATTCCATCTATCAGAAAGATTCTGATAAACGCATCAACAACGCAAAACCGGTAGTTATTGGAAGCCATGTGTGGTTGGGTGCTGATGCTAAAATTCTAAAAGGAGCTGTGATAATCGGTGGAGCTGTTATCGCTACAGGTGCAGTAGTTACAGGAGTTGTAGAAGCAAACTCCATTTACGCAGGAAATCCTGCAAAAAAAGTGAAAGAAAATATTTACTGGGACAGAGAAAGAAAATGAATAGATTAATAATAAATGCAGATGATTTTGGGTTGAACAAAAAAGTCAATGAAGCCATCATGGCGGCAATGGATTCAGATATTTGTATGGATACAACCATGTTGGTAAATTTTGAAGATTCAGAAGTAGCGGCAAAATTAGCTATCTCACTAAAAAGAATTGAAAATATTGGCATTCATTTAAATTTAACGGAAGGAGTACCGCTGACCAAAAAGATTAGAAATGAAAGTCTGTTTTGTGACGCAAATGGATTGTTTAACAATAAAAAAACGAAACGAATTTATCAGCTTACAAAATCGGAAAAACTAGCTGTTCACGAAGAAATTACAAGCCAGATTCAACTTTGTAGAAAATTTGGGATTCCCATTTCACATGCCGATTCCCACAATCACATACACGAAGAACCCGGACTTTTTTCAGTTATTATTAACACTTTAAAGATTGAAAAAATTCCGTTCTTGCGGTTAACTAATAATTTAGGTAAAACAGCATATATAAAGAAATTGTACCGTAATACTTATAATTCAGTTTTGAAAAACAAAGGTTTTGTGGCAACTGATTATTTTGGGAGCACTTCCGATTTGGCAAATTACAACAAAAGAATAGCAGAAGATTCAATTACTGAACTTATGATTCATCCGGGCGAAATTATTGACAACCAGATTCATGATGTGTATGCCAAAGAGAATTTGAGTGAAGTTTTGCCTGAAATCATTCAACATTATAAATTGACATCGTATAGTCAAATGAAATGTAATAAATTTGTACATGAAGAAAATAGAACGCAGATTTACACAGACTTAGCTGATTAAAGCTGATAATTTCACTTTAAAATGCGGATTTGTTTCAGATTTAATCTTGCTAGCAAGATAAGATTTAGTTGCAACCCTAAAATCATATCGGTTTCCCGATATTTTAATCCGTTTTAAACCTGCCTGCCGCAGGCAAGTCCGTTTTATCAGTATAAATAGCGCCTGCCTGCTGCAGGTAGGTTCTATTTCTCTATATATCATTTGTATATAAATTTTTGTCATGTACTTATATGTAATAAATTAAATTCACACTATGTACAAAGTCGTTATTTTAAATAGGTCTCTCATTCAATACCGTCGTATTTTTTTCGATTTACTGAAAAAAGAACTGAATAAAGACGATATTGAGCTCGAATTAATCTATGGAAAAGGTGGAAATGAAAAAAAAGCAATTAAAGATGAAATTGACATAGATTGGGCAACATTTGTACCGAATAAAACCATAAATATCGGGAAAACCGATCTTACCTGGCAACCCTGTTTGAAATATGTAAAGAATAAAGATTTGGTTGTTGTCGATAGTGAAAACAAATTGTTGATAAATTATGTCTTAATGTTTCAGCGACTTTTCGCAAAACGAAAACTGGCTTTTTGGGGACATGGTCGAAATCTACAGGACGATCCCAATAGTCTGAAAAACAGATTCAAATATCTTTTTATAGATAAATGTGACTGGTGGTTTGGATACACGAAAGGAACAAAACAGTTTTTGAAATCAAAGAATTTTCCCGAAGAAAAAATTACTGTATTGCAAAATACGATTGATACCAAAGGACTTCGAAATCATTATTTACAAATAAAAGATGTTGATTCAAACAAATTGAAAATTGAACTTGGCATACCCGAGAATGGGTTTACAGCTATATATTGCGGAGCAATGTATCCTGAAAAAAACTTCGATTTTATTCTCGAAACTTGTTATAGATTAAGAAGAGAGATTGCTGATTTTAATATGATTTTTATTGGATCGGGAACAGAGGCCGAAAAAATAGCGAAAGTAGCTGATGATAATAAATGGATTCATTATGTAGGGCCAAAATTTGGTTACGACAGGGTAAAGTATTTCAAAATTGCGCAGATACAATTACTGCCCTTTTATGTTGGTCTGGGTGTTGTCGATTCTTTTGCGCTGGAAACACCTACAATCTCAACATCAAATCCACATCACGGTCCGGAAATTGAATATCTTGAGAATGGCGTAAATGGCTTAATATCAAACGATAATTTAGAAGATTATTATCAAACAGTGATAAAATCAATTAGAGACAAAAGCTATTTAAAATTAATTGAGGGTTGTAAAGTTTCAACAGAAAAGTTAACGGTAGATGCAATGGTTCAAAATTTTAAAAACGGGATTATTTCCTGTCTGACATCATAATCGCCATAGCTGATTATTCGCATATTTTTATATTAACTTAATTTCACATTAAAAACACAACTTTAGTGATGAATCTCGTGTTATTAAGGAATATTTAAAGTTTAAAAATTACAAAAGCTGAACAAACTAAACTACAAGTGATTATAAAGAAACATAATCGATAAAAGAATAAAAAACGATAATTTAGAGATTAAGTTCAATGCAATTCTCTTCAATAATTTCAATAGGACATGAATAAATTTTCATTCGAACATTTTAGTGGATTGCCAATAGATTATGAAGAGTTTATAATTGAAAGATACAAATCATTTATTACTACCTGTCAATATATTAAAATCTATTTTCCCAATGATGATTATCACTATACCTTGGTTAAAGAGGGTGATAATATAAATGAAATTTTCATTTATGGCATCAAAGAGAATAGTTGCAATTGTTACAATTCACTTGTAAGCATCGATCAGGATGTAATTAAACAGTTTGCAGAAAGCATTTTCAGTAATTTTCCAACCTTAAATATAATAAAATACGCTGCATCTTACCTTAGCTATAATTTGAAAAAATCATTTTTAGCTTCAACTGCGAATGATTATATTTTGAATTTGCCTGCCAAAATGGATGATTATTATTCAAACATTGGAACAACAACCCGCAGACATCTAAAGAACTATAAATCAAAATTATTACGAGATTATCCTAATACCCGTTTTGTAAAAAAAACAGGAATTGAAATTAAAAAGGAACTCATTGATAAAATTGTTCAGTTGAGTTATAGGAGAATGAAATCGAAGGGAATTATACCCGGAAAAGATGAAAAGGATGCTATTGACTTTTATAAATACTCGCAGTTTTATGGTCAAGTAAGTTATATTGAGCTCGATGGAGTCATTATTGCAGGAAGTATTTCGTATCTTTTAAATGATAGATTTTTTCTCTTTATGATTGCTCATGACAATGATTTTTCAAAATATAATCCTGGACAATTATGCATAATATTTTCAGTGCAGGAAGCTATTGACATGAAAATGAAAACGTTTCATTTTTTATGGGGTGATAATGATTATAAAGTAAGATTAGGCGCAAATCAAAAATTAATATCTTCTTATATTTTTTATAAATCCTATTCGTTTGGATTTTTTGTAAGTAAATTTAAAGCTGGTTTATCAAGATTTCTACTTGCTGTAAGGCAGTCAAAATATGCAAAACCACTGCGTGATGCAATAAAAGGTTTCAGAAAAAATAAAAATAGATAGAGAATCAAACTGACAATTAACAGTTTATCTACAAAGAAGCAACCTGAATAATAAACTAAAAACTAAAAAAAATGATTTTGAGTGAAATACAGAAAGGATTACCGACGGAATATGAATCATTTCTTATAGAAAAATATCATTCATTTCTTACCACCTGTCGATATATTCAAGTGTATTACCCTGCTCACGATATAAACTACATACTTGTAAAAACGGACAATGAATTAAGCGATTTGATAGTATTTGGAATTTTCGGTCATACTGCCTATTGTTTTAATTCTCTTGTTTCGATGGATCAAAAACTTATCGAAGATTTTACGAAGTTAATTTTCAATCAATTTACTAAATTAAAGAAAATCAAAATTGATGCTTCGTATACTGAATATCAACTAAAAAGATCGATATTGATATTTAAATCTGATAATCAGATTTTGAAATTACCTGATACTGTAGATCAATACCTTACGGATCTTGGTCAAAAAAAACGTAAAAATGCAAAAGCACGACAGAGGAAATTAGCTGCAGACTTTAAAAGCGTTGTATTTACCGTTAAATTTGGAAAAGAAATTGATGGAAATGTTGTGGATAAAATAGTTCAATTTAACCGATGCAGGATGAAATCTAAAGGGAAAATATCCGGTATTAATGATGAATATGAAAACAGTATTTATAAGTATTGTAAGCATTACGGTTGTGTAAGCACCTTAGAGCTCGATGGTGAAATGGTGGCCGGATCTATCGGCACTTTAATCAATAAAGACATTTATATGCAAGTGATTTCTTTTGATGAAAATTATCAATCCTATAATGTAGGTGAGGTTTGTACCAATAATATGATTAATTACGCAATTGAAAACAAATGGACGAATTTTCATTTTCTCTGGGGAAGAACTGAATTTAAAAGGAGAATGATGGCTGATTCGCACGATTTGTATTCATATTATGTATATCGAAATTATTCACTCGGTTATATTACAGAAAGAATCAAGGTCTCTTTAAATCATTTAATAAACAATTGTAAGCAACCTCTATTTCTTGACCCGGTACGAAAAAAAATTAAAAATATTAGAATAAAACAATCAACAGCACATTAAAATTATATGCTTAAAAATAATTCGTTAGCTCCCATATGTCTTTTTGTATATTCACGTCTACAAGAAACAAAACAGACAATTGAATCTTTGCAGCGAAATAAGCTGGCTACAGAAAGTCAGTTATTTATATTCTCCGATGGAGAAAAAAACAAAAAAACTCAGGATGCTGTTTGTGCTGTACGCGAATATATTCATACAATAAATGGCTTTAAAAAAGTCACTGTAATTGAAAGTAAAACCAATAAAGGACTTGCAAATTCTATCATATCCGGAGTATCCGAAATTGTGAATAAGTTTGGTAAAGTAATAGTATTGGAAGATGATTTGATCTTTTCAACAAATTTTCTGGCGTTTATGAACGAAGCACTAAATTATTACGAAAATGAAAAGCGAATTCTCAATATTTCAGGTTACGCCTTTGATTTAAAATATCCTGCCGGTTATAAATATGACGTGGCATTTTCATATAGGTTTTCGTCTTGGGGATGGGCTATCTGGAAAGATCGCTGGGTAGAAATTGATTGGGAGATGAAAGACTACAAATTATACAAATGGGATATTTTGAAACAAATTAAATTTTCCCGTGGAGGCAGTGATTTAGCAAATATGTTATATCGTCAAATGAATGGGAAAATTGATTCATGGGCAATTCGATTTGATTATCACCATTTTAAATATGATTATTTAGACGTATTTCCTGTGAAATCAAAAGTGTCTTATGACGGATTTAGTTCTGAAGCAACTCATACCAGTCTTAAAACAGACGCTTATGATACAACACTGGATGATTCAAACCAAACAGAGTTTGTATTTAAAGAACTGGTTAAGCCGGACAAAAATATTACAAAGCAGTTTTACAAACATTATTCATTTAAGACGCGCCTGCGAAACAAAATAGCACAATTGAAATGGAAAATAAATTAATAATAACTACCAGCTGGGACGATGGCCATGAATTAGATTTACGACTTGCTGCATTGCTCGAAAAATACGGTTTGAAGGGCACTTTTTATGTCCCTTTACGTAACGCTGAGAAACCAGTAATGAATGTGGAACAATTAAAAGAGTTATCAAAAAACCATGAAATTGGTGGTCATACTGTAAATCACATTTACCTTAATTCATTAGGCAATAGCGATGCTGCGTACGAAATAAAAGAGTGTAAAGTAATGCTCGAAAACCAAATCTTAAAAAAAGTGGAAGCTTTTTGCTTCCCCGGAGGAAAATATGCCCAACGCGATATTGAATTTGTGCGTGAAGCGGGGTTCTTGTTTGGACGTACTACTAAATTGTTAATGACAAAGAACGAAACAAACACATTCCTAATGGATACAACTGTTCAGGCATACAATCATAGCAATATCACGTTAACAAAACATTGTTTAAAAAGGAAGTATTTAAAGCCTATTTTTCAAAATGGTTTTTTTATTAATAGCAATAAAAACTTCGTAAAACTTACTGAAGAGTATACAAATCGGTTATTGCAGAGCGGTGGAGTATTTCATCTGTGGGGACATTCATGGGAAATTGATGAACAAAATTTGTGGAATGAATTAGAAACCGTTTTCAAAATGCTTTCTGAAATAAAAAATGCTATTTATATGAATAATAGCGATTGTTGGAAATCATTAAACACTAAGTAAAAATGTCAAAAAAAAAGAAAATATTATTTATCATACATTATCCACCGCCAGTTCATGGTGCGGCAAATGTGGGGTTGCAAATAAAAAACAGCAAAGCAATAAATGAATACTTTGGTACAACTTTTATCAATTTGAGCACTTCAAAATCTGTTGATGAAATAGGGAAAGGTAGTATTACTAAATTATTGCGATATATTTCAATTTTCAATCAGGTGCTAAAAAATGTAATTTTCAACAGACCTGATCTATGTTATATGTCCATGACGTCAAAAAGTCCGCCTTTTTACAAAGATGCTATTCTGGCTTTAATGGTTAAACTTTTCAACATAAAACTTGTTTATCATTTTCATAACAAGGGTGTTAGTGAAAACCAGAATAAACAGTTGGATAATTTTTTATACAAATTGGTTTTCAACAATTCAAATGTAATTTTATTATCCGAAAATTTATATCCTGACATAAAAAAATATGTCGATAAAAGTCAGGTGTATTTTTGTCCAAACGGTATAACCGATTCAGGATCAATAGATTTTACAGAAAATAAAACCGATACAATACAGCTATTGTTTTTATCTAATTTGTTAGTGGCAAAAGGAATTTTCGTTTTACTTGAAGCTTGCAAAAGACTGAAGGAACAAAACATTCATTTTAATTGCACATTTGTAGGAGGCGAAGGGGATGTAAATACAAAACAGTTTCAGGATGAAATTGATCGTCTGAAACTTAATGACTGTGTTGAATATATAGGAAAAAAGTTTGGAAAAGAAAAGGAACAAATTTTTAAAGAATCAGATATTTTTGTTCACCCGACTTTAAACGATTGCTTTCCGCTCGTACTGCTGGAAGCTATGCAATTTTCTTTGCCTGTAATATCTACAATTGAAGGTGGAATACCTGATATTGTTGAAGAAGGTAATACCGGATTTCTTATTCCAATGTCAAATGGAAATATTTTAGCTGAAAAATTAGAAATTTTAATCAACAATAAAGAGCTTAGATTAAAAATGGGAAAAGCCGGACGAAATAAGTTTGCAAATGAGTTTACAATCGACAAATTTGAGAATAAAATGCTTAACATACTAAAAAATGTTATAAATAATTTGCAAATACAATAATTCTGTAACCATTACAAACTATATAGTAATTTTGTTGTTATAAAATAAAGTTCAAATCTATTATACAAACCAGACAATACAAATATGTTACAGAATTATACATTATTTAATCAAAACTTAAATGATATTACTCAACAAAAAGTATTGATTAATACAATAAATGCACATTCTTTCAACACTTTAAAGCAGGATGAAACTTTTAATAAAGCCCTTCAGGCAAGTAATATACTTTTACCGGATGGTATAAGTATGGTATTAGCAATGAGGCTTTTGACAGGACAGAAAATACAAAAAATAGCAGGTGCCGATTTATTTGAATATGAAATGAAAAGATTGAACACCATTGGAGGAAAATGTTTTTTTCTGGGAAGTTCTGAATCTACATTAAAAAAAATCAGAGAACGAGCTAAAGAAGAATATCCTAATGTAAAAATTCACACCTACTCACCCCCCTTTCGGATTGAATTTAGCCAGATTGAAAATCAGATAATGATTGACGAAATAAATGAAGTAAAACCTGACACATTATTTGTTGGAATGACTGCTCCGAAACAAGAAAAATGGGCATATAATCATTTTGAAGAATTAGAAGTTGGTCATGTCTGTTGTATTGGGGCTGTATTTGATTTTTACGCCGGCACAGTAAAAAGAGCTCCCCAATGGATGATACAAATTGGAATGGAATGGCTTTACCGTCTTATAAGTGAACCGCGACGCATGTGGCGACGCTATATTATAGGAAATACGAAGTTTATTTGGCATATCCTATTAGAAAAATTTAATCTATCTTCTCTATTGGCTTAGTACTTTGATTTATCTATATTTGTAAAAGTTTTAAACACTTTTAAAGTGTATGATTTTTACAATTATATTACTGGAATGTTTTCAACAACACATGATAAAAAACATTATCAATTATGAAATCGAACGAAACTGAACTTAAATTTTTGTATCTGGCATTCGATCTGTTCATTTTGAATATTGCTTTTGCAATTATTTATTCAGTTAGTCCATCAATTAGAGAGTCAGCAGTACACGATAAAAATATTTATCTTTTACTGCTTAATATGTCAGCAATTATTACGTATTCGGTATTTTCGCGGAGGAACTTATATCTACATGATAGTTATTCAAACCGAGTTAAACGAATAACTAAAAGGATGTTGGTGCTTCTTGCCGTATTGTTTATTCTCGCCCACTTATTCATACAAGGAAATTTTTCTAACTTATTTTTTCTCGAATGTGCTGCTGTTTTTTATGTAGGAGAACTAATATTCTATTATGTATTATACGCCTATTTAAAATTCAGGAGAGCGAAAGGTTTTTATGTTCACCGAGTGCTAATAATTGGTGTAAACGAGATGGGGTTTGTTTTACGGAAGTTATTAGATAATAACCCCATGTTGGGTTATGATTTTGTTGGCTTTGTCTCCGATGAAACAATTAACAACAAAGAAGTAATAGGTTATATTTCCGAATTAGAACAGTTAGTAAATGAACATAGTATAGATTTCGTATTTGTTACTATGGCTGCTTACAACGACCACAAAAAGAGCAAAGAATTGTTGGCATTGTGTAACAAAATCGGTGTCAGATTACGTTTTGTTCCTGAAAATCAATACTGGTTTAAAAGCAATATGAATCTTGAATCAGTAGGTTCGTTAGTTGTATTTAATCCTCAGGAAATACCTCTTGATGATCTTAAATCAAGATTTTTTAAGAGAACATTTGATGTGGTATTTTCCTTGCTTGTAATAGTATTTGTTTTCAGCTGGCTATTCCCTCTTTTGTTTTTAATCATCAAATCAACTTCAAAAGGACCAATGTTCTTTCTACAAAAGCGAACTGGAATTAACAACCGAACGTTCAAATGTATTAAACTAAGAAGCATGGTCGAAAGTAGAGACTCTGACACAAAACAAGCTACTAAAGGCGATTATCGGATTACTCCTGTAGGAAAGTTTTTACGTAAGTCCAATTTGGATGAATTACCACAATTTTTCAATGTACTCTTTGGTCAAATGTCGATTGTAGGTCCACGACCACACATGTTGCAACACACCGAAAAGTACTCAAAACTGATAGATTATTATAAGGTTCGACATTATGTAAAACCCGGAATTACAGGTTGGGCACAGGTAAACGGATACAGAGGTGAAACGGATGAACTATGGAAAATGGAAAAACGCGTTGAATATGATATGAAATACCTTGAAAACTGGACTTTTCTGTGGGACTTAAGAATTATTTTCAATACGGTTTTTGGAAAAAATGTTTATAAAAATGCGTTTTAATCTTTTTTGAACAAACAAAAAAGCCGTCAATATCATTTAAATATTGACGGCTTTGTTGTTTGTTTATTTTAAAATAAAATTCGCTATCACTTTCTTATCATTATTTTCTTCTGTTCAATAAGTTCATTATTGTCCATTACTTTTACTAAATAAACACCTACTGCTAAATTAGTTGTGTTTATTTCTGTGCTACTTACATTTAATGCTTCATCAATCATCTTTTGCCCTGAAATATTATAAATTGTAATAAACCCATGGTTTAATTCTGCAGAAGATTCGATAGTAAGATGATCGCTTGCAGGATTTGGATAAATCTTAATCTCTTTAACAGCTGGCAATGGAACCGTTTCGGTAGCAACTCCCTGAATGGTTGCTCTTCCAATTATTTTTGCAGGAAGTATGTTTTCGTTTAAAATGGGATTGTAGGCATTTGTTTCCCATCCATAAATTGTTCCGCACTTTCCATCGTTTAACAAATTATTTAATTGACCATCCATATACCTGAAATTTACTTGATTTTGCATAATGGTATCTGAATGAGTATCAATTTGATATTGTTTGTAAGCCGACAATCCTATATTGCTGAATTCTTGTCGTTTGCCATATATTTTATTATTCTTTATAGCAATATTAGTCCCACTTGCAATGGTTATTCCATATTGTCCCGGGTTCACTAGAACATTATCTTCAACTAAGATATATGAACCACCCATATCACCAGTCATAATGCCACCGCCTGAATCTGATGGACCTCCACCACGAATCCAGTTGCCAACAATTCGGATTGGACTACCGGCAATACCGTTACTCTTGAATAAACTTATAGCATCTTCAGGATGACTTTTGCCAAGCATATTTTCAACCACATTATAACTAACACTGTTTCCGCCACCGGTTACTTCTGCAAATTGAACCATTTGTCCGCGAGGTAAGGGTCCCTGAACATTTATTACATCATTAAACATTACATTGATACCTGAACAAGCCCCTGCATAAACCCCTGTATCGTTGTTATCCATTGTGCAATTTGTTACCACTATATTAGTACACTTATACAAATTAACTCCTTCGTTAAGCGAAGGTCCCAATTTGCAATTCTCAATTGTTATATTTGAGCAATTTATTAATTCAATACAGTGACCATTTGGATTCTCAATTTCAAGACCACTTATTGTTTGATTTTTTACACCATTCCATGAAATTGGAGTAGAAGATACATAAGGACCCGAATAACGTGAACCTTGTGCAAAAGACAAACTTAGAATTACAGTAGATAGAATTACTGTCAGGAAAAGTCGATTATTCATATTAAAGAAATTTTTCGTGATTTTTACTCAGCAAAAATATGAATTAATGAATAAACGACAAGCTCGGGTTCTGCCTGTGGCAATAACTATTGTAGGTGTAATAATTAATACATTTATTGTATAATGTATTTTTTTTTAATCAATCTAAATTTTAAAAGCAATAAAATTAGATTGATTTTTAGAACTCTAAGACTCAATATTTCAGATAATTGAGAACGCAAAACGGGTGGGATTAAATTGATTTGTCTATTTTAGTTTTGTAGTTAATTCTACAATAATATATATTTGTTGTTTAAAATAAACACTGAAATATAGACTTAAATACACATATATAATGAAACGAGAAATGTAAGTGTTACAATTAGCTAACGAATATTGCAATTATTAACCTTTTCCTATGATGTTTTATATTTTATTTAGTTATTTATATTGAACATTTTTACAGGGTAGAGTGTTGTCTCTATTCATCACGAAAAATTTCTACAAAATTAATAGTAAATCAAATAAGGGAAGAGGAAGATTTCACTTGAAATTTGAAGTAAAAAGCAAACTGTATGCATTTAACAGTCTGCCGAAATTAATGAAACCGATTTTGAAGTTGAAATTGGGGTCGATATTCAATAAGTATTCGACCTTAATTCATTCAATAATTAATAACGTTGTATTTCTTATTTTATTTGATGAATATGATTTTTTTGCTCACAACGTCCAATTATTTTATTGGGTAGCATATTTGGACTTAAGTTTGGGTTGTAATAATTTGTACTCCAACCATAAATAACACCAAAATCACCGCTATTTAGTAAATTATTCAAACTTCCATCCTTAAATCTATAATTAACCTGATTGTTCAATATCGTATCAGCAAAGCATTCAATTGGATATTGTTTATATGCAGAGAGTCCTACGCTGTTGAACGATTGTTGACGGGCATAAATCTTATTGTTTTTTATCGAAATATGATGTCCGCTTGCAATGGTAATTCCATACTGACCGGGATCTACAAGAATATTGTCCTGAACCAATATATACGATCCTCCTTGGTCCCCGGTCATAATTCCACCTCCGGAAGTTGAGGGTCCACCGCCACGAATCCAGTTACCGATTACTTTAATGGGGTTATTGACAGTGCCCTTTGATTTGAATAGACTGATTGCATCTTCGGGAAAACTTTGTCCGGGAATATTTTCTAAAGCATTGTATTTTATATAATTATTCTCACCAAAAACCTCAGCAAACTGTACCATTTGTCCGCGTGGCATAGGTCCAACAACATTTTTCATATCGTTATACAAAACTTTAATTCCCGTACTTGCACCGGCATACACTCCTGTAGCTACCGAATCGATGGAGCAGTTCAATACCGTTATATTTTTACAATTGTATAAATTTATTCCCTGGCCTTTGGCTGGTCCTAACTTGCAATTTTTTATAATTACATTGGAACAATAATTTAATTCGATACAATGCCCCTTACTGTTCGATATCTCGAGTAAATTTATTACAGTGTCATTTATATTGTTGAAAACAATGGGAGCTGATTTTTTGTAAGAACCACAATATAACGACCCCTGACTATATGAGTAGGAATAAGTAACGAAAAGGAAAAATATATTTACAACTATATATTTCATCAATATAAAATAAAATAATTAGGTTTTAGATATGGACTTTCTCCATTGCAAATATCCTACCAAAGCCATAATTGTATAAATACCAAATAATATTGCGGTTGGAAACAATTGTTTGTAAAAATATAATCCGGAAGAAACGGCATCAATAAGAATCCACAACAGCCAATTTTCAATCAATTTTCGAGCAAGCATCCAGGTAGCTACAATACTTAATGCAGTCGTAAATGAATCTGCTTTTGGTAAAGGTGAATCGGTGTAATTTTTTAAAATAAAATAGTAAAGGAAATAAATCAATACCGATGTCAATAGTAGATAAACAGCCTTTTTAAGATTTGTTTTTTCAATTTTTATTTCATTTAGGTTAGTATGAGCTCCATTTTTCCAGTTTATCCAACCGTAAACACTTACAGCCAGATAATAAAACTGAAGACTCATGTCGGCATAAAACTTACTCCTCCAAAAAACAACCACATACAAAGCTGAACAAAGAAACCCAAAAATCCATAAACTAATTTTTTGTTTAATAGAGAGATATAGGTATATCAAGCTTAAAATCGTTCCGGTAATTTCAATCCAGTTCGTTTGCAAATAATTGAATAACATGGTTTGAAAAGTTATTTTAAGATTTCTTCAAATTTCCCCGGAGTTTTCAAAATCTGAATAGCTTTCTGCAATGATTCATTTTCAATATCCATCACTTTATAATACTCATTCATCTCCCACAAATCGCGCGCTATTAATGCCTTAATCTGAAGTTTTATCAGCGATTTAGATGTTTCTAACTGAGCTGAATCAACTTCAATTTTTTCAATCTCTGCTTGTTTCTGCAATTCATTCAAAACTTCATCGCTTACCTGATACTCCTTATTGTATTTTTCAAAAGTAGGATATTTCTTTTTTAATTCGGTTCTGTGTTGATCGAGATATTGAACACTTACTTTGTTTATAATACCACGATTTATAATTTTCCGGTGATAAGTTGTGAATTTTGTAGTATCTAAAGGGACAAATATATCCGGCATAATGCCACCGCCCCCATAAACGGTACGTTTTAAATTTAATGTCTGATAATGCAATGAATCAGGAAAATGGATACTGTCGGCATGTAGGAGTTCACCATTATTATAACGGTCAATCAAATCGCGTTCGTATTTATCGGTACCATCTTTATAAGATTTCTGAATACAACGACCGGTTGGAGTATAATAACGGGCCGTTGTCAATCGCATCATCGAGCCATCGATAAGTGGAAACTGACGTTGAACCAAACCTTTACCAAAAGATCGACGACCAACAATAATCGCACGATCCCAATCCTGCAATGCTCCCGAAACAATTTCGCTTGCCGATGCAGAATATTCATCTACCAACACGATTAATTTCCCATTCTCAAAGTCACCCGAAGCCGTTGATTCAGCAACTGATTTCGATTGATTCAGACCTTGTGTATAAACTATTAATTTATCGGCAGGTAAAAATTCATCGGCCAATTGAATAGCAGCACTTAAATAACCCCCGCCATTACCCTGTAAACTGAGAATAAGACTTTTCATTCCTTCTTTTTGCAATTTTTTAAATGCCTTTTCAAATTCTTGAACGGTAGTACTTCCAAAATTATTTACCTTGATATACCCGATCTCTTTACTAATCATGTAATTAGCATCGACGCTAAACAACGGAATTTTATCACGGGTAATTTTAAACACCATTAGTTCATTTATACCGCGGCGCAATATCTTAACGATAACTTCGGTTCCTTTCGGTCCACGTAAACGTTTCATAATATCCGAATTCTGTAATTTTTGTCCGGCAATTAATTCTTCACCAATATAAATAATCCGATCGCCAGGCAAAACGCCCACTTTTTCGGCAGGGCAACCCGAAATTGTTTGAACTACCAAGAGTGTATCTTCCAGTAACTGAAACTGAATACCGACTCCTTCGAAACTACCTTCGAGCGGTTCGTTTACTCTTTCAACTTCTTCTTTTGGTATGTATGAGGAATGAGGATCGAGATCCTTCAATATTGATTCAAGCGCAGTTTCTACTAATTTTTTATCATCAATACTATCCACATACAGATTGGATATAGCTGTGAGTGCATTCGTTAGTTTACGCTGTTGCATCGACGAAAAGCCCTGTGAATAAACGCACGAACTTATTACAAAAAACAATATTATAGAACTTAATTTCTTCATTTCTGTGTTAATTTTTAAAAGAGATACAAAAGTACAAAAATAAACTACAAATCTTTTGCCGCGTTATAGATTATAAAGTTTTTGCCGTCCATGTTTAACAAATTTACAATCTATTATGATTTAAGATGAGTTGAAGCAATTGATTGCCGGCATTCAACTCTTCTACTGTACATAACTTTATTAATGCCAGTTCATTATAAATCTCTTCAATTTTCACCTTACTTTCATCGGTTTCTACGAATAATTTATTAAAAGGTGTAATTGCGACTGAATCGACATTAAAATGTTCACCAAAAGATATCGCGCAGCCGTTTTTCAGTACTTGTTGAGCAAGCTGAGGTTTCCCCCTAAACCCATGAATAACCCATAATTGTTGTGGTTTTAATTGCTGTTTTATTTTAAACAATTCATTGAAGTAACCGACACAATGAATGATAAGTGGCTTCTCTATTTTTTCAGAAAGAAAAACCTGTTGTTCAAACATATACTTTTGTCTCTCAAACGATGCTTTTGAAAATTTATCTAATCCACACTCACCAACAAACACAAATCGTTTGTCGGAAGACCAATTTACAAGTTCATTAAAATTTTCGTTTGTTATTTCATCCACTTCCCATGGATGAATGCCTACGGAAAAAAGTCCTTCTTGATCAGAATTATATACTGCCTTTGCCTCCTTAAATGTCAGATTGATAATTTCAGGAAACTCCGAATCGGTTTTAAAATGAGTGTGTGTGTTTAGAAACATCTAGTTATTATTATACGGGACATAATTAGTAAGTAAAATATATTTTTTTATAAATGAATTCTCTCAGAACCATAAAATCAGGAAATATAACAATTTGTTCTTTAGTAACATAGCTTACTACATGCATTTAAACTTTTTATAGACATGCAATATTTATTTTACTTATTACATGTTGTTATTTAAACAATTAAATGCAAACAAAGATATGAATTTCCGCTGAATTTTTATACCTTTGTGCCCCGTTATGGATTGAAAATTTTAAAATTAAAAAACAATAAATATATGAATACTACAGAATTATTCAGCACTTTACCTTATAAAGTGGCTGATATCTCCTTAGCCGATTTCGGTAGAAAAGAAATTGAACTCGCCGAAAAAGAAATGCCTGGATTAATGGCATTGCGGGCTAAATACGGAAAAGAAAAACCATTGAAAGAAGCGCGTATTACGGGCTCACTTCACATGACTATACAAACTGCCGTTTTAATTGAAACTCTCGTTGAATTAGGTGCTGATGTTCGCTGGTGTAGTTGTAATATCTATTCTACTCAAGATCATGCTGCGGCTGCTATTGCTACTTCGGGTGTTCCTGTTTATGCATGGAAAGGTGAAACATTGAAAGAATACTGGTGGTGCACACTTCAAGCTTTGACTTTTGAAGGACACAAAGGTCCAAACTTGATTGTAGATGATGGTGGCGATGCTACTATGATGATTCACGTGGGTGTAGCAGCCGAAAAGGATGCCAAAACACTTGACAAACAAGCCAGTGGTGAAGATGAAGCGTTGCTTTATGCTATTTTGAAAGATGTTTTAAAAGAAGATAATGAAAATTGGAGTAGAATGATTCCAGAAATTCGAGGAGTATCAGAAGAAACCACTACTGGCGTTCATCGCTTATATCAAATGTTAGAAGAAGGTTCGTTATTATTCCCTGCATTTAATGTAAATGATTCGGTAACAAAATCGAAATTTGATAATCTTTATGGTTGTCGCGAATCATTGGCTGATGGAATTAAACGTGCAACCGATGTAATGCTAGCCGGAAAGGTAGTGGTTGTTTGTGGTTATGGCGATGTAGGTAAAGGTTGTGCTAAATCAATGTTAGCCTATGGTGCGCGTGTAATTGTGACTGAAATTGACCCGATTTGTGCTTTACAAGCATCAATGGAAGGCTTCCGCGTTACAACAATTGAAGAAACTTTTGATGAAGGAAATATTTATGTTACCACTACTGGAAACAAAGATATTATTCGCATAGAACATGTAGAAAAAATGAAAGATGGTGCAATTATTTGTAATATTGGTCACTTCGACAATGAAATTCAAGTGGATAAACTGAAAAAATTTCCAGGGATTAAATTGGTAAATATCAAACCTCAGGTGGATAAATACATTTTTCCTGATGGGCATAGTGTTTTATTGCTTGCTGATGGTCGTTTGGTAAATTTGGGTTGTGCAACAGGACATCCTTCATTTGTAATGAGTAATTCATTTACCAACCAGACGCTGGCTCAAATTGAATTGTTTACCAAAGATTATCCGGTAGATGTATATCGTTTACCAAAACATTTGGATGAGGAAGTAGCTCGACTTCACCTCGAACAATTAGGTGTGAAACTAACAGTACTTACTCCGGAACAAGCTAGTTATATTGGTGTAAAAACTAGTGGCCCTTACAAACCAGAGCATTACAGATACTAAGCAAATTTAAATTCTTAGTTTATAGTAAAATATTTTATAGTTTAAAAGCCGTTTTCAATTTGTTGAAAACGGCTTTCTTTATAATTGTATATAACACAATAATTTGTTGTAAAATATTCTTTTCCCAGCAAACGCTTTGATGCAAAGTAAACTGTTAACTTCTTATGCGTTATGTGTGCATATTCATAGTTTTCTGATATTTTGTAAAATGTGGTGCCCAGTCTCTCTTTGGACAATTTATCAATGTCGAACTAGTGCATCTTCAAATATACTGTGTTGACCTATTAATTGGTCATAAATTTCTTTTTCAATCAAGTTAATCTTATCTCTGGTAAACTCGATCAAGAATACAATACTCAAAACCCTGCGCTGCTGTACTTTATCAAGTGTTTTGCTATAGCTTTCTACCAACCCAAAGTACAATCGAATTTGTCTATTTTGGGGTTCTAACGATATATGGCTTTGAAATAAATGATACAAAGTAAAACTCTTTTTCATAAAAAACGACTTCCCTCAGTGTACTACAAAGTTATTTAGAAATTCGTGTAATTGGATATCAATGTTTTAACTCATGTTTGCCCCCAATTTACACTCTAAAATCACCCACTTTCACCATTATTTAACTAAATAATACTTGAATGGCTGCAAAATGATTTAGGATGCTTACTTTTTATTGCGCCTCTTGTGATTCAATAGTTATATTTTATTACTAAAAATAATTATCTTTGCACATGTTGTTTCTGTTTATTCGCTTTTAAATATGAAAAAATTAGTTTTTGCAACAAATAATGAACACAAACTTTCCGAAGTACGAGCGATTTTGGAACCCGATTACCAAATTGTAAGCTTGGCTGATTTAAATTTTAACGATGAAATTCCCGAAACAGCTAATACTTTAGAAGGTAATGCTTATCTGAAAGCTAGATTTATTCACGATAAATTTAGTCTTGATTGCTTTGCAGATGATACTGGTTTGGAAATTGATGCATTAGGAGGTGAACCCGGAGTTTTTTCGGCACGTTACGCAGGAAACGAAAATGATGCCTCTAAAAATATGAAAAAGGTACTTGATAATCTTGGTGAGAATTCAAACCGAAAAGCATGTTTCAGAACTGTTATTGCATTGATAATAAGTGATAAGACACACTATTTTGAAGGGGAAATAAAAGGAGGGATATTAAACCATCCCCGAGGAGAAGCCGGATTTGGTTATGATCCTATTTTTGTGCCTGAAAAATATCTTGTAAGTTTTGCACAATTGAGTAAAGATGAAAAAAATCGGATAAGTCACAGGGCGTTAGCTGTAAAAAAATTGGTTACATTTTTGAAAAAAGAGAAATTGAAAAATATCCTTTTAGAATAGAATAAGAAATAAAATTAAAATGAAATTCTTACATACAAAATAAATGACAAATATTTGAGTTTTATTGAATTGAACCCATATTCTTTTGTCCAGACTTTTGTTCAGAAGAAATTTAAATATAAATATGAAAAAAATAGTATTACTTTTCGCTTTAGTATTGTGTGTATTCAATACATCAATTTTTGCTCAGGTCGCAATGGGTGAATGGCGTACACATTTTGCCTATAACAGTGTAACACAAATTGCACAATCCGAGAACAAGATCTATGCGGTAAGTGAAGGAGCATTGTATTCTGTTGATAAATACGATGGTGGAATAGAATTTTATAGTAAACTGAGTGGCTTAAACGGAACAGATATTTCTAGAATTGAATTTGATACTGTAAATCAACAATTAGTAATTATTTACACAAATGGTAATATTGATGTAATGGGTAATGGGGGAGTAGTAAATATTCCAGATTTGTACAATAAACAGATGAGTGCCAATAAAGAAATTAATCATATTTATTTTTATAATGGAAAAGCATACCTATCGTGCAATTTTGGTATAATAGTGTTGAATTTAACTAAAAATGAAGTTGCAGATACCTATATTATTGGTCCCAATGCATCAGAAGTAAAAGTTTTGTGCACTACAGTACATAATGATTCAATATACGCAGTAACTTCAACCGACATTTTCAAAGCTTCGATAAATGAATCATTTTTAGTTAATTATGAATTTTGGTCAAAAGTCAATTCATTTCCCGGTAGTGGCGATTTCCAATCAATAGGTTCTTTTTCTGGAAATTTAATCTTACTCAGGGGCGGAAAACTCTATAAGAAAAAGGATAATGTATGGTCAGCGATTCTTCCAAGTGAAACTATAACCAACTTTAATATTTCGGGTACAAGTTTAAATGCTTTTACGGGCATTTCCGGTTTTTTAATTGATGATAATTTTACATCAAAAGCTCTGCCTGCATTAGGCACAATAACCGATGCTAAATATGATGTTATAAATAACACTTACTGGTTTGCCGGGAACGAATTAGGCGTTGTTTCATACAAACAAACTGGGACTGATACACCTGAAATTAATTATTTCAAACCGGATGGCCCAGCTGTAAATATCCCATGGAGCATGATTTTCTCCGGACAAAAGCTTTTTGTTGTACCGGGAGGTAGATGGGCTGGACAATACGGAAGGTCGGGAGATGTAATGATGTACGAAGATGGAATTTGGACGAATATCCTTTCAAAAACGATAAATGCCTTAACTAATTCTCCTACTGTGGATTTTGTTAATACAGCTGTCGACCCATCTGATAACAAACATTTCTTTGTTACTTCATATGGAACTGGTCTTTATGAATTCAAAAACAATGAATTCACAAAATGGCATAATCATTTAGAACCAAATACCACTATTGAAACTGTTGCCCCAAATGATCCTTTTAATTACATCCGATTAGATGGTGCAGTTTATGATAATCAGGGAAATCTCTGGTTTGATAATATGGTAGCAGATGGTGGTGAAATTAAAGTATTAATGAAAAATGGGACTTGGGATGAATTATACTTTAGTGGATTCAGACCAACATTAGGGCAAATATTAATTTCAAATCAAAATGCAAATCAAAAGTGGGTACCTTCTGTAAGATATACCCCTGGCATTTTAATTTTCGATGACAATGCTACAATCGCAGACAAATCTGATGATAAAAGCACGTTTTATTACCCATTCACTTACACAGAAACTGATAATAATCAACAGACGGTTTTAGTTTCTAAGTCACCCACTAAAATTTATACAATAGCACAGGATAAAAATGGCGTTGTATGGGTAGGTACTGATATGGGTCCATTTTTATTCAACAATCTGTCAACTGTTTTCAATTCGGATTATACTTGTTCCCGTGTAAAAATACCAAGGGAGGATAGTACTAATCTCGCAGACTATTTGCTTGTAGATGAAACGATTAAGTCCATTTCAATTGATGGGGCAAATCGAAAATGGATAGGAACTGAATCTTCAGGAGTGTATTTAATGTCAGAAAGTGGACAAGAAACAATTCAACATTTTACAACTGCAAATAGCCCTTTATTATCAAATGATATTTTGTCAATTGCTATAAATCCGGTTACCGGCGAGGTTTTCTTTGGAACTTCTTTGGGAATTGTTTCTTATCAAAGTGATGCCAGTGAAGCGGAAGATACCTTCACTGATGTTCACGCCTATCCAAACCCTGTTCGTGAGAATTTTAACGGAGTTATTACAATTACTGGTTTAGTTCAAGATACACAGGTTAAAATTACTGATTTAAATGGGAATCTTGTGTGTGAAACAATTTCAAATGGAAGTGTTGCCACATGGGATGGGAAAGATGTTCACGGTCGAAAAGTAAGTACTGGAATTTATCTGGCTATTTGTGCCAGCTCTGACGGAACTCAAAGTGCAATAACCAAAATCTTGGTGATTAATTAAACCTTAAGTTCATGAAAGTTTCCATAATTGTATCAGTTTATAACGAAGAGCAGGTTCTAACATCATTCTATCGGAATCTGATTGAAGTTCTATTAAAAAACAAATACGATTATGAAATTTTATTTGTAAACGATGGGAGTATTGATTTATCTCAAAAAATAATTAATGGATTTGCAGTAGAAAATATAAATGTGAAATCCATTGAATTCTCCAGAAATTTTGGCCATGAGGCTGCAATGATTGCCGGTATTGATTATGCTAGCGGAGAAGTGATTATATGTATGGATAGCGATTTACAACATCCTCCGGTAATGATACCTGAAATTTATGACAGGTTTAAAGTAGGTGATGTTGATATTATCAACATGGTAAGAGTCGAACAAAGAAAGAATTTTAGTTCAGGACTTTTCTATAAGATTTTAAATTTAATTACACCTTATCATCTTGAATCAAATGCATCTGATTTTTTTCTAATATCAAAACGTGTTGCCCAAATTCTCAGACAAGACTATCGGGAACGCGTAAGATTTTTGAGAGGATTTATACAAATAATGGGTTTTAGAAAAACCTCTATAGAATATATTGCACCCGAACGAAAAGAAGGTAAAAGTAAATATTCTTTGCGGAAATTAGTATCATTATCAGTCACTGCTGTTGCTACTTTATCCAAACTTCCCTTAAAAATTGGAATATATTTAGGACTTATATCCGGTTTTTTAAGTGTTATTCTTGCTATTTACAGTATTATTATGAAGATTATTGAACAGCCGGTTTCGGGATATACTACCATCGTGGTTTTTCTCGGAATTATGTTTAGTATTCAGTTTATTATTCTTGGAATAATAGGGGAATATATCGGTTTTTTGTTTGATGAACAAAAGAAAAGACCTATTTATATAATTGATACTACGAATAATTTATCAACGAACCAATGAAATATATCTTAGTCCTTTTGGGTGTATTATTCGCAGTAGTTGCACAGATATTAATAAAAAATGCATCTGGGAATGTCTTTTTTGAAAAAAAATGGATAGTTCTAATGCTTTTAAGTGTTTCGGCATACGGCATTGCATTTTTTCTACAATCCTATATCTTTAAGTTCTTTCCACTTAGTAAAATTGGTCCTGTAATGGCGGTAGCAGTAATGATACTCGTTTTTGGAAGTGGCATATTACTTTTTGGAGAAGAAATAAGTGCGAAACAGGCTATCGGTGTATTATTCGGCATATTATCCATATATCTCATTTTAGCATGAACCAGTTTTTATCGAAATTCAACAAACAATTCTATTTTCAGCTTTCTCTATATTTGTTTGTAAACGCTTTATTTATTCTGAAATATATTCCCAGAGCAGGAGCTAATGGGATTGCAATACTGTTTAGTTATTTATTAGTGGTTATTGCCGGTGTTATTCTTTTCAAAAAAAATGCTATTAAACTGCCTGAAAAAACATTCAAAATAGCCTATCTCATTTTAATAGCATTGATGGTTATCATAATTGCTATTTCGTTAATTTATATCGATCGATATACGGTAAGAGTAGACAGATGGTCTGCCGTAACTTTCTTTCTAGATGGTCTGTTTAATGGTCAATATCCTTATGGGATTCATACGCATGTTAGCGAAACTAATTTTCCATCTCCCTTTCCTGTATGGCATTTTTTGAATATCCCTTTTTATTTGCTCGGCGACGTCGGGATAGGCCTTATTTTCTTCCTGATTTTAGTTACGATAAGTATTCAGGTAAATTTTAGATCTTACCGTAAGTCGTTTTTTTTCCTTTTACTCCTTTTTATTTCTCCTGCATATTGGTGGGAAGTTGCAGTAAGAAGTGATTCTTTAAGTAATGCATTTCTAATATTTGTATTTATTCTTTGGTGGATTAAAAAAAGGAAAACCTTGGAACATAATTTCCTGTTTGCTATAATCGTATGCGGGTTGTTAGCTTCCACGAGGCTTTCGGCTATTATTCCCATTGCTTTATTTTTATTTAAACCGTATTGGAATTTGAGCTGGAAAAGGAAAATTATTTTTCCTATTGGTATCCTAATAGTAATAGCTATTACCTTTTCCCCGTTTGTTTTTTGGGATACCACTGACTGGGTGTTCTTCAGTCGCAATCCGTTTATGTCACAAACAAGTGTAGGAAATACTTATGTTTTGGGAGGGTTAATTTTATTGGGAATTGTCTTTGGACTTATATGGAATAATTACAATCAATTCTTTTTTGCCACCTCGACATTCTTATTTATTTTTATGCTGATATCACAATTAAGTTTGGTTTTAACAAGGGGCGTGGATGGATCAGTTTTTACAGACAGCTTGTATGATGTTTCCTATTTTAGTTTAATTTTACCCTACAGTATATTCTTCCTTTCTGAAAAAACGCAAATGTACAACTAGAAAATTATTGTTACAATGGACAAATTTAAACGGTTAAATCAATTGCCTCTTTATTTTATTTATTTTATTTATTCAATATTGTTGTTAATCAGTATTAAACATTGTTACTTTTGGGATAACATTCAACAAACTTCAAAAGAAGCAATTTGGTTTTTTGAAAATAATTTTTCATCGTTACTTTTACCCGATTTCTCAATCAATGCTCCTATTACTGGAACTGGATATCATCCTCCATTAATAGGACTCTTGACAGCACTTTTATGGAAAATCTTCGGTATGAAAATCTGGGTGTCTCATGTATTTATTTTTATTGTAATAATTATTTTAATTTATAATACTTATTTGCTTGCTAAAGCTCATTTCTCCTCTAACCTAGCTCCATGGTTTACTCTTCTTGTATTGATTGATTCAACAATATTGGCCCAATTTTCAATTTCGTCCCCTGATATTATTTTACTAACTGCTTTTGTTACTGCTCTTAGAGCAATTAAAACAAACAAAAAGATGTTGTTGGCATTTTCATTAATTTTCTTAGGATTGATAAATGGAAGAGGAATGTTTGCAACTGCTATTTTATTTATTTTTTATATTTACAATTCAGCAAATTCTTTCAAACAAATTATTTCGTATAAATTCATTTCAAAAAATACACTGCCTTTTTTACCCGTTTTTATATTACTTATTTCATATTTTGCTTTTTATTTTTTAAACCGTTCATGGTTCTCCATTAACGATAAAAAATTTCCTTGGTCCGCAGGATGGCAGAATCCAGACACAATTCTTCACTCTTTAAAAAACGTAATTTCTTACGGGATTAGAATTTTAGAAAATAGTAGAGTTTTTATTTATTCTTTACTGTTTATCGTCCTTATAAAATTTTATTTACTCAAAAAGAAACCACTTAAACTGACAAAGTCCGAATATGGTGAGTTAATAATTTTCAGTAGTTTCTTTTTATTATATCTATACTTTGCTTTTACGACAATAAATGTAATAAGTAGCAGATATTATATGCCAATGAACTTTATTGCATTTCTATTTACTTTTTCGATACTTGAAAGAACTATTAAGTCGAAACAATTAAAACAAACAACAGTTTTACTTGCAGTATTATTACTGCTCGGGAATTTCTGGATTTATCCTGAAAAACGAACAAATTTTTGGGATGGAACACTTGCTCATATGTCATTCTATCCGTTAAGAGAAGAATGTCTCGACTATATAGATAAGAATTCAATAGAATTAAAAAAGGTCTCAGCTGGTTTTTGTTTATATGACAACCAGCATTATATAGATTTACTACCATCAGATAGAATTATATCAAAATCAATTCAACCCCAAACTGAATATTTTTTGTACTCGAATATATCTGATATAGGAGATGAATTTATTGATGAATTGAACGATAAAACAAATTGGGAAGTAATTAGAGAATTCCGTAAGGGGTTTGTTTTCATTAAAGTACTTAAAAAAGTAAATTGAATTTAAGTTTTTTTTACTTATTATTTTTAATAATCACATAATCACATAATTTTATGAACCCCGTTTTATGCGTTGTAATACCTTGTTATAATGAACAAGAGGTAATTAAACAAACTGCAGATTCTTTATGTTTTTACATTAAAAAGTTGATTGTTGACAAAAAAATTTCGTCCAAAAGTTATATTTGTTTTGTCGATGATGGTAGTACAGATGAAACATGGATGCAAATTCGTGAAATTAGTTTAAAAAATTCACTATGTAGTGGACTGAAACTATCAAATAATTTTGGACACCAAAATGCATTATTGGCTGGTATGTTTTCACAAAAAAACAAATCGGATTGTATCATTACAATTGACGCAGATTTACAAGATGACATCTGTGTTATTGAAGAAATGTTAGAGAAATACTCACTTGGAAATAAAATTGTTTATGCTGTAAGGGACAATCGAGAATCCGATACTTTTGGAAAGAGATACTCTGCACAAACATTTTATAAATTCATGATATTGTTGGGAGTGAATACAATTTATAATCATGCAGATTTCAGGTTAATTGACAAACAAGTGGTTTCTAGTTTGGAAGGATTTAAAGAAACAAATATCTTCCTTCGTGGGATTTTTCCTTATATGGGCTTTAAACATGATGTTGTTTATTTTAAAAGAAAGGCCAGAGAACTAGGTTCAACAAAATACTCATTGGGTAAAATGTTGGGATTTGCATGGGAAGGAATTACCTCTTTCAATACTTCTTTTTTACGATTAGTAACTTTGATTGGAGTTTTGATGTTTTTTACTTCAATTTTTACTACAATTTGGGTTATAACTGCTTATTTTCAAGACAAAACAGTCGCCGGTTGGGCTTCATTATTATTGGTTTTATCTTTGTTTTCAGGCATAAATATGATTTGTTTAGGAATTATTGGTGAATATGTAGGAAAAATATTTTTCGAAGTTAAACAACGACCCAGATTTATTGTTGAAGAAGAAATTTAATACAAGTATTATTCTTTAACAGACTCCATGATAATAAGAGTGTATGGTATTCTCATAACATTTTTCAGTAAAAAGTGTTTTGTATTTTTAAAATAAACGGGTGGAAATTTTAGATACTCCCTTTCAGTCCTAACAAATTTTCCTCGATCATTTCTAAGAAAAAATAGTTCTAATTTTGATTGACTTTTGGTGTAAACACCATCCAAAGTTATTAGTCTACCATTTGGTTTGAGTTTTCTAAATGCATATTCGTGCAATTGCAATGCCAAATCGTCTGTCAGATGATGTAATACGCCAACTGATATTACTAAATCGAAACTTTCACTAGCAATTTCATTTAAATCATTGCTAAAATCGGAACAATAAAAAGTTTGATTTGGAAAATCTATTTTTGCTTTATCTATGTATTTTTGACTAAGGTCAATACCAACATAATCCACACTTGCTGGCAGACAGTTTAAAATATCACTGGGACCACAACCAATGTCCAGAATTTTTTGTCCTGATTTGTATTTTATATAATCAGATGATAATAATTTATCATAATTAGTCGCTCCAACCAAATCCTGATATAACTGATAAATCCATGCAAGGCTTAATATGTTCCTTATCTTAAACGATTTATTTTTCATAACTTTTCATTTTATAAATTTGTAAGTTGACTGTTTCTTTTATTGAACCGAAAATACGTAAAACATGGAGGTCCGTTTTTATTTACACTTCTTTCATTTACCTACATTGTTCTTAGATATCAAGTTTTACTCTACAAAATTGAGTGTATAGTAAATACTCAAAACTATAAATGTGTATATTCTACTTCATCAATATAAAACCCTCCCATATCTGAATTAAAGTGTTTTATGTGTTTCACAAATTTCAAATTTGTTTCACTTGTTTTGCTGGTAAAATCTACCCTGTTGTAAGGAACTTTTTTTGATAAAATATCCGTATAAAAAACGTATCCATTTATTTTGAATTTCTTAATCAAATCTGTTTTATCCGATTCAATAATATCTGGGCATTTCTGAATACCATATTCATAGAAATATTGATTTGCAAGTAAATTTCGTTCTTTTAAAATGAAAACTTTATCAGGATGGTTGTGAATAAATTCCGTTAAAACTTTGTTGTTCTGATAGTCAAAAATATGATTCGGTAAAATAGCGAATGTAAAATTCCATATAAGCATAGCAAAAGCCAGATTTTTCACGACCGACATATCGAGCTCAATAAACACATGAATAAAAAGGGGTATAAGAAAAGCTAACATTACCATAAATTCACTGTTCCCCATTGAATAAAAAGCAAATGCAAACTGAAGTGTGAAAATAATTAAATGAGTTCGTTCAAATTCAGATATCTTATTTTTTGAGTTGATTTTGAGTGATTTAAAAAATAAAATTACTGAATATCCAATTAGTGTTACTACTATTGGTATAATAATGTAGGAAAAAGGTAACAATCTGAGAACTTCAGGAACAAGGCCATGTACTTGAAAAAATGTTCTGAAAAACGTGATTGCAGTAATCACAAAATTACTCAAACCAATACTTGTTTCAGCTTTGCTGTTGAAATAATATTCTGCCAGAAATTTAAATAAATTTTCAAACGAAAGGCCGGTTTTGTAATATGTAACAAGTACCACAGAATAAATAATTAACACCAGAGGAGTGGATAATAAATACCATCCCAAAGATTTTATATTCTTATTGTAAATCAAACCAATAAACAATCCTATCCCCCAAAATAAATGGATTTGATGAAATAAACAGGCGATTGATGCAAATAGACCGCTGAGAAATATTGTAATATATTTGCTATTTGTTAAGTATCTCTGATAAAACAATGTAGATATTAACGAAAAGAAGATGGGGATGACGTAGGTTTCTGCTTCAACAGCAAATCGCATTACACCAAAACTACAGGCCACAAAAAATGTCCAAATATTAGCTTTTGTGTTATCCCCGGTTTGCTTATATATTATTTTTTGTAATAAAAATAAAGATAATATCGTTACTGATGCATTAATAAACTGAATAAATTTAAGGGCATCGAGCGAAGGGAAAATCGGATTTACAGCAATGAATAGTAGACGATTGAAATAATTGAACAACAAATGGTGTGCATAAAAAAGATCAAGTCCGAATTTTACACTAGCACCATAATCCAAAGAGTCAGCTAAATGATTGTTATTGGGAAAAAATAAATAAATCAGCGAGATCGCAATCATGAGGAATTTAAACCATTTCCCACGAAAAATCGCATTTGTTTTCATATTTAATTTCCCCAGACCAAATGGATTCATTTATTTTCTGTTAATCAGATTCATAAATTCTTCACGGGTTTTGGCTTGTTGAAAGACACCTGTAAAGTCCGAAGTGGTAGTAATGGAATGTTGTTTTTGGACACCACGCATTTGCATGCAAAGATGCTGTGCTTCAATTATCACCATAACACCCATTGGATTCAGTGTTTTCTGAATACATTCTTTTATTTGGGTGGTCATGCGTTCCTGAACCTGCATGCGGCGGGCAAAAACTTCCACGACGCGGGCAATTTTACTTAATCCTGTGATTTTGTTATTTGGAATATAGGCCACGTGCGCTTTTCCGAAAAATGGTAACAAGTGATGTTCGCACATTGAGTAAAAATCAATATCTTTTACTATCACCATTTGACGGTAATTCTCAGTAAACATAGCCGACAATATAATTTCTTCGGGATTTTGTTTGTAGCCCTGCATTAAGAACTGCATAGCTTTTGAAACACGTTCAGGTGTTTTTATCAAGCCCTCCCGTTTGGAGTCTTCTCCAAGTAGTTCAATGATTTTTTTGTAATGTTCTGCAATTTGAGTTGTTTTTTCCGGATCGAAAGGAACCGGCTGATTTATGTTGAAATCCATCATTCTATTTTATTTTGATCCTGTGTAATTTATTTGTTCCTTAACAATGTAAGTTTCAGATTTTATTTGTGGAAATGCATCAATTATCTCAGCTCTGAATGCCTGAGCTTTTTCCATTGAGTTGAAATCGCCCACTCTTACTTTCCAAAAAGGGGAGGTATAATTTACATACACTTCTTCGTTGGGAAACAAATCCCTGATTTGCTTTTCAACTTTAAAAGCCTCATTTTTAGCTGTACGTTGCGTATTACTCGAAAAAACCTGCACGCGGTAGCCACTAAAAGTTGGTCGCCCCTGAAATCCTTTTGTGTTTTTTTTACTGGAGAAAAGTTGTTCAATTCTTTCATCCTGATGAACTACAACTTTCGCTTTTGTTCCAGAATCGGGTATTGCCAACGATTCGAAGATATTTTGTTGCTTGATCTCTGTAGAATCCTGTGCAGATGTAACTGCTGAAAACAGAAATAAAATTAGTCCGGTAGTAATAAATAGTCTATTCATTTTATACTTTTAATTTCGGGTGCAAAGTTAAACATTTGTTCTCGTTATTGCCGCCGTTTTTTTGTTTTATTCAATCTTGTTTGCATAAACAATTAATTATCAGATAAATTTCAACTTTTTATTTATTCATTATTCATTATTAATGTCTTAATGCTTATCTTTGTTCTGGCTTATTGAAATTATAACTTTTATGATAAAAACTGCAATTATTGTTGCCGGAGGAAAAGGAGAGCGCATGCAATCTGAAATTCCAAAGCAATTTATTGAAATACAGGGCAAACCAATTTTAATGCATACTCTTGAAGCATTTTATAAATACGATGTCCACCTCCAAATATTATTAGTCCTTCCTGCATCTCAAATCGAATTTTGGAATCAACTTTGCAAAAAGCATGCCTTCGGCATTGAACATAAAATTGTTGAGGGTGGAAAATATCGTTTTAATTCGGTGAAAAACGGACTCGACAGTGTAGAAGTTCCTTCAATAATTGCCGTACACGATGGCGTCAGACCTTTGGTGAACAATGAAACTATCGCTAGATGCTTTACAGCTGCTGAAACTTATGGCGCTGCAATACCTGTTGTTGATTTAGTTGATAGTATCCGTCAAATTGATGGCGAAGAGAGCCGGTCGGTTGATCGTACAGCATATAAACTGGTGCAAACACCTCAGGTTTTTAGATCCGATATTCTTAAAAAAGCTTACGAACAGGAATTTTCAATACTTTTTACAGATGATGCTTCTGTAGTGGAAGCTGCCGGAACTAAAGTTTGTTTGGTGGAAGGAAACAGAGAGAACATAAAAATTACAACCGAAATTGATTTGAAAATGGCAGAAAATACTATTTTCACATGATTAAATTACGATATTAAACTTTTCGAAATCAGTGTTTTGTAAATATTTAGATACTGAAAATAATGTTTCTCCTTAAAATCTCCTATCTAGGTATTTATATCAATATACAACTACGAATTACATGAACAACAATCAACAGGAGATCAATCTTCCTAAAATAGTTGTTTGTAATTTTGTTTTTTTTTACTTACTAATCAAATAACTGTTATGTTAAATTACTCGTTGGCTTCGGCGGACAATCATCTTAAATATCAATAAATGGCAGAGAAAAAAACAAAAATTCAATATCTCGACACACTTCGCTCGATTGCCATGATGGGTGTAATTATCAATCATGTAACTACCCCGGTAATTAAAATGATGTATGGTCGTAATATGGAGTTCTGGTGGGTCGGAAATTCTATTCAAAGTGTTTTCCGATTTGATATTGCCATTTTTCTTATGTTGAGTGGTGCTACCATGCTTGGAAAGGAATATAAATTGATTGATTATTTTAAAAAACGTTTTACAAGAGTTTTGCTGCCATTTCTTTTTTGGCTGGCTGCTTATTGGGTTTATAGGTGGGTAATTTTATCGCCAAAAATACAACCGCACGGTTTTCAGAAAATTATTCAGTGGGCTTCTAATTTGTTTGTAAATGAAGGCGTTTCGAAACATTTCTGGTACGTGTATATGATTTTGATTTTGTATCTTTTAATTCCATTTTTAGGAAAGATAATCCGAAAAAGTAGTAATTCTACTTTACAAGTTATTTTATTGGTATGGGTACTTGTTTGTATTCTTTTTTCTATGCATTTTATCAATGTTCAAAACTGGTCGTATTTAGCCCTGAAAACAAAGGATTATATTCTTTACACAGGTTTTATCGTACTAGGATATTATATAATTCATTCATCTTTTGATGTTAAAAAATATAGGGCATTAAATGCAACGGTGTATTTGTCGACCATTATTTTTACGGCAATTTCTACCTATCTGGCAAGTAAAAGTGCTCATAAATTAGATTTAACTTACTATACAGCTTTTGCACTTAACACAATTACTCAAGCTGTTTCGCTTGTGTTGATGTTGAAAGATACAACATTCTCAAACAAGATTCTTATATGGTTATCCGACACTATTGGAAATTATAGTTATGGCATTTATCTGGTTCATATTATGGTAATTGGCATTTTCTTTCAATATGGGATTTTCTGGACAATGGCTCATCCGCTTATCTCGTTGCCAATTATAGTGTTAATGACGTTAATCTGTTCCTACGCAATTATAGTTGTTTTGCGTAAAATCCCTGGAGGAAAATATATTTCGGGATAAAACTATTTAACGGCTAATTTTTTTTTAATTTTCAAATTTTATCCAGTGGATCTTTCTTCGCAAGACATAAAATTCCTACCCGGCGTAGGCCCGAAAAAAGCGGATCTTCTCGCTAAGGAGCTGGGCATCTGTTCGGTGGAGGATTTGTTGCGGCATTATCCCTACAAATACGTCGACCGAAGCAGATTTTATTATTTGCATGAGATATCCGAAGAGATGCCTTTTATTCAGGTAAAGGGACAGATTATCCGTTTTGAAAAAGTAGGCGAGGGGCATAATCAACGATTGACAGCTATTTTTACCGATGGTAAACAAACCATAGATTTGGTTTGGTTTAAAGGCATAAAATGGGTTTTGGAAAAATACAAAACCCGCATCGAATATGTTATTTTTGGAAAACCCTCATCGTTCAACGGACGATACAATATTGTACACCCCGAAATAGAAATTGCCTCGCAACTTCCACCACCAGAACAAATGGGATTGCAACCTTTTTACAATACTTCAGAGAAAATGAAGTCCAACTTTCTGAATTCAAAAACTATTCAGAAAATAATTTTTCCGTTATTGCAAAATATTAAAACAGGAATTCCCGAAACGCTTCCTGCTTTTATATTACAAAAATTTGCCTTGCTCAACCTTACCGAATCGTTGGTAAACGTTCATTTTCCTAAAAATGCAGATTTACTCAATAAAGCCCGTCAGCGCTTAAAGTTTGAGGAACTGTTTTATATTCAATTGAATATTTTGCGACAATCTAAATGGCGCGATTTACATTTTAAAGGGTTTATTTTCGGACAAATTGGTCATAATTTCAATACATTTTACAAAGAACATTTACCGTTTGAACTGACAGGTGCACAAAAACGGGTGTTACGAGAAATTCGAATTGATGTGGCTTCGGGACGTCAAATGAATCGATTGCTGCAAGGTGATGTGGGAAGTGGCAAAACATTGGTGGCTTTAATGTGTATGTTGATGGCCATAGATAATGGTTTTCAGGCCTGCATTATGGCTCCAACAGAAATTTTAGCAAACCAGCATTTTGCCAGCATTAATGAATTTCTAGGTGATCTGGGAGTAAAAACGGCATTACTTACCGGCTCAACCCGCAAAAAGGCTAGGGTGGTACTGCACGAACAGCTTCGAAGTGGTGAAATGAATTTACTGATTGGGACACATGCACTGATTGAAGATACTGTTCAGTTTAAAAATTTGGGATTCGTAGTTATCGACGAACAACACCGCTTTGGCGTAGAACAACGCTCAAGACTCTGGAAAAAAAATGTGAATCCACCACATATTCTCGTAATGACTGCTACACCAATTCCGCGAACCTTGGCCATGACACTTTACGGCGATTTAAGTATATCGGTAATTGACGAACTTCCCCCCGGAAGAAAACCCATTCAGACCTATCATTATTACGAAAACAAAAGGCAGGGACTGAATCAGTTTATTGCTAAACAAGTGCAGGCAGGTCGTCAGATTTATATCGTTTATCCACTGATTCAGGAATCCGAAAAAATTGACTTGCAAAATCTGGAAACAGGACTTGAATATATGTGCGAAGTATTCCCCGATTTCAAAATTAGCAAGGTGCACGGCAAACTTAAACCAGCCGAAAAAGAACACGAAATGCAGAAATTTGTGAGTGGAGAAACGCAGATTTTGGTAGCTACAACTGTTATTGAGGTGGGCGTAAACGTACCGAATGCTTCGGTAATGGTAATTGAAAGTGCACAACGTTTCGGACTTTCGCAACTTCACCAATTGCGTGGAAGAGTGGGTCGAGGGGCTGAACAATCGTTCTGTATTTTGCTAACCGATTATAAATTAGGAGCTGACACCCGTAAACGCATGGAAATTATGGTGCGTACCAACGATGGTTTCGAAATTTCTGAAGCCGATCTTCAACTTCGTGGTCCCGGCGATTTGGAAGGTACACAACAAAGTGGATTACCTTTTGAACTGAAAATTGCAAATATCGCGCGTGATGGAAAGATGTTGGAAATTGCCCGAAATGCAGCGTTGGAAATTCTGGAAAAAGATCCCTTGTTGGAAAAATCTGAAAATCGAATATTAGCACAACAATTAAGAAAAATGGTAACAAATACATTAAATTGGGGTTCTATAAGTTAAGATTTCAGAATTTGTTTTGACCGCTACACACATTTCGGTATTTTTGGGCTGCATTATTCAATAAAAGTTAAATGCTTAATTTTACATCATGGAAAAAACACTGGTTATTATTAAACCTTGTGCTGTTCAGCGGGGTTTGATAGGTGAAGTTATTCACCGTTTCGAGCGTAAAGGACTTCAATTGTGTGGGATGAAAATGATGCAGCTGACGGATGAAATTCTTATTGAGCATTATGCTCATTTGGCTCAACAATCTTTTTTTAAAAGAATTAAAGATTCGATGATGATTACTCCGGTAATTGTATGTTGCTGGAAGGGGCTGGATGCTGTACGCATTGTACATGCTATGGCAGGCAAAACCAATGGACGTGAAGCAGCTTTTGGAACCATTCGTGGGGACTTTAGTATGAGCGTACAAGAAAATATAATTCACACGTCGGACTCTGTTGAGAATGCAAATGAAGAATTAGCACGTTTTTTTAAGGAAGATGAAATTTTTGAATTTGAACAAAACGGTCTTAACTTTCTTTATGCCAACGACGAAATTTAGTCAATTCCCGATTTATTAATTTCCAATTCCCAGTAAAAACTATTGGTAATTGATTTAAGAGAAATTTAACGAATGCACATTTTATTAAAAAAATATCTTTCTGTCTTTATCATTTTTGTATTTGTAAGTAGTTTACATTCAGAACAAACCAAAAATAGCCTTTCTACTGATTTCAAAAAAAGTGTTGTGTCAAAAGATTCAACAAATACTTTTTTGGAGATGATGACTAACCATTCGGATAACTTGATGGAAAACCACCCTGCAGAAGACCTTTACAATAATGTTTGGACTAGTGAAAGAATAAATCCTTATAAAACTCCTGTTGATAGCTTACACGATTCCATTCGTATTGATTTGTCGAATTTCTGTATTCCTGTTCCCGGAATTGTTACTTCTGAGTTTGGCCCGCGCCGATATCGGTTTCATTACGGCATCGATTTACGGCTCAATGTAGGTGATTCAGTTCGTTCTGCCTTTTCGGGTAAAGTCCGTATTATTGAATATGAACAAAGTGGTTACGGACATTATATTGTTATTCGTCACGGAAATGGTCTTGAAACCGTTTATGCTCATCTCTCGCAAGTGCTGGTGAAATTAAACCAAACAGTCAAAGCTGGTGAGTTAATAGCTTATGGTGGCAATACCGGGCACTCCACTGGTCCTCACCTTCATTTCGAAACCCGATATATTGGGAATGCCATTAATCCTGCAACTATCATTAATTTTAATACCGGAAAAGTTTTTGCCAGCAACTATTTAATTACTAAAAAGCAAACTTTTTATTATCAAAGCCATGTGAAAATTATGCAAATGGCCAAACATGTTAAAGTGAAAAAAGGAGACAATCTTGGGAGCATTGCTATTCAAAACGGAACGAGTGTAAAAAACCTTTGCAACTTAAACCATATTAATACGAAAACACTTATCCGCCCTGGTCAAAGCATAAGAGTAAGATAAGTATTTACCATTATACAATTTACCATTTAATTAAAAGAAGATAAACAGCATATTACGAGTTAATTAATGATACATTTTATTATTTTCTTTACTTAGATAGTTGTTTTTTACGAATTTAACTTATATTGATTATTCAAACAATATAGCCCAAATTAGGTTCTCCCTGCGGCAGGCGGGGCAACGTTTTATTTTTCAATTTGGTTGTAAATACCGGCATTGCCAACTGTACGAATCTTTTCCAACCCTGGGACCCTGTCAAACCATTTTGTCATAAAAAAGAGTTCTGTCATTTTCTTCAAATAATCGACATTCCGTCATTTCGATTTCTTATTCTATTGCCATGAGATGATAAGCCATCTCTACTCTTTCATAGCCATTTGATGTGCCAAATTGACTATCGGTAGCGCCATCGAATTTTATCAACCAATGTTTTTAAATCTTCTTGATGTTATTGCCTATCCACTTCTCACTTTATTATTGATCTATTTCTTAACACATAGTCCACAGTGGTTATGAATAGAAGAGATAAAACGAAGAATCCCTCCACAGGAAGGAAAGTCACATAGTATTATCCAGAATATTGGGATAATTTCAGACTCTTCAGAAGTTTCGATAGATGCTTTTACTATGTGAACTAAGTTTTTTTCTTCTATGTGAATTATTGTGTTAAAATATATTATTAAGTATTTAAAACTAACTGCTTGTATTTGCCTCTAGTGAGCAATTATTTTTACAGAGTTGGTTGAGGTAGAATCCTCTATTTTTAGAATATATACATGTTGAGAGTTCACCGGTATATTCACATTTCCATTTGCAGGAATCGTTTCGTGAGCAATGATTCTTCCCGATAAATCATAAAGGTAAATTTTACATGACTCATGACCTTGATTGAAAATGTAGAGCACCTTATTTATATTGAAGTAAATAATGTCTGGTTTCTCCTCTGTATCTGAAGTTTGTGTTTTGGAAATGATTTTAAATCGTAAAACTGAACTTGGTGTAGATAATGCAGTAAAATTATATGTAGCACCATTTTCAGTTACATTTATTATCTTGTTTTCTACCATGTCAAATAAGTATAGTCCTGAGTATTTGTTTGAAATATTTTCGTGGTTAAATATCATTTTATAAAGACTGTCTTGTCCGGCTCGGAAAGCAATTCTTGTATCATTTATATCTTCTACAGCATCGATCTGATAATTTCCATCTTCTTCCACAGCAAAAATTTGTTGATTTAAAGCCGACCCAGATATTTTTTTAGCATCATAGCCATTATCGAAAGATCGACTTAATTTATCATCAACAAAGAGCCATAACTTATCTTTTGCATTTTCACTTTGTAAATCAATTCTTGTCCCAATAATACTTGGACGAATATTGTTTATAGCACGAACCCTTTGTTGTTCTGCATTTCCTATTGTCATCGTATTATAGTTAATGTTGAGGTACGCTTCGGAAGTTGAACTCGTCACTTTTACAAGGATACTACTCATTGACGGAATTTGTCCCGGAACGCCTAAAACTCCCGCGTATCCTATTGATGCAGAAGTGTATTGTCCGGGTGATTTATCTGATTCGCCCACGAGACCCGCATGCCATTGGGCAAAACTCCCGGTGTTGTATAGGTAAATGTTTTGTTCCATTGCACTTCCAAAGTCAAGTAGATTAATATCTATAGCAGTCGTGTATGGGTTTGAAAAAATATGCTGTCCACCGTAAAGGACTCCTTCAGTAGTCGTTTTTGCTAGTTGTCCGGAGTTAAAATCCCTGTTCACCAACTTTCCTTTAAAGGAAATAAATCGTTGTGTTTGATAACAAAGTTCATATCCCATGAATGGAATAATATTCGAAGTGTTCGTCAAAGATTGCCAGTGAGTTGTTGTGTCGTTTCCTGCCTCATCTCTGAATCGTAAATATGCTCCATCTACTGTGGGAGAAGCTTTGACTGTATCAATCGGTATGCCGAAGAATTGCCAGTTGTATTTCTGATTTACCGGTTGACTAGTGTCCCAACAGGATTGTGACCACATTTGTACTGTAGCATAAACGGGTTGAGACGGCGAATTGTGGAAAATTAACGAACCATTTGGCAGAATAGAATCAGCTAGAATAGATATTTGATTTGTATTGTTTGATGTTGTAATGGTCGAATTTACGGTTAAAGTTTTTCCCGGATTTACAACCAAGGCCTTTGAACTTTTGTTAATTAGCTGGCTGATTGTTCTGTCTGTATCCAAGCTCAAATCATTTTGAGCAACATCGGTAATATTGTTCCCGTCTGCAAACTCAATCTTTTGTCCACTATCTGGAATATATCCTGCAGTCCAATTACTTGCTGTTCCCCAATCAGTGCTTAAATTTCCACGCCAAAAGTTATCCTGAAAAGCCAATGTAAAAAAACGATTTGCGTTTATCTGATTGGAGTTTGAGACCGAAAAATCACTTTTAGTTCCTGATAAAAAATTATATTCTCCAGATGCTGAAGTACTACCACCAATGGTGTTAAACGGTGATATTGCAGTAGCTTTAGCTAAAGTTACCGAACTGTTTGTGAAATTAGTCCCCGTAACGAGTGACCAATACTCTGTAGAGCTTATTGAATTCAGAGTCAATCCATCCACTGTTCCGCCTGATCCGGTATTATATGCTTCTATTTTGGCTGATGATATTCCACTGGTAGTAGGGTTAACCAACGTAAAAGGGAGATATTTATCAGATTTACCAACTGGAAATAGGTAATTTGAACCTGAGGTAGGATTTAAAGGCAATGCCCATGTAACTGGACCATCAATGTAAGAAGTAGTATTTCCTCCCGAAATGGCTGTAGTTGCAGTATTATTTATGTTAAGTGTATTTGTCACCGAAGTAGTGAATTTCCCGGAGTTTAAAGTCAGGATATTTGATACTGAAGTCGCTTTGGATAATGTTACACCGGAGGTGTTGTTTATGTTCAGGTTATTAACGGTTGCAGGCATTAAAGCACTCGTTATCTGAGGTGTGGAACCATTAAATTCAAAATTAGTTCCGGTATTCAAGGTAATTGTTCCTATTAAATTTATATTTCCATTAATCCCACTTGTATGCGCTGTTTTTATTGTAGCACCGGCTTGTGAGGTAAAAGTCCTTTCATGGGTGCTTGTTCCAAAATCACTTGTCCCAAGGTTTACGATAGCACCGCTATTTACCGTAATATTCATCGTAGTTGCACTACTGCCATTATTAAAGTTGCCAGCATTAGTGAATAGTTGGGGAGTATTAGTATTGCCACTAAATACGATAGATGCCAAACCGTCTGTCCCATTATTCTCTATCACTGCTCCCGAACCTATTGTTAAATTTCCTTCAATATACAATATTCCTGCATAAATATTCCCTAAAGTTTTTACATACATGGTTCCTGCTGATATTGTAGCATTACCAAGAACCGTAAAACTTCGATCGCCGGATGCATTCCTGTTTATATATACATTTCCACTGGTTTGTTCGTATTCCTGAACATAAGATGTTGCAGTTCCGGGTCGGGTTAGCAATAAAGCGCCATCGCCGATGCCTGAAGCGGTCAGTTTATTGGCAATAGTAATTATATTCGTTCCTAACGAAACGTAGTCGGTTGCTATAGGTATATTCCCGGTGTAAATAATATTATAATAATCTCCGGCAGTAAAACTTTCAGTACCTGCACCTGAATATGTTCCACTTAATTTTAATATAGCACCTGTATTCCAAGTAATAACAGGAACGTTCATATTTGATTGATTATGATCAAACAAACCGCCATTACCTACCACTATTGTTCCGGTGGCAATTACAGTTCCGCTATTTATCAGTGTTCCGTTTATGGTTAAGTCGGTTCCTGTTCCATTAGTCACCGTTAAAGTTAGTCCTGAACTTACAATTAATTGTCCACCGCTTGCAATAGTCATATTGTCAGCACTTACATCGGCAGACATGGTTACTGTATGTTCATTTAAAATAGTAATTTCTGCAGATGTAGAAGTAGGAGTTTGATTCGCATTTATCCAGCCTGTACTTCCATTCGCGGAACTTTCCCAAGTTGTCGATGCATTCCAGTTACCTGTTGTTTTCGATCGGAAATAATCAGTAGAACTACTAGAAGCTAATGTAGCAATGCCGGTACTAATTCCAGAAGCATTACTACCACTTGTATTTACTGCTTTTACCCGGAAATAATAAGTAGTACTAGGACTCAAACCAGTTATTGCCTGCGAAACACTTGACGATGAAATGCCTGTTACAATAGAGCTGCTCACAATATTGGCATCAAAGCTTCCACTGGAAGTAGAAACTTCCACTGTGTAGGTAAATGTTTCACTTCCCTGAGTTCCGGGAACAGACCAGTTGGCTGTAAAACCAACATTGGTAGCACTACTACCTGAACTAATTGTAGGTGGAAGTGACAAAGAGTTGAAGTTCACCTCCGAACCATAACTAGTTCCAATATTATTTGTTGCATATGCTTTAACATAATATTTTGTATTGGGGGCTAAACTTATTAAATTTCCGATATAAGCTGAAAGTGCAGAAGTCCCATTTGTAGTCTTGCTATCTGCTGTTGTTGGCCCGGTGCTTGTTTTCCAACAAATACCACTTACCCAATTGGTTGTTGAACCTCCTGTTGAAATAATGGTTCCATTACCGGTTGCAGTTGTGGAAGTTATACTTGAAACCGCTTGGGTCGTAACAGTGGGTGCAGATGTTGTAGTTGTTACTGTTTCGTATGATGCTGAATACGCACCATCGCCGGTAGTATTGCTGCATTTTACTCTGTAATAATAGGTCACTCCCATACTTAGACCTGAAATATCAGCAAAAATAGCCGAAATGCCGGTCACAGTTGTTTTACTGGCAAAAGTATTATCGGTTCCATATTCCAATGTGTAGGTAAATGTTGCACCTCCCTGAGAAGGAGCTGTCCAGTTAGCCCTGAAGCCGGTTGATGTAATTGCACTTTCGGCAGCAATAGTTGGTTGGCCGGGAAGTGTGGTGAATGTTGCATTATTCCCATTCGTAGTTCCTGCTGAATTCACACCTTTTATTCTGAAATTATACAGTGTATTTGCTGTTAATCCGGTTTTGGTATAGGAGGAACTTACATTGGTAGCAGATGAACTAGTGGGGCTGTTGGTTCCTCCGGCGTTTGTACCATAAGCTGTAGTTGTGCCATAATCGAACGAAATGGTGGTGGCAGCTCCATTGGCTGCATTTATTGTTCCATTTAAAATAGCTCCGGTAGTAGTTATACTTGATGCACTTCCGGTAGTTACAGTTGGAGTAGAAGATGTTGAAGTAGTTGTACCGGAAAGAACTATATTTCTTAAACCAAGTTTCTTCGCAGTGCCATTTTTATTCCAAATATACAATCTGATTTTTAATGTTTGTCCATTTTTTACGGAAATAGTGGGCGTAAAAACAGTTGCTCCCTGGATTGATGTTGTTGTAAGTCTATCATCGGTTAATGATATTGGATCTGTAGTGCTAGTATTGCTGGATGCCCCATTGTATGTACACGAACCCAAATTTGTCGAATTTATAAAATTGTCAACAGAATAATAAGCTGCCATCTTTGTATTTTCCGATGCATACCCAACAAAATATCCGGATATTGAATTGACTGTGATATTATTACCAGTTGTAGGCGCAATTGAAAACTCAACATAAATACCCGAGCTATATGTGGCTGACAGAAATCCACCCGTCTTTGCCCAACCCGCTACTGATCCAATAGTATCGTTATAAGCAGTCATACCATCAATGCCTGTGAGTGTAGCAGTAGAGCCTGTTACAGCTCCGTTGGTTGAGGTCGCAGAGAGGCTGCTCAATACTGACCAGGTGACAGAAGCCGAAGTTTGCCCATATGCAGCACTTGAAAGAAACAAAGCGTTTATTACAAAAGCAAAGGTAAAAAGGCTGGAAAAGTTTAATCCTTTTTTCGGGAATAGAAACTTCCAACTACTCATTTCGAGAGTTGGAAGTCCCAAGTTAGGTTGCCTTTGTTCCTTAAAAAATAAGCCTACTCCAATCATCATCATGCAAAAGCAATTTTAACCGATATGAAATTAATAAAAAAGCTCAATGTTTGCATTTTTTTGGAAGTAAAATAAAGAAGAATCATATTTGCAATTATTTTTTTTGTATTTGAAATTTTCAAATAGTTTTGTTTGAAATTAAAATTTAATAAATTAGCTAATTGTATAAATTAAAAAACAAAAATAGTTATAAAATTAGTGTTTTAAATAAATTAACGTGTTAAACATGTACAAAATGTTAATATGTGTTGTCTTGTTGAAGTTGAAGCACATTGAAAAACTTCATTTATTTGTCTTTGTTGTTTGAAATGTAAGGAATCGTAATTAATCAGGGATGATTTGTGAAGATCTTAAAGATTTGCTAACCAGCAGAATAAAACGTTTAGCTTTTAAAAAAAAAGTTGAATGTATGTAATTTGCTGTTAATAAGTAAGATGTAAACAGAAAAGTCGCTATAAATAAACTTTGATAATTATAAAGATGCAAAAGTATTTTTCTCGATTGTAAGTAAGATAGTCAATGGCTTCTGCGAAATTTATTCAATGTTATTCGACCTGTACTTATTTCAAATAAGAAGCTTTAACAGGTTAATTGAGTTATTGACATAACAATTCTCTATTGCTATTTGCATTGATCCCTTTAACTACATTCTCAAAAATAGTTACAGCAGAATTTGAAAAGAACAGTTTAAATACGAAAAATCCCAACCATCAAAAGATGATTGGGATTTTTTTTGTGCGGCTGAAGGGACTCGAACCCCCACGCCTCTCGGCACCAGATCCTAAGTCTGGCGCGGCTACCAATTACGCCACAACCGCATGTTGCTTGTTAGCGGGTGCAAAGATACATTCTTTTTTCGTTTCTGCAAACTTTAAAAAGTAAATTTGGAGACAAATTCAATATTTTGTATAAAATGAATCAGTTGTGCGATTTGTTTGCTGATTATTGCCTTAACCTCTTTTCAATAAAATAATGTGAGCTTATCAATGTTTCGTCAATAAGTTCAGTGTGTGAAGCACGGATTGGATTAATATCAATGCCACCACGACGAGTATACATGGCTGCAACCATTAGTTTTGAAGGGTTAAATAAATCCGAAAAACGTTTGTAAATCATTTCTGCTACTTCTTCGTGGAAATGGTTCTCTTTTCGAAACGAAACCAAATATTCAATTATTGAAAGGACATCAATTTCGTTTTTTGTTGAAATAGATACAAACAAATCGCCCCAGTCGGGTTGATTTGTCACCCTGCAATTTGAACGCAATAAATCCGAGTAAAAGCTATAATCATGATTTTCTCGAGTTATCTTGCTTTGCAATATAGCCGGCGTTTCATTAAAGTGATGGAAATGCAAAGAGTTTAATGTTTCATCATCAACCATTTTTAAAAGATTTTTATCCGAAAATTCGGGAAAAGGTTTCCTCGTTTCACAGTCAGTGTCGAAAAGAGAAACCCTTACTTCTGTTTCCAATAATTGACTAAGATCGTTACAAATAATAGCTTTCACTTCGTTCACTGATTCTATAACCGTTTTTCCAAACTTTTCCATATTAAATGAATTTAAATATAGTTTCAACGATTTGGACTCCACAAGGTATTGGCTGTCGCACGAATAAATCAATTTTAGTACTCTTGAAACCGGCAACCCGTTTTGAGTGAGAAACGAAAGTTCATAGCAATTCCACACATCGAATCCAACAAAATTTAAATTGGATGAATCAATTCCGTAATGAACCCGATTTTCGTTACGCGGAATTTTAAACAATAAGGAAGGATTGTATCTCTCCGGGTTTGTTGTGATTTTGCCAAGAATGCTGTCTTTTATATCAAACTCTTCCATGTCGTTCTTTTATTGATGTTGTTTGAAGCAAAAATAGAAATCACATTATAAGGGTGATTTCTATTTCTTGCAGAATATTGACTATAGAAAAATGATTTACTTAATTCTGACGAATATACGGGATGCATTTTTTGCTTAACCATTCACGACCAAACTCATTTAACTTTGGCGCAATTGTATCGTAAACTTTTTGATGATAATCATTCAGCCAATTGATTTCTTTGTTCGTCAAAAGGTCAAAATTTATCAAGTGTGTGTCAATTGGGAATAGGGTTAAGGTTTCAAATTTAAGAAATTGTCCGAATTCAGTTTTTTGAGCCGGAACAACATGCACTAAATTTTCAATTCTGATGCCATATTCATTTGTACGATACATACCGGGTTCATTCGAAATAATCATCCCCGGTTGCAAGGTCGTTGGGTTCTCATCCATGCGAATACTTTGGGGACCTTCATGTACACATAAAAAATGTCCAACACCGTGCCCTGTACCGTGCCCATAATTTAGTCCCAGATCCCACATCGCTTTTCGGGCTAAGATATCAAGTTGCGAACCCCGTGTGCCAACAGGGAAAATAGCTGTTGCCAATGCAATATGTCCTTTCAGAACGAGTGTGTTATCCGTTTTTTGTTGTACAGTGGGCGATCCAAGTGCAACAGTACGTGTAATGTCGGTTGTGCCATCTAAATATTGTCCGCCGGAATCCAACAATAAGATGTTTTCAGCTTTTAGTTTGTACTCTGTATTTGGCAAAGCGTGATAGTGAACAATAGCACCGTGTGATGCATATCCGGCTATCGTACCAAAGCTTTCACCCACAAAATTTTCTTCTTCGCTCCGAAACCATTTTAATTTTTCCGAAATGGAGATTTCTGATAATTCTCCGCTGTTCAGATTTTCTTCGAGCCAGATAAAGAATCGTGTTAAAGCCACTCCATCTTTGGTCATTGCCTTACGAACACCTTCCATCTCTATATCATTTTTCATACTTTTCAGTTTGAAAACGGGTGACATTGAGTTTCGAATAGCACAAGTCGTCGGAATTGATTCAAATAGAGCTTGATTCATTTTTGTCCCATCTACCAATACGGCTTTTGTTGGTTCAATTTTATTCAAAGAGTTGTATATTTCAGTATAATCCGAAACGAAAATCTGTTGACTTTGGAGATAAGCAGTTGTGTCATAATTTAATTTTTCAGGGGCAATAAATATAGTTGCTTTATCCATTTCGATTATAGCATAGGAAATCACCACCGGATTATAATCAACATCATTTCCCCGAATATTAAATAACCAGGCAATATCATCCAATGCGGAAACAACAAAAACATCAGCAAATGCTTTTTTCATTTCGGCTCGTAGAAGGTTAAGCTTTTCGATTGCTGATTTGCCTGAATATTTTGTATCAAACACAAAAAACGGATTGAGAGGAAGACTCGGTCTGTCTTTCCATGCTTTATCCGGTAAATCTATTGAAACCAATTCCAAATGACTCATTCTCAATTCTGCCTTCATCGAAGCATAATTATTTATCGAAAACACTTGTGCATTAACGCCCACTTTTTCTCCGGGTTTTAAAACAGTAGATAACCATGGAATGATTTCGAGCGTATCGGGTAATCCTTGTTTCATAAGTTCAATACCTGTACCCTCCAATTGTTCCGCTGCTTGAAGAAAATATCGTGAGTCAGTCCATAAACCGGCTTTTTCAAGTGTAACAACAGCTGTTCCGGCAGAACCATCAAAGCCCGAAATCCATTCACGTTCCTTCCAATAATCAGCAATATATTCACTGGCATGGGGATCAGTTCCGGGAATTATGCAAGCCGAAATGCCTTGTTCTTTCATCGCATTACGAAGTAATGAAATTCTGTTTTTTATTTGTTCCATTGTATAAAAAGTTTATGATTATTCAAATTTCAAGCAATGCAAAGATAAGCAATCTCAAAACAAAAACAATTGAAAAGGGTTTTTATTATTTTTTTCATGTAAAAATGAAATCAATACTTTTTATTCAAAAATAGCCCGAATCATTCTATCATTTCCTGAAATGTCTTTTCGGAGTTCAATATTTACAAAACCCATTTCTGAAAGGAGTTTGACTGCGTCTTTTGCGGTGTCCCGATGAATTTCGAAATATAACTTCCCCTTATTATTTAACTGTTTTTTTGCAAATAATGCTATCTGTCGATAAAATAACAATGGATCATTATCAGGTACAAACAATGCCAAATGTGGTTCGTGATTCAAGACATTGGGTTGAATTTCTGATTTTTCTTTTTCCGGAACATAAGGAGGATTACTAACAATGATATCCCACTTTTCGTTTGTTGAAATTGGGTTTAGCATATCAATAGTTGAAAACCGAATGTTTACATTGTTTAATTCAGCATTAATTTTTGCCGTTTCAAGTGCTTTTTCTGAAATATCGTAAGCTGAGACATCCACTTTCGGGAAAATATGTTTTAACGATATGGCAATACAACCACTTCCTGTTCCGATATCAAGAATGCTTTTTGTCTCATTATCAGTATTCTCCGTTTTTATCCAATACACTAGTTCTTCCGTTTCAGGGCGTGGAATTAATACCGATTCGTTGACCTTGAAAGGCAGACCATAAAACTCCGTTTCGCCTAAAATATATTGAATAGGCTCAAATTTTTTAAGTCGTAAAATAAAATTTTCAACAAATTGGCTTTGTTCATCAGAAAAAAGTGTATTTTTGTTAACTACAATTTCGGCTTTTGAAAATTTTGTTATTTTTTCAATAATTAAATAGCTGAAATTGCGAATCTCAGTTTCCGGATATAAACCCTGAAGCTCTGATTGAATTTTATAAAATGTGTTTTGCATATAATTGCAAAGATAAGGTAAATGTGTCAATGTGCTTATGTACTGATTTGCTAATTTTTTAAAGAAAAAATCATTCTGCACATTAGACTCAAACGATGGATGTAAAATTATGAATTACGAAATAAAATATATGCAACGCTGTCTTCAACTGGCTCAGTTTGGAGGAAGTTATGTTGCGCCAAATCCAATGGTTGGAGCAGTTGTAGTTCTTGATGATGAGATTATTGGTGAAGGATATCATCGTCGGTTTGGTGAAGCTCATGCAGAACCAAATGCAATTCATTCTGTTAAGAATCAAGAGTTGCTGAAAAAATCTATTTTATATGTCAGCTTGGAGCCTTGCTCGCATTTTGGAAAGACACCACCATGTGCCGATTTAATTGTGCGTAGTGGCATTCCTAAAGTGGTGATAGGTACTCTTGATCCGAATCCAAAAGTATCGGGTAGGGGAGTGGACATTCTTCGAAAGGCAGGTATTGAAGTTGTTGTAGGGGTAATGGAAGAAGAATGTCGTGAGTTAAATAAACGGTTTTTCGTTTTTCAGGAACAAAAACGTCCTTTTGTTTTATTGAAATGGGCTCAAACTCAAGATGGATTTATGGACAGAATAAGAACAGATGTTACAGAAACTCCATTGCTGATTTCAAATAATGTTACGAAACTCCTGACCCATAAAATGCGATCCGAAAATCAATCTATATTAGTCAGCACGAATACTGTTTTGCTCGATAACCCATCACTTACAGTGAGAAACTGGTCGGGAAAAAATCCAATCAGAATAGCATTGGATCGGCAAGGGATAATTCCTGATGATTATCAGTTGAAAGATGAAAAAGTACAAACCTATATTTTTACAACAAAAGAGAAACCAAATACTCATCATTTGGAATACTTGCCAATAGAATTTGATGAGAATAGTATTGAAACAATATTACAGTCTATTTATAAAAAAAATATACATTCTGTATTGGTAGAAGGGGGAGCGACTTTGTTGCGAAATTTTATAAAATCCGGACTTTGGGATGAAGCAAATGTTGAAGTATCGCCCCAAACAATAAAAACAGGTATAGTAGCTCCATTATTACCCGTTCTATCGGTAAGGAGAGCAACGATTGAGAACCATGAATGGCTGTTTTATAAAAATCCATTAAAAAGCTGAGAATTTAAGATTAAATAAAACTCAAATGACATGACGAGTGTATTGTCCATTATTTTTATAGCATTATACGTATATACTACAATAAGTACAATCTCCGTATTACTGTTGGAAAATCGTAATCCGGTGAAATCACTGTCATGGGTATTGGTTTTATTGTTTCTCCCATTTTTGGGTTTATTTCTTTATTTGTTATTGGGTCAGGATTACCGTAAGAAAAAAATTATATCGAAAAAAAGTATACGCCGAGTAACAGAAAGGCCTGTAGCTTCATTTGATATTAATGATTTGGAAAAGGATAGTATTGATAATAATAAACTGAATCTGATAAAATTACTCAATAAAAATAGTGATGCAGCCGGATATGCTAACAATAAAATTGAGGTTTTATCTAGTGGAATTACTACTTTCGAAGCGATATTTGATGCTATAAGAAATGCTAAAGATCATATTCACCTTGAATTTTTTATTTTTGATGACGATAAAATTGCCAATGAACTTCGTAAACTTTTGATTCAAAAATCAGAAGAAGGTATTCGGGTGCGAATGATTTACGATTATTGGGGAAGTTTTGCGCTGTCAAAAAAATATATTCGTACGCTTAGAGAAGCAGGAGTTTATGTTCGGTCATTCCTTCCATTTCGTTGGCGAATATCAAGAAGTAGTAAAATAAATTATCGCAACCACCGTAAGTTGGTAGTAGTAGATGGGAAAATTGGATTTACGGGTGGATTGAACATTGCTGACAGGTATATTTATGGAAATAAATTTGGAATTTGGCGCGATACATTTATTCGATTAGAAGGTTCTGCTGTTCACGGTCTTCAATTATTATTTATGATAGACTGGTTTTTTGTGGATCGAAAACTGATTGAAGGCAAAGAATATTTCCCGGAACCACAAAAGTTCAGCAAAAATCTTGTGCAAATAGTCAATAGTGGTCCGGATACAGACTGGGAAGCTATCATGCAGGGAATTGCTTCAGCTGTGATGTCTGCTACAAAATATGTTTTTATACACACACCCTATTATATGCCCACCGAAGTAATTGCCTCCTGCATTGAAATGGCAGCTTTAAGTGGAGTTGATGTGCGTCTGATGATTCCTTCCCGATCTGATTCTTCACTTTCCGATGCCAGTACTAGCAGTTATTTGGGAAAGGCACTGGAAGCAGGAGTAAGAGTCTATAAATACACAGACGGGTTTTTGCATAGTAAAGCCATTGTGATTGATGATTTTATTTCAATTGTAGGTTCTTGTAATTTGGATGAAAGAAGTTTTATGCAAAACTTTGAAGCCAATGCCTTTATATATGAAAAGAAAACAGCTTTTGAATTGAAAAAACTCTTTAAATCAGATATTAAGCAATGTGAAGAGTTGACTTTAGGTGCTTGGATGAACCGAAAACGAAAACAGAAATTGAAAGAATCGTTTGCACGATTGTTTAGCCCAATTATGTGATAATGAGAATGATATTTATTTTATATAAAAATTTTATTTAATTCTTTTCTCAGGATAATATTTTTTGTATTTTTGTGCCACTAAAAAATCAGCGGGATGTAGCTCAGCCCGGTTTAGAGTACTGGTCTGGGGGACCAGTGGTCGCAAGTTCGAATCTTGTCATCCCGACTGCTGAAAATGAAAGACTTACATTAATTTGTAGGTCTTTTTTGTTTCCAAACATTACACAAACATTACACAAAACAGATATTTAATTATAAAAAAATACAATCTAATATTAGTGTGATTGATTTCATTCATAGGCTTTTAAAAGAAATAAAATCTTTGCTATTCGAATTATTCCATCCTTTTTTCTAAATCTTAATAACCATTTTGTAAGCCCTAGTGATTTCATCAACAGGGCTTTTCTTATAACTTCAAAAAGCATCGTTTAGCATTGTTTAGGTCTTTATTAAACAGGTGATTGACTTGTAATTTTACAAGAAAATCAATTGTATGAAAAAAGTATTATTTAAACTGCCCGAATGGTGGAAAGCTGACACTCCGGCTTTTGCTCGTTTCTTCCAACTTATTTCCAGCGCTTTTGCTGCATTACCCTTGTATTATGCTGCACTCCCAGAAGAGTTTAAATCAGCTATTCCAAGCTCTTATTTGAAGTACATTGCCATTGCCGGTGGTGTGTGTGCTTTTATCCTCCAATTCTTCAACAAGAAACAATCATGAGCAAGTTAGGAAAATACTTCTCATTGGAAGAAATGACAGTAACCAATGAGAACATGGACAACACACCCGGACCAACAGTTCGTAAAAAGCTGAAAGTACTAGTAGATAATCTACTGGATCCACTCCGGGAAATGATTGATGAACCGATAGCCGTCAACTCAGGCTTCAGGACATTGGCCGTAAATAAAGCAATTGGCGGAGCTCAAAATCCTATCAGCCAACACACCAAAGGCGAAGCCGCGGACATAGAATGTTTTGATAATGCCAACATGTTCCAGGTTATCCTGGAACATTTTCAGTTTGACCAATTGATTTGGGAAAAAGGAAATGACCGACAACCCGATTGGGTCCATGTAAGCTTTAAAAGCAATGGAAACCGCAACCAGATACTCAAATATAAAAACGGAAAATACATACAGTTATGAAAAATTCAAATTGCCTTTTTAAAATTATAGTCATGTTTCTTGCTCTAATTATCTATTCAGTGATTGTATTTCAATGCGACTTCAAACAAGAAACACCGCAACCGGCAACCATTGACCAACGAAACATAAACAAGTCAAAAGAAGACAGCTTAAAGACCGTCAGAGCCAATATCTTGCTCAATCAGAAAGACAGTACAATAAAACTTCTTAACTCAAAACTGGCCAAAGAAAAAGCAAACACAGCCATCCAAAAAGCTGAAGCCAGCAAACAGCATATTCTTAATGATTCACTCCAGGAACGATTCGAAAAAGAAAAGAACCTGAGCGATTGCGAAGATCTTGTTCAGGGTTTGAAACTCGAAACAGTAGAAAAGGACAGCGTTATTGAAAGCCTCGATTCTGAAATAGAAAACTATTCCTGTGAAGTGGAAGAACTGGAGGGAAAAGTAGAAATTCAAAATGGCGTTATCGAAAGCAAACAAGAATTGATTGCTTGCAAAGACTCCTCAATAAACTACTATAAAACTCAAAAGAAGAAAACTGACTTTTGGAACGACGTCAAAATCAAGGTAGCCGGAGTAATTATATTTATAGAAACTATTGTATTGATTCTTAAATAGATTTATTGTATCAGATTGATAGCGTCAAAAAGCATCATTTAGCATTATTTATGTATTTATAACACAGATGATTGCTCTGTAATTTTACTGAAAAATTTTCTAGTACAAACAATTAAAAACTTACAACTATGGCACGTCAATTAGGACATGTAAAGTACAAAGGTACAATCGGCGAGATTCGCCATTTCAAGATTAAAGGTATGACAGGCAACTTCGCCGGTTTAAAAGGTGGTGCAACTGGTGAGCAAATCAAGAATGACCCCGGGTTTGTCAGAACCCGAGAAAACATGAATGAGTTTGCGGCTTGTGCTATTGCAGGTAAATCTGTTCGCGTTGGGTTGAACATGCTCATGAAGCAAATGAGCGATGCACAGCTGACCGGTCGATTAACCGGCATCATGAAAAAAATCAATTTGGAAGATCAGACTGAAGCTCGTGGTTATCGGGCAATTTTGATTTCAACCCAAAGCAAATATTTGCTTGGTTTGAATTTCAACAGAAATTTCAGCTTTGACAGTTCGTTCATTGCTCCATTTGAATTAACAGGAAATGTGGACCGCAACAGTTCAACTCTGACAGTTCCGGCATTTAATCCGGCAAAATCAGTGATTGCTCCTGCTGGTGCAACTCATTTCCGATTGATTAATGCTGTTTCAGTAATTTCCGATTTTGCCTTTAACGCCACAACCGGTATTTATGAACCAATTCAGCCCGAGCTGAACCAAAAGTCAAACGTGGTGTATTCAGATTATCTGGATTTAAAACTAGATATTGCAGCTGAGACTGTCATTGTCAGCGCTCTTCCGGGAGCACCTGAAATGAATGACGATGTAACTGTGTTGAATTCTGTTGGTATTGAATTCTATCAAAAAGCCGGTAATGATTATTACTTGCTGAATGCAGGCCATGCACTGAAGATTCAAAGCACTTACTAAAACCAGTACTTGGTATTAATTAGCGAAAGGGCGTTCCGAATGGATCGCCCTTTTTCATTCCTGGCAATTAAGGTGAATTTATGGTTGATATATCATGAGTGCACTTATGTAGCCTTTATGTATGGCTTTTGTAGGACTTATCTATTGCTTGAGTATAGTTTGATTATTTGCACCCATCACTCGGAAAATGGGAAATAACTTTTGGGGCCGTCCCATCGAGCCCGAAAAAAGTTATTCTCGTTTTTCCGCCAAAGCTAACTATTGCGAAAATGGAGCTGGTCATCAAAGGCAACCAACTCCACCCATACTCAACTAATGTATTTGTAAAAGAGCATCCGCTTGGCATTGGCGATTAAAAGCAGGTTTTGTTTGTATTGCTTTTCCATGGCTTCCAGACTGCGGAGAGCTGCCACTGCTTTTTCAAACTGAGCCGGATTCTCATCCACCTTGTTTAAGCTATCCAAAAGGCAGGACTTTACATCCCTGAGCACAACAAACGGAATAACCGAACCACGCAAAAACGGATAAAAGACTTTTGACTGCCATAAGCTATACAACAGCCAGTAAATTTGTTCCTTTTCTTCTTCGCTTTGAAATTGAATTACAAAACAATTTGTACATGGAACGGCAAGCGGCTTTCCGCTGTTATTTCCTTTGTTTAAAATGAAGAAATGGGGCATGGTATAAACAACGCCCGGACGATGTGATTTGATACTGAAACTACTCATAAATAGGGGGATTAAATGATTAAAAATGACTTAGAGCTGCTGCGCCCGTAAATAATTTTTACCCCCAGAAAAGAGAAGAAAAAAAGAAGTAGAAAAAAAAGAAAAATATAGCCATCTTATTAGGCGGACGGATTGGGCTGTCAAGGTTTTTTTGTCAGAATACTACCCGAAGTGTAACGAGGTGTGGAGATTGTGACAAAAACCCGAAGGGCACCGACCTTTACTGCCCAAAGCGTGGATTTGTGTCGACCGCCTTATCTTTGCTGGATTTTTTATTTTTTTGTCGGTAAATATTATACTCAAAAAGTCCTTGTTGTATTTGTCTTTTTGGAATTTGATTCTGTATTTGTTTTTTGAATCCTTTTGGGAAAAGATACCATTCATACCTATTGGATTTTCTTCATTGGGGCATACTCGCCGCAGGAACGAAGGCAACCGCTGGAAATGCGAGGGAAAATGGCATGGGTATGACTGAGGGAACAGAATATATGGAGTGAGTAAAGGAATACTTATGCCGCGGGGTGCTGAGGTGGATGCACGAATGTAGGGAGCGTAGGGGTTCGGAGTGAGATACGAACGTAGTCCCGGAGCGCAATGGAGCCGGAATGAATGCACCGACCGCAAGCGCATGAATAGTAAACGATTGCCTGAAATGACTGCAACAACTAAAGGGCGGTGGGGAGATATTGAGGCTCTCTATTCTTTTGTAATTAGTAATTTTGTTTCCTCATATTTTCGCAATTAAAAATCACCACTAAATGTAAATAATAAAAAAAGAGTCTCCATTTTTGTGCAAACCAACACACAAATTAATGAAGACTCCTACACAACACTTAAAAAAAGCATTTATGTGGTACAAAGTTAAAGAATTACATTCACAAGGACTCAATAAGAGTCAGATTTCTGTTGAATTATCTTTGGATCGTTCAACAGTTCGTAAGTATTTATCGATGGATGAGCAGTCATTTTTAAATTGGATTTCTGTAGTTCAACATCGTCCAAAGAAATTGAAGGAATATCGGAAGTTTGTAAAAACGACTTTGGATAGTCATCCCTATTTATCTGCCTCGCAAGTAGAAGACTGGTTAAAAGAGCATTATCCGGATTTGCCGGTTGTTCACAGTAAGACAGTTTACAATTTTGTGGAACAGATTCGCAAGGAGTTTGATATTCCCAAAGTGCGTTCAAAGTCATTTCGTCAGTATGAAAAATTACCCGAAACAGCTTATGGAGATCAAGCTCAAGCAGATTTTGGGAGTTTTCATATGGCAAGTGAAAATGGTAGTAGATGTAAAGTCTATTTTTTCGTCATGATATTGAGTCGTTCCCGTCAAAAGTTTGTAAGCTTCCAGACCAAGCCATTTACAAGCCAATCAACAATTGAGGCACACAATCAAGCATTTGAGTATTTTGAAGGTCAGCCTGATAAGATCCTTTACGATCAGGACAGAGTATTAATGGTTGATGAGAATCTTGGCGATTTGATATTAACCAGGGAGTTTCAAAAATACAGTTCTGAAATGACCTTTACTCACGTTTTCTGTCGCAAAGCCGACCCAGAGAGTAAAGGTAAAGTTGAAAATGTAGTTGGTTTTGTAAAAAAGAATTTTCTTCGGGGGCGTACCTATACAAACGAAAAAGCACTCAATGAATCAGTTCATGAATGGCTCAAACGCACGGGAAATGGCAAGATGCATGCTGGGATACAAAAAATACCGTATCAAGAATGGCTTATTGAACGAGAGCACCTTCATCCTTATTACAAACAGGAAAATGTTGTAAGTCTACTACCGTACAAAGTTCGTAAAGACAATACAATAAGTTATAAAAGCAATTTCTACACCTTGCCATTAAATACATATCAAGGGGCCAACACAACAGTTTTTCTGAAGATTGAAGATGAAAAACTCTATCTTTTTGCAAGTGACAAAAATCTACTTACTACGCATAATTTATGTAATGAGCGAGGACAAACTATCCGCAATACAGATCACAGAAGGGATAAAAGCCAAAGTATGGAAACACTCAAGACCCAAGTGGGGGAACTCTTTATCAATGTACCCTCTTATCCATTATTCATCGAGCAGTTGTCAGTTCACAAGCAGCGATACTTGCGCGACAACCTACTGCTATTAAAAAATAAATCGGTCGAAATAGAGCCTTCGTTTCTTGAACAGGCAGTTCTGTTCTGTATCGAGAGTTCCATGTTTAATGCAAATACATTAATACTAACAGCTCTTCACTATCAAAAAGAAAGTCAGGTTATTAAGAGCACTGTTGTGCCACAAGTCGAAATAAAAAGCTCGTTATCTACACATGTCAATTATGAGCCTCATACTAGCAAAATAAACACCTATCAAAAACTAATGTAATATGATTGATCAGATAAAACAAATAAAACAAAATGCCGATTACTTACGACTATCGTTGATACGTAATCAGGCAGAAGCCATTATACATACAGCTCAGATAAACAAACCAAGCTATCTGGACTATACACACAATTTACTAGAACAGGAAGTTCTACAGCGAAAACGAACAGATCTGGAACGCCGCATAAAAATGGCTAACCTGCCCCGTCATCACGATTTGGCAAACTATGATTATAAGGTGTCTTCTAGTATATCTGAGAAACAAATGACGGAACTTCGCCAGATGGTGTGGGTAGAACAGGTTTATAATCTCGTACTTATGGGACCAAGTGGAACAGGCAAATCATTTATTGCTGCCGGATTGATAAATGATGCTGTAGATAAAGGCTATAAGGCTTATTTTACCACCATGGAAGATTTAATAAACATTCTGAGAATGAAAGAAATAACGGCCACAGCACTTTCAGCATACAACCGCTATCTAAAAGCACATTTAATAGCTATTGATGACATTATGCTTTTTCCAATCAAAAAGAACGAAGCTGTTGCATTATTTAATCTTATCAATCATTTGCACGAACAATGTTCGCTTATAATCACCACCAATAAATCACCCAAACAATGGGCAGAATCAATGGACGATGAAATTCTAGCAACGGCATTATTAGATAGAATACTATATCGGTGCGAAGTAGTAAAACTTGATGGACAAAGTTATCGGATGGAGAACCGTAAAAATATATTTACTCAGGAACAACTAAAATAGTTATCAGTGCTGTGCTTTATCACTCCGCTAAAGCTCCGTGATAAAGCACAGCACTGATAGATTAGAGGCAATCTAATCTCTTTTTTACTGGTGATTATTAATTGCGAAAAATTGGTGGTTTTTTATTTGCTAATTACATCTTTGGGGCAAACTCGCTGCAGGAAATGGAAACATACCGCTGGAAATGCGTGGGAAAGGGCTTGGGTAGTGACTGACTGATGAATGGAGCTTGCGGAATGGAAAGGAAGGAAACTACCTAAGCTGTGTGGTGCTGAGGTGAATGCACTAAATGTAGGCAAAATGGAGTGTAGGGAATCGTAGTTCATGAGTGTTGCGAAATGAACGAAGAACCCGGAACGTAATGGAGACGTAATGTGTGCACTTACCGCAAGCACGTAGAGAATCAATTCGGAATGTTTTTAATTTACTGCACTACTAATGGGCGGTGGGGAAATATTGAGGAAATGCACGAAGTGCTGAATAACTTACAAGCTGCTTGAAAAGGAGCTTGACAACTGTCCCCATATTTTGAAAACCTTTTATAATTTTTTATTGCTACCCGAAAAAAACAAACAATATCAATAAAAATTACAAGTGGTTTTCGGGGCATTGTTCTCGGGTTGGCGAAGCCTGAACAACGCACCGGTTAGGTGTAATAAATTTTCCGCTCTGCCTGAAAGGCGCTTAATGGGGTGGACTCGCCGCAGTATGAAAAATAGACCGTTGGAAATGCGTTGGAAAAGGGCATGGGTGGATTAGGCGTGTAATGAAACAGGCGTTGGGGAATGAAATGGAGCTTTACTGGCTGTTTGTGTGTGGATTTATTTGTGTGTGGATTACAGCCGGGAAGCGAAATGGAATGACTGCGTGGATTGTGGAATGGAGCGACTAAACCACCTATGCTGTGCGGTGCTGAGGTGGGTGAATACAGTTGATAGTTTGCAGTTGATAGTTCATAGTGAAGAAAATATTCCAAATCGCAGAATGGTTATAAAATTCACCTACCGCAAGCACATGGAAATAAAACTCGATATATTTTTTCTTACTGCAACCACTGATGGGTGGTGGGGAAATCTTGAGGTCTTCGGGCAGCGCAGCGGGGCAAAGCGTTGATTTTGTGCGGCTATTATACATAATTAGGTTATATTTAGCCCTATTGATTTGCCGTCAGGTAAGGGCTCGAATATAACTACATGTTATGTATAATAGCTTTGTGTTGTTTTTTTTCTGGCGCAAGCGTGCATGGTGGTGGCGGTTGGAATGCACAGTGTCTTTTTGCTCTTTTGGCGGGATTGAAACAGTGGTTTTGAAAAAACAACACTGTGAATGTAGGGTGGATTGCAAAAAGTGTGACAGAAAAAAACAACAGAAGGGTGGATTGTGCGGAAGCCACAAAAAAGACCGTGCAAGCCATGAGGAACGAATGGTGGGGATTTTTTGTGGCTGGGGATTGCCCGGCGGAGCTGCCCGTTATTATCTATCAGGTGAAACCTGACCGCTTTCAACCGAACTTTTTCCTTTTGGATTTTATACCTATCTCTCAGATAAACCAGATTTTTACATTTGAATTTCAGAAAACATACCTTGGTTGCGGAGTTGCGGTTGCGGAGGGCATCAAAGCCTTTACCATAAATGATTATATCGATTTTTCACCGCAACTAAACTAATTTTTATTTTTCGGGAAATTCTATTTTGGTTGCGGTGCATTTCTTCTGAAAGGTATACTGTAAAAAGGTTTCAGCGAATTTTGACCGCAACCAAGCGATTTCTATATTGTGATTTAAAAATACTTGTCTTTTAAGTGTTTAGCAACGTGTTCAATTTCAGGGAAAAGTGTTGATTCATTTATCCCTAATATATCAAGTTGTTTAAGAATTTTGGGTTTTTCAGATTTGTTTATTATAAATGATTGATATTCAAAATCAAATTTTGCACAATGTGATTTGTCATCTTCAATCCCAAAAACAAAAAATGCCCCCTCTTGTCTTATTATCCTTGGATTATCTAATTTAGGTCTAACACAAAAAACCATTTCAAGATGCAATGGATCAATTACTGCAGAAAAATGAGATTTCTCGGAACGAATTTCATGAAGTAAATATTGTATTTCTCCTTTTTTATTAAAAGTTGACTTGGGTAAACCCTTAATTGATTGAATAGAAAAATCATGTGGTCTACGAGCAATATTGGATACAACGCTAACAGTATCACTATCATAATATTTTAAATCTTCTTCTGTTATTTCAAAACGATACAATTCACCATCTTCATTCATTTGTTTTTCATCCTTACATGCAAAGAAAAGTGCAACTAATGGATTAGATGTTATATCCAATAATCTTGTTGGTAAAGAGTAATGCTGCATCTTAACCAGTTTCTCAAATGTAGAATTACAGTCTTTAAAGTCTGATGGACTTCGAGCAATAATATCTTTGAAAAGCCTATTTTCATTCTTTATCAATTCTTTGTCTCTGTAAATAGATGGTTTTAATTCAAATTTAAGACTAGAGTGTCCTCTATAAAATATTGAAACATTATCATCATACGAATCATCACTCAGTTTATCAAGGATATCTAATAATGTTTTTACACTTCCAATTTTTGTCTTATCTGAATTATTGTCTTGCGATAGAAATGCTTTATATGAAATTTCAAATGGAGTTAGTTTAAATGCTTTCTTTGTTTCGTCTATCAAAGATAGATACTCACTAATTGTGGAGAATGAATATTTTAATTTTGTCTTTCTAAGATAGTTAGTTGTCTTTGAATCTAATGGTAAATAATAATCTGGCATGGAGTAGAAAAAGGAAATACTGATTTTCCCTTTTCCAACACTCTTAATCTCAAGAACCTTTTGAAATAGATCATTGTCTATTTTTTTTGTTATGACTTGTTCAAAGAGATTCCATAATTTTTCAATTTCATTGTTTTTGCGAGCATATTTGTATGGAAATAATCTTACTTTCAAAGGGTGTGAAGTTGGAATACCTAAAACATCTTTTGGCATTTCGCATTTAAATTTTAGCTCTGAATGGATTTTTTGAAGTATCTCTATTCGCTTTGAGTCTAATTTGTATTTGTTGAGATAGGAAAAGAATGAAAAAGGATCTATCTCATTTAATTGAAACTCTTCTTTATCTTCATTTACATCTTTAAAACCTTCAACTCCTATTTTCTTGAGAATTTCAATTAAGTATTGTTGTTCGCTTCTCTTAGTCAATAACCAGTTAGAAATTTCTTTGTAAGTATTTGTCCATGTAAATTTATCCATCATGCTAGATTTAAAATCAATAAAATAACGTTATAAATTCAACTCTAAGTTTCCCTTTATTGTCTTGAAACTATCCAAAGCACTTTGAATATTTTCAATTATTTCATCAATTAGTTCATCTGGTTCCGGCAGATTATCTAAATCAATTAAATTATCATCTCTCAACCAAAAAATATCCAAGTTTGTCTTGTCGCGGGAAATTATTTCTTCGTATGTAAATTTTTTCCAACGGCCATTTTTATTGCTCTCACTCCATGTTTCTACTCTTTTACTGATATTATTAGGTTGATAACATTCGACAAAATCTTTCAAATGTTCAGAACGAAGTGGATTTTTCTTTGGAGTATGTCTGATATTTGTACGATAATCGTAAAACCAAATTTCTTTTGTAGCTGGATCATCTGTTTTGGGTTTCTTTTCAAGAAAGAGGACATTGGCTTTCACTCCCTGAGCATAAAAAATACCTGTAGGCAGGCGTAAAATCGTATGTAAGTTTGTTTCTTCCAATAGTTTCTTCCGAATTGTTTCACCAGCTCCACCCTCGAAAAGAACATTGTCTGGGAGTACTACCGCAGCACGACCATTTTGATTGAGCATTGATACAATGTGTTGCAAAAATGCAAGTTGTTTGTTACTGGTAGTAACCCAAAAATCATCCCTTAAGAAATAGCCTTCTTTATCGGCTTGTTTCTTATCATTAGTAGGGATGTCGCTACTACTAATGCCAAATGGAGGATTTGCCAAAACCAAATCAACTTTTTTCTTGACACCAGCTTTTAGGCTATCTGTAACTTCAATATCAGGAGTTTCTTTTAAATCCCCAATTCCATGAAGAAACAAGTTCATTAGACACAATCTAGCTGTTGATTTTTCAATTTCCCAACCATGAAAAGCATCAAATTTCAGAAACTTTTTTTGGGTCTCAGTTAGTTTTTGTTGGTTTATGTAATTTATAGTACCCAGAAAGAAACCTCCGGTACCACACGATGGGTCAGATATAGTCTCATTCGGCTTTGGTTGGGTACATTCAACCATTGCTGCAATTACAGGACGAGGAGTAAAATACTGACCGGCTCCGCTGCTTTCAGCATTTTTCTGTAATAAAGACTCGTATATTTCTCCTTTGATATCAACATCTTTAGAAGTCCAGTCTTCAGCATCAATAAGAGTAATAAGTTTTTCCAACTTAGCCGAATCATGAATTTTATTTTGAGCCCCTGCGAAAATTCTTTTAAGCATACCACCAGATTCTGCAAGCTTATTTAAAATTTCTTCATAATAGCCCCCAATTTCAAGTTTGCTCTGACTTTTCAGGGATTGCCAATTGCAACCTGCAGGCAAATTGAACTCATTTAGATTCTCATCTGCCATTTTGAGAAATAATAGGTACGTTAACTGCTCAAGATAGTCATTATATCCTAAACCATCATCTCTTAGAGTGTCGCAAAACGACCAAATTTTTGCTATTAGCGTGTTTGTTGTCATGCTGATATTTTTGTTTTAATACGTCTTAATAGGGAAGTGTAAAAGCTTTCATTTTCACAGTCTGCAAAGTACTTGAATAATGGAGCCTTGATAATATTTGTATCCAAAAAAGGTTGTTTAAATAAACGATTTGAATATCTACTTAATTCGGTTCTAAGAAGGTTTTTCTCATTAATAATTAGTTCTTTATCTGAAATTGTAAAAATAAACTGATCAAGCCATTCAAAATAGTTAGGAATAATATAATCAGTTACATACCTATTTTCAATTTGAAAAATATCCAACCATGTTTTTACATAATCAATATCTGGGTTGAATTTAATTTTCCAATAGCCTTCTGGATATTTATAATCGGTTTCAGGTAATATACTTTCTGAATAATCAAGAGCTATTTCAACCATCATATTGTAAGGATAAGCAAAGCGCCTTCTTTTTGTTTTGTTTCTATCCTCATAAAAAACATCTTTTTCTCCTTTACACTTCTCATTACAAAAAGTACACATTGGAGCCAAATTTCTCATATTTATTGAAAATAATGGATAAACTCCTTTGGGAGCAAGATGATCATAATCCTCACGAAATGAAGAATGTAATAATTCTACACCACAAAAAGGACAAACTTTTGGAGATTTTCTGCCATTATAGATATTACTATAATGATCGTATATTTTCCAATGTCCATTTTTTGCACTCATCGATTTATAAAGAGTTGACATTAAATTTTTTAACATAGAGCTATGTCCAATTATTTTTTCAAGCTCAGTGTTACTAAATCGATTGCAATCAATTGATATATCTTCAAATAAATATTGTATAGATTGGCTATCTATAATGACATTGTAAAACAAGTTCTTATTATTTGCACTTAGTTTTTTGTAAGTATTGAAAAAAGTTCTAAACTGAACTTCTAATTGTGTACCTTCAATTACTGTGATAAAGTCTTTGTGGAAATATGTTTCTAAAACAAATTTACTTGAACTCTTTACATTTTTGATTCGTCTAAAAAAAATAAGCAAATGCTTATTTAACTCATGAATCTTGTGTTTATGTATATATTGATAAGTGTACAGCATATTTATTTACTTCTGTTTTTTAGCATGTCAATTCTGCTATATAATGCCATTAACAAAGGTGAATCTCCTAGCTCATTCAATTTATCTTCAATCGTTTGTGGATTATCTTCATTTCGTAGCTCTTTAATAAGATCTGATGCATCTTTTGATAAAGTATCATCTAAGTTAAATGCCATTTTAAGAATATGATCAAATGATGCACCAAAAGTTTCTTGTCTTGGAGGATTTACAGATATTATATCTCTTGATTCTCTTTTAAAAATATAAACAGATTCCCTTTTCGAATCTGAAACAATAAATGGTGAATGTGAAGTAATGAAAATTTCTTGACTCCGTAGACCTGCAATATTATTTAAATGATGAATAAATAGTCTTCTCCATTGAGGATTAAAGTGAGTCTCAGGTTCATCTAATAAAAAAAGAGAATTGTCTTGATTTACCATTAAGATTGTTCCAAAGATATTCATAAATTGATGCTCGCCATCACTTAAACTTAAATAATCAACTATTTGATTATTATTAAGTTCTAATTTTAATTCAGAGTAATGTAATACTTTATCCCTATCTGGGACTGTTGGCATTTTAGTTTCTAATTTTCTTTTTTTTCTTTTTCGTTTAATATCTTCTCTTACATTTTTTGATATCATCAAGTTATTAAGTAACTCAAGCTTATATATTGCTGTATAAAAAGAATACGAAGTTTTAAAAAAATATTTCAGTGCTTCAATAGTCGCTTTATTGTTGTAGAAATCAAGAATATAAGACTCATTGGTTTGGTCGTATGAATAGCATGTTGCAGATTTAAATAAAAAATTTCTACATTCAATTAATTCAGTTGTCAGTTTAACCTCACCACTTGGTGCTCCTGTTTGTTTTGTTTGTATTATTAACTGAAAACTTTTAATGCGTTTTATATTTAATGTATCTTTTATTTCATTGATTCCGTCTACATCATCAAATATTAAATTACTTATTGCTATGCCTAGATTCGTACTATAATTCATAAAATAGAATTTAGGTTCATAATCAACTAACTCAACATTTTCTGGATTTGCTCTTTTGCCAGTATATTCAGCGTAATCATCATAATACAAGTAAAATGGAGTACTTATTGTTTCATTTTCTCCTGATGAATAACCAACAACCTTCTCTGGTAGATAATTCTTAATTGATTCATGGTTGACAACTATTACATTATCTTTTTCATCATAGACTTCGACTAATGGGATTGGGACTTTCTTTGTAACTTTATCATTAGATATTTTTACAGAATAGTTTTTTTTACTAATTTCAATGGAATAAAGAATCTCAAAGGTGAAAGGTAATATTGCATTTTTATATGTCGTTTCGATATTTTCTGTTCTATAGAAGCAATCAACCCATAAAAATATATCTGCAATTGTTTCAAGTACTTGAGATTTACCAGATCCATTTATACCGATTAAAGTATTTATTTTTAATTTAGAAATGTTGTTCTCATAGAACTGAATATCAAGTCCATTAAGTAATGGACGATGGTCTATTGTTCCAATAGTAAGATTTTGTATTTTCATTTTTTATATTTAAAAATAATACATTTAGCATCTTTAGAAAAAATAGAAGTTAATTTGCTTTCTTTGTCAAGAAGCTCATATAATTGTTCTTTTATGTCATCGTAAGACATTGAAGTTACTTTTGAGAGTTCTTCAAAAGTAAATGGAGTCTCTGAAAAGTTATTTTCAATAGTATTGATCAAGTTTTGCTTCATATTAGGTTTTATTTTATTTTTTAAATCACTGTCCCTTTTTGTTAAATAAACATCCTTTTGTGTCGTAATTTTCCTTAACAAATTGAATGCAGACTCATCATTGGAATTTTGAGGTATGAGACTTCCCTCAAAAGCATTTTTGAGAATAGCATCTTGTAATGTTACAATTTTCTTAAGTCCAATAGTAATTGAATCATTTAAATTATCCATTAAGGTTATACGTGATTCTATCTCTTGGACAATTAAGTTTTGCTCTTCAATTTTGGGAATATAAAATTGATAATCGCAAAAATCTTTAAATGATAAGCGAGGTCTATCTCCAGCAGCTTTTTTTGTTGCGTACCTGACAAATTCACTTGAATGCAGCAAGTATTTTAGGAAATCCGTATTTATAATATCGAGACCCTCCAAAACAAAAAATTCACCTGAACATACCCCATCAAATTCAACTTTATATACTTTGTTTAGATTAGGTCTCATCCTAGAATAGATAATATCGCCTTTTTTAAAGTAACTGGCAGTACTAGAATAATTTTTGAATAAAAAAGTTGAACTTAACTTAAGACTATTAGCATTAATACATTCTAGCCCTATAAACTTTAATTCAGAATTATTATCTGGTTTTGCCTTTTGACTCTTTTTGACAACAACATCTCCTAAATTTATTCTTCTCCAATTATATTTTAAATCTGAATCTTTTGATAATAATTTTCCTATAAATGCATTTTTCAATAAAACTTGCCTATTAATATCTAATTGTATTTGAGCTTTCTTTAATCCTAATTCAGCATGGTCTAATTCACTGAAAAGTTCTTCTATTTTAGATACGATACGATTTTGTTCATTTAAAGGAGGAAGTGGTAATTCTAAACTACTTAATTTTTTTAAATATATCCCTTTTTGAGCTGTCCCTTTTGCATTGTCTATTAGTTGTTTTTGAAAGTTTGGAGATTGGATGTAGTACATCAAATACTTTCCACTAATTAACGGCTTTATAGCAGCAACACTTCTCTGTAAAGTGAATTTTGTGTCAATGTTCTCAGAAATATAAGCGCACCTACCTATTGTGCCAACTATTGTCAATAAAACATCACCTACTTCAATTTTGGTTTTTTGGTTTTCATACTTAAAATCCTCTTCACCTATATATCTAACTTCTTCAAATGAAATTCTATTGTTTTCAATATTTCGGGCACTAAGCATGGGAATACCAGACCCCATATTCCTTGGTGGATTATGTGAACCATCTGTAATTTGTTTTGAGATATCTTCTAATTTTACAAGAAGCCATCCTGAAGGCAATTTATGTGTATTAATTTTCTTTTCCATTTTAAAATCTCAGTGAAATCTATTCAGTTCATGTGAAATATAGAATCCCGTTTTATGTAATACACTAGTGTTAACTAGATTTTCTCCAACAAATTTTCTTTTACTACTTGATATGCAATTTGCGGATTATATCCTTCCCCATTGCGTAGCAATAATTGAGTGTCGCCCAGGAATTCAGTATCTAACATTTTTTCTTCCATATTCATCAGGAACTCTTTTTGTGTGGGTACATTGCTGCCGACAACAAAGTTCATGTATTCGCGATAACAAGTAAGTATTTGGTCGAAATTCAAGTCCTTTTGAGTTATGGCTGTGTACAGGTCGAATAGGTCACGCCCTTTACGACGTTGGTAGAGTGCCCGGAGTTTTGTGCCCAACAATTCTTCTAGCGGATAGGTGGTGATTTCGCAAGCATCGTTGTACCATTCGCTCTCTACGGAAAATGGGAATTTTGACCAGCCTAATATCGAAAAATGCTCCCTGCAATTTGTTTCAACCTTTAACCGAATAGGCATAACCGGAGCAATTTCGGATTCAAAGCGGAAAATTAATGTATTGTTGTTGGCCTTTTGCTTTACAACCGGAACACCAAGGAAAGATAATACTTCATCACGGAGTTTATCTATGATTGGTTTTATTGGTCCGGCACTGATTTGCACTAAATCGATATCCTCGGAATAACGTGGTTGAGGTGAAAGATATAGCTTGTGCAGAGCTGTACCTCCACGGAATGCCAAGGATTGTGCCAGGAATTCATCTTTAAATATTTCTGTTAGTCCACGACAAATAATCAAGTCTTGTTCGACTTGTTCGTTTGTTTGCCATGGCACTTTATTTCTCCACTCTTCAATAGCTGATACCGGTATCATTTGTTTATTTTAAATAGTTGATTTTTTATTACTCGACTTCTCAACTCACTCATCAATTTCAATTTCAGTATTAATTATAATTTTCCACTTTTTATCTGTTGTTTTTTCTTCGACCAATTTGCCAATTTTGAGGGGAATGGTCTGAAAACTACAGTTGGCTTTTAGTGCTTTTTCGTATAGCTGATTTGCTACATCAGGAGACTCCACGACATTTTCCAACAAGTAGCCCAGACGTTGAATTGTTGCGGTACTAACAGTGTCGAAAAAGCTATCCGGAGTTTTTGTAAAATCAAGCAACTCTGTCAGGTCGTTCAATACTGTACATGCTCTATTTAATCCTCCAATTTCTTTCTCATATTGAATAATATCTGCGGCCGTAAGAGTAGGGGAGGATATTTTGACGTAGCCGGTTTGAGTTTTTCGTGTTTCGAGTAATTCTTCTACCGGAAAATTCCGACGTGCCACAAATTGTAACCGAACATTTTTTTTGTTATTGTCGCGAAGCGTGGGCTGTTGAATAATTACCGAGAATACCTGCGGCTGCTGAAGGGCAGCGCCATAGAATGCAGCAGCATTGAGTAATCCAACGTAATAAGGACGTTGGATATGCTTCATTAAATGGTCGATATACATAACCGGAGGTAGTATACCTTTGGCGGTATATGATGTTGGTACAATCACATAAAATCCTTTCCAAACAGAGACAATGCTGTTTTTTGATGAAAGTCGGGTGAGTGCGCTACGAATACCTGTAGACTGCAAGTTCGGAAAGGCTTCTGTAACTTGCTCCATAGAAAAGTAAAGCTTGCCATTTTGTTGGAGCTTATTTATCCATTCTTTTATGGTAGAAGCAGTATTCATTTTACATGTTTGATATATTCTGACTGCAAATATAATCACTTTTCGGATACTATTGCAGTCAAAATATGATTTTTTTCAAAAATACAGAAAAATATAAACGAAAACATGTACTGACGAATTAAATATGTGAAGTTGGCATGTTGAGTACCAGGTAAAGAAGAGAGTAATATATCTTGCGAGCAATAAAATGACTGCGATAATAACCGATATTCGGATATTATCGCAGTCAAATAATGTTAACCGTTAATTCTGGATTAAAGTGGACTATGGGGACATGGTTGACAAATTTAGATATTTGACAAAGTCGTAACTCTTTCATCCCGCAAAAAAGAAAGAATGTCTCGCTCATTGCTGAGTGCAAACATTCTTTCTAACTTAAAAAACTAATTGAGAGAGTATAGTGAACTTGAACTTTTAAAATGTAAATTAAAAGAAAGAATACCCGACTTTTTAAATTGTCAGATATTCTTTCTAACCTTAAAACTAATACATGGAGATAGTGAACATAGACTCAATTAAAAAATAAAAAAGGGTGTGTTAACGGTTCGATATTTTTGTGTTAATCAATATTTCGGTTTTTACTAATGCATATAAAAAGCAAATCAGCGAGAAGAATGTAAAACCATAAGCGACAATGTGAAAATAAGCTATAGAAAGTGCAAAAACGATAGCTGTTATGATAATTGTGGTATAGAGCGCTTTTCTGTTTTCTAGAATAAACTCGGACAAAATAAGGCATTGCAATCCAAAAGCAGAAAGCAAAACACCCATCGAAATACTGAATCCATTATAGAACTTCAAGAAATTATGTTCACCTAAGATATTGATTTTACAGTTCTCCATATCTTGAAGAAGCTTAATCGACATAGGATCTTCAGGGCTACTGAATATGTGAGCTAATAAATGTAATGCACCAAGTACTATAAATGCCCTTGCACCAATCTTAAATATTTTCATTTTTTCTATTTTGAAGTTCTACAATTATCCCTTTTAGCATTGTCGGAACTATAAGTTTATGAAATAATCTTACAGGTAAAAAATACAATCGTCCAAACCAATTATTAAATTCAACGGTTGTAGTTATTGTCAATTTTCTAAAAGAGTTTTCTTTCAATTGCTTATCGGAGAATAAGGATACTCTGAAGTTTAAATGCTTATCATCTTCTCCCAAAACCACTTCATACTTTGATTTCACATACACCCTAAATAAACCTAATTGTTCTCCATATCTACAGTTGAATGTCTCCAATTTCTTCTTCATCTCAGCAACACTTCCTGAAATTTTTAATCCAAAGAGTGCTGCAATTTTGTTACGAAGTAAGAACAATTTTTCAACCCATTTTGGACATGAAGCAAAAAAAGCTTTTCCAATATCAGTCGAAGTAATACTTATGTTTTTGTCAATATACAAGCCCTCAAAACTATCAATGAAGTTGAATGTATTTTTTTTGACATTTAATGCTGATTTCTCAGGCAACTTTGATTTGTAGATTTTCATCAGTGTCTTTTTTTTTGCAATTATCATTAAGAATCAATAATATATTATTTTAGCTTACAAGCACTATCCCCAATTTCTGCGATATAGAATTCAGGTTTGATACCTGTTTGTGATTCATAGGCTGCACCTACCTTTTCTATAAATATATCAATTGCTTCTTCTTTTACTAACGAAATCGTACAACCTCCTAAACCGCAACCAGTCATACGCGAGCCAATTACTCCATCAATACTCCATGCTTGTGCAACCATGTAATCTACTTCAGGACTTACAATCTCTAAATTCTCACGTAAAGACTCGTGTGAAGCATTCATTAGCATTCCAAATAACGTTAAGTTACCTTCCTTCAATGCTATTGCAGCTTTTTTTGTCCGATGTACTTCACTAATAATATGATAAACAGCTTTTATAGCTGTTGGATTGTCAATGGTCACGACCATAGAATTAAATTCATCTTCAGATAATTCATCCAAGTCGTGTAACGGCTTGATTTTGTCCAGATATTCAAAGACCAATTTGCATTCTGATATACGTTGATAATAAGGAGCTGTATTAAATCTATGAGGTGTGTGCGTATTTGATATGACAATTTTGACATCAATCATCTCTGACGTAATCCTTTCATGTATCTCTATTGGCGGATTCAACTGTATGATATCCCAGTTTATAAAAGAAAAATAATGTTTGTTATTATGAATGAAATTTGATGAGGTTTTGTTTTCATTGGACTCATTAAGTTGATCCCTTAGTGCGAAAGTGGTTATTAACTCCAACCCTTCTGTTGCTGATAATTCCACCCCAGTTGGTATATTGCCCCAGAAAAGCATATCGTATCCATAGGTCAGCTCAATTCCTCTGTTTATTAGCTGATTAAAAACATTAAGTGGGTGTTTTATCCAAGAATTAACAGGCCTCTGTATTAGTTTATTTACCTCCAAATTAATTGCTTCCGGTTCATTTAATGACCAAAATTTGATACATTTATCGTTGTTCTTGCGAAGCAATAAATAGATACCATAACTTAAGACAGTTGGAAAAATTGAATCGTCTAACCTAGCAATACATTCACCGATAAGGTTAATGCGTCCAGAGGCAAAGTAAATACTATCAGGTTCGATATTATATTCAAAAGTGAAAGCTGATTTTAATTCTTGAACAGTCATAATAAACATTTATCTTTATTAAACCTTTCGCAATATTAACATATTTTTTGTTGTAGTCTGTCTTGTCTAAAACACTATTAAAATCGCTAGGAGAATAATACTTTAGCATTTACAAAATAGCTTTTACCGATTTAGTAGACTAATAAAAGTTGCTTTTCAAACATTTACAGTTTATATAAAGTACTATAAAATTATCAACCCGTTTTTTCGGTATTAAACTAAATTCAAGTCACTATCGGTAGAGTATATTTATTCCTTAACTAATCATGATTTTTCAGTCTATATGATTAATTTAGCGTGCGTTTTCATACCTTCATTCCTTTTAAAACAAGTTTTCAATCCACATATTTCGCAGCCATGAGGAGTTAGTTTTATATTTTTCCCCAATCCGATAATACCACTAACTGATTTGACTGGATGCATCAAACTTGATTCATTCAATACCACTCCACATGATTTTAGGGGTAAAAGTGAGAATAGGTGTTGTTGCTCCCGCACATGCCAACTACAATGCCCCGGACTGTACGAATGCGTTATTTTAAATCCAGATTTATCCGCCTCTTCAGTGATTCTATCCGTAACAAAACGAACGGTCGCTTCGGCTATTTCTGTTCCAATTGAGTATGCCAAAAACTCTGAAACAATATCGCCAATAGCTTTGAGCTGCTCCAGATATTGATCAAATTCAATACCAGCAGAGGCAAGAAATACAGCAAATTGGGTGGAATTATTAAGGTATCTGGTAATAACCGGACCAACCTTTATTCGAATATCGTTTATTTCTAAATAATTTTTGTCAGGAATATTTCCTGACAGCATAGTATATCCAGCTTGTGGAGCACAAAAACCGCTAATATATTCAAGCATTTGATCAATCATCTCAACAAATTGCTGATCCGGAGTTTGACCGCCATATCCGAGATTAAGATATATCTCGTCTTTGTTTAGAGTTAAATCGGAAAATTGGAGAATATATGTTTTCATTTTAATTGATTCTGTATAAATAACTCCTAATTGAAAAGCATTTTGTCAACGTAAATATCCTGAAAATTCGGGTCACTTTCCAGATTAATGTGTTCTGTTTTAGAAAGAATGTCTTTCACTGTTTCATCATTGGAAAATAAGAACATTTTAGCACCTATTAAAGCAGTATTACCCATTTTACGAATTTTTTCTTTAGGCAATTCTATCATTCCTGTTTGCACAATGTTATGAACATTGATATAATTACCAAAACCTCCGGCGATATAAATTGTCTGTATATCAGATAACTGAATGAAAATAATCTTGCATAAAATCTTTAATCCGGCTGCAATAGCGGCTTTAGCCAGTTGAAATTCATTGATGTCTTTTTGTGTCAAACTAATATTTGCATTAATACAAAGACTGGTTTCCCCTGAATTAATTTCGCCAAACAGTCCTATTAAATCCAGTTCCCTGAAAATTGCAATAGCGTCCACCAACGCGCTGCCGCAGATTCCTTTTGGTGCAACATTCCCAATTACATTGGCAGATAATTCATTGTCAATTAGTTCTATTGACGAGATGGCGCCGGTCACCGCCCGCATTCCCATTGAAATATTGGTGCCTTCAAATGCCGGTCCTGCAGCAGTAGATGCACAAACTATCTGTTTTTTGTTACCCAACACAATTTCACCGTTTGTACCTAAATCAATCAGTGCCGTATAATTCTCGCTCAGATGTAGTCCTGTAGCCGCTATGCCAGCTAAAATATCACTACCCACAAAACTACCAATGGAAGGATAGAACATTACATTTTCAGCAACTTGAAAATTCCAACCAAGGTACTCCGCACTAAACAACTTGGGACCGAGATTACTTGTGTTAAACGGATATTGTGCTAATGGACTGACATCACAATTACTGAAAATAAGTTGCATAACGGTATTTCCAACTATAGAAATCCGTTTTATTTCAATATTTTGTTTTTGCAACAGCAATTCAATCATATTTCCAATTGAGAAACGAATAAGCCGGGTCATTTCGGCTGCATGTCCATCCAGACAAGCCTGAATACGAGAAATCAGATCAGCACCAAATTTTACCTGCGGATTAAGCGCGGTTTCCACAGCTAATACTTTTGAAGTGGATAAATCTACCAATTGAGCAACTAAAGTTGTTGTGCCTAAATCAATTGCAATACCAAATCCTGATTCCTGAACAAATTCAAATTCGCTTTCATCTGCTAAAATCAAATGGTTAAACTGGTCAATTTCTAATGTGATATCGCTGGTACAATTGCTGTAACAAGCCAATCGCCATTCAGGTGAAAGACCTAATTGATCTATTTTTTGTTGATGAATTTCAGAAACTTCTATGCAACCATTAAGCAATTTAACTTTACACTTTCCACATGCTCCTTTGCCGCCACATGGAAATTCAATTCCAAATTCATGTAAAACATCAATCAAGGGTGTTTTATCATTTACTTGCAATTCTTTACCTAAAGGTTGTAGACTGATATTGTGTCTTTTCATTGAAGGAGTGAGGAATTTGTTTATAAATATAAGTTGTGAAATCTATTTAATAATGGCATTTTGAATTCCCATATTAAGTTGCTCAAAAAAATAATCGGGTACTTTTTCTGTAATTACGACAATCTCATTTTGCTCCTTGATCTTACAAAGCTCATAATTTGAATAAGATAGCGTATAATTAATCCTCAGCCAATTATTCTTGCTTCTAATGTGCCCTTTAGCTCTTAGGATTTCGGGATATTTACTGAAAATACCCGTTAATTTTTCAGGATTAAAAGTAGTTTCGAAATCAAAAACAAATATCTTTTTATGAAAATTACTATCCTCAAATTCTTCACTTGCCAAAGTAGCCAGTCGGAAATGACTTTTTTGTTGGTAAATAGCATTATAAACATTTAATAGCGTGGAAATAGTTGAGTACTCTCGAATTTCTTTGCCGGGGTATAATTCACTAAATTTGCTCTTTAGTGCAGCCTCACGAAATTTATCGAGCAATAAATCACATTTAGTAAATACAATAATCTCAGATTTGATAATTTGAATCCGATAGATAGGCAATTCGTGAATTCGAACAATATCTACCATGTGAATATCCACCAAACATATTTTAGGCATTAAAACTAAATTTGGATTCGATTCTACAGCTTCAGAAACCATATCTATTCCACCCAAACCGCTTGGCTCGATAATAATTCTGGAAAAATTGCCTGAATTTATTATTTCTGTAAGATTCTCACGAAAATAAGCTTTTGCGGAGCAACAAATACAACCACCCGAAATGTTATAAATGCTTCCTTTTTCTGCGAAAGATTTTAGTGTTTGACTATCGATAGAAATCTTGCCAAATTCATTAACAATCACTGCCCATTGTTCGTCAGATGTTTTCTGCTTGAGCAGCCGGATAATAGCAGTTGTTTTGCCGGCACCCAAAAATCCTGTGATTATATTTACGGGTATTTTTTTCATAAGATTTAGTTAATAGACTTTTTAAACACAATAGTTCACAATAGAAACAGAACTTATTCCTATTGTGAACTTTTCTAATCATTGCTTTATCTGCCACTTGTGTTTTATAATCCGTATTCGGCTAATGTAAATTTACTTTGATCCACCAGTGGTAACATCATTTCCACGAAATCACTTTCGCTTTCGGGAATACTTTCCAATTCTTCCCGCATATAAGGAAGGTAGCCAATTTCCATCTCCGAAAGCTTCAATTTTCCTGATGCAACTGCTTCTTCAATAATATCAATTGTCACCAATGCTCCATTTTTAGCATTTGCCACATACGAATCTCCTTTAATCAATTCACGCGAAATGCGAATAACGTTTTCTGGTGCCAAAATTAAAGCTTGCGGATCGGTATAAATATCCGATGAAACTAATAATTGTTGTAGAATATTACAATGCAGTTTACCGGCACGCAATGCTTCATTCATCAATCGGGCATCATATTCCAATTGTTCCAAATAGGCTGTTGGAGCCATGCCTGACAATAATTTGATGTTTTGAACCGATTCGTTGCTCCACAAATCGGCACAAGCTGAAGCAATGTTTCCAATTGGACTCAAATGTGCACAGGCCGCCGTTTTTCCTTCCATAGAAATTGGAATGCCTGTGATGGCTTTCAGGAATGGACCTTCGTAACCACAATCTTTATCCGGACCAATGGCACCTTCTTCCATAGCAACGATTGAACGAACAACTGAAATAACACGAACCAAAGCTGCAAAAACCTTCGGAATATATTTCTTTTCTGCCAATACCATTGCCGTATTTGCAAAGCCGCAGGCTGAATCTCCGGCTGCAATTTTACCGTTTTTGTTTGCTACGTCGACAATTTTCTTCCACAAAAACTGCATATCACGTACTCCAAGTACTGACAAAGCAAACATAATGGTTTTTATGTCGCAGTTCATCAACGCATCATCCGAAACTTCTTTACCACCTGTACTTTCAATGGACAATAAATCGCCACCTACCAATGCACCTTTTTCGAAAAGCTCAAACATAGGTTCAAGATATTGCGACGTCCGTTGTTTAGCCGGACGCTCAAACTCACGCAAATCGTTTGGTGTTAAGCGGATCTCAGACCTCAATCCGTATTTCTGGTAGTAGTTTTCGCAAATTTCGTTCATTACTTTCACGATTTCTATACCAATGGAAGGCGTTTTTGTCATTTCCAATAATGTTTCCAGTTCCAGTACCACACCTTTCGATTCCAAATGCAATGCTCGTTCCAACGCACCTTCAGCAATTCCGCGGTAATGTTCGTAAACTTCTTTCAAGGTGCTCTCATTAATACTCATTATGGGTAATGTGAAATTAAGTTCGGCATATACCTGACCGCCACCAATTTCCAGACCACGACGGGTTTTTACCGGTTTTGGTGCTTTCCCAAACATTAAATCTTCGGGATTGTTGATAATTAGACTTTTGTATTTCATATTATTGATTTTAACAAACTAGGAAATCAAGCAAATGAGAACTTTAATTTTGGTTGTATTCATCCAATGCTCCAAAAAATGCCTGAACATTTTCGGCAGGAACGTGAGGTGGTAAATCACAACCGGTTGAAAGAACAAAATTATCGAATCCAGATGTTCTTTTCAATAAATCCGAGATATAAGCCTTGATTTCAGTGGGGGACTGCATCTTCATAACTCCTACCGGATCCACATTTCCCATTATTAGTTTATCCTTCGGGCAGTACTTCAGTGTTTCAACCATATCAATAGCATTTCCAAAGTGATAGGCATTGGCTCCTGTATACAACATGGCATCGGTACAATGACCTCTATTACCACAGTTGTGAAGTACTATTGTGAATGTTTCATCCTGCAATTCATCTACCAACCGTTTTACATATTCCGACGAAAACATCTGGCAATCGTCATTGGCCAATAGTCCGGCAGCCGGCTCTGCAACAACAACTCCCGAACAACCAATCCGTTTTAGTTCGCGACAATAATTTATAATAAATTCGGTGCATTTATCGAGTAACAACATGATAGAATCAGGCTCAATGTAACAAGCCATCATAATTTCAGACACATCGTAAAGCCGTCCTGCTAAGGAAAATGGTCCTATTACGCCGGCCAAGACAGGTTTGTCAATGCCTAACTCTACCGTCAACTTATTTGCTTTCAGATACTCTTGCATACGACCTGCATACAAATCAGGAACTTTCAAATTTTCAATATCTTCGGCACATGTAAGCAATCGACCCAGAATGTGAGGCATATCGTTTTCCTGAAATTCAATTTGACAGCCAAATGCCTCGGCTTCGAGTGTCAGATCCATAATTACTGTTGTGGCGGCAGAAGGATAAACTTCAGCCAATTTTTTGATAGCTTGTGCATGAACTTCACCATCCTTAACTGCGTCTATTACTTTTTTACCAATTAGTTCAATTCCCGGATGGGTCATAATTGGTATACTTATTCTTGTTTTGTTGGATAATTGTTGGTTAATCCAACTTTTCATATTAATCATTTATAACTATTTATTTTATTATATTGAAATACAAATATATGAGTCTTTTTTTATTCAATTCAGATAAAATATCCCATGACTTTGAAAACAAGGCCATGGAATATTTATATAAAAAATTAAAGGAGAAAGTGAGTTTATGAGGCCATTTTATTCAGGTATTCAACCACACCTTGTGGATCCGGTCTGTAAGCATCAGCTCCAATCTTTTTGCAAAATTCGTTGTTAACCGGAGCACCACCAATAAATACAAACGTATCAGGAGATTCAGCTTTAATATCGGCAACAATCTGACCCATATTTACCATGGTTGTTGTCAGCAAAGCTGACAGAGCCACTATTGCACCCGGATTTTCTTTAACTGCCTGAATATATTTTTCAGCAGGGACATCAACACCAAGGTCAATTACCGACCAGCCTGAACCTTCAACCATCATGGCTACCAAATTTTTCCCAATATCATGTAAATCACCTTTTACGGTACCAATAATGAATGTTCCTTTTGTTTTGATTTCACCTGAAGTGAAAAATGGTTTCAGTTGCAGCATAGATGCACCCATTGCACGTGCTGACATAAGCATTTGGGGTACAAATATCTTATTCTCCGAAAATTTCTTGCCAACCTTATCCATTGCCGGAATAAGAGCTAATTCTAAAATTTCCTGAGGTGATACACCGGTTTCAATAGCTTTAATAGTAATTTCCATTGCACCATCCTGACCCTTGAGTTGTGGTGGAAATGGTGATTTTTGATCTGCTTTGCCTAACTCTACTACTTCGAGAAGTTTTTCTAATAATTCGTTCATTTTAGATTTTGTGATTTGTTTTTATTAATAGTTTATACGTACAACAGAAAAAACTGTTTAATTTAATCGGTTTTAATTATCATTAAATACCGAAATAATTGTTTTCTAGTTAACACATGAACTCACCTAACAGATTTTCATTTTCTTACTTGGTGAACTAAGTGATAAATCAGAGTGAGTAATCATTTGCTTGTATCATTATCATTCAATGGGTATATTTAAATTTATATTCTTATATCCCCAAAAACCAAATAAAAAAATAATTATAGCAGCAGCTAAGGGAACAATATAACTTTGTTGAAATCCAATTATGTCCGCTATCCTACCTTGAAGTAAGGGGATTATTCCACCTCCAAAAGCCATAGTCATAAACAGCCCCGAACCTTGATTCGTGTATTTACCTAATCCATCAACTGCTAAATTAAAAATACCCGGCCACATTACAGAAGTACACAAACCAGTGAGTGTAAGCAATAATATACTAAATGGAACAAGATAAAATTCAACTCCAAAACTGCCGTTTATTGCCGGCATTTTAACTAAAATATTTTCGGGGATCAGAATTGCAACTGTTATTAAAAATATTGCTACAGAAGAAACTGTGATTATCATTTGACGACTTGAAAATATTTTACCTAACGCACCCCCAATCAGTCGGCCAATTAACATGAGTAGCCAATAAGTTCCTACAATAACACCAGCCACTCCATTTTGAATTGCAAGCCCTGAACTAGAAACAGGGTCAGTCATATAAAGAAAAGCGATATTCGGTATTGATACTTCTAAACCTACGTAAAAAAAGATTGCAATAATGCCAAATTTTAGATGGCGAAAACTTAAAGCACTGTGTTGATCCTTTTCTCCTTTGATTTTTTTCGCAATAATAGGTTCAGGAATTTCAACAAAGAACAGTCCTATACTTACTAAAATAAAAATACTAAGCGCTAAGAATAATAGTGGATTTACAGCAGAAATAGATATTTGACCTGATGCTGCTGAACCTATTAATAATCCTGCAATAGCAGGTGCCAAAGTTCCACCAAAGGAGTTTAATGCACCCCCAAAATTGAGGCGCTGATTTGCTCCTTTTTTAGAACCTAATACAGTAAGCATTGGATTTACAACATTATTAAGAATGCACATAGCAGCACCCAATATAAAATTACAAGCCAAATATAAATAAATAGCTAAATTTTTATTAGAAACGGGGTCTTTTAATGCAATAATGCCTACCATATAAATACCTAAGGTGGCAACCGCAGCAATTATTAAGGCTATAATGGCTGCTTTCTTATAACCTTGAGCACGAATTAACCATGATGAAGGAATTCCCATAAAGAGATATGATAAGAAAAAAATCATTGTTCCTAATTGAGATTGCATATTGCTAAACTCGAATTGTTCTTTCAGGATTTTACCAAATGGACCATTCAAATTTGTAGCAAAAGCAATAACAAAAAAGAGTAAAAACATCATTAATAATGGTAACGCATTTTTTTTATTATTCATAAGGATATTGTTAAAAAATAGAATTTGAAATTTGAAGAAAAAATGTTTTTCACAAGATATATTCTCATTATTTAGAAATTTCTCTTAAAAAAGTCATGTTCTCTGTAGGAGTATTCATTGGAATCTCACACCCACCCATCAATATCCAATTTTCAGATGGGATTGATGTTTTTATAGCATCATACTTTTCTTTGATAAGTTCTTTACTTCCAGCCATTATTACGGCAACAGGATCAAGGTTTCCACAGAGCACCACATTCTTTCCCAGTACTTGGTGAGTATCAGCCATGTCTACCATCCAATCAACATCAATTATATCAATATCCTCTTGAGCAATTAAAGGAAGTAGATGTTTAATATCTCCACAAATATGTAACTTCACAAGTGCTCCATGACTATGAATAAAATCGATTAATTCTTTATGACGAGAGAAAGCAAATTCTTCATAAAGTTCTTCAGAAATTTGCGAGCAAATAGCATCACCTACGCCAATAATATTGGCACCTGCATTTATCTGAGCTAATGCGAAATCTTTAGCAGTAGTCAGACATTTGTCTGCGAGTTTATGAACCATTTCCGGTTCAATCATCATATTCATTAATATTTCGGTCATACCTGCTAAATCAGCAGCCTCAGCAAGTGGTCCTTCTACCCAACCAATGATAGGAAATTTTTCTCCCAGTAGTTCCCGAAATAGTTTTACTCCGTTGATTCTATCAAGGGTTCGTTCGCATTTATATACATCCGGATTTACAAGAGAATCAACATCTTCAATTGAATGAATCAGTTTATCAGCCCTTGGTGAATTGTCTCCATCAAAATATATTTTTGCACCAAAAGCTGCAGTTTCACGATATGGATCGGATATTACACTTACAGCATCGTGATCATATAATTCAAGACATTTCATATTTGCGGCTACAAGTGATTTATAGTCGGTCATCAAATCTTCATACGTCTGACCATTTAGTTTTGACGCATGCATCATTAATATGGGATGAAAGAAAATTCTACCGTCGTTTGTACTTGGAGTTTGTAATTGTTTATGGATATTTTCCATTTTTTTGTTTTTCATTTTTTTATTTTGTTTGATTTATAGTACATACGTCTGAACTAATTAATAGTTCTTTGTGCTTATTGGTTTATAATTTACTTTTTTGTTTTATATTTAAGATGTATATTCTTGCAGTCTTTTTGTTTTATTAAAGAAGCATTTCCTGATGGTTTAATTTGATTCACTTGATAGACATAACCTTGTTTAACGTCATCAAAAACCATTGTGGGTCTAAAATCTAAATTTCGATTTTGAAAATCTATATTCTGTATTATAATTCCTCTTGCATGCCTAATAAACAAACCGCTTGAGGGTAAAACCTCTCCGAACATATTAACTTCCGGATATAGTGTTTCATTTTCCTGTAAATTGATTTTACTATCTTTTTTTGTACCTCCACCAGATGAATTGATAGATATGTTCTTTAAAGTAATATTTTCGATATAGTTACCGGGATATCCGGAAATACTTCCAGTTATTTTACTGTGGGTTTTTGCCGTAAGATTACTAATTTCGATATTTTTTAATTTGCCTGTGTTACACAAACATCTGTTCCCCAATTTTACAAAAAGAGGTGCTTGCATATCAGTCATACAAATGTTATTTACCTTGATATTTTCAGAAATTCCTCCATCGACATTCTCAATGGATATTCCACAAAGACCGGTATTCGGTTTGTCAATAAAATTCCAAATCTTTTGCCAGTCTCTGATAGTGCTTTCAGAAGCGCTTTTGATAATTATATTCTCGATCAGGATATTTTTAAAACCGCCCACAGAAGCTGTTCCTAACTTAACGGCATTACAATTTGATCGAACCGTACAATTTCGGATTATTACATTCTCGCAAAAACGCTCTTTGTCATGACTTTTTAAGCAAATACCATCATCGTCTGAATCAATAATGCAGTTTTCGATCAGGACATTCTTACTGTCAATATCGATCCCATCATTGTTATAGTTGCAATGATTATAAACAGAGATACCTTTTAAATGTACATCATCACACGCCAAATAACTTTGCATCCAATATGCCGAATTTTTTAATTTAATATCCTCCAATTTTACTTTCCTACAGTTAACAGCTAATATCAGAATCGGCCTTTGAATGCTTTCTTTGGACGAACCATCATTCCCTAACTGAAATGATGAAGCATTCCCATTCCCATTAATTGTACCTTCACCGGTAATTGATATATTCTCCGCATTTTCTGCAAATAAAAAGGCTTTGTATTTTTTCTTTGCATCTTTCAAGTTTTCATTTGATATTACCGGAGAGAACATAGTTTTAAATTTAATATCCAGTTGAGGATAGTCATTAGGATCTGAACTACCAATCAAAAATGCACCAGACCTTAAATGTATATTTACCCTGTCTTTTAAGAATAAAGTCCCGGAATAATAAGTTCCGGCAGGTACAATCACAGTTCCCCCTCCAACAGCACTACAACTATCTATTGCCGCCTGAATTGCTTCAGTACTAAGAACATTTATATTCGATTTAGCCTCAAAGTCCAAAATATTAAATGTTTGCGAGAAAAGACCTGATGGTAACAATAAAAAAATAATTACTTTGTAAAGAAATTTATGTTTTATACTCATGTTTTTTAGTGAATTGATTAATATTGATTAAGCTGTTTTAAAATAAAGTCATTAGAATGTGTTCTGGTTTTCTAAACAGACTCAGAAAATTATTTCCAGTTTATTTCTTTTTCAACAATTTTTCAAATTGATTTTTTCCAATTGTTTTCGTTCTCTATGTTTTTGAGCAAATACACCTATACTCAAAGCTATACCTACAATGACAAGAATATTTTTAAAATTTAAAGTTCTCATATTACCAAAGTTTAGTTTTTTGAATAATAATAAATTGAACAATCATTACATCTTTCATAAATTTCAAGAGTATCTTTAGTCAAAAACTTAAAGTATTGTCCATTTATGATTGTAAATTGCAAAATAATTTGGGGTTCTATTTTTATACCCCAATCATCTTTGGAAATCATTAAGTTACCTTTAACAACGCATGTGTCATTTTTATATGTCTCATATGAAATGGTAGAATCATTATTAAGGTCTAAAAATCTAATTTCATATTTATATTCATTTCTAATTAATCCATTTTTAGGATGTAATGTAGCATACCAATACCAATTGCCTTTTAAGGTGTCAAAAACAGGTATTTGGATATCTGTTTTTAGGGCTGGATTTTCTTTAGAGCAAGAAAGCATCATAAATCCTGCAAAAAAAATAATAGTAAAAATGTCTTTGTTTTCATATTTTAGTAATTTCACTATAGTTCAATTATTTTCTTTTAGCAACTCTTCAATCTTTTTATCAACGTCTACTATATCTCCTCGAAAAACCAACTCTCCTTTCTTGTTGACAATCAGTACGGTTGGAAAACCCGTAATTTTCAAATCAGTCAAAAGTGCTTTTTCTTTGCAAATGAGAACGGGAAACGAATATCCCCGTTCTTTAATGATACGAAATGCATCGCTATCCTTATCTCTACCTTTTAAAAAGAAATTTACCGAATAAAAACTGACTTTCGAATTATGCTTATATTTATTAAATGCTTTTTGAACAACAGGAAATTTTGAATAGCAAATTCCACATTTGGAGTTCCAAAAATCTAAAAGAACAATCTTACCTTTTAAATGGTTAATATTAATTTCAGAATTTGTAGAATCAGTGAAAGCAATTTCTTGTGTAATTTTTTCTTCTATTAATTCCCCCGTAAAGGTTCCATAATTAAGTTTATTAAGCCACAGATCATAACCTGAAAAAAACATAAAAAGGCACAAAATTGACGTAATAATAAGAACAGCCCATTTGAATTTACTTTTTATTTTAAATAGCGAAAATCCCACAAAAATTCCAAATAAATGAAACAGCTCATCAGGTAGTGAGATTAGTGTACTTTCAAAATCGAAGAATCGTTCAACGTTAATCAAACAAATACCTAATACTAGTATCAGTAGTATTCTCCATTCAGAAATTTCTTGCCCATATTTATTTAAGATATAAAAAGTAAACAGTATAAATATCCCGAAACCAACTGCCATACATGCCATAAATGACACATACCCTCTCAATGGCGAAATTACAATTTCAATAAGAATTGAGTAAATAAAGAACCGTGCCATAGGTTTATGTCTAATAGGTAGCAGCCTATATATAACAGAGCAAAGCAATATTAATAACACCAAGCCTATTATAAGATAATATCTATATTTCCACATAAAATTCAATTAATTTGATTTTGAAACAATTTTAATTTTTACTGAGAAAATAGTGTTGCGGATAATGATAAAAAAATACTAAAAACATTGACTTTGTATATGAATTTAAATTTTGTACACATGCATTTAAGTGAATTTATTAGTATTAATCAAACTGTATGAAAAAATCATTAGAATGTGTTCTGGTTTTCTAAACAAACTCAAAATTTATCTCCAGTTTATTTCTTTTTCAATAAACTGAATCAGCTGATTGGCCATTGTTTCCTGTTCGTTTCTTGTGGGATGTCCAGAAGTTTTTTTGAACGGAAAAAAAATCGTATGTATTTTTTTATCATTCAGTCCGGTCACAGCCTGTTGAATATATCCCGGCCATTTTGAACCTTCACTTGTTGCATCCATACTACCTAAAGCACAAATTATCTGAGCCTTGGAATATTTTGATCTGATGGTTGATACAAAATCACGATACGATTTAACGATAAATTCATCTGTAGGTTTGGTATTTCCAAATCGTGCTTTAAATTGGGCATGTTCAGGATGGTTTGATAGATAGCTATCATTCTGAAATAGATTTATAACCACTATGTCCGGACAGTATTTTTCAAAATTCCATTTGGAGGTTGAGTCAGCTGGATTTAACCGATTATACACCTCCGGCATGATCTCAGGAAACCAGCTCAACATAATTCCAATACCACTACGGGCAATGCATGAATACTGTGCATTGAAATGCCTCGCTGTTAAAGCCGCATAAGTGTAGTAATTATTAAAATATTCCGGTTTACCTGAATCACTCATTCCTTCCGGTCTGTCTACACCATGACCGGCAGTAATAGAATTACCAATAAATTCTATTTTTCGGGAAGGTAATTTTTGTGGAGTTAATAGAAGTTGATTACATTCAATTTCAAAACCATATATTCTATCTTCAGAGGTACAGTTTGATAGTTTGTAAAGCATCAATGTATGTTCACCAGCAGTTAAACTATCTGCAATGGAAATTGATTTTTTTATGCTATCAGTGCTGAATCTAAAAGCTTTCGAAGTATCATTATCGACAATCGCATAAAAATAGCCCCGATTCCGAAGTGATTTCATTATGACACTTACGCTTGATCCCTGGAACCGAATGGTAGCTGAAGAACCTGGCCAGAACATTGAAGCTGAGTCCTCAGCTACCGCAATTCGTCCCATGTAGGTAATGTTATGATTCCCCGGCTTCACTTTCAACTGGCTGAATCCGGAAAAACTAACTAATATAGTTAGCAGTAAGAGTATGTTTTTTGAGAACAGTTTCATACAATATTTTTTTATGGTCTTATACAATTCGCTAAAATGATTTTCATTTTCTTTCATTGTAAATCTACGGGTATAACTAAACAGATAAACAACAGTGTTCATGCTCATTTCATAGGTACTCTAATAATGTGCTTTTTTGATTTCGATTGCAATTAAATCTGCAATTTTTTTCTGTCCTACTTCGTTTAAATGTAACCCATCATTGGAAAGAATTTCTATATCATTGCACAAAGATGTGAACGTATCTACAAAAATACAATTGTATTTTTGGGCTATTTCTTTAAACCGGGTATTCATTTCTTTTACCCTATCATTACCCCCCACATATTTTGCTTGAGACTGGCTTTTTATCCCGTATGGTGTTGGAGATTTTATGACAATTTTAGCCATACTTATTGACTTGTACTGAAAAGTTTGAAGTCTTTTTATTAAAAGTTCAAGATTTGCATATACTTCATTTTGATTGTTTCTAAAATCATATTTAGCGTCATTTGTTCCTAAACCTATAACAATATAATCGTATTCTTCTAAACCAATATAAATATTTGCATTCAATAGGTCGTTTTCAAGTGTAGCAAGTTGATTTAATGTACTATCACCATTGTTATTAAATCCAATTGTTTTACCCACTCTACTAATGCTTAACACATCTACATATGGTATCTCATCTTTGAGCTGCTGTGGCCAACCATAACTAAATGTTCCATTACTATCCCCCAAAGTCAAAATATGTAATCTTTTATTCGGTTGAGAATTACCTTCTGGAATTAGAGAAAGAGCTACCGGTATGAGTTGTTCGTGAGCACCTTCAAAAATGCATAAACTGACATTTTTGTTATCTTTGAAATAATGAACTTTTCTATTGCTAAGAGTCCTTTGTGTTTCAACATCCTGCAACCACCTTTTAACTACCATATCAAGTATCTCAGATTCTTTAATCAGCAGTTGTGTACTGTTGGGATATAATTTACTTACAATCCGATTATACATATTTAATGTTTGAGTTATGGGTAATGAGCCCTGATATCCGTCGTGAATTCCTTCATATAAATATAGTTTTCCTCTATGCTTCGAAGGGTTCATATATATGGGAGATCGCTTTATTGCTTCTTCGTTGTTTAATTTGCAGTTTTTGGAAGAAGTACTTTTCAAAATATCTTCAGCATATTTTTGTTTCCTTCCAATGCTCTCTTCATACCAAGCCTTCAAATCACTAATACCTGCCAAACTGTTAAAACTTTTTGCCGGATAATTAAGTTTCATATAACAAAGTAGAGTAGCATACGCACCTCCAGATACCCCAATAATATGAACCTCCGAAGTATCAACATTCATGTTTTTTATCGCAAATCTAATAGCATCCTCAATATCACTTATTACAGCAAAGCTACCCATTGCTAATGGTTGGTTATTTGGTCCTCTAAAATCAGGATGAATGTAATTCCAATTTCTTTCAGCAACAAAATAACTCAGACTATCTTGTTGTAAATAATTACCACTCCAGATATGAAGACTTACGATTAAGGGCTGCGGTTTTGAACAAGTGGTCTTATAAATCATACAAGGTTGAAAACCCGTGTCAAATGTACATTCAATATTAACCTTAGTGAAATTTTCCGGCCAATTTGTATTTATTGTATTATCCCATAATGTGTTTTGTGCAGCTAGCATAAATCCAAATAAAATAAAGTATAGTAATATAATATATTTCATTATTAGCAAATTATAAATTTGAATTTGTTGCAAAAAGATATCATTTTTTTTTAGATTTAAAATGACAAACATCAAAAATACAAATAAGCATATATTATAGAGAAAATAAATAATAGCATAATTGATAAGAATAACGAAATTTGCAAATCATGCAATATCTTAGTTATCATCTTTTTTGTCTTTTTCATTTTTTTCTTAATGTAAATAATTCTAAAATTAGCGTTCCAGTTATTTTTTTCAGTATAAGATATTTTAAAAGTCAACATCCCATCTTTTATGATTTTTTTTTGTATTGCTTATCACTTTATTATTGTGAAAGTTTATCCAATCGTTAAGTTTATCATTTGATCTGGTACTTTCATAATCAAGTTGTTCGAATTTTTGATTTTTTGTAGGTTTAATTACATATTCTAAATCTGAAAACCGCTTATTTAGTTGTTCACGAGCTTGGAATAGTCCCCCAAAAACTATCAATACTAATAAGACTACACAAAGATTTGCAACTCTTTTCTTGTACATCATATTTTTTTAAAATTCTAAAGGATAATTATTCCCAATCGTCAGTTCTGAAAGGTATTGTCGGTAATCCTGTCCGATTACACAAGTTACCTATCGGATTATTAGCCCAATTGTATCGAACTGCTACAGGAGTTTTTATACTGTCGTTTGATATAATCACCTTATTGCCCTGGATTCTTGCATTAGCCCAAACAAACTTTTTGTCATGACCGGCAATTGCAAATCCATTTATTTTGTTTGAATTTGAAACCATCAATCCTCCATTTGTGTTTCTAAAATACAGATAAATTTCATTTCCTTTAATTCGCATTTTGGAGTAAGTTGGACCAGAGTAAACTACTTTACGTTTGTAAACTTTTCCCAAAGCACATTGAGCCAACCGATATCCAACTTCTTGTTTGTTCTTCGGATGAACATCTTTTTCATCGCCAATATCTACCGCTGTTATCATCCCTGTATTCGGCAACTTAAGAGCTTTTGTTTGCGCTTCTCTTAATCTTGCCCACCCTCCTTCAGATGGTTCGGTTTGAAGTTTTTTAAAGCCGGCCAATTGCACGAATAAAAAAGGAAAAATCCCTTGCCCCCAATCATTTCTCCAGTTGGTAATCATGGCTGGGAAGAGCTTATCGTATAATTTCGGATTACTTTCATTTCCTTCGCCCTGATACCAAATTACTCCTTTTATTGCATATGGAATCAAAGGAAACAGCATTCCATTGTATAGAGTTGCTGGTCGTTTTTGAAGTAAAATCGGGTATGTAGGAGCTTTAGACAAACTTTTCAATAAACTCGTGTCTCCATTCTGAATTTTCTTTGCACAATCTGCGGAATCCTTTTTATAAATCGCAACCTTAGCCAGATATTCATCATCTAACTTTTTCCAATCGGTTACTACTTTTTGAAAATCAGGATCGCTAGATAATACTTTAGCACTTGTCCATGCCTGAGCAGGACTCGCACCCCACGAAGTATGTATTATTCCAATCGGAATTCTTAATTTTTTTCTTATATTCTTTCCAAAGAAATAACTAACAGCTGAAAATTTTCCGGCATTTGCAGGATTAGCCTCCATCCATTGGCCTTTCATTTGAGTTTGAGGCTTTTCGACTACAGAGTTTTTCTGAACAGAGAAAATTCGTAACAGTGAATCATTTGCAGCTGATACTTCTTCTTTATAATTTTGAATACCTGTAAAATATTTATTCGGAGCAATGGGCATTTCCATATTAGACTGTCCCGAAGCTACCCAAACATCGCCTATTAGTACATTCTTAATCATTATAGTATCGCAAGCAATAATTGTAATATTATAAGGACCTCCTGCTTTTACAGGAGATAGACGTAACATCCAGTTTCCTTTATTATCCGCTGTAGTAAATTTCTTTTGTGTTTTAAATATAACCAAAACTCTCTGTCCGGGAGAAGCCGTACCCCAAATAGGGATAGGAGCTTCTCTTTGCAGAACTATATTATCAGAAAATATTGATGGTAAAATCAAATTACCTGTAGTAGTATTTTGTGCAACTATATTGCAGGTAAATAATATTGAAAGAAAAAATAAACTAATTTGCTTCATCTGTTAATCATATTAGACTCTTACATTCAGGTTGTTTAAAATTAGAATTTGATTACTTTACAAATTTCAGATTCACTGTTTGATTCGAAGTTGCTACTCTACATATAAATGTTCCCTTAAGTAATTTCGCAACATTCATATTTATTTGATTCGTATTATTATATACATCCTTCAAAATCACTTTCCCAAACATGTCAAATATTGTCACATTAATATTGCCAGTCGAACTGTTATCTAATTTAATATTTAGATTTTCTTCGACAGGATTTGGAAAAATAACTATTGATGGTGAATTTTCAGTGGGTTTTAACCCTGTTGATGCATTTAATAAATAAGAATTCAGCTCTACAGGACCGCTATTTACTTCAAACTGCAGTTGATTATCAGCGATAGTAAATGATACGTTATTGCCAGTTACAAGATTCTTAACAGTCATATTTTCTTGTCCACTAGTAATGGGAATTTTTACAGTGATTGTTTTGGGTGTATATGCTTTGTTTGCAACTCCAATATAAGTTTCAGTGCTAGTTTTATATGCCCTCACTTTTACATCCACATCCGAGCTATCAATAACATTTCCTTTTATAGCCGGTAGCGCAAGAAAAGCCTGTGCAAAACGTCTGTGAGCATTTGCAAATCCCCTACCATAAGTGTATGCTGTGAATGTTAATGTCCGAGCATCAGCATGAAAGTAATCCAATAATTCAAGCGCCATACTGTAAACCGGTCCTCCCGGGGTCATAGACTGCCCTTCGTATTTAGGGTTGATACTCCTGGCATGTATTTCGTCATATGAAACGCAATTGCTTACTGAAACCCCATCTGCTGTTTTGAAGTAATTTAAATAATCAGAGTTATTGGCTAAATGAAGGATATTGGCGGGTGCAAGTAATTCTATTCCTGATACATTACTGTAAAGAGATGGTCTTAACCCATAATCAGGAGAATTGACACCTGCAGTTGCCAAAAAATTTCCCGACTTTATTACATCCAAATATTGACTAGTTGTAATATTATTACGATTAGTTATATCTGTTTCATATGTACTTTTACCACTTAAATTTGCATAAAAATCGCCGGAATTCCTATCTTTTAAAATCATGCTAAATTTATCTTCATCCCAATTGTAATAATACAATTTTAAATCTGAGCGGTAACTCTTCAATAAATCAACAAGTTTAGCATGAAAGTCTCTCCGTTTTATATGCCACCAGTCTGCATATTTATTTTTCTCACTGGATTTTGACGATAAAATAGAACGAGTTACTGAAGTACCCATTTCACTGTTATATAATGCTACATCTGTATCGCTATAGCTGATAGGCATCATATCACATCGAATTCTCCATAACATTCCTGTCAATTGAGGGTTTTCATTAACATATGGTTTAAAAAGATGTTCAACAAGATTTTTCATATCAGTGAATGTCAAAGGATCTAATAGGTCAGAGCACCAAGCATTAAATCTATTAGGAACGGATGGCGTACCATTAATGGCTGTAGCATGGGCTGACCAAGAAAGAGCTGCAGATCCTCCATATTCTACCCTTGGAACGAAATTAATCCCCGATCCTTTGGTGGCGGCAAGGTATCTATTAAACACCGATTCTTTGCCCGGGACTGGAGTTTCTCCCCGTTTTGCAGTATATGGATCAATAAACTCTTTTCTAGTCCAGTAATTTTGCCTATCAATATTACATGATGTATATCCCAATATCGGGTCACTGTAATTTGTTGTAGCCCATTTAAGAATTATTGGTGAAATGGCATTATAGCCCATCAATTTTGCATAATTTACAAGGTCGGCAGGTTCTTGGTCAGCCTGTCTCTCCCAGTCGAACATAAGGGTTCTTTGAGGCAGATTAGCCGACGGTTTATTGACAACCGGTGAATTTGTTTGAGGATCAATTTCATATAGCTTCATACTTGCGATAGCCGGCCCACCCTGATACATAGAAAAGTAAGTACCATTCAATTTGTTCATAAAATATACCCAAAAACCATTTTCGGCAGAAGCACTACCAGTACCACCAGCACCAAGTGTCTCATTATCAAGTGGAACAATAACATCATAGTATTGCCACGAATTACTTAACGGCCAGTTTTCATACGGATCGTTCTCGATTCCAACGCCACTTCGCCAGCCTGCATCCATATAATTTTGCCCTATCTGAATTTCAATAGGACAATATCGTGGTTTATCTTCAGGATATTCAATTCTCAACAAATATGTTTTCCGAGGACTAAGTTTTCCACGTCCAATTTTATAAGCAAACCAACCATTGTTAAGTTCCCTTGCTTTCTTCCCGAGTATCTCATTTACATTTATTGTTACACCACAACCAGGCGTATTATACCATTGTGTTTTATTATTGAAGCTACTTTGCAAATAACCATGAACTTCATTTGAAAATGCGGTAGAACAATCAATTTCATCTATTAATTTAAGAGTGCCATAAGAAGTCTCTTCAAATTTAACGCCCAAAGTTGGTAAAGCTAAAGTGTCGCGTTTTGCAAATGACAGATAATCTATCGATTCTGTTATCGTAGATAATGTTGCACCGGAACTGTTTAATATTGTTTGGATTGCAACAAAACGTCCTTTTAAATAAATTGATCGTGCAGTAGAAGAATCAACGGGCACTATTGCATAGCAACTGCCATCAGGAGCCGATGATATAGACACGGTACTTGTAGCTATTAAAGCGTTATAGTAGTCCTTTATTGAATATTTCAATTTAGCAGCTCCCTGGTCGAACGTTGATTTTGGAAAACTGAATTTCAGTTTGAATGGTTTCCCTTTTTGACGATCGCTAAAATCGAATAAATTAATATGTTGGTATGTTGATTCAGCTTGATCAACATCTCCAGCTAAAAGACTGTAAGGATTAAGTTCCGCGCTAAATGTTCCAGATGCGAGACCGCTGTTACTTCCTATAAAAGAAAGATTTCCACCCCATACACGAACAGCAATAGTATTTGTTTGACCGTAATGAACAAGAGAAGCGGGTACTGTATATGATCTTTCCATCATATTAGTGTATTTATACTCGCTTTTAATACCTCCCACACGTACTCCGTTCACAAAAACATCATCATCAGATTTCGTATTACCTAATTTTAAGACAAGAGGTATTCCTTCATAACCCGCTGGAATACTAATCTTTTGCCTGTACCAACCCCAGCCTCGGTGAAATATATTCTGCTTTTCCCATGACAAACCTGATTTTAGTGTTTTCCAACCGGTGTCATTTAAGTTTTCGGTATACCAACCACCTGTCATGCCTTGTTCGAGGGTGTCGGTGATAAAAAGCCAATTCGTATTAAGAGTAGTTGTCCAAGGACTTAATGCGGTTACTTGAACAGACTTCGGGGCATTATTAGGTTGACTTGCAAATAAATTATTTTCCGTTAAGGATAAAATAAATATGCAATTTAACACTAAAACGAATCGGATTACCAATCGAGTCCTGTTGAATGGATTCATATGCTTTAATTTATTGAAGCCAATTGTTTTAGAAATCAGCCATGTTGATTTGAAGCTTTTCATATATTTTAAATTTAATTAGTTGTTTTTAATCTTATTAGTATTTTTCAAATTATTTTAAGTCAGATATAGATGGCGGTGGTACCTTCGTTCCCCATTCTGATGGTATTGTTCCCATTTCCAATACAAGTTCACCACCGTTAATAATATCTTTGTGTATAAACCAACATTTATCCCATTTTTTACCATTAAGTTTAGCTGATTGCACATATAAATTTTGATTATTCGTGTTTTTAGCAATAATTGTAAAAGTTTTGCCGAAACCTAGTTTCACAGTAGATTTTGTAAATAATGGACTACCTATTAAATATACATCCTGTCCAGCAACAGGGAAAAACCCCATTGAACCGAAGATATACCATGCAGACATAGCTCCTGAATCATCCTGACCAGGTAATCCCAATCGCCCAACTTTATAATCGCCTAATAGTTCACGAACCTGCTTAAATGATTTATCCGGTCTTCCTGCATAATGATAAAGATAAGGAGTTAAAAAACCGGGCTCATTTCCCATTTCATAATGCTTACCGTTAAATAATGTATCCAAAAAAACAATGAAATTTGAGTTACTGCCATGTTTTGAAATAAGTAATTTCATGTCATGAGGGAAATAGGTGCTGTAATTCCATGGCGTACCTTCGTAAAAATACGGTCCATTCCAATAATCCGGTCTTCTGAAAGTGGGAGAAAAACCCGGTATCCATTTCCCTATTGTATCTTTTGACCAGAAGAATTTTGTGTCGGGATTGAATAAATTCAGCGAGCTATAGGATTGTTTCAGATATTTATGATAGTCATCCTCCTTCCATAGAGTTTTTGCAACCTGAGCTATACAAAAATCATTGTAAGCATATTCCAAGGTACGGGAACTGCCATTTTTTATGTTTGAGGATAGATAGCCAAATCTGCTATATTCTTCTTGATAGCGTCCATATTTATACGGATTATCAGACACCGAATCGGCATTCTTTTTTATGGCTTCATACGCTCCCTTAACATCAAAACCTTTTAGCCCTTTAAGTACTGCATCGGCAATTACGACATCAGCACTTGTCCCTCCCTGTACATAAGCGTAATCTCCAGCGGTCCATGCATCGGGTATCCATCCTTTTTGCTTATAAATATCAAGCAGGCACTGTATGATGGCAGATTGCTTCTCGGGTTTGATTAATGTGTAAAGGGGCATAACAGTTCGATAGGTATCCCATAAAGTGTAAAAATCCCAGAAATGCGGTTTCCCCGATTTCCACATTGGATTTTCATCGTCGATACCTAAATAAGAGGGCATAGAGAAAGTATGATATAAAGCCGTATAGAATACGGTTTTCATTTCGGGGGTACCACCTTCGACCTCTATTAGATTCAGATAGTCGTTCCAGACTTTGTCTGCATTATTTCTAACTTTGGCAAAATCCCATCCCTGAACTTCTTTCATATTTCTATGCGCATTCTCTAAACTTACATACGAAATTGCAACCTTTACTTGAACCTGTTCTTTTTGCTTGAGAATGAATTCAACAAATGCACCAGTGTTAGTTCCACTTTGATTTGAAACATTATTAAATATAATATTATTTTTCCATGTTCCGTGAGATGAAAACGGTCTGTCAAAAGTAGCGACAAAATAAACTTTATATGGATTTTCACCTCCCCATCCTCCTTTAAATCCTGCAGAACCTTCTATTTGATGATCGGAGACTATTGAAACAGCTGCCTCCGTATTTTGAGTTTGCTCTGCTTCCACCATATTTATGATAGAAGATGCATCTAGCAAGATATTGGCATGAATTGTATCCTCCTGAGAATAATTTAACAGTAAGGTTTCATCGTTATTCAATTTAAAAAAAGTATATCGATGCATTCCCACTCTATTGCCAGCAGTTAGCTCACACTGAACGTCTCCAGCTTTGTCATGTAATGTAACTGTATAAAAACCAGGTTTAGCATATTCATTATATTTTGATGGAACCGGATTCAAATTTAAATTTCCTATTTGAGGGATTATCAAGATATTCCCATAACGTGCACCTCCACCTGTTCCACTTAAATGGTTGTGGCTAAAACCGCGTATTGATTTGTCAGAACGATATCCAGTCGTATTATTAGGAGGTGCAGCATCAGGACCTAAGCGTACTAGTCCAAAGGGTAATTGTGGACCTGGTAAGGTATTCCCAATTTCTACACCTATAAAAGGATCGACCCAATTTGTGTAAGATGGGTTATTCGTTTTGCCATCCCTTCCGCCTATTGCGTATGAAATTAAAGGGGATAGACAAAATAACAGAATCAGTTTGTTTTTAAAGGATATCATTTAGATATATAATATTTTAGGTAAAGTAACATTTTAAGAATGCTGATAAAGAACTGATCGACTTTATATGTTAAATCACAATCTTTTCTTTGGCATGAATACCATCATTCCCCTTAAAATTAACAATATATATTCCACGTGATAACTTTGCTTTAATACTTGATACATTTTCTTTTCGATATAAAAGGATACCAGAAGTATTGAAAATTTGAAAATTCCCTATTGTTTTGGTAGAAATTGTGTTTCCTTTAACTGAGATAATGTCTGTATCCGCACTCAACGATTTATTCCCTGTTGGAGTTTTGTAGGGAATTAGATTCATAGGATAGTCGAATTTGTAGTTGTTTGCTATCGCCCATTTAATGCAGGCTTCCATCCTGCCGAACAAGTAATCCTTTTCGGGACGCAATGTACCATTAAGATTTGACAGCATGTGTTCGTGCGTAAAAATCGGAAGAATGTCAGCCCGACTTGCATAAGCCGATGTCAAAAACTGAGCTAGGAATGCAACAGAATCTTTAACAGATTCCAATCGGGTTTCCGTGGTAAAATAATATAATTCGCTGGCGGCATCGTACAAAGAGTCGTTCTTTTTGAGATAGTCAGATTGATCTTTCGTCAAACAATAACTAACCCTGCCATCATCAGCAAAGAGAAAACCTTTAAGTCCAATATCTGCATGGTTTTTTAAAGAGTCAAGAAAAGCAGAGGTAGTATTCAACCCGAAAGTATGCAATCTCGGAACCAGATCAAAACATTTCGAACGCCCTTCCATTTCAGGAATTACCGAAAGAAAATCTTCATAATATCGAACTTGCCAATCTTCAGTTGCATATTTGCTGTTTCTGTTGTGAAATCCAAGCTTCAACCAATAGGAGTTATCGATAAATTCTTGCGCATATGTTGTCTTAAGAGGTGATATATACCAATTAGCGCCAGGGCTATAAGTGTAGCAATAAAGACTAAAAACAGCTCCATAGGTATCGTGAAAAGACTTTAGTTTCCGCAAAAATGGGTTTTCAAAAATACTATTGTAGTTTGTTGTTTTTTTTGTCAAATCCATCATAAAATAGTAGGAATCGTCAAACGACAAATGCATTATTTTCTGTGTTGAATTTTGCGCATTTAAAGAAAAAATAAAGACGAATAAATAAAGCCAAACTATACATTTTTTACAAAGATTGATAGTCCAACTATCCGCTTTGAGGTTAAAAGTAATATACGTATATTTATGTTTTGTGATAGGTAGTAATTGTTTCATAATATGATATTGATTTTGGAGTATTATTTACTTTATTATAATTTTTTCAAACATACTACCTCCATCAATTCCAATAAACTGTAAAGCATATATTCCGGAAGATAGATTGGTATTAATGCTTGAAACGTTTTTTTGTTGTAGCACTAACGCACCAGACATATTGAAAATGTTAAACGATCCAATTTTTTTTGAACTAATCGTTTTCCCTCTTACTATTATAAAATCAGAATTGATCACGGATGAATTGATTCCAGTTGAAATTCTTTTCTTAACAATATTCATCGGGTAGTCGAATTTATAATTGTTTTGTATCGCCCAAGTTATACAAGTATCTATTTTTTGAAACAATCCCTTGTCTAGCAAGCCTAATTTAGAATTGTAGACGCCATACTCATGAGTAAAAATAGGCATAACGTTACATCTATTTGCGTAGGTAGGAGTCAGGTACTGGGCAAGAAATGGGACCATACTTTTGACGCCTTCCAATCTCCATTCTGATCTGAAAAAATACAATTTATTTTCAGCATCGTATAAACTGTCATTATGGTTAATATAATAGCTTTGATCAGTATTTAAATAATAACTATTTCTAGTATCATCTGCTGTAAGGAAACCTAATAATCCCGGAGTTGCATCTCTTAAAGAATCACAATACACCAAAGTAGAATTTACACCGAAAGAAGACAATCTTGGAACTAAATCGAAACATTTCTCACGTCCTTCAATATCAGGAAGTACCTTTTGAAAATCGTAGTAGTATTGAACTCTCCAATCTGCAGCAGAGTACCCACTATTTTTACCATGAAAACCAAGTTTCAGCCAATCTGAATTTTTTACCAGTTCCTCTGCAAATGCAATAGGTAATGGCTCAATATTCCAGGCTGCGCCAGGGCTATATGTAAAACAATACAAGCTAAAAACAGCTCCATATGTGTCGTGATAAGACTTTAGTTTTCCCAAAAGGGGATTTTCAAAAATACTTTTATACGAGTTTTTTTTCGCTTTTAAATCAATCAAAAAATTATAAGAATCATCAAATGAAAAATGCATTATCTTTTGTGGTGGATTCTGTGCATTTAGTGAAAAAACAAATAAAATTAATGAAGCCCAAACTATGCTTTTTTTACGAAGATTGATTGTCCGGTCAGCAGCTTTAGAGCCAAAGGTAATATTCATGTACTTACGTATTGTAATATATAGTAATTGTTTCATGATATGAGATTTATATTATTAGTAAATTAAGGACTATGAGTTGAATTGCATGATCTTAAGAGTTAAAATTAATGTTTTGAATTTATTTACTTATTTAGGGTTTTCTGTTGTTCGACCACAGTTTTGGTTATCGATAATATATTTAAATTTATTTGATAATAAATTTTTTAAAAGTACGACCTCCATCAAGTCCCATAAACTGCAAAGCATATATTCCGGAAGATAGATTGGTATCGATGCTCAAAACGTTTTCTTGCTGAAACACAAGCGCACCAGACAAATTGAAAACTTTAAATGATCCGATTTCAGAAGAACAAATAGTATTTCCCTTAATTGAAATATAATCTGAAATTCCTATTGCATTAACAGATGTAGGTGCTTTTTTAATTATATTCATCGGATAATCAAATTTATAATTATTAGCCACAGCCCATTTAATACAACCATCAATTTTTGTAAGCATTCCATTAGTTGTATTTAAGCCACTATAATGGCTGTAGAGCTGATTTTCATGAGTAAAAATGACCATAACATTGGCTTGGCTAGCGTACGCAGGATTCAGATATTGGGCAAGAAATGTAGTGATGTTAGAAACGCTTTCCAATCTCTTCTCTGTCCTAAAGAAATACAAATCATTTGTTAAGTCATGCAGGCTATCATTAGAATTAATATAACTACTTTGAGTTGTATTTAAATAGTAGCTGGCTCTTGTGTCATCAGCACTAAGAAATCCGATTAATCCGGGATTTGCATTCTTTAAACTTTTACAAAAATCCAGCGAACCGGCAAAACCATGCAATCTTGGAATCAAATCGAAACAATTTGCACGGCCTTCAATATCCGGCATCACTGTAGTAAAAGTATTATAATAACTAATATTATATTCTGCAGAACCAGTTGCAGTACCTCTACTATGGAATCCAAGCTTTAGCCACGAAGAATTCTGTACAAACTCATGAGCAAAAGCTGTTGGTAATGCTTCTATTCTCCACACATTACCCACCGCCAGTTCAAACTCATCGAAACAATATAAACTAAAAACAGCACCATACGTATCATGGAATAGTTTAAGTTTATTCAACATCGGATTTTCAAAAATACTTTGATAAGTATTTTTGTTTACCGTTAGATTTTGCAAAACATAATGAACATCGTCAAATGATATGTGCATTACTTTCTGTGACTGACCATTTGTGTTTAGTGCGAAAAAACACAACATCACTGGGATAAAGAGAATTCTCTTTATCCCGTGATTAATTGATTTTAGATTTTTTTGCATTTTGTAAGGCGTGCAATTGAAGTTATAAATAAGCTAATATTTATTTTATCATTATTTTCTTAGAAGAACTTATACCATCTACTCCTGTAAATTGTAATATATAAAGACCTGAAGAAAGATTTGTATCTACTCTGCTAACATTTAATTTGCTCAATAACAATTCTCCTGTTAAATTATAAACTTTAAAACTTCCTGTTTGAGTGCTGATAATTGACTTTCCGGATATTGTAACAAATTCTAATGAATTTACATCTTCAATTCCAGTAGTTCCTGTTTTAACTATTATGATGTACATTGATCTTTTAGTACCTCCATCTGTTCCTAATTCAACCGTACTTCCTGCAGAAAATGATTTTTTATAGAACCAGTATGTAGTTAAACCTCCACCCGATATCATATTAAAATCATTATTATCTCCTCTTGGACATTCATCCCATGTAGATGTTAACCAGTCTGGTTTGGCAGTGAGTCCTTGGTCATGGCCAATATATACAACTATGGCACTTTTAGCAACAAAAGTTGCTAAAGGATTACTTCCTAGATAGGACTTAGCATCATTTGCAGTTCTGATCCAAGTTGAACCTTTGAAGAATGAATTAACTGACTCAACTGTATAAGTACGATCTTCGAAAAGTTTATTTCCTACCTGAAGATTTGTTTGAACCGACCACGGAGTTGTGTGACCAAGAACTGTTAAGTCTGTAATATCAGCTGCCGGATAGCCCTGAGCTGACACAAGCATTGTGCCTAATAACATAAAGGAACAAATTGCTGTCTTAACTAAAGACATTTTGTTTCGAAGAAAAAAAGAGTTTTTTGTTTTCATAATAAATTAATTTTTAATTGTTTATAAATAAAATAATTGAGATATACTTGTTAATTGTAGTTTGAGTCAATTTCTGGTTTATATTTTTACTATTATTTTTAGCATCATAGAAAAAGAAATTAAACCTGCTGTTGTTTAAACGGATCGTTATTGTTATACTTTAGTGCTCCAATTGATTCACCCGGACCTAAAGGAGGTGCCTCAGATTCTAACTGAAGGGAGATATCATTGTCCAGTTTAATTCGCTCAATTTGAGGCGGACTATATGTAAGTTTTTGAGTATTTTTATTAGTTGTTTCCATGTTTTTGTTCGATTATATTTTCCAAGTCCCTCTCTCCAAAGAGAAGAGAATTAGATTTTAGTTAAGTATTAATTTTCGAGTTACACTTTTTCCAGCATTATTTACATTTACAACATAAACTCCTGAAGTAAAAATAGAACTAATAACAGTAGTAGTGCTTGTAATATCCTTTGTCATTAATTTTTGACCTAATGCGTTGTAAATTGATAAAAAAGCATCTTCTATATCTCCTATGCATTTAACTGAAATCTGGTTATTTGCATTCTTGTAAATCAAGATTACTTGATCGCCTTCAGTATTATTCAAAGCTGTAGTTGAACTTGCCGTTTTAAATATTAAGCTAAAACGACTATTTGTGGAAACAACTTCAGATGTATAAACATAGTCTGTCCCATTAGTTATATCTTGTTCTATTCCAAGCAATTTATCCTTCAGTATAATCTGTGTACCTACATCGAAATTTGTAACTTTAGATGCTTTGATACTGAATGAACCAGATTGTCCGGTCGTAAAACCCAATGGTATTTCATTTACTGATTCAATAGATTTCAGACCATTTATCGTTAATTTAGTGCTGTCTAGATATGTATAGATTTCCGGAATAGCAGCATTGTTATTGCTCCTTTTTTTGGAATCGTATATGTCTAATTCATTACTTGCATTTGGATTGAAAACTACAATAGCTTCATCATTAGTAGTTCCATTGCTTACACGTAACCTCAATAATTTCTGAATATCTTTATTCACAGATGACACCTTCAACGGTGTGGTCGCTACTGTTCCGGTTTCGATGGCTGTTTTACTGTGAGAGCGCAGATTGTTTGTGAAATTTAACGTTGCATCGGTTTGTCCAGCAGCCACGCGTACCCAAAAAGCCTGCATAGGGGGTATATATCCAGTTACAGTTCCCGTGTTACTATTATTAGTTCCAATTCCGGTTGTAGTGTTTATTGTTTCAAAGTAATATGCAGATGTTCCCTTTGTTCTGTACCAAATAGTTGGTTCAACAATAGTGGTTGGACTGGCTGCATCATTCGCAGCAGTGATGGCAGACATTGCATTTAGGTAAGAAGGATATGGATTTCCCACCAAATTAAATCCGGCAGAAATTCCAGAACCAGTACGAGTAAGTGAAACCGATTGATTCCCATCGTTCAATGTCCCGCTGAAAGTAACATTTCCAGTCGCAGAAGGCTCTACAGTGCCAACTGATATATAGCCTTTGGTAGGAGTTAAGGTATTACCAGTAGGAAGTACTTGCCACGAAGCACTTGGTTCATCCCAATATTGAACTGAGCTGCCTAAATTAAGTGCAGAGCCTTTTGCATAAATAATAGGTGAGGATATATACCAGTTGCGACCGGCAGTCAAATGTTGTTGTACGTTAGCAGAAGTTATTGTAGATGTTCCGCTGTTTACAAATGTGGCTGAACCAGTTGCATCACTTTGTAAATCAATGGTGCCAGTAGTCAAACTTGCACCATTATTTATAGTCAGTTTACTAGTAGGTGCTGCAGTAATATAATTAAATGTTTTGGTATTATCTACAACCAATTCATTTTGAGCAGTAATACTAATACCATAAGTATTAGCGTCTGTAATATCCGACGTATTTGTTGTAGAGCTTATTGTTTGGGTCGAAAAATATTCATACGCACCCATATCGATGGTTGAATTTATGATACGAATATCATTATTTAAATCTTTTGGGAAAGATGTGTTATCATAAGCTGTATTGTCTCCTGTATTTTTACATGGACTTGAAGAAGCCAGCGTAAAATCGTTTACTGAAGCGTTTGTAAATAATGGGTCGGTAGCTATAATACTATTTGTAAGAACAGGCATATAAGTAGCTGTACTTACAGATGCAACGTTGTAACAGGAATTCGTAACAGTACTTGCATTAGCTTGAAGTGTCCCACTCGATGCGAGTCGTAAATCGATGTTTGTTGCACCACTATTTTTTGTATTTCCCCAGATAATACAATTTCTCACAGTGCCTGCAGCTACAGCAATACCACCTGCATCACTTGAACCGTTTGAAGTAACAGTGTTATTTACTATTGTAGAGTTGATAATTTGAGAAACAGATCCTAAAGAAACACCACCAACTGTATAACCGGTATTGCCAGTAATTAAGCTATTTACAATAGTTCCGTATTTATTAAATTGTATTCCCCCCGGAGCTGTACTTGAAGTCGCAGTAACTGTATTGTCTTTTATAATACAATTGCTAATTAATGAAGTAGCAGGAGTTGCAGTCATGTAAACATATATTCCGCCAGCTCTCGCTGCTATATTGTTTCTAATGGTGCTATTTTTGACAAATACATCTGTACCGGAAATATATATGCCACCTCCACCTTTGTTAGCTACGTCGGCAGTAACAGAATTGCTGTATATTTCGCATCCATCTAGAGTAGTAGGCGTATAGGCTCCATTTATCGAAAGAAAAACACCGCCACCCGCTTGAGTTGCTGTTCCGCCATGAACTTTACAATATTTCAAGGTGACCTTTCCGTTTATCCATACAGAACCGCCATTCGTTCCATTTCCAAAAGAATTTGTAGAACTTACTTTAGAAGCATCGCCGCCGGAAATATCGAATCCAATGAACGTAACATTACTTTTATAAATTGAAATAACTCGTCCCAACGTTCCGGTTCCATCAACAGGTGCTTGCAGATATGTTTGAATAGTTGTATTTTGATCAATTGTTGGCAGGTTTGTTGCTGATTCCGTCCCTTCACAGTTACCATAAATAGTAACATCATTTTTCGTGTCGATTAAATAGCCTAAACCGGAAATAGAAGAACCGGTTGATGTGGATTGTTCGGCTGAAGGAGCTGTATACGTTCCATTTTTTACAAATATAATATCAGTACTTGCGCTTGTTGTTTTAGCAATTGCAGCATCGAGACTAGTAGTTGTTGCCCAACTTAAGCCATCCGCAGAACCATCGGCTTCTGAAGAAACATAATAAACGTTCTGCGCCTGAGCAGACATAAATGCCAGAACGAAGAATAAAAACAAAAAGTTGATTTTTTTCATGATATATAATTCAAGGTGATATTTGATTAAATAATTGATTTAAAATGCTGATATTCCGGAAACTACAATTTTAAAAAAAAGAGTAGTTCCCATGTTAAAAAATTCAGCTATTATAAACTATTGGACTATAATTTTATAAGTCGTTCCTGAAACATTTACAAGATAAATTCCTGAATTCAATGAGAAATTTGTTGAACCGGTACTCTCTTTTTTAGATACCATTTTACCGGTAACATCGTATATAGCAACTTTCCCTTTGGATTTTACAATCAATGAACCTTTTCCAATACTGAAAATATCTGATTCTTTAGAGATAGTTGATGAAATACCTGTTGATGTTAAAGTTTCATAAGCTCCCATATCAATGGTTGATACAATTCGGGTAAGGTTATTCAAATCTACAGACGGATATAAATTTGTATCATAAGCCGCATTGTCCCCTGTATTTTTGCAAGGACTTGAAGTAGTCAATGAAAAATCGCTTACCGAAGCGTTTGTAAATAATGGGTCGGTTGCTATAATACTATTTGTAAGAACAGGCATATAAGTAGCTGTACTTACAGATGCTACGTTGTAACAGGAATTTGTAACGGTACTTGCATTTGCTTGAAGTGTGCCACTCGATGCAAGTCGTAAATCGATGTTTGTTGCTCCACTGTTTTTAGTATTTCCCCAAATAATACAATTCTTCACAGTACCTGCAGCTACAGCAATACCACCGGCATCACTGGCACCGTTTGAAGTTACTGTATTGTTCACTATTGTAGAATTAATAACTGAAGATGCAGATCCTAAAGCAACACCACCAACTGTATAACCTGTATTACCAGAAATTAAGCAATTTACAATAGTTCCATATTTATAAAACTGGACACCACCAGGAGCTGTACTTGAAGTCGCAGTAACAGTGTTGTCTCTTATTATAGAGTTGCTAATTAATGATGTAGCTGGAGTTGCAGACATACTTATATATATTCCACCAGCTCTCGCTGACGAATTATTTCTAATGGTGCTATTATTGACATAAACATCAGTTCCTGAGACGTATACTCCTCCTCCTCCGGCGTTAGTTACATCGTTAGTTACAATATTACTGTATATTTCACAATCATCCAAAGTAGCAGGAGTATAAGCTCCATTTATCGAAAGATAAACACCTCCACCTCCTTTTGTTGCTGTTCCACCATGAACTTTACAATATTTCAAGGTGCCCTTTCCGTTTATCCATACAGAACCGCCATATAGTTGTTGCCCAAATGAATTTGTAGAACTAACTTTAGCAGCATCACCACCGGAGATATCGAATCCAATGAAGGTAACATTACTTTTATAAATTGTAATTACCCTTCCCAAAGCTCCGGTTCCATCAACAGGTGCTTGCAGATATGTTTGAATAGCTGTATTTTGCTCAACAATTGGCAGGTTGGTTGTTGATTCAGTGCCATCGCAATTACCATAAATGGTAACATCATTTTTAGAGTCAATTAAATAACCTAAACCGGAAATAGAAGAACCGGTTGACGTGGATTGTTCGGCTGAAGGAGCTGTATACGTTCCATTTTTTACAAATATAATATCAGTACTTGCGCTTGTTGTTTTAGCAATTGCAGCATCGAGACTAGTAGTTGTTGCCCAACTTAAGCCATCCGCAGAACCATCGGCTTCTGAAGAAACATAATAAACGTTCTGCGCCTGAGCAGACATAAATGCCAGAACGAAGAATATAAACAAAAAGTTGATTTTTTTCATGATATATAATTCAAGGTTTTAATTAACTAAATAATTTATTTGAAATGCTAATATTCCGGAAACTACAATTTTAAAAAGAAGAGTAGTTTCCGGGTTAAAAAATTCAGCTGTTATAAACTATTGGACTATAATTTTATAAGTCGTTCCCGAAACATTTACAAGATAAATTCCTGAATTCAATGAGAAATTTGTTGAACCGGCACTCTCTTTTTTAGATACCATTTTTCCGGTAACATCGTATATAGCAACATTACCTTTTGATTTCACAATTAATGAACCTTTTCCGATACTAAGAATATTTGATTCTTTAGAAATAGTTGATGAAATACCGGTTGTTGGTGAAAATTCATATGCACCCATATCAATTGTTGTTGTTACTATACGGGTATGATTATTCAAATCTACAGACGGATATAAATTTGTATCATAAGCCGTATTGTCCCCTGTATTTTTGCATGGACTTGAAGTAGTCAATGAAAAATCGATTGCTGAAGTAAATAATGGATCAGCTGCTATAATACTATTTGTAAGAATCGGTTGATAGGTATCACTGGTTGAGCTGACAGAAGCAACATTGTAGCAGGAATTTGTAACAGTACTTACGGAAGTTGAAGTGATATTGTGTGATGCCAGTCGCAAATCCATATTTGTTCCACCATTATTTACTGTGTTTCCCCATATAATACAATTTTTCAAAGATCCTGTCGCTACAGCAACACCGCCAGCATCACTGGCATTATTGGAAGAAACAGTATTATTCACAATCGTTGAGTTAATGACCTGAGTAGCTGATCCTAAAGATGCGCCACCAGTACCAGATGCACCGGTATTGGCAGAGATAAGGCAGTTAACAATATTCCCGTACTTGTAAAATTGAAAACCTCCGTGTGCTGTAGTACCGGTATTATTTTTAATTATACTATTACTAATTGAAGTAATTTTGGTGGCACTAGCGTTATATATAAATACACCGCCGGCTCTAACGGCAGTATTGTCCCGAATTATACAATTATTAACATCTACTTCTGGACTTGACCCCATTATATATATACCTCCACCGCCATATGAACCTGAAGTGGTACCGGTAGAAGTGTTTCCATATATTTCACAATACTCAATAGTCGCAGGTGTAATTGGTGCTGTATATGCTTCAAGATAAACGCCACCTCCATTTTGGGCTGTTGCACCGTGAACTTTACAATATCTCAAAGTGCCTTTTCCTTTTATGTGAACGGCTCCACCATATTTACCTGCACCATAAGCAGCGGTTGAAGAATTTTTGCTTGCATCTCCACCAGAAATATCAAATCCAATGAACTTAACAGTACATTTATAAATCGTGATTACTCTTCCCAAAGCGGCATTGCTTTCATCTACCGGAGCATTCAAAAATGTTCCAATAGTTGTGTTCTCATTTACAGTTGGTAAGTTGGTTTCAGATTCTGTTCCTTCGCAATTTCCGTAAAGGGTAACATCGTTTTTTACATCAAATAAATATCCCAACCCTGAAATCGAACCACTAACTGTCGTTTGAGCTGCCGAAGGAGCTGTATACGTTCCTTTTTTCACGAGGATAATATCAGTACTTGTACTTGTTGTTTTGGCTATAGCTGCTTCGAGAGAAGTTGCATATGCCCAACTACTACCATCAGCTGTTCCATCAGCTTCGGCAGTTACATAATAAACATTCTGTGCCTGAGTAGACATAAATACCAGAGCGAAGAATAAAACCAAAAAGTTAATTTTTTTCATGATACAAATTTTAATTGTTAATTAATAAAGTGGTTTGTTGATTTGAAATTATTATTTAATTGATACTTTTATACTTGTAGAACTTCCATTAGTTCTGGTAAATCGAACCAGGTATAACCCTGAAGATAAATTTGTATTTACTTTGTTCATATCTTTAGCCTGAAGTACCAATGTTCCTGATAAATCATAAATTTGAAACAATCCTGTCTCCAAGCAATAGATTGATTTGTTTATGACTGATAAGAAAGGTGTTGATCCTAGTGTACTTAATCCGCTAATTGGAGTTTTTTTAATGATTACCGTATAAGGAGATCTTGTAGTGCTACCGTTTTGACCAAGTTCAACAGTACTTCCGGCAGGAAATGATTTCTTATAAAACCAACAAATATCGCCTGTCGTTTGAATTTTCAGACAAAAATCATTATTATCCCCTTTTGGACATTCAGACCAAGTTGATAACCAAGCCGGCTTTATTGTAATCCCCTGAACATGTGCAACATAGACATCTGTCGGTGTATTAACTTTAAATGTAGTAATATTGCCTGTACCCGTATATGCTCTGGCTGTAGCTGGTGTCTGAATCCAAGTAGAACCAACAAAAAAAGGAGGAAGAGCACTAATATAATGTGTTCTATCTACGTAAATAATATCCCCAACTTGCATATTTGTTTTGATTACCCAGGGTGTAGGATCCATCAACACGGTAAATTCTGTAATATCTGAGACAGCATACGGAGTCTCAGTTTGAGCATGAACGGTTAAAGTGCCCAACAATGCCATAAAACAAATAATTGTCTTAATAAAAGACATTTTATTAAGAATAAAAAAAGGTGTTTTTGTTTTCATAATACTTCTTTTAATTGTTAATAATTATTATTAATTAATTGAGACGCTTTAAATTAATGATTTATTTGACTAGAAATGAATTGAGTTCCATGGCACCGCTATTAATCTCAAATTGTAATGTTTTTCCTGACTTTGTAGCTTTAATGGCTTTGCCTCTTACAAGATCAATTACTGTTGGTTTTTCACCTGATACGTTTTTCAATTTAATTTTTATAATTTTACCTTGATAACTTTTTGAAGCAACTCCTACATAAATACCATTCTTGGAATTGTATCTTCTGATTCGCACATCTTTATCTGCATTTGGCAGAACCTCACCATTAATTGCAGGTAATGCCAAAAAGGCTTGAGCAAATCGACGATGGGCATCGGCAAATCCACGGGCGCAATTGTAAGAAGTGTAAGTGAGTGTATTTGCATCTGTATGAAAATATCCTAACAATTCCAAAGCCATACTGAAAGCGGGGCCTCCGGGAACCATCTCATTAGCTTCAAACTTTGGATTTATATAACGAGCAAAAGACTCATCGTACACTGCTGCATTACTTATTGCAACGCCTTCTTTTGTTTTGAAATAATTGAGATACTGCTCATTGTCTGCCATGTAAAGGGAGTTTGATGGTGCGAAAACTTCAAATCCTTTAATTTTGTCATACAAATAAGGACGTAAACCATGATGCGGCAAAGTGCCCTCTTTTACTCCAAACTTCCCGCTTTCAATCATATGTACATAGTCATTACCAGTAAGTCGTTTTCTTGATTCAATATTCTTTAAATAAAGATTAGTTGCACTGTCAGGATTTATTTTTCCAATATTTACAGTTGGTGCTAAGAAATCCCAACCGGTAAAATCGGTCATTCCCAAAGAAAACTTGTCATTATCCCAATTATAATAATACATCTTTAAATCAGGACGATAGCTTTGAACTAATTTCGCTAATCGCTCATGAAAATCTGCTCGTTTTTTGTGCCACCAGTCTGCGTATTGATTTCCGACTTCTCCAGTAGAAGCCCATATAGCTAATTCGGTATCGGATAGATTATCAGGAACTATAGTGTTTGTTTCTTTTGAGAAAAGTGAAATGTCATAAGCGCTATAACTTATTGGCATACGGTCACAACGAATACGCCAGATAACACCTTTAATTTGTGGATAATTTTTAATATTTTTATTAATTAAAAAATCAAGTAATACCTTAAAATCGTCATATACTTCAGGGTGTAATAAATCACTGCACCACTCGGCAAATCTATTCGGTTTTGCAGGTTTGCCATTTGCTGAAATAGCACGGGCGTAAACAGGTAGATTTAAAGAACCACCAAACTCAACACGTGGTATATAATTAATTCCATACTTTTTAGTTGCTTCAAGGAAATTATAATGTACAGATGTTTTCCCCGGAATTGCCTCTTTAGCACCTGTTTTCGGGTCAAAATTTAATTGATCCCAATATCCCATTTTGTCAACATTAAAAGAATTATACCCATTTAGGGGATCAGCATAATTCATAAAATGCCATTTCATGATTACCGGCGAAACGGCATTATACCCCATTAATTTACAATATTTAGTTACATCATCAGGATTAATAAGTGCCTGACGTTCCCAGTCGCACGTTAAAATACGTTCCGGTAGCCCTTGGGGTTTAATAATGACAGGTGCATTCTTTTCAGTATCAATTTCATAAAGCCTGATTTTTGAAATAGCCGGACCTCCTTTATAAAGTGAAAAGTAACCGGGAGAATTTGCTTTATTCATAAAATAGATCCAAAATCCATGCTCTGAACTTGCACCATTAGAACCTGAAGTTCCTGCTGTCATATTGTCTAAAGGAACAATTGCATCGAACCACTGGTATTTACCACTTAATGGCCAATTGTCGTAAGGATTATCCGGAGAAATTCCATTCTTCCAGCCAATGTCCATGTAACTTTCACCAGTTTGTATTTCAATTGGACAATAGCGAGGTTTATCTTCAGGATACTCTATCCTGACAAGATACATCTTATGTGGTTGTAGTATGCCACGACCAATCCGATAAGCGAACCAACCGTGTTCGCTTTCCCGTACCTTTTTACCCAATACTTCATTTATGTTTACCTTTACGGGAGAACCGGGAGTTTTAAATTGTTGTCTACTGTCAAATCCACTCTGCATGTAAGGATGTTCATCGCGCATAACATCAAGTGAACAATCAATTTCATCAATTAAGCGTAATTGTCCATAAGGTGTATTGTGAATAATATTCTTAAATGTATCAGGTAAACTCAGGTTATCACGGGAAGTATAAGTAAGTCTGTCAACCTCTTGTGTGTTTTCAAATAGAGTAGCTCCAGTTGAATCCTTACCTGTGAGAATCAGTTTAAAGCGACCGGTAAAATATAATTTTTGTGCAATTGATTTATCTACATGTATTGTAGCCTTCGTAATTCCATTTGATATTTTTGAATTTGATACATTACCTGATATCAATTCATTATCATAATAATCAAACAGGGAATATTTTAAATTTCTAAGAAGTTTATCATATTTGGGTGTTTGTATTTTACTTATTATATTAAATGAAAGATTCTGCTGTCCATTACTTATGTCGAACATTCTGGTGTCACACTCAACAGAACTTTGTTTATCGGTTCTTTGCAAAATAATAGACATTGGGTTCACACTAGCATAAAATGGACCTTTTGCCAAACCAAATTTTGAACCTTCTGTTCCATTTCCAAGCATTCCCCATGTACGAATGGCAATTACATTTTCCTCTCCATATTTTATCAATGAAGTTGGTACTGCATATTCTCTGTTTATCAGATTTTTATATTTATAAGGACCACTAAGACCACCGACTTTTTGACCATTGAAAAAAACATCATCATCGTAAATTATTTCACCTAAATAAAGTACTAATGGAATATTTTGATTCTCTAAAGGAACAAATATCTTTTTCCTGTACCAACCAAACCCTGCATGACTTATTCCTTGTTCATTCCACCCTTTACCCGTTTGAATTTTTAGCCATGAGCTATCATTATAATGAATAGAATACCAACAATCTTTGAGACCTTCAACATTTTTTTCTGTAGCAAATTTCCACTCTCCACTCAAATCTATTTTCTTAATTGATCCATTAGGATTTGATTGAGAAAATAGTACAAATGGAAAAGAAAATACGAATAATATGTACTTAAATTGTTTCATTTTAGGTAATGAAAGTTCTGTACAGCATGTTTTGATTTTTCAAAACATGCTGTTCTACAGAGTTGTAAATAAATTTAGTGATTAATTAGTATACCCTGGATTTTGTTCTAAAACTGCTCCTGTGTTTCTTTCAATCTCGTTGTAAGGAATAGGGAATAAATTATTTCTAGGAGCAACAGTAGTTCCTTCAGTTCCACTGTTGTACAACCTTACCCTATCATATATTTTTCCAAGTCTACCTAGAGTCATCATTCTGGGCTCTTCATAAGCTAACTCACGAAGTCTTTCATCCAAAATATAATCTATTGTAACATCATTAGAAGACACAGGTTTTGCGTTTACCCTTGCTCTCACGGTATTTATATCATTGGCAGCTTCAGGTTTCATATCTTTTGCCAAATATGCTTCAGCACGAATTAGATAAGTCTCAGCTACCCTTGCATAATACCAGTCATGGTATGTTTTTGATGCACTTGCGTTTAATAGACCTATTGCTTGATCAGCCGGAGTTGCGTAAAGAAAAGTTGGTTCGTCTCCCCGTTGTGAAGTCTTTGACATTATAGGATAGAAATAATACTTAGTATCATATACATATCCAGGATTCTCACTAACTTTTTTTCCAAAATACGTCGAAGCAGGATTATCATACAAGTAGTCCCTTATCATGTTAGGTTCAAGATTTCTAAGATCATTATCCCAGTCACTAGTCCATAGTCCATTCACAAAATAATCAGTTGGACCCAGGTAAGCAGCACCCCTTCCACCATTTTTGGTAGTTGGTCCTATAAATCCTGCAACACCTTTGGGATCCTTCATAGAGTAGTAAACAGGGCCGAAAATTCTTTCCGGTTTATAATTTCCGGTGCCTAGGCGACCATCATCAGGTTCAATTTGAACTACCCAAATCGCTTCTTTATTTTCAGGTGAATTTTGGTTTTTCATTTGAAAAAGATCCCAATATGAATTACCTGCACTAGTTGAGTATCCACTTCCAGATGTTGGTGAAACTCTCGTACCAAACCGTTGCGTCATTATACTGAAATTTGGGTCTTGCAGTACTTTATTAGCTGCCCATATTGCACTATCATTTTTCCCCAATGACAAGTATACCTCTGCCAAAAAATGATATGCTGCAGTACGATTAACACGTCCAATATTTTTAACGTCTTTTTTTTCAGGGAGATTTTCAGCTGCGAATTTCAAATCGTTGGCTGATTGTTGATAAGTCTCTGTTCTTGTTGCACGTACAAAATCAAGTTTTACAGTTTTGACCTCATGCACTGTAAGAGGTACACCTCCATAAATATTAGCCAATCCCCTGTAACAGAATCCTCTAAAGAATACTGCTTCAGCAATCACAGCTTTTTTTTCTTTTTCTGTGGGATATTCAACAGGCTGAATTCTATCAATAATAATATTTGAACATGAAATAATTTCATAGAGATGTTGCCACCAATATAGTGCTTGACTTGATGTAGGAACAAAGAGACGATAATCACCGATGCTGAAAGAACCGTCATTTCTGCCATCTCTCATGTAATCTGTTCCAGCCATAAGCGAATAACCATTTTTAGAATCGTTATTATAGAATGTATTTCTACAAATGTTATAAATATAAGAAGCCGCTAAATCGAAATGCTCCGGTTTTGTATATGAGTTTTCCGGGCTATAAAAGTCTAATGGGGTTTCTTTTAATATCGCCTGTTCATCGCACGAATGCAGAACAAACATTGTTAGTGCAAATAATGCTATTAATTTAAATTGATTTTTTTTCATAACTTTATTTTATTTGATTACTAAAAACTTACATCAAGTCCGGCAGTAAAACTTCTAAGGACAGGAGAACCATTTGCTCCCCATCCTTGTCCGGTTTCCGGATCCCAACCTTCCCAATTTGTCAAAGTATAAAGATTTTGACCACTAACATATAATTTCAAATTCTGAATACCAATTTTTTTTAAGATTTTATTATCAAACTGATAAGAAAGTGAAACATTTTGTAATCTGATAAAACTTCTGTCTTGAATTCTGGAATTTGCAACAGGAGTAGGATAGAATAATTGTTGGTATTTTGCGTTTGGATTCGCAGGTGTCCAGTAATCCCAAGCTACAGCATTACTGTTGGTTGTCGCAGTGCTACCTCCCCAAGATGAAGGGTCGTTTAACGCCATATAGTAATTTTTACCACCTTGAACTGAATTGATAAAAACAAATAAAGAGAAGTTTTTGTACTTGAAAGTATTTGCTAAACTGAAACGGTAATTTGGATCTTTGTAACCAATTATACTCCGGTCTGCTGTAGTAATTAATCCATCTTCGTTCAAATCTGTCACAATGTATTGTCCCGGTTTGTAACCCGCAGGAATATTAGGATCACCAAGTTGGTAAATACCTGTTATGTTATAAGAGTAAATTGCATTGAGTGGTTCCCCGATAAACAACGAGTTAGATATTTGGTCATCTTCAATTCCGTCTTGATTAGCATCATTCCATTTTCCAACAATAGAAATAACTTTGTTTCGATTGATTGAAAAATTAAATGTTGTTTCCCAACGAAAATCATTCGTTTTAATATTAATAGTATTAATACTGAACTCCATACCTTGGTTGTGTATCTGTCCAATGTTATAGGTTATTGTTGAGAATCCGGATGCATAAGGAAGATTTCGGTTGTATAATATATTACTGGTATTGGTGTTATAATACTCAATATTACCTGTTATTCTATTTTTGAGAATACTGAAATCAATACCAAGGTTAGTACCTAGAGTTGTTTCCCATTGTAAGTCGCTGTTTGATATGGAAGTTACATTTTGTCCAACAGTAACATTACCGTCATCTCCATATATATATCCATTAGCTGTTTTGGCCGTTACTTTTGCAAGCGTACTGTATCGCCCTGCTGTACGGTTACCCGTTTGACCATAAGACGCTCTAAGTTTTAAAAACTCAATTGTAAGAGGTTTATTCTGCATGAATTTTTCTTCACTTATAATCCAAGCAAGAGCTGCTGATGGAAATATTGCAAATTTTTTGGTTTCAGAAAAACCGGAAAATCCATCACGACGAAGCGTAAAAGTACCGAGGTATTTGTTTTTATAGCTGTAATGTGCTCTTCCCATATAATAAAGGCTAGATTCATCCCATGCAGTAGATAATACTTCAGGGTTCGACCCTACAGACAGATTATTATAACCTAAGTCCAAATTCGGAAATACAGAATTACTCGCACTGGTCGTCTCAAATTGACTCTCTTCTCTCCCAGACACTAACGTTAACAGCACTTTATGATCAACATTAAAAGTTCTGTTATAAGTAAGAATATTATCTAAGGTCCAGTCATATTCACTCTCGTTATATTTACTTGCCGATCCTTGATAGTTAGATGCGTTCGGATCAGTTTGGAATCTATCTGCAGTACGATAATTGTGTGAATAATTTATCCGATATGTAAGACCTTTAATAAATGGTATATTTATATCTGCATACAGATTCCCGAAAAGGCTTATCTTTGTGTTTAGATCATTAATTTGTGTTGGTTGAAAAGGATTTGGAACATTCTGACCCATAGGTTGTCTTATCAAAACTCCATTTTGATCATAGGGAGATGTAAGAGGTGACATACGCATAATGTCACCCATAGTAGGAGTCATTCCACTGTAATCCCCAAAATTGACATTGGTTTGGACACCAATATTTAGCCATTTGTTAATCTTGTTTTCTATATTTATTTTGCCAGTATATCTTTTAAATTTATCATTCATGATATATCCCAATTGGTCAGTAATACCTAACGAAATATAGTAAGTACTACCCTGATTTTTACCGCTGATGCTCAAAAAGTCGTTTTTTGTATGTCCAGTTTGCGTAGCTGCATCCAACCAATTGAAGTCAGTTCCGTTTACATAACCCTGTTTAATTTCCTCAGCAACCCACTCAGATTCAATGTTGAAATTCGGATTGGGAGTAATGTAATCGGGAGCGAGATAAGCCTTATCCCATACAGCATCCTTAATTCTTGTTATCCATTGTTCCCTATTTAAAGGTCTTAATATGTTTACAGGATCTTGAGTTGAATATGAGGTAGAATAGGTTATAACAGGTTTTCCGGCTTTCGCTTCTCCTGATAAAGTTGTAATTAAAATAACACCGTTTGCTGCTCGTGAACCATAAATTGATGCAGAGCTGGCATCCTTTAATATATCTACAGATTTAACATCAGAAGGGTTCAGATCATTCATGCCTCCTTTATAAATTATACCATCTACAACGATAAGTGGCCCAGTATTACCTGCGTTAAATGTATTCTGACCACGAATGGTAAAGCTAGGGTTCTCACCAGCTTCATTTACTTGTCCTATATTAAGACCCGGTACTGAGCCTTGTAGTGACTGCATAATGGATACATTGGGTGATTCCTTGAAAGCATTAATATTTGCAGATGTAACGGCACCAGTCAAATCTATCTTTTTCATGCTGCCATAGCCAATTACCACAACTTCTTCTAAGGCTTTAGTATCTTCTATTAGTGTTATCGTTAATCTATCCTGATTATTTATTGCCACTTCTTTTGAAAGATAACCGATATATGATATTTTTATTTTAGAGTCACTTTGAACTTCTAAAGAAAAAGTTCCATTTACATCTGTTATAGTACCTTTTGTTGTCCCATTTATTATGATACTGGCACCAATAATTGGGACACCTTTTTCATCAGTTACCGTACCGAATACATTTTTTGATTCTTTTTGTAAGTCAGATTTGTCAATTGATTTTTGTGGTATATAAATCGAGACGTTCTTTCCATTGATTTCATAATTAATTCCTTTGTTTTTGAATAAGATTGAAAGTATTTCGGTTATAATTAAGTTTTTTGCATCAATAGAAACAATTTGCTTCAAATTCAAATCTGAACTACGAACCAGAAATGAGTATCCACTTTTAGATTCAATTTCATTTAAAATCTCGCTTAATTGTTTGTTTGTTTGTTTAATTGTTATTTTCTTCTCTTGGGCAGAGATAGTTAAAACGAACGTGAAATATGCAATTGTTAGCAATAAAGCCCGTTTAGAAAAAGACTTACAAAGTTTTAGGGGAATTTGCATCCTAATTAAAAATTTTCCTCTCATTTTGATTTTTTTTAGTTATTTTTGACCTAAAGTTTTTTTTAATTGTTGTATTTTCGGTTCAATATTCTTTTAACCTGACAAGTTTGTGCTCATGTGTTGCTAATTTTTAGATGTTATACATATTGTTTTACCATTATAAATTTTAGTATATTTATTGTCTACATCGATGTATTCTAGAATATTTTCTAAAGGTTGATTTAAATTCAAACTGCCTGAAAATAATTCAGCATTATTTTTTTTAGATCTAATAATGATCCGAACATCGAATCTTCGTTCCAAATCTTTTGAAATATCTTCCAGCGATGCATCTACAAAACAAAGTTTACCAGTAGTCCATGTTGCCGACCTTGCAGCATCTGTTTTATAAGCAGCTATTGTATTATTAAGCTTATTGTAAACCATTTTTTTATTTGGTAATAAACTTACGATTTTTGTTGGGTTGGTAATATCAAGTGAGATGTCTACTTTACCTTCCAGTAAGTTGACTACAACTGAGGCTTCATTCGAATATGCACGAACATTAAATACAGTACCCAAAACTTTTATCTTGATTTTGTTGGCATATACCAAAAACGGTTTTTTAGGATTTTTCTGAACTTCAAAATATCCTTCGCCTGTGAGGTGAACAGATCTACTTTTGCTACCATACAAATTATTGTATTTCAGAGTGGAACCGGAATTTAACCATGCAACTGTACCATCTGGTAAAATGACTTTTGATTGTGAACCATGTGGGACAAAAGTTTCGTAACTCAATTCATTGTTTCTTGAGTTATATTCAGTATATACATAATATGTAGAAATGGAAGTGGAAAGTACGAAAATGACGATAGCTGCAATTTTAAAAAAGTATTGCATTAAATTAGGTCGGCTATATGAGAGCAAACCGTTATTTATATGTTTTAATAAAAGTTTGTAGTTTGATGCTTTTTCAGATTCAATAAGTGGAATTAGAGAAATGGCTCTAGTTTTTGCCATTTCATTGTAAAGTGCTTTATACTTGTGGTCAGAATTGAGAATGTCTAATAGTACATCTTCTTCACTATCGGAAATATTCCCCGATAAATGATCCATCATTAGTTTCTCGAATTGTTGTGATCTGTCAAGCATTAGATTATTTAGATTGCTTTTTAGTGCTCTCTATAACTAAATACACATCTCGACTTAAAAACGTTTAGGCTATTCTTGTATTTTTTTGTTCTTCTCCAAAAAAAAATGAAAAAATGTTTGATTTTTATTATCAAACATTCTTTCGAACCTTAAAAAAACCAATAACAGGATGGATAGTGAACATAAATCAATAAACAACAAAAAATTTCAAATAACATGTAATACAGAAACATATTGGAGTGATGTCTATTACTCCTTTTATATAAATACACATTTCGATATGAAATCGTTTAGGCTACATATTATTATTTTTTAAAAAGGGAAAGTGCTAACATGGAATTACTAATTTAATGAAATAAACAAACATAAAAAATAGTTTCAGAAATTAGTATGCTTAATTTATTATTGTTGTTTAATACCTACAAATATTGTATCACCAACTTGATTTATTTTAAATTTTTTGTCCACATCAATATAAGAGAGGACTTCTTTGAGTGAGAGGTTTAAATTTAAACTTCCGGAAAAAAGCTCCTTTTTGATTTTTTCATTTGCAATTTTAATTTTTACATTATATTTGCGTTCCAAATCTTTAGAGATTTGCTCGATGGTTGCATCAACAAAACAAAGTCTACCGGTAGTCCATAAAGCAGAACGAGAAGCATCGGTTTCAAATAATTCAATTCTCTTTGTGAGCTTATTGAAAACTGATTTTTCATTGGGTTTCATAAGTAAAGGAACTGATTTTTTAGTATCCGGTAAAGATATGTTTACTGCTCCTTCAATCAAATTTACAATAATTTCTTTTTCATCTTTATAAGCCTTTACATTGAAAACAGTCCCAATATCATTAACATCTAACATGCCCGTATGAACTATAAACTGTTTTTTCTTATCCTTTGAAACTTCAAAATACCCTTCACCTGAAAGTGCTACTTCCCTGTTCTCTTTCCCAAATGACCGATTGTATTTTAATGAAGATCCTGAATTAAGCCAGACTACCGTGCCATCGGGAAGAATTATTTTAGTTTGTGAACCTACCGGAGAGAAAGTCTGGTAGCAAAATGTATTGTCGGCTGGTGACGTAAGATCTTTATATATATAAAACGACGCAACAGAAACAGAAATTATCAAAGTGATAATTGCCGCAATTTTCTTGAAACCTGACATCCATGTACGAGATATATTTATAGTTGGAGTGTCATTGATTTGTTCTAATATTTTCTTGTAATTAGCCTGCTTCTCTGCTTCGATAACTGGGACAAAAGAAATGGCACGTAACTTAAGCATCTCATTAAACCGAACTTTGAGATTATCGTTCGATTTTATAAGATCAGACAGATATTGTTGATTCGATTCGGAAATGTTTCCCGAAAGATAATCAATCATTAGATCTTCAAAATTTTTGTCTTCGCTTTGCATGCTATAAATATATATCGATATAAAAAGGTTTGGTTAAAACGTGTTGATAAGAAAAATAAATATGAAAACACAAATAAGATGATTCAGGGATATCCTTAATTTATCCATAGCATTTTTTAGTTGTACTCTTACCGTACTAACACTAATTAAAAGATCTTTGGCTATTTCGTCGGGTAATTTTCCATTAAACAGATATTGTTCAAAAATGATTCTGCACTTTTCAGGTAGTTGAGCTATTGCATTCACTACTTCTTTTTCGATTTCCTGAGTTTCTACATACTGAAGTGGCGTTGGGTTTGACAAGATATAGTCCTCCTGAAAATCCAACAACTGTTTTTTGTGTTCGTTCAATACGCGATCATTTGTGCGTTGAGAGCGGATATGGTTCAAACAGCCATTTTTTACAGACTGAACAAGGTAAAAATGTATAGGGTAGGCTAATTTAGTCCGTTTATGCCAAACGTTTATGAATACATCATTTACTATCTCGTTTGCTACGTCTCTATTAAAGATGTAACAAAGAGCAACAGTATTAAGATAGGTGTAATAGCAGTCATAAAGCAAAGAAAAAGCTTTTTCTTCGCCCTTTGCAATATTCCGTATTACATTTTCATCTATCTTTTTGATTGACATAATGATCTCTCGTGTGATTTTTCAATGAATACAAAAGTAATAATTTTTTTTATTTAGTTGTATTTGGTAGTTGTTATTATTGCTTTTTATGAAAATTTAATTGAAGTGATAACCTTTGAATAATCATTATACTTTTAAATTTCTTCAAGTATTAGGTTGTTTAAGAGTATCAATAAAGCCTTGTTTGTTTCAATCATAGACTGTAGAATTGGACTAAACCAACTTTGAATATTCGGAATTGTTTTCTTTGATTTTAGTTCTGCAACAATATAATCGACAATATCTAACCCATTATCTCTGTCGTTGCTGGTTGCTTCATCTTCTAAAATCAAAGAAACTGACATCTTACAATTACAAAGTTTTTGTATTTCAATTGCTTTTATACTCCATTTTTCATAAGCTCCCAAGTCGGGATATAATATTACATCTCGTCCTTTCAATATCTGGCATTTTTCAATAGATAATCCGTTTATGTTTCCGGCTGCAAGCCATATCAGATCAGGAATAATACAACTGGCAATAATGGCAGACTTTTCGCTTTCGACAATTGCAACCGGCTTATTGGGATATATTGTTAGGAGATGTTCTCCAAAGAAACATTGTTGTAAATTGAAGTCTTCCGATATATTACCTGACTTTTTTAATTTGTTATGCACCCAATCAATTGCACCACTTTGATGTTTTATTCGTTTTCCAGTTTCAGAATTGTATTTCATAATTTTGCCGGTGCGAACTTTACCTGTAATATCTATTTGCCAAAAGATTACTTCTTTAGTTTTGGTTGCTCCCAAGGCATAATTTTCAACTACGTTTTGTATTTGTTCGTCAGAGAAGTGTTCAAAGAGAAAGCGTACAAAATTACTTTTGTAGCTGGCGGATTTTTGAACGAACCTGAAGGGGATTGTACCGATCCTCACCCCCGGCCCCTCTCCTTGAGTAGAGGGGAGTTTTTTAGGCGAGGCGTCCGACCCCACCCAACCTACCCTAAGGGAAGGAGTAAGCGACCTCACCCCAGCCCTCTCCACAGGAGAGGGAAAAAGAGGATTATCCATGAAATATTGTTTTGGGGTGTAATGATAACCGCATTTACTTTCGCGGTTGCATTTACCAACATTGTCATGAATGGGTTTATGTGTGTTGCCATCTAAATACTGCGTGAAACTAAGTTTAGCTTTGCATGATGGACAATCGTGGCGGGTATCTTTGCCTTTATATTTTTGAAGATAAGGTTGAGTGTAGTTCATAGTTGATAGTATATAGTTTATAAATTGGGGTTGTACTCGTGTAATAACTGTTCCTATTAATTTGTTTTTTAAGTGTTTTCTTTGGCAATTGGTTGGTTGCGGTGTGAAATGGCTGAAACCATTTGCTGTAAGCGGTTGTAGCGATATTTAACCGCAACTAAAATGAGTTTTAAAAGTTTCTGATTTTTATTATAGTTGCGGGGGATTTCTTTAGAAAGCTATACTGGTAAAGCTTTTCAGCCGACCGCAACCGCAACTCCGCAACCAAGGGTAGTTATTAGTTTATAGTAGGTAGTTTATAGTTTATAAGTTGGATTTATTCGTTACAGATTTTAGAGATAAATTGCCGTGACAAACCAATGGAATCTGCGAATGCCTGTTTGTTCTTAATACCGTATTCTTTTTGAATTGTTTTTATTGCTTCAGCAGGAGTCATTTTTGTTTGACTGTTGGCTGTTTCAACTAATGTAATTTTAGAATTAAAGTAGTTACAAAGCTTAATGGCATATTGCATTGCCTCTTTTGTTATCATTCCTTGTTGCCATTCGGTATTGTCGTAAATACCCCTGATAATTTGAATAATAAGGGCTAGCCGCAAAACCTGAATCTCCATTTTTGCATAGGTAGCCCGAACAAAATTATTTGAGCAACTATTTACGAAGTCTGTGGTTTGGTTGGCATATTCAATAAATTTTTTTTTTGCTTCAGCAGAAAGTGTGAATGGATTTTCAACCTTTGACAGGTAATAGCAATGAGTAATCAATTTTTCGTATCGGTCAACAATTATTTTATCAGGTGTTCTTTCAGAATACTTTTGTTTTTTAACTTCTTTTGGATAGACATATAAAAAGCGGCTTGCAAAGCCATTTTCTTTAAGGGTATTGCTGCTCAAGGCCATGTTTAATACTTCTGGCTGTATTGTTCCACAAATGGTCAGAAAAGGCTCAGGGATTTGTAACGGTTCTTCACTTTTTCTGTTGATACAGAATTGTGCATTATTGAAAATAGACAGATATCGGCTAATCTCACCATTCTTGTTATATCTTCCGAAGTCAGCAAACCAACCTGAGAGTTCATCCCGATAGAGCGATATGGATCCGTTGTTGCGGAACATGGTTTGATATAAACTCTCTGGTGTGAAATCGTCAATCAAACATTGTTTGAAAAATGGCTTTTCCGGCTCCTGGGTTTTCAGTTGTTTTGCTTCTGCACATTCCGACTTCCAACGGCTCAGCTCCAGTTGATAATCATCGTAGCTGGTATTGTCCAGTTTTTGTAATGGACGGAAAGCCGCTGCCACCGGTTCAGTCTTACCCACTCCGGGAGGTGCAACCAACATAACCCACAATTGCCCAAAGTTCTTGTATTTCCCACTGTCTATCACAAACTTTTTTCTAGCAGCTGCACTTACAGCACATAAAGCCGACATGACAGGGAATTCAATGGGTACTCCATAAACCTCTGAAATTTCTAAGGCAAAATCCAGAATTACCGGAGGTAGTCCGTTTGTAGGAAAAACGGTATCATTTGCACTCGAATTCATACTATTAGCATGAATCTCCGCTTTCATCTGTTGAATGAAGTTTGTATTTTTGTTTTGCTCAGGTTTATTTGCCTCTTCGGATACTGCAAGGTTCGAAGGGGCTTCTTTTTTTTCTATCATGGCTTTCTGGCCTTTTTGATTGATTTATGATAGTTGTCATCCAATAGCTTCTGAATATCTGACATTCGATAGTAAATCTTGCCACTAATTTGTGAATAACTAATCAAGCCCTGATCCCTCCATAGCTGAGCGGTACGCACACTGATACTCATTAAATCCATAAATTCATCATTGGTAAAAAAAGGATCTTCCGGAATTTTTCTGTAATCATTCAATCCGGCGATGAGACATTCCAACTTTTTCATCAGAACATTGTGCCTACAGCTCACTTCTTTCAAAGACTCTATAATTGTTTCATCATCCAGCAGTTTTTTGCGAATATCGGCTTCAAATTTTTCAAAATGTTCTTTGAAGTTCATTTGCGACCCTTTCCGTTTGATAGTTGATTTTCTTTTTCTTCAATAAATTCTTCGACAGTCTGGATCCGATTAGCTAACAGCCAGGCTTCAATCTCATTTCTTTTGAAAATGACTTTCGCATTTCGTTTGTAAAATGGGATTGCTTTTTCGCATATCATTTTATTGATTGTATTGACAGCATAGCCAGTCAATTGACTACACTCTTTCTTCCCAAATGTATCGGGGAAAGATTCCTGTTTCGTTTGTGGGCTTGATTGCGGTTGAACTATTGTACCTATGATTTCTTTGAACTGGCCAATGGTTAGGGCTGCTAACGGAGTGTCGTTTGTTGGTTGGAATTTTGTTTCCATAATAGTGCTTATTTCTGATTTTATGAAAGTCAATAGCTGCGCAGTCTATTGGCTTTCTTGTTGCAAATGTATCATCAAAAATATAAGCAGATACTACGAAATTCCGTGAATTGTAGAGTCGGACTCCGACTTCGGACTGGTCGGACTAAGTCGTCATTAAACTAAAAAAGCCTCTAAATGAGGCTAAAAATTGGTCGGAGTTGAGGTCGGAATTTTAGTTGTTTTTTTGTTTTGAAATAGTGATAATCTGTTCTATTTCTTTATACATTTTGCCTCGTTCATATCTTTTTTTAGTTGTCTTTACATATACTTTAGTCCCAAAGGCCGTTTTAATGGTGGCAGCGATGCTTTCACCGCATAGATGTTGAATTACATTCGAAAGCAAAGTGGGAGAGCCATCCCATATCAATGGCTCGGGAACTTTAATGTAATTGCGGTTGAACCAGAAAAGCCAAACATCTGCATTCGTGTTAATCAGCATTTTTTTATGTAAAAGATAGTGCATAATTTTAACAATGCAGTCATTGGAAAGTGAGGAATTGAATTTAGGGAGAACGGCATTTACATGAATGTCTGGGTTAATTGAAGGTTCACGTTTATTGGTTCTGAATATGTAAAGGTTACATTCAGCCTTTTCAGCTAGGGAAATAAGACAAATATCAAAGCATACAAACAACTCGATTAACTTGTCGATAAAGTCAAGATGATTGATTAAACGAACCGTCAAGTCGTAAATTGGATTGATTTTATATCCATCATTGAACGTTGTGATGTTATCTTCAGCAATAAAATTATGGTCTAATACAAATCCAAATAATTCTTTCAGCCTGAAATCAACAACAGAGCTCTCTACATTATGATTGTGTACATGGCTTTTATCCAAATCTCGTAAAATGACATTGGCGTATGCAATTCTATCATCTCGATTTTTAAGATTTAGCAACTTGTTTTTAAGCTCTTTGAGTGCCAACAGATGGAGCTCCGAAGGATCACACATTGTATCTTCAGCAACAACATCAGTAAAGTAATTGACCCAAATTAGCGTCTTAAATTTTAACCTCGCTCTAAAACTAAGAGGAAGTTTCTTTTTAGGTTTCTTTTTGAAGTGATAAAAGCCAAAGGAACGAATTTGTTCTTTTAAACTTTCTTCATCTATTTGTTTAGTTGTGTTTGAATATGAGTTATACCAGCATAAGTATAGTGCTTCCGAGAGAGAGTCAAAACTTTTCAAATATTGATCTGTAAATTCTAAGTTGTTCATAATTAATGGTTTTAAATTTTTAAATAGAGAGAGTGGTAATGTCTGTCGTGGAGACAAAAAAAATGACATGAGTAATCATGTCATTTTTGAAACTATTAACGTATTTGTTTCGGTTTTATTACAAAACTTTTGCTGCTTCGTCAATTACATTGCTATTGAAACTGTCAAGATATGTATTAGTCGTTTTAAGGTCTTTATGCCCTAAAATTTGTGAAATGACTTCTCTTGGGACTTCGTTATTTTGTAAGCTCATGGCCATAGTATGGCGACTGACATAAGAAGTTAGATCAATATCATTAATTTCAAACTCGGTTGCCATTTTATCAAGATATTTATTGAATTTACTTAATCTTGTTTTTAAATGGTTGTATAAATCCTCACCAGTAAGACCTTCGACTGAAATAATTGGCAATAAGTAATTCTCAACTGGCTTCTTTATATTACAAAGATCGTTGATAAGTGCCTGTAGTTCTGCTGTTAGCTTAATGTTTATTGCTTTAGCTCCTTTACTGTTTTTAGTTTTATGTCGCTTGTAAACGATATAATGGCCATTTTCAAACCTTTTGATATTTTCAGGAGAAAGATGTGCCATATCAACAAAGCTCATTCCATAACAGAAGTAAGAGAAAAGAAATAATTTACGGGCGTACTCGTTAACTTTGTTTTCGGAAACTGTGTTTTTTATTTTCACAAGATACTCCGTGGGTAAATATCGCTTTTCGGTTTCTTCTGCTAATTTGGCTACTTCAAAGCCACCTTTTCCAAATGGATATGTAGTTGCACTTGCTTCTTTGGCTTCTATGGCCTGATTTAAAACTGCTCTCAAAGTTCTGAAATGAATCATTCGCGAATTGCTTGAATTTCCTTTTCTTTGCACAATTCTTTTGTTGCCTTTTGAACTTATGTAAACTGACTCCCGTGGCATTTGAAGAAAAGCATCAAAAGCCCGGACATATTTAATATCAATTTCGGAGAAGAACTTCTTGTCGAATTTCTTGTCAAAGATTTCGAGCATGTCTAATGTCCTCTGATAGCAAAGTGCATTACCTATATGGTCGGTATCTTTTAAGTTCTGTATTTGAGTCTCAAAAAAATGTTTAATTTTGCCTTGTTTTGAGCGATTTAGGAAAGCATCCTCGAATTGGTTGAGAGTCCAATCGATTTTGTTGCGTTCAAAATCGTTTATGACATTTTGAGCTTTTGTAAGCTGACTGGCAATATATGCATTGCTCTTATCATAATCAGGATTGACTCGTTTATCTTTCTTGAATTGAGAAAATTCTTCATTCCATTGATTTGGATTTGCAGAAAGATTAAGACTTAAGTATTTACGAACTCTGTCTTTTGTAATTCTCAAAACAATTGGGTGTTCACCATTCTTTAAGAGATTACTTTTACTTTTGTATAGGATTATTGAAATGTATTTCATACTTGCGTTTAATTTTACATTACACAAACATTACACAAATGAGGAAACTTAATACAAAATATACAAAATGGCTATTTATTTAAGTGCCTGTTATGTAATGCAAATATACACAAATACAATGAATTACCAAAATATATTATCACTTATTTACCGGTCTGGGGGACCAGTGGTCGCAAGTTCGAATCTTGTCATCCCGACTGCTGAAAATGAAAGGCTTATACGAAAGTGTAAGTCTTTTCTGTTTAGTATAAACATTTTTTTTAATTATATTTTTTCTTCTTCGAAAAATTTGACCTTATATTTTAGTTAGAATTTAGTAATTTAAGATAAATAATGGGATGTTTATTTTAAATAATATTTACTTTTCTCATAATTCACTATTTTTGCATGATTTATCGTTTAAATGATAACATATTTAAGATGAAAAAAAAGACTACCATCTGGATCGCATTGATATTTATAGCTTTAACTATTATTCTCCTTAAAATAGGATTTACAAAACCAAATGAAAAAGTAAATAAGGAAAGACCACAAAGAGAAGTTGATGCTTATATTGTTCATCCATCATTACTAATTAATGATATTTCAGTTTCAGGATCATTACAGGCTTTTGAATCTGTTGAGTTAAAAACTGAAGTTTCAGGTAGAGTTGTGGAAATAAACCTTTCTGAAGGCGAATTTGTAAAAAAAGGAACCTTGTTGGTAAAGCTTTTTAATGATGATTTGCAGGCAGAGCTTAATAAACTCAAATCGCAGTTGGCCATTCAGGAGCAAATTTATAAAAGGCAAAAGGAATTGTTGACTGTAGATGGTATCACCCAAAATGAATATGAACAAAATGGGTTGACAATTAGTGCCTTAAAGGCTGATATTGAGGTTCAAAAAGCAATGATTCGGAAAACCGAAATTCTCGCACCCTTTGATGGAATGATTGGTCTGCGAAATATTAGTGTAGGTGCTATTGTAAATTCCTCAACACTTCTAGCGACAATCCGAACCGGAAATAAACTCAAGCTGGACTTTTTTGTTCCCGAAAAATATAGCTCAGAAATTAAAAAAGGAATGAATGTTAAATTCAGTCTTTCGAATAATGATGAATTGTATGATGCAACTGTGTTTGCTACGGAAAGAGGAATTGAAGATGCAACCCGTAACATGAAAGTAAGAGCCATAGTGAAAAGTAACTCTAATGAATTAATTGCTGGAAATTTTGTAAATGTAAAACTTCGATTGAGTGAAAATAATAATGCGTTGATGATTCCTACACAAGCTTTGATTCCACAGGATAACGGAACAATGGTGGTTGTGTCCAGAAATTCTATAGCAAAATTTGTTCTTGTAAAAACTGGTATCAGAAAATCGGCTGCTATTGAAATTACTGAGGGAATTCAGAAAGGAGATACAATAGTAACTTCGGGATTATTATTTGTAAAAGAAAATGGGAAATTGATTTTTTCTAACATAACCGATTCAATATGATACTATCAGATATCGCTCTCAAAAGGCCAGTCGGATCAGTTGTTTTGAGTCTGGTCATAATATTATTAGGAGCAGTAGGCTTTAATTTCTTAGGCGTGCGACTGTATCCTGCCATCGATCCACCTGTAATTACAGTTCAAACTAATTATACGGGAGCAAATGCCGAAATTATTGAATCACAAATAACAGAACCGCTCGAAAAATCGATAAACGGAATTGAAGGAGTAAAATCGATCACTTCCAAATCGTCCATCGGAACAAGTACCATTACTGTTGAATTTGAATTGGGCTCGAATCTGGAAAAAGCAGCAAATGATGTTCGCGATAAAACTTCTCAGGCAACAAGACGTTTACCTCAGGATATTGATGCTCAACCAACTGTAACAAAAGCAGATGCAAATAGCGACCCGATTATTTATCTGGCAGTGCGGAGTAATTCGATGAACGAATTAGAAATAAGTGATTATGCCGAAAATATTTTGCTGGAAAAACTACAAACCATTCCCGGAGTTAGTTCAATAAATATTTATGGACAGCAAAGACCTGCCATGCGCTTGTGGCTCGATCCTTCAAAAATGTCGGCTTATAATATTACTGCCACCGATGTAAATTCAGCGCTTACAAAGGAAAATGTGGAAATGCCAGGTGGAAAAATCAGAGGTAACGCCACCGAACTTATTATAAAAACCCGTGGGCGTTTAGTTTCCGAAGATGATTTCAATAGCCTCATTATTAAACATGACGGAAATCAGCTTGTCCGCTTAAGTGATATTGGAGAAGCAATGTTGGGAACACAAGATGACGAATCCGGTGCTACTATAAATGGAAAAACGGGTGTTATTTTGGCAATTGCGCCACTTCCAGGGGCAAATGATATCGAAATTGCTGACGAATTTTATGTAAGATTGGATCAGATAAAAGAAAATACTCCCAAAGGCATGGAATTGGAAATTGCACGTGACAAGTCTATTTTTGTGCGTCAGTCAGTTACTGATGTACTTGAAACATTACTTATTGCTGTTTTTTTGGTTGTATTAATAATATTTTTGTTTTTCAGAAACTGGATTATAGCATTACGTCCCTTGATTGATATTCCTGTTTCGCTGATAGGAACATTTTTTATTATGTATGTTTTCGATTTTTCAGTAAATGTGCTCACATTGCTGGGGATAGTGCTGGCAACGGGATTGGTAGTGGATGACGGTATTGTGGTAACTGAAAATATTTTTAAGCGCATTGAAAAAGGAATGAACAAGTGGACTGCTGCTTTTGAAGGTACTCGCGAAATTTTCTTTGCTGTAATATCCACCTCCTTAACGCTTGCAATAGTTTTTATCCCTGTAATATTTTTGCAGGGTTTCACGGGTCGTTTATTCAGAGAATTTGGTATTGTGGTGGCTTCTGCCGTATTAATTTCAGCGCTGGTGTCATTGACACTGACTCCTGTTCTCAATGTGTTTTTGGGAGGTTCCGCTACGCATCATTCTAAATTTTATCTGAAATCAGAACCGTTTTTCCTCGCTGTAGAGAAAAAATACCGAAGATTTCTGAGTTTTTTCATTTATAATAAATGGATCTCTTTTTCGATTCTTGGTTTATGTGTCTTAATTATTGTTGTATTTACGAAAAAGCTGAAATCAGAATTAGCTCCTTTGGAAGATCATAGTATCATCCGTTCATTCCTTACTGCCGGCGAAGGAACAGAGTATAACACAACAAAAAAAATGCTTGATAATCTGGCGCAATTGAATATCGATTCCGTTCCGCAGGCAAATTACGTTTTGGCCAGATATGGTGGAGGATATAGTAGTGGAGGGTCAAATACTGGTTTTGTGATCAGTTTTCTTTCAGAACCCAACGAAAGGAATGTTTCTCAACAAAAAATATACGATAAGTTATCAAAAATCTATGCTACAATACCAGATGCACGCATCATTGCAAGTCAGGAACCAACCATAAGTACCTCTGGATCTAGAGGATTGCCTGTACAATTTGTTTTACAAAATATCGATTTTGAAAAACTCAGAGAAAAATTGCCCGAATTTTTGGAGGAAGCACAAAATAGTCCGGTTTTTAGCAATGTAGATGTTGATTTAAAATTCAATAAACCGGAGTTAAATGTAACCGTTGACAGGTTGAAAGCCAATAGTTTAGGCGTGAATGAAAAAGATGTCTCAAATGCGCTGGATTTAGCATACAGCGGAAGTCGTTACGGATATTTTCTTCAGAATAATAAACAGTATTATATTATCGGACAAGTTTCCCGTGAAAACAGAAATGTTCCGGCTGATATTTCAGCTCTTTATGTGCGGACGAATAATGGGAATATGATCCAATTGGACAATATTGTGAAAATTGAAGAAAACAGTAGCCCGCCAATTTTATATCATTACAACCGATATAAATCAGCTACTGTATCAGCTAATTTAGCTGACGGAAAAACTCTTGGCGAAGGAATTGAAGAAATGCAAACCATTGCAGATAAACTACTTGATAGCTCATTTACTACTGCTTTATCCGGTCCATCAAGAGACTATGCCGAAAGCAGTTCGAACATATTATTTGCTTTAGTACTGGCTTTGTTGTTAATCTATTTGATTTTGGCAGCCCAATTTGAGAGTTTTCGCGATCCGTTTATCATCATGTTGACAGTGCCAATGGCGGTGGCTGGAGCATTTTTATCTCTATGGATATTCGGTCAGACCTTAAATATATTTTCTGAAATTGGTATTATTTTATTAATCGGCATTGTCACCAAAAATGGAATTCTGATTGTGGAATTTGCCAATCAAAAACGAAAACTGGGCATGAATAAAAGAGTTGCATCCTTTGAAGCTGCTTCTGCAAGGTTCAGGCCGATACTTATGACTTCTCTAGCAACCATGTTTGGAGCATTACCTATAGCTCTAGCACTTGGTGCAGGAGCTCAAAGTAGGGTGTCTTTAGGAATTGTTATTGTGGGTGGATTATTATTTTCCTTGCTTTTGACATTATTTGTAATTCCGGTTACTTATATTGTTTTCTCGAGTAAACATAAATTGCAAAAAGAAGTAGATTCGCTGGGAGAATAAGGTTTTTTTTGTATTGTAGCTTAAGTATTTATTATTTTACAAAAAAAATATACAGTATATTAATTGAAAAGTAATAGGATATTATCCCATTACTTACATAATTTCAAATAACATATATATGAAGTTTAGACTTTTAATATTTTTCTTTATTACAGGATTTATACTCAGTGCTCAAACTAAAATGACCATTGAAAATGCAATTTCTATTGCATTGAAAAATAATTATGATATTCTGGTCGCCGGGAATGAAGCTGACATTGCAAAGACGAATAATACTTTGGGGAATGCCGGAATTTTACCCACTGCTGAAATTATTGGTTCAGGAAGTTATGAACTGAATACAGTAAATCAGACTCTGCAAAATGGAACTCAAAACAATTATAATTCAGTTTCTAGCACTTCTTTAAATGGCGGTGCTCAATTATCCTGGACTTTGTTTGACGGTGGTAAAATGTTTGTTAGGAAAAACAAACTGAAAGAGATACAATTGCTGGGGGAACTGCAGTTTAAAGATCAGGTTCAGTATACAATGTATGAAATTATTGCTGCATTTTACAATATAGTAAAGCAAAAACAGCAACTAATTTCTATAAATGAAGTAATAAATTTCAATAAAGAAAGAGTGAAAATTGCAGAAATAGGGTTTAATTCAGGCTCCTTGCTTAAATCAGATTTCTTATCAGCTAAAATTGATTTAAACGTATTGTTAGAAAGTGCTATTAATCAGCAATTTGAAATTAATGCGTCTAAAAAATCGCTCAATATTCTTTTAGCAAAACAACCGGATACCGAATTCGAAGTTGAAGACAGCATTCCATTGATTTATCATCCTGATAAAAATGAGTTAATGAATAAATTATTTATTTCAAATACCGAAATACAATCATTAGAAAAGAAAATAGATGTTTCTCGTTTGGAAATAAAAGAAAATAAACTTACGTATCTTCCTACCATTAATTTTACAGGTGGATATTATTTTTCTCAAAACAATAATTCACAAGGAACTTACCTGAAAAATAACTCATCGGGGCCACAAGTTGGGGGAACATTGGCAATTCCGCTTTATTCTGCCGGTGAAAATCAACGTAAAATTTCAATTTCAAAAATTCAATTAACAGCAAACGAAAATGATTTGCAGTTAACAAAACTGCAATTAGCAGCTGATTTGGAAAATAATATCAAAAATTTCGAAAATCAGCAAAAATTACTTGAAATTGAAAAAGAAAATAATCAATTGGCAAAAGAAAATCTCAATATAAGCCTTCAACGGTTACGTTTGGGTCAGGCAACTTCTCTCGAAGTTCGGCTGGCACAAACGGATTATGTTCAATCATCCACCCGTTTAATTAACTTTCAATACAATTTGAAAATTGCAGAATCTAAATTGAAACAGCTCATAGCTGAATTATAAACTATTTTTTATTGAATTTTAGACATTATTTGTCTCCTATTAATTACAATATTTCGATATAAACTATTCATTTTCAACTACCTTCGGTAGGTAGGCCTAATGACACCACACTTGTCCCGTAAAACGGGAGTCACCAAGAAAACTTCAAAGTTTTCTCTACCTATAAATCAGTGTTTTTTTTTGCATAAAATTTTATTTGCCCTGACTATTAGATTGTTGTGTAGGATATTCCACTTTTGTGTGAGTAATGTAACACAAAAGATATTGTAAATCGATATCATATATTCACATTATTGTAATTCTGCCATATTAAAAATTTTGAAACGAAGTATTGATTATAAGTACAATGGATACAATTTCTTCAATTTGTAGATTTTATTTTAATAGTTAATAATTGAGTGTTCTCAGAAAAGCCGTTTTTGAATTTGCCTGATGGCAGACAGGCGCAAACGGAGTATTTGGACGTCCCGGACTTACGGAATGCGCTAAAAGCGCAAATCTACATCAAAATGAGTTTATATATTATACAGATATATACGCATTTATAAATTTACGTTCTCCTCTTTTTCATAGTGGTCTCAATCTTAAATTGTTGAGTTGATTGTACTTGTGTAACGCTGATGTTTGTGTTCTATAATTTTTTGTGTGTTAAAAATGCATTGAATTTAGATTATTTTTATATTTTTGTTTTGTATTTCGTTTAATTGCTTTTATATTTGTATGCGAAATAATACGAAACACATTAAAGCAAAAAAAACAATGCAAAAGGAAATAAAAAAGTTGCAACTACAAGCCGAAGACATAAGAAAAAATGTTATAAAAATGATATTCTTAGCTAGAGGCGGTCACATGGGTGGTTCACTTTCATCAATTGAAATTGAAACTGCACTCTATTTTCATGTCATGAATATTGATCCTAAAAATCCAAAAATGCCAGATAGGGATCGATTCATATTAAGTAAAGGGCATAGTGTTGAAGCTCTTTATGCTGTTCTCGAGGCAAAAGGATTTATTTCATCAAAGCTTGTTGATACCTATGGTCAATTTAATTCATTACTTGCGGGACATCCAACGAAGAAAACTCCGGGAGTTGAATTAAATAGTGGAGCTTTGGGACATGGTTTATCTGTTGGAGTTGGGATGTCTATTGGAGCTAAAATGTCCAAAAAGAATTTTAAAACCTATGTTTTAATGGGTGATGGTGAGCAAGGTGAAGGTTCTATTTATGAGGCGGCCATGTCGGCAAGTCATTATAAACTAGATAATTTAGTGGCTATGATAGATCGTAACACGTTGCAAATTAGTGGCAAGACTGAAACGATAATGGCATTAGAACCTTTAAGGGCTCGTTGGGAAGCTTTCGGTTGGGAAGTGATTGATGTGAAAGGTAATGATATGGAAGATATTTGCAAAACATTTGATAACATTGATTATTCAAACTCAAAACCAAAACTATTAATTTCGCATACTACAAAAGGGAACGGAATTTCGTTTATGGAAGGTGGTGCCAAATGGCATCATGGAGCTCCGCAGGAGCAACAATACAAAGATGCAATTATTGAAATTAATAAAAGAATAGAAAAAATATCTATATAAAATGACAAATACAATACCCTGCCGTAAAATGTTTACCGATACATTGGTTGAACTGGCAAAACAAGACAAAGAGATAGTAGCTGTTACAACCGATGCGCGTGGATCTGTTACACTGGATAAGTTTGCAAACGAACTCCCTGAGCAATTTGTGGAATTAGGTATTGCAGAACAAAATGCTGTAGGTGTTGCTGCTGGACTAACTTCGGTCGGTAAAAAAGCATTTGTTTGCGGACCTGCGTGTTTTTATGTTGCTCGTAGTTTGGAACAAGTTAAAGTGGATGTTGCTTATTCGGCAAATCCTGTAAAGATATTAGGGGTAAGTGGAGGTGTAAGCTACGGAGCTTTAGGGTTTTCTCATCACAGTTTACACGATATTGCTACTTTGCGTACTTTTCCTGGAATGCACATCGTGCTGCCATGCGATATTTTTCAAACAAAAAAGTTGGTTGAAGCATTGGTTGATTATCCTTATCCTGTATATGTTCGTGTTGGGAGAAATGCTGTTGAAAATGTTTACGAAAACGAAAATGTTAAATTCGAAATAGGAAAAGCAAATACTTTGCTCGAAGGCGATGATTTGACAATTATTGGTTGTGGTGAAACTGTTTACCATTGTTTACAAGCCGGAAAACAGCTCCATGCATTAGGTATAAAAGCACGTGTAATTGATATGCATACTTTGAAACCTTTCGATAAGGAAATAGTTGAAAAAGCGGCAAGAGAAACCGGACGAATCATTACTGTTGAAGAACATAGTGTAAGCGGAGGCTTGGGTGGTGCAGTTGCTGAGGTCGTTTCACAAAGCATCCCGGTACCTATGCGTATTCTAGGAATACCAGATGAGAATGCAATACATGCTTCATCAGTAGAGATATTCAAATATTATGGTATTGATGCTGATGGAATTTTTAAAACTGCAAATTCTTTCATGAACTCACAATCGTCAAAAGAAAAATAATTGCAAAGCTAAAAATATTATTCTATTTTTACAGTTTATAATATTTAAAACTCTAATACTGCACATGAAATACACACTGACTATTGATCAAAGTACATCCGCTACAAAAGCTATGCTTTTTGATGAGAAAGCAACTTTAACTGCCAAAGTTTCGGTTGATCATCAACAATTTTATCCAAAACCAGGTTGGGTGGAGCACAATCCGATTGAAATTATTGAAAACACATATAAAGCTGTAGAACAATTGATTTCACAAGCCAATATCAATAAAAATGATATTTCATCGGTAGCTATTACAAATCAACGTGAAACCGTTGTTGTATGGGATAAAAGATCGGGCAATCCTGTTTACAATGCTGTTGTTTGGCAATGTAATCGTGGTACTCAAATTTGCGAGGATCTTATTGCACAAGGTCACGAACCAAAAGTGACTGAGAAAACTGGTCTTATTATCAATCCTTATTTCTCAGCAAGTGGAGTAAAATGGATTCTCGATAATGTTTCAGGTGCTCGTAAGGAAGCTGAAGATGGACATCTTTTGTTAGGAACAATGGATAGTTGGTTGATTTGGAAATTGACAAACGGAAAGGTTCATGCTACTGATTATACCAATGCTTCACGTACGCTTCTATTCAATATTCACACCTTAGATTGGGATAAAGATTTATTGGAACTTTTCACTATTCCCGTATCGATGTTACCAAAAGCATTAACCTGTGATGCAAAATATGGAAGTACAACATTAAACGGATTATTACCAGAAATCCCAATTGCTGGTGTATTGGGCGATTCTCACGCTGCCTTGGTGGGACAAATGTGTTTTTCTTCAGGCATGGGAAAGGCAACCTACGGTACTGGTTCGTCTATAATGGTGAATATTGGTGAAAAAGCATTACCAGCTCCTTCTGGCTTGGTCACCTCGATCGGATTTGCCGGAAATGGGAAAGTGTTTTATGCATTCGAAGGAAATATACATTGTACCGGAGCGACTATTAAATGGCTGCAAGATGATTTGAAGTTAATTCAATCGGCTTCAGAAACCGAAGCGTTGGCTACATCTGTTCAAAGTACTGATGGCGTATATTTCGTTCCAGCATTTGCAGGTTTGGGAGCTCCATGGTGGGATAATGATGCTAAAGCATTGATTTGTGGTATGAATCGTGGAAGTAACAAAGCTCATGTCGTACGTGCCGCACTTGAATCAATTGCTTATCAGGTGAAGGATTTGATTGAATTGATTCAGAATTCAGGGGTGGAGCTTATAGGATTACGAGTAGATGGTGGACCAACTAAAAATAATTTTTTAATGCAATTCCAGTCGGATATGTTGCAAGCAAAAATTAATCGTTGCCCTATTGAAGAAGCTTCTGCTTTGGGCGCATATTTATTGAACTGTTTTGCTTTGGGTTGTTTTAGCGATTTTTCGGATGCAAATGCTCTTCGCACAAACAACGAATATATTTTTCCGAAAATGAATATTGAAAAAGTAAAATCCCTCTATAAAAACTGGCAAATAGCAGTTAAAAGAGCTTTGATGAAATAAAAGAAATACACAAATAAATAAAATAACTAATACCAAAAATTAAATTAATATGGCTTACAAACAAAAACTTACCTTTGGTATCATTATTGGTACCCGGGCTTATTTCAATTCAGCATTGGCCGAAGACGTTCGTACAACAGTACTTAAGGAAGTATCGGCACAAGGGCATGATTATGTAATTCTTGACCCATCCGAAACTCCAACAGGTAGTATTGAAACCTACGATGATGCGAAAAAATGTGCTGCTCTTTTTCGTGCTAACCGTGATAAAATTGATGGTATCATCGTTTCATTGCCAAACTTTGGGTATGAAGTGGGTATCGTTAATTCAATCAGTTTAGCCGAACTAAATGTCCCTGTACTTGTTCAGGCTTGCGATGACGAAAACGATAAAGTATCTCTTGACAAACGTCGTGATGCTTTTTGTGGTAAACTGTCGGTATGTAACAACCTTTATCAGTATAAGATTCCGTTTACAAATACTTCTTTACATACTTATTCTATTCACAGCGAAGCATTCAAAAAAGATCTTGATAAATTTGGACGCGTTTGCCGTGTTGTAAACAGTTTAAGAAAAGCTCGCGTTGGTGTCATCGGTTGCCGTCCAATCGGTTTTCAAACTTGTCGTGCCAGCGAAAAAATACTTCAAAACACTGGTATCACAGTTATACCTGTCGATTTGTCCGAAATTCTTGCTGCAGCTACTAAGATTGATAAAGATGCTGCGGCTATTAAAACCCGTATCAAGCAAATGAAAGCTTATGCCAGTGTCCCTAAAGCCTTGCAAGATAAACTGATTATTCAGGCTCAATTTGGACAGGCTGTTGACGAGTGGATCTTAGAAAATGAAGTAGATGCTTCGGCAATTCAATGCTGGGATTCATTGGAGAAAAACTATGGTTGCGCTCCTTGTTTGACTATGAGTATGATGAGCGATCGCTTGTTCCCAAGTGCTTGTGAAGCAGATATTGCAGGTGCTGTTTCTATGTATACTCTTATGCAGGCAGCAGGAACTCCTCCTGTATTAGCTGATTGGAACAATAACTTTGCCGAAAATAGAAACAAATGTGTTTGTACTCATTGCGGTAACTTTGCAAAAGGTTTTGTAAAAGCTCCGATGGAAGTTGGTTCGCTTGGGGTTTTAGGAAACGTGTTGGGACGTGTGAAAACTGTCGGAGCTGTTCTTAGCAAAGTATCCGAAGGACCATTCACTTATTTCCGCATTTCTACTGACGATAATTTGGGAATCATTAAGTCTTATCTTGGTCAAGGCAAAATCACCAACGACCCTTATGGAATGGATGGCTGTATAGCTGTGACTGAAGTTGATGATCTACAGAATTTAATGAAATACATATGCAAAAACGGATTCGAACATCACGTTGCTTTGGTACGTGACAGTGTTGCTGAAGTTATTGAAGAATCAATTGAAACATACCTTGGTTGGAATTTATACCACCACAAATAATCATTTATATTGCCTTAAATCTTTCCCTAAAGGAAGGTTTAAGGCTTTTATTCTATATTTTTATCACAATCTAATACACACTTTAAAATCAATTTTATGACACTGATACAAAGTTACCTTCCTGCTATCATCTTTCTAATATTTAGTATGATATGTTGGGGTTCATGGTCGAACGCCCAAAAAATGATTGAAAAAAACTGGCGCTTTGAACTTTTTTATTTTGATTTTGTATGGGGACTTTTAATCACAGCTATTGTAGCTGCTTTTACATTAGGTAGTTTTGGTACTGATGGTCGGGGATTTTTAGAAGATTTAGCTCAAGCTAATTCTACAAGTATTATGTGGGCAATTGCCGGTGGTATTGTCTGGAATTTAGGAACATTATTATTGGTTGCAGCAATGGCTATAGCAGGTATGTCTGTTGGATTCCCCATTGGTGGAGGTTTAGCATGGGTGCTTGGTATTGTTGTTAATTTTATTATTGCCGGTCCTCAGGGCAATAATGTACCAGTATTATTTACAGGTGTAGCTCTTATTGTTGGAGCCATTTATTTCTGTATGTTGGCTTATAAAAAATTAGCCGGAACAAAAGAAGGAACCACTTCAAAAGGTTTGATTGTTTCATTGCTAGCTGGTGTTACCATTGCATTTTTCTATGGTCTAGTAGTAAAATCGCTTGACCCTGCCTATGTTGGTGGTGGTACAGGTAATCTTACTCCATTTACAGGAGTCTTTTTCTTTACTGTTGGAGCGGTACTAAGCACTCCAATTTTTAATTATTTTGTAATGCGTCATCCCCTTCAGGGTGAAAAATTAACTATGAAGGATTATGCTTCCGGTGATTTTAAAACTCACATAATTGGAGTTTTTGGTGGTGTTATCTGGATGACTGGAATGGTTATTAGTTTTATGGCAATACCAAAAGCAGGACCAACTATTTCATATGCATTAACGAATGGAGCACCTGTCGTGGCAATGTTTTGGGGCGTTTTTGTCTGGAAGGAATTTAAAGGTGCGCCTAAAGGTACAAACAAATTGCTTACTGCTATGTTTGCTCTCTTTATTATGGGTTTGGTTGTAATCACCTTGTCAAAAGTGTAATTTTTTTAGAAATATATTAATGATGTATTTAGGATTAAAAAACTGCTAAGTAGAAAATTGATGAAGTATTTATAACTTAGCATGCTTTTTATATTATGTATCATCATCTGTTTTTTTGTAGTGGTTAAATATATATTAGAATTTATTTAGTATAAAATAAATATTATCTATTAAACAATTCTCTATTAAAAACAATTTTTAAAATTTAATTATTATGAAAACAATTTCTACATTTTTAGTTTGTTGCTTAATTGCAACTTCGAGTGCATTTGCTCAAACCTGTGAGTATTCTTGGAAATCTGCGTCGAATTACTTACGCTACTAGTGATGCTGCTATGCAGGCGCATATCACTTCATTAGGGTATTCTGTGACTGCAACCTCACAAGCTGCAACTGTTGGCACTGGCTATACAGTTCATGTTTTAAGTAACTCACTTGGTTCAGGAGATGCACCTTTCGGAACGCTGAAAACTACACCCGAACCTGTTGTTATGCTTAAAACGTGGGGTTTAAAAGCCGCAGCATTAGGTTGGACAACTCAGAATCCTGCTGGAGCTAATTTTACCTCACTTAACGTAGATGTTACTACGGCTGGTTCTACCCATGATATTACTAAAGGACTTGGGACATCAGTTGCTCTGTTTACAGCTTATGGTATGAGCTCGGATGGTATAAATCTTTCAACATCAGGTGTTGAAGTTGTATTGCCAGCTGCTCAAGCCGAATTCCCAAGCACTGGAGTAACAGTTTTAGCAACTGCTTCTGGTAATACTGCTGCCACTGCTCCAGTAGCATTGGAAAATGCACCTGTAATTATTGCTTTTGAGAAAGGAGCTACTTTAAATGGTGTGACTTTAACAAATAGAGCTGTAATTATTGGTATTAATATGGACTCTTGGCCAAATTTGACTGATGCAGCTAAAACTATTATTACCAGAGCAATTGCTTGGGTAATAGATGGAACTTCTGGTTTTTCAACTGTTCTTGCAGCAAGTCTTCTTAATAAAGTTGGAAATGAGTTAGTAAACCCAACTAACCTTGAAGTTGAAGTTTATAACACTTTAGGTGCAAGAGTTATTAGTTCTAAAGAAACTTCTATTCCTGTAACAGGTTTAGCAAACGGTGTATATGTTGCTAAAACTACTAAAGGTTACTTGAAATTCGTATTGTAATATTAAAATTATTAACTGACCTAAATTGAACGTGATTTAGGTCAGTTTTTTTCGATTTTCAATCTTCTTCTATTCAATAATAACTTTCGAATGAAAAAATAGTATTTATTTTTTTTTGGACGATATTTTAACAATGCTGATAACATTGAGTAAAGACAAAACAATGAAATTATTTTAGTTAACGATACCAAACCGGCGGATAAACCTATCTAAGGTAATGCTGAATAGTGTCGAGGAATAGTATTGTTTTTTATTAATAAAAATAATGTAGTTGAAAATCATCCAAGTAACGGAAGAAGTCCTTTTTTGTTTGTTGGAATAGCTTATTGTTAAACTCTATTGGGAGTGGGAATTTTGTGGTTTTTTAGTTTGGTTGCAATGGAGTGTTGTCCGTATTGATGAATAATGATACTCTTTTAGTAGAAGTTACTGCTATAGAAATGGATAAATATTTATTTTGAACTCTCTCTGATATTTATAATGATTTTTAAATTAATAGCCAGTAATATGTAATCGTTTTATGAAAATAATCGTAACTACTCAGCCCCCCAACCCCCTAAAGGGGGAGTTCTGGAGCGACATTCATCATTTATGCGCTTTTATTTGGCTGTTTTTTTGTGGAAATTACATTTTTTTACTCTGCAATTTCCCTAAAAACGTCAAATGAAGTACTTCTTGAAGTGCTGAGTAGTCACAAATAATCATACTTATATACTCTTAATTATATTAACATATTTAAATAGTGGTTTTATGAAAAACAAATTACTTATTATTCTTTTGATTATTCAATCAATATGTGTCTTGCAAGCACAACAATTAGCTTTTCCTACAGCCGAAGGGTATGGAAAATATGTTACAGGTGGTAGAGGAGGTACAGTATATGAGGTGACTAACCTTAACAGCTCAGGTACAGGTAGTTTTGGTGCAGCTATTAGTGCTTCAGGAGCCCGAACTATAGTATTCAGGGTTTCGGGTACTATCGTTGGCAATTATAGTATAAAAAATGACAATCTTACTATTGCCGGACAAACAGCGCCTGGTGATGGTATATGTATTAGAGGTAACCTTAGCACTGAAAAGGGCAACAATATTATCATCCGGTATATTCGCATAAGGTTTGATCCTGACTATGGTTCTGATGATGCTATAGGTGGTCGGTATAGTTCTAATATAATCTTCGACCATGTTTCAGCAAGTTGGAGTACCGATGAAACCATGACACTTTACCACAATGTGAACACAACTGTTCAATGGTGTATGATTTCTGAAGCATGCGAGAAGTTTGAAGACGGCGTAGGAATAGGTCATAGATTTGGAGGTATATGGGGTAATAACCCGGGCACCTGGCATCATAACCTGATTGCAAATAACGATAGCCGTAATCCGAGATGGGCTTCAGGTTGTGGATTTAATGATTACAGAAATAACGTGATTTATAACTGGGGTTATCAAAGTGCTTATGGAGGGGAGGCAGTGCAAGTGGGAATGGAGACTCTTTATTCGTTCAGTACTTTAAATCTGGTCGCTAACTATTATAAGGCAGGACCTGCAACAGGTTCGGGTGTAAAGTACCGCATTGTAGAACCTTCAGAGCGTTCAACCACCGACCAGGGTAGCTGGTATATTTCCGATAATTATGTGGATGGCTATCCTAGTGTCACTAGCAACAACTGGACGGGAGTCTCAGGTAGTGAATATATCAAATTGACTACACCATGGCAAGCTATGCCTATTAATCAGGAAACTGCAACCGATGCCTACACTTCAGTTCTGGCTAAAGCTGGCTGTTCATTTCCTATTCGTGATACAGTAGATACCCGCATTGTTCATGAAGCTAGCACTGGGACATCAACTTATGGCACTAATGGTATTATCTCTTACCCTTCGGATGTTGGTGGATGGCCAACTTTAAACAGCACTACAGCTCCTATTGACACTGATCATGATGGGATGCCAGATAGTTGGGAAACTGCAAACGGATTAAATCTAAATGATGCAACTGACAGAAATGGTATAGGTGAAGGAGGATATACGAATCTTGAAGTATACCTATATAAATTAGTTGGTGAAGGTGGTCAGGTTACAGGTGTAAGCCTAACACCCACAACCGGGACTGTTGGAATTAATAGTACTTTACAAATATATACTTTAATAGCACCTTATAGTGCAAGCAATCAAAATGTAATTTGGAGTTCAAGTAACACAGCTATTGCCACAGTTAGTTCAACAGGTCTTGTAACCGGTGTTGCAGAAGGTTCTGCCACAATTACGGCTACAACTGAGGATGGAGGTTTTACTGCTCAAAGTACTGTAACTGTCAACTATATTCCCGTTACTGGAATTAAAACATCTCTAACCACCTTATCGGTAAATGTTGGCGCTACCGGACAGCTCACAGCCTCAGTACTGCCAACAAATGCGGTAAACCAAAGTCTAAGCTGGAGTTCAAGCAACACGGCTGTAGCTACAGTAAATTCAAGCGGTCTTGTTAGTGGTCTTGCTGTAGGTACATCCACTATTACAACTACCTCAGCAGAAGGAGGGTATATTGCTCAATGTACTGTTAGTGTAATTCCGGCAGTGATATATCAAGCCGAAAATTACACATCTCAATCAGGTAATACAGTTGTGACCACCTATGCAGGATATACAGGCTCAGGTTTAGTCGACATGGGCAGCAATGGTGCCTGGATTGAATGGAACAATATAGATGGTGGAAGTGGTGGCAGCACTTCATTAATTTTTAGGTATGCGAACGGCGGCACTACTAACCGCCAGTGTGATATTAGTGTAAATGGCATATCTGTAGGTAATCTAAGCTTTTCAATAACAGGTGGTTGGACTATGTGGACGACGCAAACAATAACGGCTAACTTAAATACCGGAAATAATACAGTCCGGGTAACTGTCAATACTACAAATGGAGGTCCAAATTTTGACTATGTTAATGTTTCGCCACTAATGACTGCATTAAAATCTGTCTCCGATTCAAATATCAAATGTTATCCGAATTTAGTTGACAAAATTTTAAATATTGATTTTACCAATGAAAATGTTGGTGACGCCAGTATTACTATTTATTCATTAAATGGTGAGAGTGTTTATTCAACAACAAGAAATATTTCTTTAAATAAATCAATTAGTTTGGAATTAAATAATTTGTCAAGTGGTATCTATTTTTGTAGTATTCGAAATAGAGATAGAATTACGAAACTGAAATTCATTAAAAAATAATATGATTATCCGCAATGTATACAGTTGTACTGAATTTTCAGTTGATGGGATTGACCTCGTTCAGTGAGCCTGCCTGCTGCAGGTAGGCCAAAAAAAAAGTGAGAAAGGCGTAAAAATACTCCTGTTTGACGACTGAAGGGAGGAGTTTGGATGATTTTAGCCTTTCGAGCGATAGTTTTTTGAGCGAACCTGCCTGACGGTAGGCAGGGCGAACGTAGTCTTGATTTTTTTTGCTTACTTTTTTGCATCAAGGTAAAAAAGTAAGTAGGGTTATAGGGGCAAAGCCCCTGTTAAAGACCTTCTGTACATTATGCGGATAATCATTAAAATAATTAATACTCTAAATCATTTTTCTTGTAAGAGTGATTTGGCTTTTTTTTCAAATCGGAATTTTACTTTGGAGTAGACGTTGAGTTGCAATGCTAACAATTTTCGTATTCTAAATCGCTCAATTTTAATTTTCCAAAATTTAAATTTTATATATAAAAACCATTTATCAAGTATTATCATGAGACGTTTAGCTTTAATAATTTTTTCATTTTTTTTGATCTTAAATCTGGGAGCAAAAGAAAAAGTGTACAAGAAATTTGCCGATTCGGAAATCAAACGATTTCCTGAGGCCTGGCAATTGGATTATGGAACACGGCCTTATTTTGGTTACACTCAGGGACTTGGTTCTCTCGCAATGCTGAAGGTTTGGAAAGCAACAAAAGACAAGAAATATTATGACTACGTTTATCGATATGCCGACAGTATGGTGCAGGAAGATGGTAGCATACTCAATTATGATTATGTAAACGGCAAACATAACATTGACATGATAAATGCGGGAAAAATTCTTTTTCCGATATACGAACAAACTAAAAACGAAAAGTATAAAAAGGCGCTTGATCTGTTATACAATACAATGATGAAGCACCCACGCAATAGTCAAGGTGGCTTTTGGCATAAGGAAGTATATCCGTGGCAAATGTGGCTGGACGGACTTTATATGGGCTCACCATTTCTTGCCCAATATGCTGCTACCTTCAACAAACCTGAGTTAATGGACGATGTTATTAATCAGTTTATGCTGGTTAGGGATAATATGTACGATTCCAAAACAGGATTGTATTATCATGCATGGGACGAGAAGAAAGTCCAGAAATGGTGCGATCCGGCTACAGGTCTTTCTCATATCTTTTGGGGAAGAAGTATTGGTTGGTTTTATATGGCATTAGTAGATGCGCTGGATTTTGTTCCACAGTCTCACCCAAAACGTCCCGAGATGATAAAAATGGTACAGGATCTGGCAAAATCTATACAAAAGTATCAGAAAAACGGACTTTGGTATCAGGTCGTTGATATGGGAACAAGAGAAGGAAATTATCAGGAAGCGTCCGTATCGTCCATGTTTATGTACTGTGTCGCGAAAGGGGTTAATAAAGGATATTTACCTAAAAAGGATAAAAAAATTGCTATGTGTGCATACAAAGGGATTATGAAAAAACTCATGCGCAAAGATAAAGATGGAACGCTTAATCTTACACAATGTTGTGCTGTGGCCGGACTTGGTGGTGACCCATATCGCGATGGAAGTTATGAGTATTATATAAACGAAAAAATCAGGGAAAATGATGCCAAGGCAACTGGTCCATTTATCATGGGCTGTATTGAACTGAATAAATAATTTTACAATGAAAAAAAACACAATTTATAATGCCGTAATTCTACTTTTGTTTTCTTTTATCACCTTTTCAGCGAGAAGCCAGCAATTGGCATTTCCAACAGCTGAAGGTAGTGGAAGATTTGCTACCGGTGGGCGAGGAGGTACAATTTATGAGGTGACCAATTTGAGCAATAGTGGAACGGGCTCTATAGCTGATGCTATGAGTGTTGGCAATCGTACGATTATTTTCAGGGTTTCCGGAACCATTGAATTGGGAGATGTAATTCTAAAACCAAAAAGTAATACTACCATTGCCGGACAAACTGCTCCTGGTGATGGAATATGTATTAAAGGTCGGTTTCAAATTGATGCTTCTAATGTGATAATACGATATTTGCGCGTTCGCGTTGATGCAGGTGCCAAAAATTCATCGGGCGATGCCATTGATATTTCTAGCGGCTCAAATATTATGATTGATCATGTGACTGCTTCTTATTCCAGAGATGAAGGTATTTCGTGTCAGGAAACCTCTAATAAAGTTACAGTTCAATGGTGCTTAATTAGCGAAGCACTCACTTTTGAGAGTCATAGCTATGGTTCATTGGTTCGAGGCGATTATGGCGATGAAAAAACCTATCATCATAATCTTTATGCCCACAATATGAGTAGGTTGCCTCGTCCGGGTAACTATACTGATATCACCAAAGATCCGGAAGGGTTACATTTCGATTTTCGTAACAATGTTGTCTATAATTGGCAGAACAAACCGGGTTATAACGATGATGTGACTACGGTAAGCCGTTATAACTTTATTGGTAATGCATATATCAAGGGCCCTAACTCAGGTTCATACCCGATTTTTACTGAAAAATGTCAGGTCTGTTACGGTTATTTTGAAAATAACTCTTCTGAAGGTATAGTGCCAAGCGATCCATGGAGTTTGGTGAAATTAAACAATCACACAACAGAACAGGCTGCTGCGTATAAATCACGTTCATATCTTATTCCGATGGAGCCTGTAACAACAACTTCGCCAGAGCAAGCTAAAATTGATGTTCTTTTTTCAGCAGGAGCAAGTTACCCGAAACGTGATATTATTGATATTCGTATAGTAAATGATGTTAAAAATAAGACAGGTGGCTTGATTGCTTCAACTGCCAATCAGAAGGAGGGTGGCTGGCCTGCACTTGCATCATTACCAGCTCCTGCTGATGACGATCATGATGGCATGCCAAATGAATGGGAAACTGCAAATAATCTGAATCCTAATGATGCGATCGATCGGAATATAATTGGGAATAATGGTTATACTATGATTGAAGTCTATCTTAATAGTTTAGTTGACAATACTTCTACGGCTTTACAGAATCTGACTGCAAATTTTGAATCATTCAATGTGTTTCCAAATCCATTCGAAAAAAGGATTGAAATAAAATTGAATGAAAATCTCAGTGCTGATGCTACGGTTAGACTGTATAATAGCACTGGTAAATTGATATTACAAACCATTCCAACAACAGAACAATTTGAAATGAATTCTGAACTGTTTCCCAACGGAATTTATTTAATTTCATTTCAAAATAATGGAAAAAACTCAAGTAAGGTATTATTAAAAAAATAGACCCTACAGTCTTTTTTTACTTGTATAGCATAATGATATAAATTTTACTTCAATTCTTAAGAACAATAGTTCGATATAAAATTTTATTTTTCAACCTACCTGCAGCAGGCAGGCGCTAAGATGCTAAGTCGCCAAGAAAAACTTCAAATTTTTCTCTTTGCGTTCTTTGAAGATATATTTGAAATACTGTATATTACAAAATTATTATGCTTAGCGTTCTTTGTGCTTAATTTAAAAAATATATATTTGATATTTTAAATGGGTTAATCGCTTTAATTGCCTTAATACTAAATTAATAGATTATTTTATAACGTGCCATTGTGAAAAGGATCACCTTTAAAAATGAAGTCAGAAATTAAAATATAGGTTTTTAAAAAGAATATGGAATATAGAAAAATTGGGAATTCAGAATTAGAATTATCGGTAGTGACTTTTGGAGCCTGGGCTGCTGGGGGTTGGATGTGGGGTGGTACCGAACACAGTGAATCGGTGAATGCAATTCGTGCAGCATACGATTGTGGCGTAACGTCAATTGATACAGCACCAGTATACGGGATGGGTACCAGTGAAAAAATAGTGGGCGATGCCATTGTGGGGATACCGCGAGATAAAGTTCAGATACTTACAAAATGTGGATTACGTTGGAATGTTAAGAAAGGGAGCTTTTATTTTAATAGCTTTGATAATGATGGAAAAGCTCTCGAAATTTATAAGTATTCAGGAAAAGAGGGAATTATCAAAGAGTGCGAAGATAGTTTGCGTTTGTTGAAAACTGATTATATTGACTTGTATCAGGTACACTGGCCAGATACTACAACTGCTTTTGAAGAAACTATGGAAGCATTTGAAAAATTAATTCAGAGAGGGAAAATAAGGTATGCCGGTGTAAGTAATTACAATCTTGAACAATTTATTGAAGCCAATAAATATACAAATGTGGTTTCCAATCAGCTACCTTACAGTATGATTAAACGTGAAATTGAAAATGATTTAGTGCCTTACTGCATTGAAGCAAATAAATCAATACTTGCATATAGTCCGCTCGGACGTGGAATTCTTACCGGAAAATTAAAAGCCGGACATCAGTTTGCCGAAGGCGATCATCGTGCCGGAATGTCGAGTTATAGTAATGAAAATATTGTACGTATCAACGAATTTTTGGCAAAACTTCAGCTTTTAGCTGACGCAAAAAACGCAACAATAAGTCAATTGGTTATTCGTTGGACATTAGATCAATCTGGAATAACTATTGCTTTGGTGGGAGCTCGTAATGCAAGTCAGGCTATTCAGAATGCCGGCGCTGCAGATATATGCTTGACTGTTGAGGAATTGATTTTTATATCAACTGAACTAAGCAAATTAAAACTGGTCGAATAATTTTGACAAGAAAATCGAGAAAGGATTATTTAGGTTTTATTATGATGATTTTTCTTAAAAAATAGCGACAAGAATACTGAAATTATAATACAACTTAGAATCATAAAAATGAAAATTACATATAAACGAATTTTAAGTCAAGGTATATATTTTGCTTTGTGTGGAGTCTTGTTGATTGGCAATATAGACACATTTGCGACAACTCCAACCAGACTAAAACCGCGAGTAATTGCTACAACCGATGGGGAACTTGATGACAGAAGTTCGATGGTTCGTTTTCTGATGTATGCATCCGACTATGACATCGTGGGTATTGTTCAGGTAAATGGTGTTCAGAAAAGCGGCCACAGTAGTGAAAAATGGATTGAGGCATTAATTGATAAGTACGACCAATGTCTTCCGAATTTGAGAATCCATAATCCCGATTATCCCAGCAAAGATTATCTATTAAGCGTGCTGAAAGTAGGTAACGAAAACAGTGCTGATTTGGGTAAAGCGCCCCCTTTGATTGCAGATAATGAAGGAGCGCAACTTATAATAAAATTACTAACAGATGATGATCCTCGTCCGGTTCATATTCTTTCGTGGGGTGGTGCCAATACACAGGCTAATGCTTTATGGCAAATAAAAACGAAGTATCCCGATAAATGGCCGGCAGCAGCTGCAAAGGCAAGACTTTATTGTATATGGTATCAGGATGGTGGAGGTTTATGGATTCAAAAAAATCTTCCGGAAATAAAAATGTATGCATCCTGTGTAACCGTAGATGTAAATAGTTCAACTTATAAAAATAATGATGATAGTTGGCGGTATGTTTGGGATTACATGAGTGTTGATTATTATTGGAAAAATCGATTGAGTCAAAATCCCAAAACAATTCAAACAATCATGGATAAACCCTGGTTGGCTGATAATATAAAAGTTGGTCATGGGCCACTTGCTGCAGCCTATTCGCAGGAATATACAAGCGAAGGTGATTCACCTTCATTTATGCCGCTTGTCGATAATGGATTGCAGCAGGATGCCGATTATACCTTAGGTGGTTGGGGTGGAAGACCAATCTCTTTTTCTGGCTTAGCGAATATTTTTGTGGATGGTGGTGACGATAATGCCGGTAAAACAGATTATCATTATACATTTTATCGTTGGCTTCCGGCAGTACAAAACGATTGGGCAGCTCGTGCCGATTGGTGTGTAGCAGATGACTATTCCAAAGCAAATCATCAACCTGTTGCTAAAGTAAAAGGAGATTTAGTTCGCAATGTCAACCCCGGGCAAACAGTTACTTTGGATGCTTCTGAGTCCAATGACCCTGATGGAAATACCCTGTCATATAAATGGTGGCAATACTTCGAAGTTGATAATGCAACAACAAAACTTACAATCAACAACAATACTTCGATGGATAATGCATCGTTTGTAGTTCCTGATGAACTTAACAAACAACTACATGTAATGCTCGAAGTTACCGATAATGGGATTCCGGTTCTTACAAGATATCAACGAATAATATTCAATATTAGCAATGAAGTTGCAGGTTTACCTGTCTATGCAAGTACGGATGTCAGCATTTATCCAAACCCTGTAATTGATGAATTGAAAATTTCGATAAATAATTATTCATCAATTGATTGTAATATGTGTTTATATGATTGTCAGGGTGTGATGATTCTGAATCAAAAACTTACAGAGCGTGAAAACGTGATGAACCTAAGAAGCATTCCGAAGGGTATTTATTTTATTACAATAAATAATATTTTTTCGGGGGGGGGTAACAAAGAAAATTGTAAAAAAATAGCAAAACTGATTTATTTTATTTAACAGGAAGTCGTGATTAAATTTTTTTTTAAAAGAACGAATTTTGCGTTGTTTGCAATATTACTTCTAACTATCAAATTTTCGGTAATAGCAAATACTCCAGAAAGAGTAAAACCTCGTGTAATTGCTACAACAGACGGCGAACTGGACGATAAAAGTTCAATGGTTCGATTTCTAATGTATGCATCTGATTATGATATAATTGGCATAGTACAAGTAGCCTCGAATGCTCAACCTAATGGACACAGTGCTGAAGAGTGGATTGAAGCCGATATTGATAAGTATGCTACTGTATTGCCAAATTTGAAAATACATAAACCGGATTATCCTGAAGCTGCTTATTTGAAAAGTGTGGTAGTTGTTGGAAACGAAAATAAAAACGATTTGACAAAAACGCCCCCAAATATGAGTACGAAAGATACTCCAGGCTCACAACTAATTATTGATGCATTACTCGATAGTGACCTACGACCAGTTCATATCCTTCATTGGGGTGGATCTATAACTACAGCTTATGCATTTTATAAATTAAAAACTTCTTATACAAAAGCGCAGTATGATTATGCAGTATCAAAAGCCCGACTTTACTGCATTTGGTATCAGGATACAGGTGGACAATGGATTCAGGATAATATCCCGGAAGTGAAAATTTATCAAGCTGGTTATCCTTTGCGAAACGGTAGTTGGCGCTACGTTTGGGATTATTATAGTGTCGATTTGAAAAAAAATAATGTAATGAGTTCTAATCCTAAAGATATTCAGGTGCTTATGGATACTCAATGGATGACTACTAATATTAAAACCAATCATGGTGAGTTGGGAGCTGCTTATTCACAATCCTATACCAGCGAAGGTGATTCCCCTTCGTTTATGCCATTAATTGATAACGGACTTCAGCAAGATACCGATTACACAATAGGTGGTTGGGGTGGTCGTCCGGTATATGAAACTGTAGGCGAAAATCATTTGGTGGATGGTGCAGATGATAGTCTCGGTGTAGCTAGTATGCATCGCACATTTCATCGCTGGCTTTGTGCAGTTCAAAATGATTGGGCATCGCGTGCCGATTGGTGTGTAGCTTCAACTTACGATGGTGCCAATCATCAGCCAATTGCAAAAGTGAAAGGAGATGTTTTGTGTAAAGTAATGCCCGGGCAAACTGTTACTCTGGATGCATCAGAATCGAGCGATCCGGATGGAAATACTTTGTCGTATAAGTGGTGGCAATATTTCGAGGCTGATAATGCTACGACAAAACTAATGATTAATAACAGTACATCTGTTGACAATGCATCGTTTGTAGTCCCCAATGAATTGGGCAAGCAACTCCATGTGATACTCGAAGTTACCGATAATGGAACTCCTGTGCTCACAAGATATCAACGAATAGTTTTCAATATAACAAATGAAACTGCTAGTCTGAATGACAATGAGTACTGCGATTTATTTATTCCTAATCCGGTAACTGATCAACTGAGAATTGTTGTAAGTGCAAGTTATTTAGACAATTCAATTGTAAGGATGTATGATGTTTACGGTAAAATTGTATTGAAACAGAAGCTTAGCAATGCCGAAAATGTATTTGAAATTAGAAACTTGCCGGCTGGTATTTATCTTGTTGCGGTAAATAATAATTTCGGCAAAGTTGTCTCGAAGAAAATTATTAAAAATTAGGCGAAGATTAAAATTCAAGCGAAATGAAGATTAAATTATTATTCTGCTCGTTTTTACTTTTAACTCCAAGTTTATTTGCGCAATTCATTGATGCCAATAAAAATGGTAAAATGGATATTTACGAGAATCCAAAAGCTAAGATTGAAGACCGGGTTAAAAACCTTATGAGTCAAATGACGCTCGACGAGAAAATTGCTCAAATGTGTTCGTTTGGCAATATCCAAATGGGTGCACTGAATGAAGAATTACCCGAAAAGTCCACTGCTGATATTAAAAACGGTATTGGACAACTGAGTCGTTCGGGAGAAACTTTATTCCCTGAACAGACTGTTGAAAGAATTAACACGATTCAAAAATACCTACTCGAAAAAACACGACTTGGTATTCCTGCCATTGTCCACGAAGAAACATTGCATGGCGTTATGATGTCCGGAGCAACTGTTTTTCCGCAGGCCATTGCTATGGGAAGCTCATGGAATCCGACATTGGTTGAAGAGGTTTCGGCTGCAATTGCAAAAGAAACGCGAAGCCGTGGTTCAAATTTATCCTTATCGCCGAACCTCGATTTAGCCAAAGACCCACGCTACGGACGAACCGAAGAAACTTATGGCGAAGACCCTTACCTGACCTCACAATACGCTATTGCTGCTGTTAATGGTTTTCAGGGCAAAGATTACCTTATCGGGAAAGACCACATAGGTGCAACCGTAAAACATTTTGGAGCTTCAGCTCAACCTTTTGGAGGCCTTAATTTGGCTCCTAACTACATGAATGAACGCACCATGCGCGAAGCAGATCTTGTTCCGTTTCGTGCTGCTATTATAGAAGCAAACGCTGCCTCCATTATGGCTGGCTATGTTGAATACGATGGTGTTTCGTGCCATGCAAATTCTTGGTTGCTAACTAATTTACTTAGAAACGAATGGGGATTTAAAGGTATTGTTGTGTCCGATTATGGAGGCATAGAGCGAATTGTTGACCTTAATTTCGAAGCTGAGACCATAGATGAAGCTGCAAAAATGTCGATAGAAGCCGGTATGGATGTTGAACTCCCCGGAATTAAGGCATTTAAAAACCTAAAAAAACTAGTAGAAACTCGAAAGTTGGATGTGAAATATATCGACCGTTCGCTTCGTAGTATTCTTACCCTCAAATTCCGCTTAGGCTTGTTCGAAGACCGCTTTGCCGATGCTGAATATGCCAAAAAGGTGAATCATAGTCCCGAGCATAAAGCGCTGGCGTTAAAAGCCGCTGAGGAATCAATTGTATTACTCAAAAACGACAACAAAACCCTGCCCATCGACCTAAACAAAGTTAAGTCTATTGCAGTAATTGGGCCAAATGCCAAGCATGCTTATATGGGCGGATACACCACTTTGTATAGTGCCGATAGAGGAGTTACTGTGTTCGATGGGATTAACAATTATGTTGGTTCAAAAGCGGAAGTAAAATATGCTGAAGGCTGTAAAATCCATTTGGGCGACGGATACTGGCGCAGCCCTGAGGCTGTGTTAAACTCAGAAGAGTCTGACCTGCAACTTATCAAGGAAGCTGTTGAAGTGGCAAAAACTACTGATGTTGTTGTACTGGTAATTGGCGAGACACCCCGCATTTGCCGCGAAAACAACCAAACCCGCATCGGCGACAGAGACGATTTGAATTTATTTGGCCGTCAGCAACTGTTGGTAGATGAAATTTTGAAACTCGGCAAACCAACCATAGTTTATCTGATGAATGGTCGACCTATCAGTATCGTAAAGATCATGGATCAGGCTCCAGCTATTATCGAAGGCTGGTACGAAGGCGAAGAAACCGGAAATGCAGTTGCCAACATTTTATTTGGTAAGGTAAATCCTTCCGGCAGATTGTCCATTTCGTTTCCACGCTCGGTTGGACATATTCCTTCTTATTATAACAAAAAGGCTTCAGCACTAGTACTTAGGTATGTTTTAGAAAAAAACGAGGCATTGTTTCCCTTCGGATTAGGATTAAGCTACACAAACTTCGAATATTCTGATTTGACTATCGATACAAATGAAATAAAGAAGGATGGCAGTACCATTGTAAAAGTGAAAGTTACCAACACCGGCGATTACGATGGTAAGGAAGTAGTTCAAATGTATATTAGAGATAATGTAAGTTCTGTAACCCGCCCGTTACTTGAATTAAAAGGCTTCGAAAAGATATTCCTGAAAAAAAGAGAATCGAAAACTGTTGCGTTTCAAATTACCCCCGACAAGTTAAAGTTTTTTGACAGAAACATGCACGAAGTAGTTGAGCCTGGCAAATTCACAATATATGTTGGTAAAAGCTCTGTCGATTTGAAATCAGTGGAACTTAATGTCGTTGATTGATAAATCATAGAGCCTGAAAAAAGTTTTAATTTAATAATTTTAATATCGAATTTATAATTATTTTGTATTAGTAGTAAAACCCCTTCGAAAGAAATCGAAGGGGTTTTCTGTCTTTAATTTGAAGTATTTTTATTTCTAAATTCTTATATCCTAATTTATTGTTTAATTTTTTTTTGTTTATATGTTGTAATGTGCATAAAAACAGTCATATAAGATTGTGTACTCATTGCTGTTGTTAAATATTCGGTATTTGAGAGAAATTTTCTTATACTTTCGAATAATTATGAATATCTTTTAATATATTTGCAAACGATACAATAAAAAAAACAAAAAGATTGTACAAGAAGATAAAACAAATAAAAAAATCAACTTTCCATTATTTATAATTTTACATTTAAATTTATGAAAAAAACTACTTTAAAGATGGCTTTAATAGCCACAATTTTCGGACTCAGCACTTTTAGTGCAATGGCAACTGCACCCCAGGTTGACTCAGTTGCAACTGTTATTGGTATTACACGTACTACCGCATTTAGTGGTTGTTGGGTTACAAGTACCGCTATTGGATTAACAAACCCAGATTCAGTTATGGAAAGAGGTCTTTGCGTTGGAACTGCAGCTAATCCTACCATTGCAGACATGAAATTTATGGCATATAAAAGCGTTCCGGGATCAAGTTATGAGCCGGTTGTTATTGCAGGTCTTGCTGCAGGCACAGCCTACCATGTAAGAGCCTACGCAACAACATTAGGTGGAGAAACCGGTTATTCTACTGAAAAGCTATTTACCACTTCATCAAACGATGTTGAATCAGTATGGACTTTAAAATCAAATTTAGTAGCCGATGTAACTGGAACTTCAGCAACTGATTTAGATTATAGTAAAGTTTGTACAGGTGTTAGCTATGATCAGAATTCAGGAGGTAATGGTACAACTTCAGTTCTTTTTCCTACTCCAACTGGTTTATTAAAGGAGACAGCAGGGCTTATGACTCTGGCCACTTTTGATAGTAATATCTACTTTGCATTTTCGGTTACTACAACAAATAAAATCATAATTAATCAATTAGTATTTACAGCATTTGGTTATAAGAGTGGCGCTATGAATGTCAAGATTGATTATTCATTTGATAATTTTGCTACTGCAGGAACTCTATTAACAGATGCTGCTTTTAATGATTTAGTAAAGACTCAAATTACAACTGCTGATGTGAATTTTCCATCAGCTAACCCTGGATTAACTACTTCGATGGGTAAAGAAAATGTTTGCTGGCCTGCAAATATCAGTGCAAATGCTGGTCAAACAGTTTCGTTCCGTATGTATCTATGGGGGAAAGCGGGTTCAGGTATATTGATGAAAAATCTTATAGTGTCTGGTATGACTGATTTAGGAGCTGCTGTTAATCAAGTATCTTCAAATGTATCCAATATTCGTTTAATCGGGCAAAATATAGTTCTTGGTGAAACAAGCGATGTGAATGTATATAACACAAACGGAGCAAAAGTTATCAGTGCAAAACAAGTGAATGAAGTATCTGCTAGCGGATTGTCAAAAGGTATATACATTGTAAAAGCCGGTAATAGTATACAGAAAATTGCCATTAAATAATATTGAAATAGTTTTTCAGTATTGATAATGCTACATATCATAAAAAGCCGGTTATTTAAAATAATCGGTTTTTTATATAGTTGTCAGATTTTAAAATGCTTTAAATCATTAGTACATGAATAGTGACATACTTTTTTTTGTGAAATGGTTTTTTTTTGGTCAAATTTATAGGTCTTTTTGTTTTTCTTGTTATAATCTTCGAATGTTTTCGAAATACTTTATTTATATTTGCATTAAATTATAGTAAAATGTATAAAAAACGATAAAGTCAAAACTAATAGAATCGTTTAGAATTATTTTTCAATGTATTGTTTATCCTGTTTATTAGTTGTAGAAATGTTTTGTACTTACAACCTTTTGCTCTAATTCATATTGTATCGATATCTTAGCATTGAATCTTTAAATTAATTACAATGAAAATCACACAACAAATTTTAGTTTCACTGTTACTTATTTTTGCATACACAAACATTGTATTCTCCCAACAAAATGTGGAGCAATGGGGTCGATTCGAAATATCCTTTAGCTCTCAGTGCAAGAAAAATGCTTTTGAAGATGTAAAGTTAACTGCAACCTTTGTTGGAAAAGATACTACGTTTAATGTTTCGGGTTTTTATGATGGAGATAATAACTTTAAAATTCGTTTTATGCCTCCAACTACCGGAGCTTGGAAATATAAAACCAAAAGTAATATTGCTCAACTAAACAATAAAAAAGGAACATTTGAATGTGTTAGAGCCACTGGAACTAATCATGGATTTGTAAAAGTAAGTGACACCCACAATTTTAAATACGCTGATGGTACACAATATTATCCATTTGGCACCACAGCTTATGCTTGGACGCACATGGGAAATGAACTACAGGAAATGACTTTGAATTCGCTTAAAAAATCCGGATTCAATAAAGTGAGAATGTGTGTTTTTCCTAAAGACTATAATCTGGTAAAAGAAGAACCCGAAATATATCCTTTTGAATTAAAGGAGCTTGCCAAAGACTCAAAAGGGAATAAAAAATATGTGTGGAATTTTGACAAATTTAATCCCGCCTTTTTTCAACATTTGGAGAAAAGAATTGATGAGTTAGATAAATTGGGTATAGAAGCCGATTTGATACTTTTCCACCCATATGATAAAGGTCGCTGGGGATTTGATTCGATGCCAAGCGAAGTAAATATCCGTTATATCAAATACATAATTGCACGTCTTGGCTCATTCCGAAATGTGTGGTGGTCTATGGCTAATGAATATGACTATGTAAAAGCCAAAACAGATGCTGATTGGGAATTATTATCCAAAACAGTTTACGAAAACGATTCTTATCGTCATTTATGTTCTATTCACGGAAGCACAGCAAAGTATTACAAATACTGGGAAAAATGGTTTACTCATTTAAGCATACAAGACGAGGGTCCGGTGGCTGATTTTGGTCGTGCGGCGATACTAAGAAATGCATTCGACAAGCCTATTGTATTCGACGAAGTATGTTACGAAGGTAATCTTACAAGTCGTTGGGGCAGGTATAGTCCCGAAGAAATGACCCATGTCATCTGGCAGGGTGTAATTGCTGGAACGTATGTTACTCATGGTGAAGCTTACATGTTTAAAGATGCAACAGATACTATTTTTTGGGCAAAAGGAGGTAAATTCAAAGGTGAAAGCTGGAAACGTGTGGCATTTCTACGTTCTATTTTAGAGACTGCACCAGGTCCAATTGAATTGGCAGATGTAAGTAGAGATAACTACACATCTACAAATGGAAAAGGTTACTATCTCATTTATTTTGGAAAGGAAATTCATGACTCATGGTTGTTTAATTTACCAAGAAAAGTTTCGTATACCGAAAATTTATCACCCGGCAAGAAATATAAAGTGGATATCATTGATACCTGGGACATGACTATCACGCCTTATCCGGGCGTTTTTGAAACTGCGAAACCAAACGATTATAGATTGTATGATAAAGATTTCCAGAAAATTAGACTTCCTGAAAAAGCATATATGGCTTTAAGAATTCAGGAAATTAAATAATTTATTGTTTTGAATACAATAGTTCGTTATAAAAATTAATTTTGAACCTGCCTGACTGCAGACAGGCGCAAAATTGCTAAGTTGCAAAGCCGCTATCCCGATAACTATCTTGGGAAACTTTTAAGTTTTTTACTTTGCGTTCTTTTTTTATTTTCTATTTATCAAATGATTAACAAATAAATAACTTTGTATCTTTGCGTTTATTCTTTCTAAATTTTAAAACAGAAAATTGTTCAAAAATATCATTTTAAAACGCACTATAACTGTCAGTTAAATAAATTTATAACGAGCCATTGGAATACAAATATTTTTTATAATTTGAAATGAAAAATCACACAACAAGAATTCTAAGTGTTAACATCCATCTGCTACATCTAAGAATTTGGATGATGTCCTTTCTATTGTGTTCAACAATGATTGGTTTTGCTCAAAATGGGATTCAATTTCCTGAAAATAATGCTACCGATGTTTGTGTAGATGCACAACTTAAACTAACATTTGTAAGTACTCCGGTTTTACAAAGTGCCGGAACAATTAAACTTTTTAAAAGTGATGGCACTTTACTAGAGACCATCGATTTATCATTATTGCCATCCGGAACTCCCGCCACAGCTACATGGCCATGGAAACAAGTTCTTAGTGTTGGAACAGTGAGCGTTTTTAAAGTGGTGGTTGATAATAAAACAGCCATTATTTCATTTGCCATTGGAGCAATGACATATAACGCTGGCTATTATGTAACGGTTGATCAAAATGTTTTTTCAAATTCAGCAACGCTTGGTTTTACTGGCATTGCTGCTAATCAATGGTCTTTTACAACTAAAGCAACCCCTACCACAGATCTCGATTATACAGTTGCAGCAGATGGAACTGGAGATTTTGCCACCTTACAGGGAGCACTAGACTTTATTCCTTCAGGTAATTCGAGCAAAGCAAAGATCTCCGTTAAGAATGGTTTATATATAGGCCTTTTATCTTCGAAATCAAAAAACAATATTACCATCCAAGGCGAAAGTGTAGACGGAGTTATTCTTAAAGGGTACAACAATGCCAACTTTAGTGCAAGCCGTTATTTATCCTATTTTTCAGGGAATGACCTTACCTTTATTAATTTGACTTTTATTAATACAACTCCGAGTGGGGGTTCTCAAGCTGAAACCATAAGTTTATCCGGAGACAGAAATATTTTTGTTAATTGTAAGTTTTTCAGCTACCAGGATACCGTTTTAATGTCTGGAAAAGTCTATTTAAAAGATTGTTTGTTAGAAGGAAATACTGACTTTATATGGGGCAATGGAACTGTTTTCTTTCAAAGTTGTGAAATAAGATCGGCTCTCAAAGCTGGTTATAATGTTCAGGCAAGAAACGGGCAATCTAATCATGGATATGCTTTTGCCGATTGTAATATTACCGCCACGTCTTCGGCTGCTAACAATAGTGTTTTGGGAAGAGATGCCGGTACTACCACAGCCACTAATGTGTATGCAGAAATTGTCTATTTAAACTGCACGATTGGTAGCCATATATCAACTTTAGGTTGGAATACTAGTAGGTTGACGACAGCACAAGCTTCTACTATCTTTTTTGCTGAATATAAAAGCGTAGATCCAAATGGAAACTTGATAGATGTTTCGAAAAGAGATGCAAATTCGAAACAAATGACAGATGTTCAAAATACGCAATACAGAGAATTAAATTGGTTTTTTAATGGTTGGACGCCGGTTCTTCCTGTTACTTCTGTAACTCCCGTTATTTCAGAAAATAAGAATATTCGAATTAATTTATATCCAAATCCGGTAGTCGATCACCTGATTATAAATGGTATTATTGATAAAACTTCAACAGCTTCACTCGATATTTATAATGTGTTAGGAGGTTTAGTCGATACTAAAAATCTGGGAATGGTAGAAATGGGCAATTTTACTGTTGATATTCCTGTAACCAATATTCCTAAAGGTATCTATTCCATTCAAGTACATTTAGGTACTGATCTAAAAACAGGGCATTTTATTAAAATATAATACTATTTATACCGGAAATTATTTCATAATAGAAAACAAAAACATTAAATATATAGTTGACAATACAAATTAATTTAATTTAACACTTTCATGAACAATCTACATTTTTTTAAGGGTATTAAGATCTTTACCATTGGGGTTCTATGGTTATTAAGTCCCTCATTAAATGCACAGGGAACCGCATTTTTGGCTGGTGATAATGGAACCGGAGCCACTACCTGGGTTAACACAGGTGATATTAAAGGAGTAACCGGAATTTTATATTATTCTTCAACAGTTCCAGAAGGACAAAATCCTACCGGAACCTATTTACAAAACAAAAATACATGGACCAATAATGTTGTTGGCGACCCCGATTTTGGGAAAATATATCCAAGGATTGGTTTTTATGCAATTTATCCCGGTCAGGTAAGTCCTAATGATGTCGCTGGATGGCCAGCTGGTCAAACAGACCAAAAATCTGATGTTTGGTTTCAATATTATGTTACACCAAGCACAACGAGCGATATTCATGTCAATAAAATATCGTTCAGTATGCTGGCACTTGGAACAGGAACATTTTCAGTAAATGCTTATGTTTCTACTGATCCTACATTTGCTACAAAAACACAAATTCTTACTAAACAAGGAATAAGTGCAGTGTCCTTTAATGATATATTAAAATCCGGATTGGATATACTTGTAAAAAGTGATCAAAAATTATATTTAAGAGTTTATCCTTGGTATAATAACAATCCAACGAGTAGTGCTAAATATATAGTATTCAAAAATATTAATTTCGAAACCTCTGGAGGGGTAGTTAATACTTCGGATTCAAAACTTTTTTCGTTAACAGCTAATGGATATTATGTAGCTGGTTTTTCTTCTACCAAAACAGACTATAATATTGAATTACCTTACGGGACTACTCAAGTGCAAAAGCTTTTGGCTGTCGCAAATGATCCACTTGCAACCATTTCAATTACAAATGCCTCATCAGCTCCAGGCACTTCAACGGTTGTAGTTACTGCTGTAGATAAGTCAACGACTACATATACAGTCAACTTTACATTACCAGCTGTTGCACCACAAATTGCCTTCCCAGGTGCAGAAGGTTTTGGAAAATATACTCAAGGTGGACGTGGTGGTGCGGTTTACGAAGTTACGAATCTACTTGATGATGGACAACCTGGTTCTTTGCGATATGCTGTAAATCAATCTGGACCTCGTACGGTAGTTTTTAAAGTGTCAGGAACAATAGATTTAACCAGCAATCTGAATATTTCAAATCCTCATCTTACTATTGCAGGTCAAACGGCTCCGGGAGATGGGATTTGTTTAAAAAGATATTCATTAATGCTTGATGGAGCAGAAGATGTTATTATTCGATACATCAGAGTACGTTTTGGTGATGAAACGAAGTTAGCGCAAGATGCAGTAGGAGGTAGAGGGGCTAAAAATATTATTTTAGATCACGTTTCTGCCAGTTGGAGTATTGATGAAACCATGTCGGTTTATGCTTGTGATAATATTTCTATTCAATGGTGTTTGGTGGCTGAAAGTTTGTATAACTCATACCATACCCAAGATGGATCTTCTGATGGCTCACTTGCAGTACATGGTTTTGGTGGTATTTGGGGATCTAATAACAGTACTTATCATCATAACCTGATGGCACATCATGGAAGTCGTAATCCAAGAATAGGTACAGGAATTGGTTATTTCGATTATAGAAACAATGTAATCTATAACTGGGGATACAATAGTACCTATGGTGGTGAAAACGCAGATGCAACAGATTTAACAAAAGCATATATGGTCATCAATATGGTTAATAATTACTATAAACCGGGGCCTGCAACTAAATCTGGAATAGACACTCGTTTGGCAAATCCGAGTTATAGAAACGTAAAAACAGATTATGGTAAATGGTATATTGCAGGTAATGTTTTGACAGGAAATGCAACAATAACTGAGGATAACTGGTCTGGCAATGGAATACAACCTCAGGGAGGTTCAGGAGATTATTCCCTTTTTAAATTAACATCTCCATGGGTCGCTATGCCAATAATCCCACAAACAGCTACTGAAGCTTATTCTTCTGTCCTCGACAATGTTGGAGCATCATTAAAACGTGACGCTGTTGATACACATGTTATACATGATACCCGTAATGGTGATGCCACTTATGAGGGAACCTACAGTAGCTTTAGTGGAAATGGTGTTGTAGATAAAACGAAAAAATGTGGTATTATAGATTCTCAATCGGATGTTGGTGGTTGGCCGGTATTAAATTCAACTCCGGCACCAACTGATACAGACCATGATGGTATGCCCGATGCATGGGAAACTGCTCATAATTTAAATATGAATGATGCTTCAGACAGAAATACGGTTGCAGCCAATGGTTATACAAATCTTGAAAATTACCTGAATGGAATAGAGTTTAATTATCAGGTTGGTGGTTATACTTTAATTAATTTAGGTGCAAATAGCTATAAAGTAGGATGGAGTGATAATTATTTAGCTGAGTCAGGTTTTAAAGTTGAGCGTTCTGATAATAATGGTCCTTTTAATGTAATTGCAACTTTAGCTCAATATTCAAATAATTATACTGATAATACTGCTCCATCAGGTTTGGTTACTTACCGTGTTATAGCATTTAATAATGATAATGCTACACCTGATTCAGGTAGTATATCAAGTAACGAAGCAGCTAATACTGCCGTAAACGAATTGTCAGCTAAGAATAAATTAAGCATTTATCCCAATCCGGTGAGCGACATGTTAAACGCAACCAACGCTTCTGATATTACAAAATATGAGATATATACTGTAAATGGTTTATTGTTGAAAAAAGATAATAACAAAACTGACAACTTAAGTATTAATGTGTCTGATTTTGCACAAGGAATTTATTTTTTCAAAGCATACACAAGCAGTGGCGTTGAACAATTTAAATTTATGAAAAAATAAATAGTTTATTTGAAAATAAATAGTTTTAATATAAATAATAATATGAAAAGGCTACATTTATTACTACTGATTTTGTTTAGTAGTTTCATTACACTTAGTGCTCAACAATTAGCCTTCCCGGGTGCAGAAGGTTATGGAAAATATGTTACAGGAGGACGAGGAGGTGCGGTTATTGAAGTGACTAACCTCAATGCATCGGGTGTAGGTAGTTTTGGTGCAGCAATTGGCACCTCAGGTCCCAGAACTATTGTATTTAGGGTTTCGGGTACGATTACGGGTAGTTTTGGTATCTCAAAAGGCGATCTTACTATTGCCGGACAAACAGCGCCAGGCGATGGTATATGTATAAAAGGAAATCTTTCTACTGCTGCCGACAATATAATCATCCGCTATATTCGCGTAAGGTTGGATCCTGCTAATGGTGAAAATGACGCAATAGGTACCAGGTTTCATAAAAACATTATCTTCGATCACGTTACAGCCAGTTGGAGTACCGACGAGACTATGACATTGTACCATAATGAAAACACAACTGTTCAATGGTGTATGATTTCGGAAGCATGCGAGAAATTTGTAGACGGTGTAGGTATAGGCCATAGATTTGGAGGTATTTGGGGAAATAATTACGGTACATGGCATCATAACCTGATTGCAAATAACGATAGTCGGAATCCTCGTTGGGCTTCAGGTTGTGGATTTAATGATTACAGAAACAATGTACTTTATAACTGGGGTTATCAAAGTTCTTATGGAGCAGAGGCAGTGCAAGTAGATGCAGAAACTCAATTTTCATTCAGTACTGTTAATATGATTGCTAACTATTATAAGGCTGGACCAGCAACAGGTTCGGGAGTAAAGAGTCGAATTACTGAACCTTCAGCTCGTTCAGCTACTGATAAAGGTAGTTGGTATGTTTCCGATAATTATGTGAATGGTTATCCAAGTGTAACCAGTAATAATTGGACAGGAGTTGCAGGAAGCAATTACATCAAATTAAGTGAACCATGGCCTGCTATGGCCATTGTGCAACAAACTCCACAAAATGCATATAGCTCTGTCCTTGACCATGCAGGGTGCTCATTACATCGCGATGCTGTTGATACACGAATCGTTGGAGAAGCTCGTACTGGCACATCAACTTATGGCAATAATGGCATTATCACTGATCCTTCGGATGTTGGTGGATGGCCTACTTTAAATAGTTTGCCTGCTCCAACCGATACAGATCATGATGGTATGCCTGATGATTGGGAAACTGCTCATAATTTGAATCCGAACAATGCTACCGATAGAAATACTGTGGCCGCAGATGGATACACAATGCTTGAAAAATACCTCAATGGTATAGAATTCAATTCTCCGGTTACCGGTTATGAATTGACAAAATTGGGTGATAAAGGATTTCTGTTAAAGTGGGCAGATAATTATTTGGCCGAAGATGGTTTTATTATCGAACGGTCAATTAATGATGGTGAATTTTTTGAATTGGATATGGTCTCAAAATATTCTAATAGTTACACAGATGCACTTTTACCGACCACTTATAAAGTGGCCTATAGAGTAATAGCTTATAATTCGTACAACGAAACTCCACTTACAACAAGCATTGTCTATGAACCAAATACGGCAATTAACGATGTATTTATTAATGGTGCTGTAAAATGTTATCCAAATCCATTTTCAGATGTCGTTAACTTTGAACTGTCCACATCAGAAAGAAAAGTAGAAAGTGTTAACCCATTTTGCAGCAAAAACAGCTCAAAACCATTAAATACGTACATTTTTGGGCTTTAAATCAGCCATTAAAACATGCATGTTATTGAAATTCAGTTGTAGTATTTCTGAAGTTGCATTGTAGT
>JAQUWU010000111.1 GCA_028692715.1 Paludibacter sp. | reverse complement strand
GTAAATTATTTGATACTGTCGAGTTTCCTGCGTTTATAGGGTATAGAATTTATAGAGCGGGAGCACCTGTTTTTACCATAGATGAAAGTGGCAAGTACGGATTTTTGAATACTGATTTGCTACACGCTGCTATGATAAATCTACCATTTTATATCAAAATTTTGCTAAGATTACAGAAGATGTTAAAAAAAGAGGTAAAAAGATGAATAATCCGTTAAAGGTTTTATTAAATTCGGCAGATGCCCGCGCTCTTCTTCGTCGCGGGCATCGTATAGTTGATATAAAACCAAAGGAAGATGATGCAAAAATGACAATTTTTGTGTTTGAAGCAACTCCTTCTTTTATGGAGGATTATGAAAAATTGATTAAAAAATGATTACTATTTTTGATTAGAGGTTGATTATATGCAAGGGAGACCAGTGAGTGTCAAAGAGTTTGAACAAAATGTATTGGACAGAGGGATTGCAACAGACATTGAAATATTGGAATTTAGTGGTGTAAGTCGAGAATGTAAAATATTTTGCAAAATATGCGGGAATGTGTCTGTCGTAAAAAAGGCATCTTTTTTATATACTTGCCGCGGCTGCAAAACTTGCGGGAAAAACAAACGTAATAACTCGAATTCTATTTCGATGGATGAATTTGTAAAAAAGGTAAAACTCTTGGGTATGGCTCCAGATATTAATATATTAGAATTTAATGGTACGGTAAAACCATGTAAAATTCATTGCAATCGTTGTGGAAATAATTCTATTGTGCGTAGAGCAAAGTCTTTATATTACAATAGAGGATGCAAGACTTGTGCGGATTTAAATTGTAGGATAACGTTAGAGCAATTTGTTGAAAATGTTAGAAAAAGGGGAAACGCATCAGATATTGATGTTTTGGAATTTAATGGTATAGATAAAAAATGTAAAATCTTTTGTAACAAGTGTAAAACATTTAGTTTTGTTAATCATGCATATTATTTGTATTACAATAGATGTTGTAAAAATTGTGCTAAAATACAAAATAATATCAAATGTGGTATTTCTATCTACGAATCCCATCCTGATGTTGCCAAACATTTTATAGATCAAAACTTTGTTAAAAATCATACTTGCGGGACTCACAAAAAAGCATATTATAAATGTCCAGATTGTGGCGACATAAGTGAAGTTTGTGTTTCTTATTGTTTCCAAAACGGTTTTAATTGTAAAAAGTGTGGAGACAAGAGAAGTTTTCCAAACAAATTTGTTTATAACATATTAAAAGAACTTAATATAAAATTCATATCTGAAAAAAGGTTCAATTGGTCGAAAAATATTGATGGAAATACAACTTCATATGATTTTTATATTCCACAGATGAATATGATAATCGAAGCTAATGGTCTTCAGCACTATGAAGATACTTTTTTCGGAAAGTTCGAATATGTAAACGCTAATGATAATTATAAGGAATACGTTGCTAAAGCAAACGGAATAACAAAATATGTTCGATTAAATTGTTCAGAATCTTCAGAAAAATTTATAATCAACTCAATAAAACAAGAAAAATTACTGTATTTTATAGATTTTGACAAAATTGATATAAAGACTGTTATTGTAAATTGCAACAAAAGTCTTTTGGTAGAATGTTGCCGTATATTTAAGGAAAATCCAAATATGTCAACTTCTGATATATCGGACGTATTGAACCTAGACAGACATACTATCTTAAGTTATTTAAAAAAGGGTTCTATCGCGGGGCTATGTAGCTATTCAAAAGATAATGCGCTTGCAAACAGGAAGAAAAGGGCTGCTAAAAACAGAAAAAAACAATCTGTATTACAGTTCGATATAAATAATATATTTATATCAAGATATGAGTCTGCCTCAGTTGCTTCCAAATTCACGAGTATAAGCGCTTGTGCTATACGGAATTGTTGTCTGATGGTATCAAATTCCGCAGGTGGTTTTGTGTGGAAATATGAGGATGAATCTTTGTTACACAAAGTAATAAATAAAAACATTGCAAATATTGAGAAATGTTGCAAAACATATAACGATATTCTTGATGGGAATGTTTCTAAACATTCATTTTCTAAAACTAGATTCCGCACTCTTTTAAAATATGGAAGCGTTCTTGGTTTAATAGAATATAATCCAAATAATCCTTTGTACAAAATTGTTAGAATCAAAGATAGTCGGAAGAAGCCCATTTCTCAATATTCAAAAGACGGCGTTTTTATTAAAAGATATAATTCATATAAAGAAGCATATGAAAAAACTGGAATAAACATTGCAAACATAAGAAACGCTATAAATTACAAGGTTAATCTAGCTGGAGGATATATTTGGAGGAACATCTAAAGATTTATGAACGCAAAAAAAACAAAAGACAAGGAGGTGAAATGATGAAAAAGATTTTATTTTCTATAGAAAATGTATCTGAGGTGACTGAATCTGAAGACCCAAATTTTTGTAATGTGTCTATGGATGTTTTTGCGAGTGGTTCAAATTTGCACGATATGCCAGTTCCAGAAGATGTTCTTGTTGATTGTTCAGAAACCATATATGATGTTCCAATTGTTTGGAAGTATGACAGTTGGACAGACGACGCTGGCGGGCATGATCCAAAAGAACAAATCTGTGGGTTTGTCGGAAGGGCGAATAACCCGATTAAATTTAAGAGAATGCCAGACGGACGTTTAATGATGTCTGTTTTAGGAAAAATTTGGAAGAGATATTCTGGAAAACTTATGGACATTTTAAAGAGAGATGGCGGTAAAAAATCCGTTTCCGTCGAAATGGAAATTTCTGATTTCGACAAAATTAAGTCGGAAATTAAGGCTTTTGCGATGAAAGCCGTTACAATTATTGGCGTCACCCCAGCTATACCAGATGCCGAATTGACAGTTCTGAGTTTTTCTAAAGATAGAGATGAGTATTATAAAACGTTTGAATCTTCCGATAAAAAAACATATAAGATTGACTTATCAAAAGAATCAGCATACATGGAGGATATAGCGTGGCGGAACGAGGGTCGAAAGTTGTATGGTAAAATGCTTTCTGCTAGAAATGGCGATGCGCTTGCAGATGCGTGTTATCTCATTATTGAAGATGGTTGGCGAGATTCCCCTAGTACAAAACTTAAATATCCAGTGTGCAAATGGCGTGGTGACACTCTGTGCTTGGCAAAATCTGGACTTGAAGCCGCAAATTCGAGACTTCAAGCCCAAGGAATTAGCGATAGTTCCGCGATAGATAAACTTAAGAGATATTATAAGAAGTTGAATCTATCTACCGAGAGTTTCACCACAAATTTTGAAGAAAAGGAGGAAACGAAATTGGAAGAAGAAAAGGTAATGATGGAAGCGCCAGTGGAAGAAAAGAAGTTTGAGGAGGAAACTCCAAAAGCCGAAGGCGAACCCGAAGCGCTCGCCAAAGAAGATGAGGAAGAAAAAGAGGATTTTGCTTGCAAATATGCAGAAGCCTCTAAACAACTAGAAGAATATACGGCTAAGTTTGCAGAGCAAGATGTTAAGTTTGCAGAGCAAGATGCTAAGTTTGCTGCGCAAGAAGAAGAGCTAAACAATCTTCGTAAGTATAAGGCAGACAAGGAAGAAAGTGAAAAGAATTACGCCATTGAACAAACAATGGCAGAAGTAAGTGAATATCTTCCAAAGG
>JAQUWU010000065.1 GCA_028692715.1 Paludibacter sp. | reverse complement strand
GAGCTGGTGTAGAAGGTTATGCTATAGAAAACAGATATGATATATCATCAGATTTGAATGAAACAGTTGGATATAATTTTGGATTTGGTGCTAATTTTATTATAGCAAATACTTATTTGCAATTAGATCTGGCTATATGTAGTGGTAATATATTTGAACAAAATACAAAATTTACAATTAATTTTTATTTTTAGAGGTTAATAACACATGAATAAAAAACAAATAAGTGTTGCTTTAGCTGTTTTGATGTTTTTTAATACAACAGCATTAATTGCTGTAGATAAAAAAGATATTTCTGATCCTGTACTTAGACAGATAATTTCAGAATTAGGAAGTAAAATGCCAAGATTTGTTGATAAGTACGGAGATAATGTCTTCGTAGCTGATGAACAAATTACTAGAGGTTCTTTAATTACAGCATTATATGAATATGATAAAAAAATGTCATTGTCAGGTTCCGGATCGATTTCAAAAAAAGAGTTAGATTTGTTAAATACAAGGCTTACTGCTTTAGAAAAAAATACTTCACCGAAAGGTTTAGGTGCACCAAGAACTGCTGCTGTTGATGTTGACATTATTAAGGTTATGAATGATTTGGAACCAAACATGCCAATGTTATTAGATAACAGTTTGGAAAATTCAAAAGTGTTTAAAGCTTTACAAGAAAAAGTTGAAATGGCTGGTCCTGTTACGGCTTCATCTTCAGCCTCATTAGCAACATCAAAGACATCATCTCTTGCATTGACAAATATTCAAAAAGATATTGCAAATTTAAATAAGAAAGTAGATGATTTTGAACTTTCTTTATCATCAGCAAAGACAGGTTCAAGTAAATTAACAGACACTCAAGTTTCTGCAAGTATTTCAAATATGCAAAAAGATATATTAAATTTAAATAAAAAAATAGATGATTTTGGATTATCTTTAGCATCAGCAAAGACAGGTTCAAGTAAATTAACAGATACGCAGGTTTCTGCAAATATTTCAAATATACAAAAAGAAATAGCAAATGTGAACAATAGAATAAGTTTAGTTGAAAATTCATTAACATCAAAAGATATTTCTTCAAGTGGACCAGTTTCTAGTCAGGAATCTTTAAGAGAATTAACAGATTTAAGAAGATCTCTTATTCAAATGCAGAAAAGCTATGTTGCAGTTTCTAAGAGAGTTGACGAGTTAGAAAATAAACCGGTTGTTTATGCAGGTAAAGAGGTAGATAGTTCTCAAATAAATCTTTTAAATTCAAAAATTAATTCAATAAAAGAAACAGTTTCAGATATACCAACAAGTGCATCAGTGCAAGATCAAATATCTAAGTCAAATAGTCAAACAGCAAGTAATATAAAGCAATTAGAAAATCGTTTAAATAATTTAGAAAAAACAGGTGTGTCTGGAGATTCCTCAAAATCATCTAGCACAAGTACAGTTGCAAAAATAAGTTTAGGATTGACGATGATTGCAGCATTATTTATTGCAAGATAAAACTTAAAATCTTAAAATATTTCAAGCATTTCAATAGGAGCATTAAATGCCAAGGTTACTAGTTAAGAAAAGAGAAGAAATTATAGTAGAATATATTGCTAAAAAAAATAAAATAAAAATTTTTATCGGCAGTAGAAAAGGTAACGATATTGTTCTAGCTGATAAAAATATTTCAGAACAGCATTGTATTATACTATTTGAAAATAACCAGTATACATTAAAAGATCAAAATACTATAACTGGGACTCAACTTAATTCTAGAACTATTACAGAAGCTCCTATCAAGTTTGGTGATGAAATTTCTATTGGTAATTATACGATTATGTTTTTAGATGATATTTCGTTAAATAAATATGATGTAGTTGTTCCTCAATATTATCTTGTTGGTATTTATGGCAAGTTTTATGGTAAGAAATATTATTTAAAACAGCAGGCTGATACTTTTATAGGTAGAGAAAATTTATCTCCTAGAGGTATAGAAAACGATATAGTTCTTTTAAGTGATATGACTGTGTCAAAGGGACATGCAAAAATAACATCAGTACAAGATAAATATACAATTACCGATATTGGAAGTACAGGTGGAGTTGCAGTTAATGGTGTCAAAGTTGGACAACTTAATAGTTCTGCGTTATTGTTAGGTGATGAAATTTCTATTGGCAGAACTATTTTTAGGGTAGTGGATTATTTTAATGAAGATTATTCTATGCCTTCTAAACAGAAAATTTTTATTTTAAAAATATTAAAGTTAATACAATTAATAATAATGTTGTTAATATTATCAGTATCAACACTATCAATAGGTGTTGGGTATAATGGGTTGTCTCTATTAAATTCAAGTTCAGATAAAGTAAATTTATCTATAAATACAGAATGGTCTAAAGATATACCAATGAGGGCAGATACAGAGAGTTATGATATTACATCAACACCTGCTATAGCTGATTTTGATAATGATGGTAAAAATGATGTCGCTATGCTAAGCAGTGCCGGATTTTTATATGCTTGGAGTGGGGCAACAGGTGAGCGCTTTTGGAAACCAGTTGAAATTTATAATTCAGGTATAGCTTCATTGGTTGTAGATGATATAAATAATGATAATATTCCAGATATAATTGCAGTTTCAGATTCATCATTGCTTTATATAATAGACGGGCAAACAGGTAATATTATTCGCAGAGAAATCTTGGGTGGTGTTATATCAAACACTACACCGGTTGTATGTGATTTAGATTCTGACGGTAAAAAAGATGTAGTTATCGTTTCTGAAGATGGTACTGTCCATTTCTTATATTCTCCGGGTTTTGATAGCAGTTATATAAGATATTCTGAGTTTATAGACGGTCCATTGTATTCTAGTCCTGTCATATTAACGAGAAAAGATTTTTCTCCTTTTGTTGTTATTGCAAATTATGATAGTAAAGTTTATTTTATTGATGGAAAATCTAGAACAAAAAAAACAGTTAATCTGTTAGAAAGTAGTGGAAAAGCTCATTTAATAGCCGGTTCGCCTGCTATTGGTGATGTCAATGGAGATGGCATTGATGAAGTTATTGTACAGTCTAATTTGCCTCAGTATGTTTCAGCTATAGATACATCAAAGTTTTCTGTCATTTGGACATATTTTGTTGAACCAACACCTCCTTCCGGATTAAAATTTAACAGTAGTCCTATTATTACAGATTTAACAGGAGATGGCGTTGACGATGTTATGATTGTTTCTGCTAATGGGACAGTGCAAGCTTTAAAGGGAAATACATCATATCCATCAGGTGAATTGTTATGGAAAATGCCTATTCCTGAAGCAAAAAGAATTTTATCTTCTCCATCAGCATTTGACTTTGATAAGGATGGACTTCTCGATATAGTTTTTGGAACTGAAGATGGTAGAATTGTTATAGCAAAAAGCAATATAAAAAGAAAAGAAATAGAAATTATAACAGATATAAAAGCTAGTAATTCACCAATAACATCTACTCCATTGCTTGCAGATATTGATGGAGATAAAAATATTGAAATTGTATATACAAACACACAAGATTCAATACAGGTTTTAAATACAGATGTTAAGACTATTAAAAATCTTCAAATTTGGCCTATGTTTTTGGCAAATTCACAACATACATCTAAAGTATCGTTAGCTCAATATAAAAAGACATATACGAATATGATAATGTTTGGTATTGCATTATTAATTCTATTGGTATTTGTAAAAATAAGAGGAATGATAAAAAAATCAAAGAAGAGAGTTAAGGTTATATATTTATGATATTTCAAAATTGTGCAAAAACAGATACAGGTATTTTAAGAACTGAAAATCAAGATTCATTTGGTGTTTGTCAAGATGAAAATTTTTTCTTTGTTTGTGATGGAATGGGTGGAGGGGTTGCTGGAGATTTTGCCAGCAAATATGCAGTCAATGTTATTCTTTCATCTTTTTTAAAACTTTCAAATGAAGAATGTTTTTCAATAGTTGGTGAAGAATTTGCTTTGTTCAATGAAAATATTATCAGGCCTGTAGCATCAATAAAACTTGCAAATAAAGCTTTAAATAATTTGACTATTAGATATCCAAAACTTGCTGGGATGGGAACGACATTTACAGGTGTATGGTTTGAAAGAGAAACAGCTCTGTTACATATATATAATGTTGGTGATAGTAGAGTATATCGAGTAAGAAATGGCAGTATAAAACTTTTAACAGAAGATCATTCAAAAATTAAAGAATTAATAGATAATGGTAAAATGACAGAAGAAGAAGCAAAAACAGCAGAAATTCAAAGTATGATAACGAGAGCTTTGGGTATTATGCCGACAGTGAAAGTAGATTACAAAGCTGAAATTGTTAAGCCGGGAGATATATATGTTTTATGTACAGATGGGCTTAATGGAGAAATAAGTGATTTTACTATAAATGATATTATTAGTTTGCATAAACCTAATATAGAATCTATCTCTGATGAGCTTATTTTGGCAGCAAATAATGCCGGTGGAAGAGATAACACTACCGTGGTTACTTTATATGCTCAAGATGAACAAAATTTTAATGCTCAAATTCCACTAGTAGTACAACAGAATATCATTACATTTGATGATGAAAAACATAATGAATCATTAAAAGAAGATTTTGTAATTCATAGACTTGAAAAGAATTTTGAAGTGCAGATTCCTGAATTAGCCAAGCAAAGAAATTTTTTTACAAATCCGATTGTTATTGCTGTAATGTTAGTTTTATTGTGTGTTATAGGTATTTTTTTACATTCAACTTTTTCACAAAAAGAACAAAAAAGCATAATTGAACTTACAGGCAATATTTCCGGTTTAAAATTAGATGTTAGGACATTATCTAGAGAGAAAATAGAAGAAATACAAAAGACAGAAGACCAAGTTTTTAAAATGCAAATTTTACAAGATTGTATAAAAAACAAAGATATTTTAACTATTCCTATGTCGAATGTTACGATTATGCTTGAAAGTAACGGACAAAATAAGTTTATGGGGTTATCAAGTTATGTCCCTTTAGATATTAAATTGCCAAAAGGTAGATATTTAATGACATTGACATACCCGTCTTATAAAATATTAGATGAAAACTTACAGTTAAGAGATTCAATAAATATATATTTGGAAAATTCTGGATCTTTGCAGGATTTTGTAGTTGTTATGGTACCAGATTAAAATTTGGAGGTTGTTTGATGGACAATAAACAAAAAAAATATAAAATTTTAATCATTGATGATGATAAAGTTTTTCTAGAAACAATGTGTACCATTTTAAAAATGGAAGGCTTTGATGTTCATGATGCAGAGACTGCAGAAAGCGGTTATGAAGCAATGGTGAATATAAAGCCAGATTTAGTGATGCTCGATATAAATTTACCTGATAAAAACGGCTTTGATGTTTTAATAGCAATTAAAAATAGTAAAAATTTTTCGGATATGCCGGTTGTTTTAATTACAGCAGATACAGCTGTATTAGTTGATGAAGCTTTTGAGAAGGGTGCAGATGATTGTTTCTTTAAACCTATTAATCCAAAAGAAACTATTGCTAGGATAAAGAGAATATTAGATGAATATGAAAATTAAAAAAATAATTTCTTTTTTATTTTGTTTGTGTTTTTTATCAAATTATGCTTTTGCAGATTTTGAGAATACATATCTCGCTGTATTAAATCCTGATTCTTATTCACAATCATTAGGAGCTAGTATACTTGCTTTATCTCCGTCTGTTTTTGGTTTATTTGCAAATCCTGCAAATAATTATAAAAATATATCAAAAGAATTACAGATTTCGTATGTGTCTATATACAATAATATATATGGTGCGAATGCCGGGCTTGTTATACCAACAGAAAAAATTGGAAATTTTTCTGTTGTTGCATCCGGATTTGAATACAATAAAAATATAGCAACATTAGATTTTAAAAATTCAATGATGGTTGCATTAAACTATGTCTATCCTTTGGTAGAACAATATCCTATATATACGGAAAAAGGAGCTATTGGTGCTACTTTCAAATTTTATAATTTAAAAATGAAGGAAAATGATGTTGATTTTAATTTATTTAGTTGTGATTTAGGTTTTATTTACTCATTAGATTTTATTGATAGAAATTTAATGGGAGCTTTAGCTGTAAAAAATATTGGTAACGATATAGAAGTTAATAATGTTTTGCAAAAACAATCCCAAAATGTTACAGCATCGGCAAGATATCTTTTATCTGATGATTATAAGGTTTCTCTGGTTACTGATATGGTTAAAAATTTACAGATTACAGATACCGGGTTTGCTTGTGGTCTTGAAACAATTCCTTTTTACCCATTATCATTAAGAGTTGGCTGGAGAGATTATAGGGATAACTTTAATAAAGGATTAACAGCTGGTTTTTCATTAGATTTTAATAAAGTAAATATTGCATATTCTTATTCAGATATTCTTGATACTCCGGATGATCAGCATACTTTTTCGTTAGGGTTTTATTTTGGAGATATATCTGATTCTGGTAAAGCCTATGATCATTATTTAGGTTATTATTTAAATATGGCAAAAGATGCTTATTCTCGTAAGAATTATATTTCTGCAAGACAACAATTTGAAGATATATTATCAATTTATCCTGAGGAACCGGTTGCTAAACATTATTTACAACTTTTATCTGATGATCTTGATCAAACAGATAGAGATGTTTCTTCAAAAGTTGACAAATATTTAGCTAGAGCAGATGTTGCATTATTAAAAAACAATGTTATTAAAGCAAAAAAATATTATTCTAAGGTATTAGTTTTAGATAAAAATAATGAACAGGCACTAGAAGGGTTAAAAAAAGTAGATGCTGAAGTTTCGGAACAGGATATATACAAAAACAGAAAAAAATATGAGAAAGAAATAACTCAGTCATGGGTAAAAGCTATGAGATATTTCGATAAAGGTGAGTTTGTATATGCAAAAGAAGAATTGTTAAAAATTGTTGATATAGACCCTACAAATGCAGGCGCTCTACAGTATTTAGATTTTATTCAGAAAAAAGTAGATAGAGTAAATGCAGTGCAAGCAAATGATATTTTTAAACAAGGTGTAAAAGAATACAATGAAGAAAATTATGAAAAAGCTTTAACATTTTTCAATGCAGCATATATTTCAAGTCCTGATAGAAAAGATATAAAAGAATATATAGATAGTTGTAATGAAAAAATTGATTCAGTAAGAAAAAAAGATGTATCGTTGCCATTAGCTTCTTCAACTCCTTCTTTAGCAAGTCAGCAAAATTTCCTTACAAATAAACAGGTAGAAGAACAAATGAAAAGAGTGTATAATACAGGGCTTGAACAGTTCAGCAAGAAAGATTTTAATGCTTCATTAAAAACTTTCAATACTTTAAAAGCAATGTCTTTAAAACATAAATTTTTTGAGTACAATGAACAGATAAAAACTTATACTGTAAAATCTAATGAAGCTATAGCTGATAGCCTTTATAGTCAAGCAAAAGAACTTGAATTAAAAGAAGAATTTGATAAAGCTTATGATATGTATAAGGAAATTTTAAAATATGTTCCTAATCATAAGGATGCAAAAAATGAAATATCAAAATTGAACTCTGTTGTTGCACAAAAATATTATGATCAAGGATTACAGGCTTTTTCTGCAGGGAATAAAGAAAAAGCAGTAGAATATTTAAAACAATCTTTAGAATATGACCCAAATAAGCTTGAAGCTAAGAGAGCGTTAGATAGGATTAAATAAAAGCTATGATAGAATTAAGAAGAGATCCGATATCATCCAGATGGGTAATAATTAATGATAATAGGGATTTTGAATATGGTAGTGGGAATGATAATGTCAAAATTTTAGATAAAAAACTTTGTCCATTTTGTTATGGAAAAGAAAATATGACCCCTCCGGCATTAGTAGCTTATGATAAAAAAGGGAATAGAGTTAACGGCAATAAAGATTGGCAGATTAGAGTTATTCCTAATAATAAGCCAATCTTAGCAATAGAAGGTAGTATTAGTAGAAGAGCAGAAGGTCTTTACGATAAAATGAATGGTGTTGGTGCTCATGAGATTATAATAGAAACATCATCTCATACCAGAGATATAAATTCTTTTGGTGCAGTTGAATTTGCTCAAGATATAGTGGTAGCTCAAGAAAGAATAAATGATCTTAAAAACGATTCAAGATTTGAATATATTTCTCTTTTTAAAAATCATGGACAAAATGCCGGAGAGACTATTTCACATCCTCATTTTCAATTAGTTGCATTACCAATTATTCCAAAAAACATTAAAGATGAAATGGTTACAGCACAAAAATATTATGAATTCAAAGAGAGATGTTTGATTTGTGATATTATTGAACAAGAAATATCTTCCGGAGCAAGAATTGTAACAGAAAGTGATTCTTTTATAGCTTTTGTCCCTTTTGCTTCTAGATATCCGTTCGAAACATGGATATTGCCAAAAGAACATACAGGTGATTTTAGAACTGTTCATGATAAAAAGAAAATAGAAGAAATGGCAGAAATATGTATTAGTGTTTTTAGAAGGTTATTTAAAGTTTTAGACAATCCATCTTATAATTTGGTTTTAAAAGCTTTGCCGTTAAAACAAGATTTTTTACCATATTATCATTGGCACGTAGAGATAGTTCCAAAAATAACCAGATTTACAGGTTTTGAACTTGGAACAGGAATGTATATTAATCCTACTATACCTGAAGAGTCAGCAAAATTTTTGAGGGAAGCAGAGTAAATGAATATTCTAATGGTTTCCTCAGAATGTGTGCCTTATGTAAAAGTTGGAGGTCTTGCCGATGTTGTTGGTACACTCCCAAAATATCTAAAAAAACAAGGTCATGATGTAAGAATTATCCTGCCAAAATATAGAATTATAGATGGTGTTAAATATAATTTAAAAATATTGCCGTATAGACTTACTGTTAAAGTTGGTAAAGAACAGGAAAGTTTTAGAATAAAAACTTGTTTTCTTGATGATAATATACCTGTATACTTTATTGAAAATATGAGGTATTTTAATAGGCTTGGAATTTATGGTGATGATTCCGGTATAGGTTATGGTGATAATAGAGAAAGGTATATTTTCTTTTCAAAAGCAGCAATTGAAGCTGTAAAAGCAATAATGTTTAGACCGGATGTTATTCATTGTCATGACTGGCATACAGGTCTTATTCCTGCATATTTAAAAACTACACATGCTGATGACGGCTTTTTTTGGAATACTTCAACAATATATACAATTCACAATATTTCATATCAGGGTAGTTTTGAAGCTCCAACAACATTGCCTATGGCAGGTTTTTCTTGGGAAGATTATAAAAGTGATAAACTTGAATTTTATAATACATTTAATTTTATGAAAGCAGGTCTTGCATATGCAGATATAATCTCAACTGTAAGCCCGACATATGCAAAAGAAATTCAAGGTGTAGCCGGTAATGGAATGGAAGTTGTTTTACAAACAAGAAAAAAAGATGTGTTCGGTATTTTAAACGGAGTGGATTATTCTTATTGGAATCCTGAAAATGATAATAATTTAATTGCAAATTATTCAGCCTCTAATGTTGAAAATAAAAAACTATGTAAAAAATATTTGCAAGGGAAATGTGATTTTGCGATTGACGAAAAAACATTTGTTATAGGCTGTGTATCCAGATTTGATGAGCAGAAGGGTTTTGATTTAATAATTGATGCAATTAAAAAAATTCAACATTTAAATATTCAAATTGTTATTTTAGGTTCCGGTAATACAACTATAAGAGATGGATTGCTGTATTTAAAACATTTATATCCACAAAAAGTAAGTGTTTGGACTAATTATAATGAGCCTTTGTCACATCAAATATATGCAGGTGCTGATGCTTTTTTGATGCCATCAAAATTTGAACCTTGTGGTTTAAGCCAGATAATATCGCTTGCTTACGGAACAATACCAATAGTTAATAAAACAGGTGGTCTTGCAGATACAATAAGTAATTTTTCAAAAGATAACACGTCCGGTAATGGAGTTGTTTTTGATTTATACAAAGGGGAACAATTTGTAGATTCTATTATTAATGCATATAATCTTTACCAAAATAAATTGTTGTGGAATAAACTTATGAATAACGCTTTTTTAAGTAACTATTCTTGGGATAAATCAATAAAACAATATGAAAATATGTATAATACTGCAGTTGAAAAACGAACAGCATATACAATATATCAGATACAAAAATGAAACCAATAACTATAAACATTTCTAAAATATTAAAAATATTAGTTTTAACAGCTTTAATGGCTTCGTTTTCTTTTATTATCCAGTATTATCTAAATTTAAAATCAGACAATATTAAGATGTCAGAAGATTTGAAAATAGCTATATTTGTGGATAGTAATACTGAAGAGAATGTAGCCATATCTGAAGTTAATAAATTTTTTCATTTTAATATCGTTGACTATGTTGATGCTAACAAATCATATGATAAAGTCGTCGAATTAAATCCTGAATTAGTAAATATTACTCCTGGCGATACAATTTCTTATCCATGTTATATCTTGGTTAATAATGTTTCTGCATTAAATATTCAGCAGTTAGAAGAGATAAAAGCTGAAATTTCTTCGATTATTTTTGTTAAAGATTTTGTGTATGATGTAAAAGCATTTGACCTCTTTTTTAAAAATATTAATTTATTGTTAAATTATGAAAAAATATTTTATAGTATTTCATTTTTTGTTGGCATATTATTTCTTTGTAAAATACTGTTGTTTGTTTTAAAGAAAAGATTTAAAGAAATTGTATATGAAATATTATATGGATCTCTTTCCGCATTGTTTGGATATGTTATTATATGCATTTGTGCTGCGATGATACATAATACTATTTTTATTTTAGATTGGCATATTTTATTTGTTTTAGTTCCGCTTGGTGCAATTATAAGTTTTATGATGAAAGAATCAAATGCTTAATTCTAAAGTTTTAGTCATTACTACTATTTTGTTTGTTTTTTGTGTAAGTTTGTCTGTTGCAGATACAAATTCAGATTTACAAGGAAGAACAGAACAGTTAAATCAGTTAAAACAAGATATAAATAATAAAAAAGCAGAAAAAGACAAGCTCATTAAAGAAGAAAAAAAAGTTAAAAAAGAATTACAAAGAATATCTTCGTCAATATCCGATACTGAAAAACAATTAAAAACATTACAATCAAAAATAAAAGAAGCCGAAAAAAATTTAATGTATGCTTCTAAACAATATTCAGAGGCAGATCAAGAGAAACATATTTTCAATAAAAAAATTGAAAATGAAGTTTTTTTATATCATCAGCGGAAAATAGTTAAATATTTTGATTACCCGGTAGAATTTAAAATACGACAGCTGTCAATTCAAGATAAATATTATAAATTTAATGCAGCAACTAATAAAGAAAAAAAAGCTCAGTCAAATATAAGTAAATACGATAAGGCGAAAAAAGATTTTTTAAGTTTAAAAACTAAACAAGAGGTATTAATAAACAAAAATAAGAAGTTACAGCAAGATAAAAATGAAATTCTTAAAACGACTGTTGGTAAGAAAGTGAAAGCTGAACAGGATATAAAGTCTCTTAATGATTCTGCAAAAGCGCTTGAATCTTTGATCAAAAAATTAATGCAGGCAAGCAAAAACACAAAAAGAATAACATCTCTTAGATCAGCAAGTACTGATAGAAAAAATAATTTACCGTGGCCGGTTGATGGAACAATCATTTTAAATTATGGTAAAAATAAACATCCTGATTTAGATACAAATGTAATTAGTAACGGAATAAAAATAAAAACACAAAATAATGCTATAATAAAGTCTGTAGATACAGGTGTTGTAGTATTTACCGGCGAATTTAGAAGTTATGGCAAAATGATAATTATTGACCATCAAGGTGTCTTTTTTAGCGTTTATGGACAACTGGATAAAATATTAGTCAGCGAAGATCAATCAGTTTCTAGAGGAACTACTGTTGCCAAGGTTGGTTCCGGCGATAGCGCTGTGCTTTATTTTGAGATAAGGCAATATAATGTGCCTGAAAATCCAAAATTGTGGTTAGAAGAAAGGAATAAATAATATAGGGAGTTTGAAATGTATATAATAAAATTAAAGAAGGTTTTTTTTATAGTCATATTTGTTTTAATTGTATCTTTTGTAAAAGTGTATGCTAAGTCTGATGAAACCTATGATACATTAAGAATGATGATTGATGTTATGGAAATTATAGATACTAACTATGTTGAAACAACAAAGTCAAAAGACTTGGTTATAGGTGCAATTAATGGTATCGTAAGAACATTGGATCCGTATTCACAATTTATGGACGAAAAAGCATACAAAGAAATGAAAACAGAAACACAAGGTTCTTATGGAGGAGTAGGATTGAGAATAATGTTACAAGACGGGATATTGACTGTTCTTACTCCAATGACTGATACGCCTGCTTATTATGCCGGAATTTTACCGGAAGATAAAATTATTAAAATTGACGATAAATCTACAGAAAATATGTCGAGTGATGAAGCAGTTAGATTAATGAGAGGAAATCCTGGTACGACAGTAGTACTTACGATATCCAGACCTAAAGCAAAAGAAGAATTAATTTTTACATTGAAAAGGAAAAATATTAAAATAGAAACAGTGAAAAAAATGATGTTAGAAGATAATATCGGATATATAAGGCTTTCAGAGTTTAATGCACAAAGCGCAGAAGATGTATCGAAAATGTTAAATGATTTATCAAAAGATAAAATGAAAGCTTTAATTTTTGATTTAAGAAATAATCCTGGAGGATTATTGGATTCTTCTGTAAATATTTGTGAATTATTTATAAAAGAAGATAGTTTAGTCGTATCAACTAAAGGCAGAGATAAAGCTTTAGAACAAAATTATTATACAAAGAAAAAACCTGCGTTTGCCGATATACCTATTGTTATTTTAATAAACAGAGGTTCTGCATCAGCATCTGAGATTGTTACTGGTACAATGCAGGATTATAAAAGAGCTTTAGTCATTGGAGGAAATTCTTTTGGTAAAGGGAGTGTTCAGACGATTATTCCTTTATCAGACGGTAATGCTTTAAGAATGACAATAGCAAAATATTATTTGCCATCAGGTAGAACAATTTCCAAACAAGATACAAAGAAAGGCATAAAAAGCGGTATAACTCCTGATATTTTAGTTGAAGTACTTCCTGAAACTGAAGGGAAATTATATATGCAATCAGAATCTGTAAAAGTAAATAAAGATAATAATGAACCTAAGGTTGAAGATGAAGTTTTACAGACAGCTGTAAAAGTTATAAAAGCAAACAAAATAAATGAATATATAAATAATCCGGAAAAATATTTACAAGATTATCCAAAAGAGATAGTCAAAAAAGAAGAAATTAAAATCGATAATAAAGAGTTAAAAAATGGCGCAAAAAACACAACAACCAAAAAATAAAATTTTATCAAAACTTTATTTAGTTTTATTGTTTGCAGCAGGAATTATTTTAGCATTTTCATTCCAAACAGCAAATAAAAATAAAGCTCTTGCTATAGACCAGATGTTAGATAATAATTTGGTTACAGCTTTAACATCTAATGGTATTGAACAGAAAGATGTTCTTTCCCAGTTTGCCAGAGAAAAGAATATACAGACAACAACTTATAATGAATATTATAAAAAAATCAGACTGCCGGGGAACAAAAAACCGGAAAATTTAGAACCTATTTTAAAAACATTGGCTAGAAATTTTAAGATAGAGTTAGCTAAAACCATCTATAAAGACGGTTCGTATAAATATGTTTTTTCTGATAAAAAAAGAGTGTATTCAACAATTGTTTTAGTAAAAAGAGACTAGATGTAATGAAAAACAATATACAGTCTTATGAAGTATTTGAATTGGCAAAAAAATATTCAAGTGAAAAAAATTTTAATCTCGCTTTGAAATATTTTTCAAAATGCTCTAAATTCAAAGAGTTTAAAACAGATATCATATTTGAAAAAGCAAAAATTTTTTATGAACTTAACGAATTAGAAAAATCATCTCGTTATTTTTTAAAATATATTAATATCTCTTCAAATCAACTGTTAAAAGCACAATCTAAAGTTGAGGTTAATAATAGTATTCAGATTTTAGTAGATAAAAATTGTAATAAAAATTGTGCATCAAAAGGTTTTTGTCATACACCATGGAGTTATGTAACTATTAGATTCGACGGAAAAATATTTCCTGATAATTTGTGCAGTTATTATATGGGAGAAACATTTGATTTAACGGATATTAATTATCTTGAATATTGGAACAGTAAGTATATACGCAATTTTAGAAAATACATCGTTGAAAATCAGTCGTGTAGTCCAATGTGCCCGCAGGCAAATATATTAGAGAAGATTTGAAAAATGAAAATATTAGCAATAGAAACATCATGTGATGAAACTTCTGCATCAGTAATAGAAAATGGCAAGAAAGTTTTGTCAAATATAATATCGTCGCAAATACCAATACATGCAAAGTATAATGGTGTTGTTCCTGAGCTTGCAAGCAGAGCACATATTCAAAATGTCAATATAGTTATAGAATCCGCATTAAAACAAGCAAATATAGATTTTGATAATTTTGCAAATAACATAGATTATATTTGTTGTACTTATGGACCTGGACTTGCAGGTTCGTTGCTTGTCGGTATTATGGCAGCAAAGACATTATCATATATTTATAATAAACCTCTTATTCCGATTAATCATATAGAAGGACATATGTTTTCATCTGCTATAGAAAATCAAACATTAAAACCTCCATTTTTAAGTGTAGTTATTTCCGGCGGACATACAGAATTAATTATAGTTAAAGATTACGGAAAATATGTTTTTCTAGGCGGAACAAGAGATGATGCCTGCGGTGAGGCTTTTGATAAAGTTGCAAAAATTTTAGGACTTAGTTACCCGGGCGGGCCGATTATTGATAAATTAGCAGAACTTGGCGATCCAAAAGCAATAAATTTTACCAGACCTTTACTTAAAGGAAGTTGGGATTTCTCTTTTTCCGGTATAAAAACAGCAGTACTAAATTATTCAAAGAAAGTTGATATTACAGATCAAAAAGTTATAAATAATATTTGTGCAGGATTTCGCCAGGCAGTAGCAGAAACTTTAGTCTATAAGTCATTTGAAGCTGTGAAAAAATATTCGTTAGAATCTATAGCATTGGGCGGCGGTGTTTCTTGCAATAGTTTAATTAGAAAAATGTTTAAAGATTATTCTAAAAAAAACAACATAAAAATTTTTATGCCGTCTCCTGTTTTTTGTACTGACAATGCTACTATGATAGCTATGGTGGCGTATTATAAAATAATAAATAAATCTTATAATAAAATAAATAATCAAATAAACCCAAAACCATCATTGGGATTAGAAAATTGGTAATAAAATGATTAAACTTCCACAACTTTCCATAGGGAATATTAAATTAAAAAATTCTTTGATGTTAGCTCCAATGGCAGGTATCACAGATTTGCCATTAAGAGAACTTGCCGTAGAAGGCGGAGCCGGGCTGGTCTATACAGAAATGATATCTGCTACAGCACTTGTTTATGGAGATAAAAAAACTCTGAAACTTTTATCTACTTCTGAAAATGAACCTATCGTTGCAGCTCAGATTTTTGGTACACAGCCGCAAGTTATGGCGGAATGTGCTAAAAGAATTCAAGATTTAGGATATAAAATTATAGATATAAATTTAGGTTGTCCGGCTAAGAAAATTGCCAAAGTAGGTGCAGGAGCCAGATTGTTAGCAAATCCTAAAAATGTTGAAAGTTTATTGGCAGCAGTTGTTAAAAGTGTATCTGTTCCTGTAACTGCGAAAATTAGAATAGGTCTTATACAGGGACAAAATATAGCTCCGGAAATTGTAGAAATTGCTCAAAATTGCGGAGTAAAAATGCTTGCTGTACATGCCAGAGTTGCAGAACAGGGACATAGTGGTTTACCGGATTTGGAAGCATTTGAGAAAGCAACTGAAAATGCTCAAATTCCAATAGTAGCTAATGGCGGCATCATTGATATAATTACTGCAGAAAAATTTTTAAAAATACCAAAATGTTCAGGGCTTATGATAGGAAGAGGAGCTATTGGTGATTATGACCTTTTTAAAAGGATAGAATGTTTTTTTGATAAACAAGAATTATTGCCGCATACTTCAATTCAAACTAGATTAAGATGGTTTAAAAGACATTCTATAGCATCTGCTAAATATTATGGTGAAGAAAAAGGCTTGGTTGTTCTAAGAAAAATTGCACCATATTATATTAAAGGTCTTCCAAATGCTTGTGCGTTGAGAAATAGAATTAATAAACTTGTAACTCTAAAAGAATTTGATGAGATTTTTTCCAATATAAATAATATATAATTTATAAGAAATGACAGCGTTTTCTTGTTCAAGGTGTTTTCGAAGTATAAAATAATTTAAAAAAGTTGAATATTCAGTATCAATTTGGTAAAATCATCAATTATTAAATAATAAAAAGCAGAGGTTTTTATGACAATAGTTAAAGATGGGTATCCTTTTATATTAGTACCACTAATAGTTGCAATTGTTTTAATACTTTTAGTATCAGGGAAAGTTGCTATAATTCTTTCATTGATATGTTTTCTTTTATCAGCATTCTGTATGTTTTTCTTTAGAGATCCTGATATAAAAATTACAGAAGGTAACGGCTTGATACTGTCTCCATGTAATGGGACAGTTTTAGAAGTAAAAGAAAATGATAAAGGACAGTCTGTAATTAGAGTTTTCTTATCTGTATTTGATGTACATTTACAAAGGTCTCCTATAAGCGGAACAGTAAAGAGCGTGGAATATAAACCTGGAAAATTTTTAAAAGCTCATGAACCGGAAGCACATATAGTAAATGAGCAAAATTTGATAACTATAGAAAACGAAAATGGAACTTATGTTGTAAAACAAGTTGCAGGAATTCTTGCTAGAAGATGTGTTTCTTGGGTAAAGCAGGGAGATGTTCTTAAAATTGGTGATAAGATAGGTTTAATTAAATTCAGTTCTCAAGTTGATTTACATATGCCTGCGGGTTATGATATCAAAGTAAAAGTCGGGGATAAAGTTATTTCAGGTGTTACTGTTTTTGCGGCAATATTAAAAAATGGAGATATAAAATAAAATGCCTTCTTTAAGGAAAGGTTTGTATGTTTTACCAAGCTTGTTTACAGCCGGGAATTTATCAGCAGGATTTATTTCTGTTGTATATGCAATAAACGGAAATTTCAATGTAGCTGCATGGTTTATAATGTTAGCAATTTTATTTGATATGCTTGACGGCAGAGTTGCAAGATTAACTAAAACAATGAGCAAATTCGGTATGGAATTTGATTCTTTATGTGATCTTGTATCCTTTGGTGTCGCTCCTGCTGTGTTGATGTATCAGTTAGTGTTGAATTCAATGGGGAATGTCGGTATTGCAATAGCTTTACTTTTTGTTATAACAAGCGCAACAAGACTTGCAAAATTTAATGTAAAAGCAATGGAGCCTGTTGATAGCACAAAAAAATCATCAGATAGTTTTGCAGGATTGCCTACACCTGCATCAGCCGGCGTTATAGCTTCATTTGTTTTAAGTTATGAAATATTTGATGGGACAGTTTTGTCATTTAAAACTATACCTTTATTAATGAAAAAAATGCCATTCTTTTTTGAGGCTATGCCTATAATAATGGTTATTATTTCGTTTCTTATGGTATCAAATGTGCCTTATAATGCATTTAAAAAAATAAAATGGTCAAGACCAAAATCAATACAGTTTTTTATTTTATTGGTAGTTTTTCTTATAGCAGTATTTTCATATCCGCAAAATATGTTTTTTATAATATTTTTTGGATATTCATTTTCCGGAATTATTTTTTTAATTGTAAGATATTACAGAGTAAAAAAAGCTTTGATAAAAGCTTATAATGAAAAGAAGAATAAACATGAATAGAATTTTAATTTTAAAAATATTAAGTAACGGAATATTGGGAAATTGGCGACTTA
>JAQUWU010000064.1 GCA_028692715.1 Paludibacter sp. | reverse complement strand
ACAATGTAAAACTGACAGGTAAGGGAAGAACATACGATCAAAAAATCGGTTTCGATAATAAGTTTTCAGGTGTTGATTACTTCACGTATGACCTGACTGGTGCTTATGCTCCGTTGGCTGCTGAAATACCAGCTACAGGACTTGGAGATATTTTAGAGTCGGATAAGGACAATATCTTCGGATACGTTTCGAACCAAATGCTTTATCTGAAAAATATACCGGAACAATCAAATGTTTCAGTTTATAATTCGATGGGATTACTTGTTTTCAAATCATCCAATTATGTTGCCGGAAGTGGTATTCCTTTGAATAACCATGGCGTATATATTGGTATTGTGAAAGTAGGCATGAAAACTCGATCGGTGAAAATTGTATATTAATAATTGAAGATTTTCCGGACTTTTCTACCAAAATAGAAAAGTTCGGAAAATTACTTTTTTTATTTATATAAAATAAATTATGTGAAGTGGAAAGGAATCTTCTTTCTTTTCTTTCATGAAAATATAATATTGATAAATCAAATTGCAGAGTCAGGAATTTATCAGACTCAGTTTTTTAATAACTTTATATGAAACGTATTATAATTATTTACTTACTATTTATTGTTTCAGTCGGAATTTTTGCTGAAACAAATGCTTATAATAATATTACCCCGGGAGCGGTTTGGAATTCAACAAATGGTGCAGCAATCAATGCACATGGAGGTTGCGTTATTTACAATAATGGCTATTATTACTGGTTCGGTGAAGATCGAACACAATTTGTTTCGAATGGTGTTAGTTGTTATAAATCTACCGATTTGTTAAATTGGAGTAGGATAGGAATCGTTTTTGCACATTCTGGAACTGCAAGTACAGATATGAATGATTTTTCTGCAGGTCGATTAATGGAGCGACCAAAAGTTATTTATAATGACAGTACTCACAAGTGGGTAATGTTTGGACATTGGGAAATAAATGAAAATGACTATAGTGCTGCCAGAGTCTGTGTAGCTACCAGCGATAATATCGATGGTCCGTATACGTTTTATAAAACGTACCGTCCTAATACCATTCATGATTCAAGAGATCAGACAATTTTTAAGGATACTGATGGCAAAGTTTATCATATGGGTACAACGGATATGAATTACAGTATGATATTATCATTAATGACAAATGATTATCTGGATCCAACACCAACTGAAACTAAGGTTTTAATTGGAAAAAGATATGAAGCACCTGCTATATTTAAGTTGGGTGATATCTATTTTGGACTATTCTCAAATTGCACAGGTTGGGATCCAAACCCTGGTCAAACTGCTTTCACGACTAATATTATGGGTGACTGGTCTGATGCAAGTAATTTTTGTGTTGACAATTTAAAAGAAGTTTCTTATAACTCTCAAAGTGCTTATGTTTTTAAAGTGAATGGTTTTGAGAGTGCATATATTTATATAGGAGACCGTTGGAATTCCAGTAATGCCGAAGCATCCACCTATGTTTGGGAACCGTTAAGCATGCGCTCAGGTTATCCTACTGTTAGATCATATAGTAGTTGGAATTTGAGTGTTTTTAACGAATTTGATCGTTACAAAAGAGCAAAAACAATTGAAACAGGAAATATATATTCATTACTTGAGAAAACGTCAAACAGATTAGTTTCAAAATTGGGAAATGGAAGTGATATTACTGGTTTAGCCATAATGAACGATTCAACTACCAACATGAATTTTTCAATTATTCAAACTGCTACTCCTTATGTGTATAAGATACAGGATACCAAAACCGGTAATTTTATGGAATCAATATTTGGTTCTTTACGGTTAAATCCTGAAAGTTCAGCTAGCTCTCAAAATTGGTATTTTTCTCTCAAACAGGACGGATATTATAATATTATGAATATGAATGATCGTAAATGTTTGACAATTTCGGGGTCAAGTACTTTTAATGTGTCAAATATTTATTTAGATAAGTTAACTACTGGATTGCATCAAGATTTTGCTGTCTATTTTGATTCAGAAAATCAGAATTATGAAGCTGCAGACTTGTTCTCGGTCTCGTACATTGCTGATAATTTGGATATTATTGCAGATCAGAACAAACAAACTGCTATTCCTATTGTTAAAGATAACGTAGGAAGTGAATTTAACATCTTCCCTGTTGTCAACAATGGGAATTTTAATATAAAGTTAAATAACATTGCTAATTCAGGTACTGTTGAGATTCAAATTATAGAAGTAGGAAGTGGAAAATTGGTATATTCCAAATCGATTACTTTCGATAATTCTATCCTATCAGTCAATCAATCCGGTGCATTGCTTAATGGAATGTATTTAGTTCGAATTAAATCTAATGAAAGTTCAGTTGTTCGGAAAATGATTGTTCAGTAAATTGCTCTTGATCTGTTTTATTGGAATAATAAATTTACGACTTTAAAATAATTGTATGTGTTACTTGGATTCTAAGAATCAAACTATTAGATGGATTAGTTAATTCAAATTTATAATTGCAGGATTGTCTACCAAAAATGGACAATCCTGGAATAATTTAGTAACTCTATTCGATGAAAAAACTGCTTATTGTATTCTCTTTTATGTCACTCATATTAAGTACCGCAAATGCCGCTTCCACTTAAATTAAATTTGGCGAGAATTTGCTTGATACTGATGGGAATTTTATAAATGCACAGGGAGGATGTGTGCTGTACGAAAATGGGTATTATTACTTGTTAGGCAAAAATAGAACAGTTTTTTACTCAAATGGAATTTCTATTATTTTTACAAATTAACGAATTGTATTTGATATTTTTTAGGTCATTGAATATGAAAAATAAAGCTATTAAAAAATCTCCAAATAAGAGTCCAATTTCTCAACCAGTCAAAACTACTAAAAAGTCATCCCAACCGGTTGATGCAACTAAAATATTAAGATATGTAAATTACGGATCACTCGTTTTGTTCTTATTGATTGCCTTTTATTATTTGCCCATTCATAACAAAAATTTATTAATTAAAATACAGGAATTGTCATTATTTCTTCCGACACAACTTTTTTTTATAGAGAATATGAAAGTGGCAGGAGGTTTATTGACTTATCTTGGGACTTTTCTTACTCAGTTCTTTTATTATCCATGGCTTGGTAGTACAATATTTATATCGTTACTACTTCTTGTTCAATTTCTTACTTTAAAGGCATTTGCTTTACCTGTAAAATTCTACACTTTAACATTTATCCCTTCCTTTGCACTGTTACTCTCTTTGACTCAACTCGGTTATTTGATTTTTTCATTCAAATCTCCAGGATATGTTTATTCAAATATGTTGGGAGTTGTGATTATTTTAGTTTCTTTCATGCTATATAAAAAAACAGCTTCTATTATAGTACGTTCAGTTACTGCTGCTTTATTTGTTTTGGTCCTTTATCCGTTTCTTGGTTTTTATGCGTTATTGGGTAATTTGTTGTTTTGTATATATGAGGGAATTTTATACAAGAAAGATAAGAATTGGAAGCAACACCTTCCATTAGCAGTAGGAATTTTATTTATTATTCTGGTGCCTTATGGCTATTATCAATATTATTACACACAAATTAATTTTCAAAATATATACACGTCAGGACTGCCTACACTGAAATTTGATAAGGATGAAACAGTCCTTTGGATTCCTTTCATCGCATTATTTGCCTCATTACTCTTTTTCTCTTTTTTCTCTTTCAAAAAAAATAAAATAGAGACTAAACTTTTTAATGTTATTTTGGTAACTGTCATTTATCTGTTTTCTTTTTATGGTTTATATAAATATTCTTTTGAAGATGAAAATTTCCAAACAGAAATTGCCATGGATTTGGCTATATTTGATAATAACTGGAATGAAGTTTTGAATCTTGCTGACAATTTAAAAGGAGAACCTACACGATTGATAGTGATGGATACAAACCTGGCACTACAAAAATTAAAAGCGGCAGGTGACAAAATGTTTAGCTATAAAAATGGCGCAAAACCATTCAAAAAAAAATATTTATCCACTCAGTTAATGCAAATGGGTTGTAAGCCTTTATATTTTCAAAATGGGAAAATAAATTATTGTTATCGATGGTGTATGGAAGATATGGTTGAATACGGCATGAATGTAGAATACCTCAAATACATGGTAAAATGTTCTTTATTGAATAAAGAATTTATTCTTGCGCAGAAATACAATGATGTATTGAAAAAAACCTTGTTTCATCGATCATGGGCATTGAAATATCAAAAATATATAGATCAACCCAATTTAATGGAAGGGGATGCTGAATTTAAGGCTATTTATCCATTTATGGCGTATGACGATATTCTGGATGGAGATAGCGGGTTGCTAGAATCCTATTTGTTGAATAGCTTTGCCTATTTGCAAGGTGGTCCGCCTGAGCTGGTTGAAATGTCATTGCAATGTACTATGATTCTAAAAAATATTGATTTATTCTGGCCAAGGTTCTTTCTCTATGCAAGAACACATGATAGAATCCCGAAACATTATCAGGAGGCTGCACTACTTTATTCTTATCTGGAACGAAAGGTTGATGTAAGAAGTCTGAAGTTTGACCCACAGGTCATGTCAGACTTTCAGGAACTGATTCAAATGTCTGAGGAGTATAGTAACTTGCCGGAAGAAACATCAAAAGCTTATTTTGTTCCAAAATTTGGAAAAACTTTTTGGTACTATTATTTTTTTGTGAAAAATATTAAAACCACTTAAGGTCTTGATAAAATGTCAATAAACTAATTTGATATATTGTAAAACCTCTCGAATATCAAAAAAGCCAGATTAGTAAAATAATTGTTTTTTCAACCCTTAGTTATATAAATAATAAAACTGAACTGTAAGTTTATTAAATTTAATTTTAAATAGACGCGTTTTTCAACCGATGATATATGTCAAAGAATATAAGCGTAGAGTATAAATCTATTCAAATAGACAATCTTAATACTGAGATTAAACTCTCTATTTTTACACCCAAAAAAGGAGCAAGTGAAATACATGGGGTAATTACTTTGTCAAATCCCTTATTGAGTGCAGAACAACAGATAATGCAATTAAATCTTGCCCTTGAACATCTTTCTGCATCTTCAGTTACTAAAGATGCAGTATTAGTGTGGCGTAGGTATTTTATGAGTGACCCCGTGAATCAATACCATTTACTCTCTACATATATCAGTGGAGCCATTTCAATAGTAGGTCAACCGCCGCTAAATCAAAGCAAAATAACACTTTGGTGTTATTTTATACAAGGAGCATCGATAAATGAAGAAATAGTGAAGGGTGCTACTCTAGTAAATCATTCGGCTTTTACTCATATTTATCATACGGGATTAAATAGCCGCTTAGGAAATGAATATGACCAAACTGCCGATATCTTTCAGCAGCTTGAGGATTCGTTAAGGCAAAAAATGTTGCATTTGACTGATCATTTGATTCGTACATGGATTTTTGTTCAGGGAGTTGATACTCATTATCTGGGTATGATAAAAGCGCGAAAAGAAATGTTTGATAAAGTGGGTTTAACAGATGAAACTCATTATGTTGCAAGTACTGGCATTGAAGGTCGATCTATCTACCTTGATTCATTGGTGTTTATGGACGCTTATTCTGTGGCAGGGCTAGAACAAAATCAAATCAGTTACCTTCGAGCGCCGCATTTTATGTGTCCTACGAGTAATTATGGAGTAACTTTTGAAAGAGGGACTGTTATAGAATATGGCGATAGACGTCATATTTTTATATCGGGTACAGCGAGTATAGATACCAGCGGAGATGTTGTTTTTCCTTTTCAAATTATTCCTCAAACTCAGCGAACAATAGAAACAATAGAGGCACTATTGAAAGAAGCTGATGCAACATTAAAAGATATAGCTCAATTGATTGTTTATTTACGCGATATGGCAGATTATCAGTTGGTAAACGAATATTTAGAAAACGAATTTCCCGAACTCCCTAAAGTGATTGTTTTAGCACCGGTATGTCGTCCGGGATGGTTGATTGAATTTGAATGTATTGCAATAAGTTCGGTCTCAAATAGTATATTTCATCCATTTTAAATGAGTGATATATTTGATTGAAGAAGACAGTTCCGTTATGGCAAACCAAATTGTTTAGCGTAGAATTTTCAAATTGATAAATGAAGTTTGTATTTAGGGATAGTCCTACAAATTGTAATGTTTTGTTTGTATTTTATTTTTGAGTCAATAGTTAAATATATTCGTTTGAAGGCATAGAATGGATAATAACAATTAAATGTCATATCTCAGAATCAGACATCTTCCTATTCCGATAGAATTCAGTATTCTCTTCGTTCCCTATTCAGGGTGAAAAATTACTTAATTATAAATGCGAATTAATTTTTGTAGCATTTTAGATTTCAAAAACAATTGACCTATAGGTTCATTTAGTCATGTTTCACAGGGATATGGCATTTTTATAATGGTCTCATAGTGTTTTTTAATATGTACTTATAGAATGGTATAAAGTTGATTTTAAACATAACAACAGGTAGTACGATTTAATTGAATCTCAAAAATAAGTGCTCAATCTATAAAATATATGTATTTATTTATTTTATCGACTCTATTGACTTAATAGTCGACCCTTAAATGTGATATATATGTATATTTTTGTCACTAATTTTTAAATCTACTAATTTTAAATTTACTATTAATCATTAAAATCAATTTATTATGAAGAAAAACTTCCTCTTATTAGCCCTGTGTATGACGTGGGCTTTAGTGACCAATGTGCAGGCGGCGTTTGTGCCTACTGCAGGTACTTTTTATAGTATCAAGCAGATTAACACCACGGATTTGGTGATAGATGCTAATGCAACTCAACCTATAGTAAAGACACTTGCGGCTGGCACGAACACGCAGGCTTTTCGCTTTATTCCAACAGGTACTGCAGATACGTATTATTTGCAAAATGCGGCGGGTAGTTTTTTAAATAAATCGACAGCAAATAACTGGACTACTATTTATGCTGCAACAACTAATGGTACAAATTCTCAATGGCTTCTGGTTGGAACTGATGCCACCAGCATTAAGTTGAGAACTGTAGCCAGATTAACCTCCACTAACAATTACCTGGCTACACAGGGAACTGCTGCTAGCGGCACAAAATTGATGACCGATAATAACGATGATGCAAATGATGCATTATCATTAACTGCAATTGATATCGCTACAATAACACCTGCTCCTGTTGCAACTCCTACAATTATTGCACCTGCGTCAATTTCATTTAATATTCCGTTGGCTACCACTTTCGCAGTGTCAGGTGTTGATTTGGTAAATGAGGTTACTATTTCTGCTCCAGGAATTACGTTTTCTCCATCAACGATTGCTGCCGGTACGTCAGGTGTAATCGTAACAGCTACTCCAACTGCCGGTGTGGTTAATGGAAATATTACGATTACTGATGGCACGCTCACTAAAACTATTCCTTACACAATGGGGGCGACTATTGGAAAATGGTATTCAATAACTCAGACGACAGCGGCTGCTTTGGCTGTTGGTTATTCTGCAACAGGTACTGATAACCCAGGACCAGCAGTTGTTGCTCCCGATGCTACGGCTACTACTCAGGTGTTTACATTTATTCCTGAAACGGGTAAGTCCGGATATTATAATATCCAAAACGGTGAAGGAAACTATTTAGGAAGTGCATCAGGTGGTTGGAAATCTGCCTACAACAATGCTACTGCGCTTGCTGTTCATCCTACATACAATGAATGGACTTTGTTGGGAGATGTTTTTGCAAGTTTTCGTTTGAAGTTAACTTCTACAAATGGCTATCTTTCGACTAATAACGATGCCACTATTGCTGCAGGCTCTGCAATGTATTGTGATAAATCAGCTACAGCACTTAACGGAACGTTTAAGCTGACCGAAGCGAATGCTGTAGTAATTAATTATGTGGATGCAACCGGTAAAACTCTGAAACCCTCACGTGCTCAGTTAGGTTTGACTATTGGTGATACTTACACTGCCACTGAAGCGGATATGGCATCTTTTGTTGATGGGCTAGGTGTAAATTATTTTTATAATGCAGCATCTACCAATAGCGTTACAGTTGCTGCCGGTAATACATTTATTACTCTAAAATTCCAGGGTGCGCCATCTATTGCTACCTCTGTAACTTCAGTTAAATTCAATGCACCTTTATCGCAGACATTCACCGTTTCGGGTATAAACTTAGGTAGCTCGATTGTATTTTCAGCTCCTGAAGGTAGTGGAATCGTTTTCTCTCCAACAGAAGTTGTGGCTGATGCTACAAATGTTACAGTTACAGTTACCGCAAGCAGTGTAGTGACAGCAGGAGATCTTACACTGACAAGTGGAGCTGTTACAAAACTAATTCCTTTCACATTTGGTCCTTCGGTTGGTACTTGGTTCACAATTACACAATTGACGACTAACTTAGCATTTGGCGGAAGCACTCCAACGCAACCGGCAGTAATGACTCCTGATGTTTCTGCAGCTACTCAATTGTTCACATTAATTCCTGTAACAGGGAAAGCTGATACGTATAATATCAAGAATGCTGCTGGTAATTATTTGAAAGGCGTAGGATATACAACATCTTATCAGGCTACACTGGATGGTTTAAATACTGAATGGACTATGACTGGTGATCATTATACCAGTGTTCGTTTAAAAGTAGGTAGTAGCCAATACATTTCATCTGATGTATCAACTTCAGGTAGTTCATTTTATTGTGATAAAGCGGTTAGTGCTACAAATGGAGAATTTAAACTAACAGATGCCAACTTTGTAACTATCAATTATCAGGATGCTGTTGGAGCGACAGTCAAAACATCGCGTTTCGAATCTGGTGTAACTATCGGCGCTACCTATACAGCCACTGAAGCTGATATGGCAACGTTTACAACTGGTGGAGGCGTAACTTATTTTTATAACGCAACTTCAACCAATAGCACTGTTATTGTAGCTGGAAGTAATTCTATAACATTGAAATTTATGGGTGCTCCTGCAATTTCTACATCAGCAAGTACTGTAGGATTCTTGTCTCCATTGACAGCTTCATTTACTGTGTCGGGTGTGAATTTGAATAGTGATATCACGTTGACTGCTCCTGCAGGAATCACCTTATCAACTTACTCAATTACTAAAGATGCTGTAAACGCAATCGTTAATGTAACGGCTACCAGCTTAACGGATGCCGGCAATATTACACTTACAAGTGGAAGTCTTACTAAAGATGTTGCCGTCAAATCAGTTTCAACAAATGGAACATGGTACAAAATTGTACACGTAACTTCAGATTTACCTCTTGGAGGGAGAACTGCTACTCAGCCAGCTGTAATGACTGCCGATGCAACATCAAATCTTCAATATTTCACATTTGTTCCTGTAGTTGGTCAAACTGATACTTATACTATTCTGACTGGAACAGGAGATTATTTGGGAAATAATGGGTATTGGTCATCAAACTTCGTATCTCCTCTTGATGCAACCAACTTTATTCCGGCAAATATTGATTGGACCATCTCGGGCGATCCATTTAATTCAATTCGCATGAAAATTGCATCTAAAAACTATTTAGCTTCAGATGGTATTGTTACTGGCTCAGATTTGTTTACTGATAAAGCAATTGATAATGCTAACGGTGCATTCAAATTAGTGGAAGCTCCTACAGCTATATTAACTAACGGTACAATAGGTGCTTTGTCAACTACAGTAGGTACTCCTGTAATGGCAACCATTACAGTAGCTGGCTCAGCATTGACAGGTGACATTGCGCTGGCTATCAGTGGAGCAAACGCAGATCAATTCGCAGTTAGTACTGCTACTTTGACTCAAACTGCCGGTGCAGTTTCGTTAACTACAGTAACTGTTACTTACAATCCAACTGAAGTTTCAGCCGGTCATGTAGCTACATTAACAATTAGTTCAACCGGTGCAGCAAGCAAAACATTTGATTTGTCTGCCTCTTCACTCGGTACAGGTGTGGACAAATTGTCTTCTGCTATGAAAGCTATAGTTATTAATAACAAGCTGACTGTAACAGGTGTAGATAGCTATGTTGTATATAATGTACAAGGAATGAAAGTGGCTGATGTAAAAGAAAATAACGCTAATACTCATGTTGCTTTAAATTCTGGAATTTTTGTAGTGAAATCATCTGATGGTGTTCAAAAATTAATCATTAAGTAATTCTCTTAAAATTTAATCTCAAAAAAGAGGTTGTCCAAATGGACAACCTCTTTTTTTTTAATACTCAAAAAGTTGTATTTACACCATTAGTTCAGTAAATAACAATGTGAATTTATTTTATATAAATGTCAACAAACAACTGTTTTAATGGGTTTTAGTCAACACAAAACAACAAGATAAATCAATTTAGGTTGTACAACGAACATACAATTCATTCATGTATTAACTAAAACCGAATTGAATAAAAGTATCTTTTTTTTGATAATTAGATTAGACGACCATAATGACTATATTTTCCACTATAACCATATCCATTATTCATACATTTGCACCATCGAATCAAATCAATTAAAAATAATCACTTAAAAAATTCATCATGAAAAAATTTTTCTTTTTTGTCGGTCTGTTTTTGGCTGTTTCAAGTGTGTATGCACAAACTTTTGTGCCTACTGCTGGTGTGAAGTACAATCTTAAGCATGTTGCTTCAGGTTTTGTTGTTGGACTTAAGGCCGGAGATGCTGTCTATAGCCGCATTGTGACTCTTGATAATTCTGCATCTCAGGCTTGGGAGTTTATTCCTGTTGCCGGAGAAACAGATGTTTATAATATCAAAAATGCTGCTAACAAGTACCTCAACAATATTGCTGGTAATAAATGGGATGTGACTCCTGAGGCTGCACTAAACGGTGATAAATCAAAATGGCTTCTGACAGGAACTGCTGCAACATCAATTCGTTTACAAAATCTCAATCCTGCAAGTGGATACCCAACCACTGCGTATTTAGGTAGAGGAGCAGGTGACGCAAATACCGTAGAGGGTCAGGTGTACTGCGACAAAGATTTAAATGTAAATAGTGAGTTTTCACTTGAGGTTGCTGCCGTTGCAGCGCAATTTAGTATAGCAAGCGGTAGCTTGGTTACAGAAGTTGAAGATGGTTTGGGAGTTGCTTCCCCTCTATATATATCGGCAAGTGGTCAAACGTATGACATTCAGCTTACATTGAACGGCGGATATACTGCAACTAAAACAACTTTCGTGCCTGCTGACTTTGCTTCTGGTGTGGTGAAAATTGATATATCTCAAGGAACCTCCGTTCTTGATGGTACCGGAACAGCCGTTTTTTCGTATAACGATGGTACTGAACATACTATAGCCACTGCTAATATTGCAACCATTGCTCCTTATACACGCTATTACATCAAAAACAATACTGATCCAACTTTGAATTTGGTGATTGGTAATGAAGCTTCGAATTTATATCCTGCTTTAACGGTAAAAAGTGGAGCAAGTACTCAGAAATTCTTCTTCCGTCGCGTGAATATTTTAACAGAGTCTGCCATTGATACGCTTAATATCGTACAAGATGGTACCTATAAATTGATTAGAAAAGACCCAACCAGCGGTTGGAATACCGATTTTGGAATACCTGCTAACGAAGCCAAATGGACAAAAGAAGACAAAGGTGATGGCATTTTTTCAATTACAAATGTAATAACCGGTCTACAATTAGGGTCTGATGCCCCTGCTGCTGACGGTAGGTTATATGACAACAAAGTTTACCCTGCAAATAATACTGCATGGCTGATTCAGGATGTAGCTTCAGACGGAACTGGTTTAAATCAGTTGTCTTCTTCGGTAAAAATTCTTGTTGCAAATGGGAAATTATCTGTAACAAGTGTTGATAGTTATACTGTTTATAGTGTACAAGGCATAAAAGTGGCAGATGTAAAAGTTAATACTTCAAATACTCAAGTTAATTTAATGTCAGGTGTTTATGTGGTAGTATCTGCAGATAATGTGCAAAAAGTAATCGTAAAATAATTCTGTTTGCAAGCACTCAGAAAATTGTATAAGTAGAAATAATTTATTTTTTACTAGTAATGAGAGGATGTACTTTAAGTACATCCTCTTATCATATTTTATGAATATTACTGAATTGAATTATGCATTCGATTCTAATATTTGACTACCTAATTGACCTTATTTTCGACCTCAAACTGAACTATTAATGATATATTTGCACTGTTCAATCAATTAAACTCGAAATAATCTTTTTTAAAAATTTATTTATCATGAAAAAACTATTCTCAATTATTTGCCTTTTTTTGGCAATAAGTTCTGGTTTCGCACAAAACTTTGTGCCAGACCCAACTATTAAGTATAATATTGTACAGGTAAGCTCCAATTTGGTTGTTGGACCAGTTATTTCTGGTGGGTTCTCAACCACTGTGCCTGCTGTGTTGACTTTAACAAATACAAGTGCACAAGCTTTTAATTTTATCCCTGTTACCGATAAAGTTGATACTTATTTCCTTGTAAACAGTGAAGGTATGTATTTGAATAAAGTATCAAACGTTTCTTGGGATACATGGAGTGTGATTTTCGAGGCAGATACCACATCCTTAAGTTCTGAATGGGTATTAAGCGGAGCAACTGCATCTTCTATACGTTTAATGAATAATTTCAATAGTAAATATCTGGCTTCTGACAATATTACAAGTGGTTCAGGAATCTACTGTGATAAAGCTGTTGACAATGCTAATGGAGAATTTAAATTGGACGAAGCTACAATTGACGATAAACCAATTTTTACAATCTTGGAACAAAATTTAGTGTTGGAAATCGAAAATGAGCTTCAGCCATATCCTCTTGATATTGTGGCAAGTGGTCAGACTTACAATATTGATGTTACAGCATCAGAAGGATTCGAAGTAGACAATGTCTCAATAACTCCCGCACAATTTACTAGTGGTGCTGGGAAAGTACAAATTTATATTGACGCACCTACTGCTAATATTGGTGATACTGGTAAGGTCGTATTTTCGTATACACTTGCTGGAGTGGTTTATTATTTAGATACAGTTTTGGTTACACCAGTTGCCACTTATGAGCGTTATTATATTATTCATAAAGGGAGTGGATTAGTTATTGGTGGCAATAGTACAAATTCTCTATTCCCTTCATTAACAGAAAATATAAACGATTATACCCAGAATTTCATAAAACGTCCTGTACATCCCGGAGTAAATGATAGTCTTTTCTATATTTTGCAGGATGGTGAATACCGAATGTTGAAAAAACAAGCTACAAGTGGTTGGAATACTGAATTTGGTACATCGGATGATGGGGCTAAATGGAAAATTGTAAAATTAGATGATGGTAATTATTCTCTTGCTAATTATGCAAATCTTGGCAGTACAGAAGGGAAGAAGTTTTTAGGATCAGATGCAACAATAGCTGACAGTCGATTATATGCAGATAAGAAATTTGTTGCTGATGCAACAGAGTGGATAATTGCTTCTGTAAGTGAAGTGTCAGATGTAACTTCGTCTAAATTATCTGGTGTCACTTTAAGTGAAGGATTATTGAAACAAGTTTTCAATAGTGATGTAACTTCCTATGACGTTTATGCACCGGCTGATGTAAGTTCAATATTTATAAAAGGTGCAACACAAACGTTTGTTGCTTCGCTTAGCCCCGATTCTGTAGAATTAACTGCTGCCTCGCCAGCTGTTTTAACCTGTGTGTCAGCTGATGCGTCAAGTACAACTAATTATAATTTTAATTTAGTTCCAATAACTTTTGACAAATGGGCTGCGGGAGGCGAAACCAATGTTGCAAAATCAGTACCGACACAATGGGGTTGGAAATGTGACAATGCTACCTGGGCTGGAGCAAATGCTACTACGAATGGAACTGTAAGATACATGGATAGCCCAAAAGGTGTTTATTCCTTGGGAGGTGAACTAATGACGGACACGATTCCTTATACAGGACGTATCATGTACACACATTGGGACGGTGCTATTACTGTTGACGGAGTGTATAGTTTCCCTATCGCTTTAAAAGGCGGTTTAAATTATACATTTGCCGGCAAATACGAGTGGGATTCTAGTAATCCGGATAAAGTAGGCAGTTCTACATTTACATTTGGAATAAACTCTTTAGCTGATAATACAGGCAATTCATATGCTTCTCAGAATGCAGTTGTAGATAGTACCGACATGGGACATTTACATGATGTAACTTTTCAATTCGAACCGGTAATTGACGGGGTGTATTATTTAACAATTAAGAATGATGCCGCTATTTGGGGTGCAGTTGCAGATATGTCAATTACTACGCCTACTGCTTTAAATAATACATTAACTCAAAATTTGTTTGGAACAGTTTTAGGTGACTTTGTGAAAGTTCATGGAACAAATGCAGGTGATAATGTGAAAGTCTACAATGTAAGTGGCCAGTTAATAAAACAATTAACTGCTGATTCAAACATAACTTCAATCAATCTGAAATCTGGCATTTACATAATCAAAGTAAATACAAATGTATTGAAAGTTGTAAAATAGAATGAACTAACTCTCAAAAGTTGCGAGAGTTAATAATATATGGACTGGGTTCTGAATTTTACAGAGCTCAGTCCATTTTATTTTAATTCCTTTGTTATTATAGTATTGATTATAGTTCTCCAATTCAGGTTAAACTATATGATTGAATCAGTTCTGAATAGATAAGTAATACAAAACAATTATTGAGTGTTTCTCGCCATAAAGGTCCTTTTAGCATCCCTACAGCGAACTAAGTGCTCTATCAACTCACTTCTTTCCGTTGATCGTTGTTGTGCTAAATCAGGTCATTAAATAAAAAAAAACTTATAATAATTCATGCATAAATTTGTCATAGATATATTCAATCAATGCATTTTTTAGATAACTCCCTTAGTTTGATATACTCAATCGTACAACTTTATTAATCATTTAACAATAATTTCTGTGTTATTCGGCCATTTCTGACTTGAATGCAGCTGCAATCTATTAATGCCCCAAATAGTATAAAATGAAAGTATTATTTATTCTAAATTTAAATAAATGCATCATATTTTAAGTAATTGATATATAAGCTAATATACCCATATCTGCCATATTGACTGAATAATACACCCTTAATTTCAAGATTGATTCCTATATTTGTTCACTGAAAATCGAAGATTAAGAAATTTAAATACAATGGAAAAAAAAACCACACTTTTTGCAATTTTTTTACTTTATGCTTTATCTACATTTTCTCAAAATGTAAGAACAACAATAAATATAACTGGCAAAGAGGTTTCTATTGCTTCATATATTGATAAAGAGGTTATAGTTAATTCTCAAACTGATTTGCATTTAACTGCTACAAGTGCAAAGAGTGCCTTGCAAAATAGTATTGTAAAATTAAATACAGAAGATTCATGGATTTTTTTCGATAATATTAAACCATCCATCGTCATTGATTCTCTTTTGAAATACATTTACATTAACGATCAACTTGCTGTAAATAAATCCAATGCTCGTATTGCAATTTATAAGCATGGTACTGTAGTTATCCCACAATCCTCTACATATAAACCATTAAAAGTTTTTACTGACCAACATTTTACAGGCGACTCCACATCATATTCGCTATTTACATTTAATACATCTTTAGGTGCATTTAGTAATAAAATAAGATCATTCAAATTAAAAAGAGGATATATGGCTACGTTGGCAACATCTTCTGATGGTACAGGATATAGTAGAGTATACATTGCTGACGATCAAGATTTAGAAGTGGAAATAATGCCTAATTTACTTGATAATTCTATTTCTTTTATTAGAGTATTTAATTGGGAATGGGTTTCTAAGAAAGGTTGGTGTTCTTCAGGAGGTGGTTGGTTAAGGGAAACAGAATTAACTAACTCTACTTGGTTTTATTCATGGAGCGCAGACAAAAATTCACGTACTAACCAAGAGTATGTGCCAATCAGACAGAATAGTGGTTGGCCATCTTGGTCCGAAATTAACGGGAAGCAATACGTTTCGCATTTATTAGGTTTTAATGAACCAGATCACACAGAACAATCTAATATAACAGTAGCAGAGGCTATTAAACTTTGGCCTGAAATGCTCAAAACAGGATTAAGGCTTGGCTCACCAGCTGTTACAAACAACTCTTGGTTATATGAATTTATGGATAGTTGTAAAGCGAGAAACTATCGTGTGGATTATGTCGCATATCATGCTTATTGGGGAGGTAAATCTCCATCAAATTGGTATAATGATCTGAAATATATTCACGAAAGAACTGGTCGTCCTATTTGGCTTACTGAATGGAATAATGGGGCTAACTGGACAACTGAGGGTGGATGGCCTAACAACGCAAGACCACTGCTACTTACCTCCGGAAATGCAGCGAAACAACTAGCTGACATAAAAGCTATATTACAAGTACTAGATACTGCACATTTTATTGAGCGTCAATCTTTATATAATTGGGTAGAGGATGCACGTGCTATTGTTTTAGGTGATACTTTAACTCCTGCCGGAAAGTATTATGCTAACGATAAACCCGGATTAGCTTTTAACAAAGTAAATGAAGTTATACCCACTTTCAAATACAATTCACCTACTTTATCGATTACTTTTGGTACAACAAATGTTACACTAACAGTGTCTGATCCTAATATTGAAAGTCTTAACGGATATATTGTTGAGAAAAAAATGGGCAACGGCAGTTACACCGAACTGGAAAAATATGAAAATGTAACTTCAAAAAGTTTTACAGATACGATTGATTATGATGCATCCCCTAAAATCCGATATAGAGTAAGAACTATTTTTATGGATGGAACTTTATCCGGTTATTCTAACGAAGTTGGGTTTGATATGACTGTAGGTGATGATTATCAGTTTGGGAATCTGTCCTTTTCAAATATTGGCTGGAATCCTGTACTATTCCACAAACCTTTTGCCAGTGTGAATAACGTGATTACTATTTTGGGGTCATTAACTAATAATAATAATTCAGTTCTGCTAACCGGAAGGGCAAATCTTTTGAGTACTGGTCGTTTTAATGCACAAGTTATTCCCTGGACATATCAAAACAGAACAACTATTTCAAGTGAAGAACTTGGACCTTACCTCATCCTGAATGTTGGAAATTATAATTTTGGTGAACTTAAAGCAATAGCATCAAGAGCTACAATCGCTTCTACCTGGACACCGGTTACATTTAGTACTCCTTTTGACACGGTACCTGTTGTTTTTGTATCACAGTTAGTTCCTCAAACCGTAAATGCAACAGTTGTACGAGTTAGAAACGTCACTAAAACCGGTTTTGAAGCACAATTACAAAAAGAGGCTACGATATCCAAAAAACTTAATCCTGAGATTATTTGTTTTTTTGCCATAACCCCCGGCATAGGGGATATTGATAACCATAAATTAATTGTTGGAAGAACTGAGAATAATAGCATAAGTACATCTGCTTCAACTCAAATAAACTATGGGGATAGTATTCCAGATCCTATTTTTATTTCCCAAATGCAAACTTGTAATGATGTCGATGCGGTAACAGCAGTTATGCGTTGTCTCACAATTACTGATAAATATTCAAAGGTCTTTAAGCAAAGAGAAAGATCTTTGGGAATTATAAATGCAGAACCCGAGTCAGCTGGTTGGATGGTTATTAATCCGGCAAAATTAAATCCTCAGGCTTTAAATACACCTTTAGAGAAAAAAATGAGTTTTTATCCTAATCCGGTGAAAGATTTTATATATTTAAACCGTAATACATCTGAGAATTTGAATGTTGAAATTTACAATATGCTGGGGATATTAGTTGAGAAAAATATTTCTATTGGAAATGAAATTACAGTAAGCAATTTGCTTCCAGGATATTATGTTTTATCTATATTAAATCATAAACCACAGAAATTTATCAAATTATGAAAATCACACATTATTTAATGCTTTAAAGTATGAGTTATTAAATAACAGATTATTCTTAATGCGAATCAGTATTTAAAAAATTAGATTAATGAAAGCAATCGACATTTTGCCAAATAAATGAATAAGTAATCCGGCAGTAGATCTAACTTTCATCGCTCTTTGAATTTTTGTTTTTTCATTTA
>JAQUWU010000063.1 GCA_028692715.1 Paludibacter sp. | reverse complement strand
CGGTACAGGCTCAGGGTTACAATCCCGGCGATGTGGCTACCGATTTCAAGTTAAAGAACATCGACGGCAACATGGTATCGATGTCCGACTACAAAGACGCCAAAGGCTTTATCGTTGTATTCACCTGCAACCACTGCCCCTATGCAGTAGCATACGAAGATCGTATTATTGCGTTAGATAAGAAATATGCAGCCAAAGGCTACCCGGTTATTGCTATCAACCCCAACGATCCTGAGGTGCAACCACAGGACAGTTACGAAGCCATGAAACAACGTGCCAAGGATAAAGGTTTCACTTTCCCCTATCTCTTCGATAAAGGACAGAAAATCTATCCGCAGTACGGAGCCACTAAGACTCCTCATGTCTATATCCTCGAAAAAGACAGCAAGAAGTTAGTGGTTCGTTATGTAGGTGCCATTGATGATAATTACAAGGACGCATCCGACGTAAGTGAGCGTTATGTAGAGGCTGCAGTCGATGCCCTTTTGGCCGGCAAACCCGTTCCTACAGCGACAACCGTGGCCATTGGATGTACCATTAAAGTTAAAAAGTGAAAAAAACAGGTATTTTACGGGCTTTGGGAATAAAAAAGTTTCCAAAGCCCTTGTGAAATCCGAAAATACCCGTATCTTTGCATCGCATTTGAAACAATGCCCAACGGTGTGGTAGTTCAGTTGGTTAGAATACCTGCCTGTCACGCAGGGGGTCGCGGGTTCGAGTCCCGTCCATACCGCAAAGTGAAACGCTAATAATCTGATTAAAAGATTGTTAGCGTTTTTTGTTTGTGGATTTGCACGACATTTGCACAACAACTATTTTTAGGGTCAGCTCACCTCAACCCGGCGAGTATAGGTGAAGTGAGGTGGGTGGGGTGGATGAAAGTGGTGTATGCTATATTTTTTTATCTCAATTATTACATTTTCTAATCAATCCTTTTCTGTTGAACAGTAATCAGCAATAATCTTAACTAATCATTCAGGATTGTATCCGGATGGGTGCGATGAATTATCTACTTGTTGAAGCTTTTCATATTCTTCAATGTAACGTTTTACAGTCTTGCGATTGATGTTCAGATCACGTGAAATCTGACGCTGACCTTTACCTAATCGGTAGCTCTGTAAAATTATTTCTTGTTTAGTATACATGGTAATCATTATTTACAAACGAAAATATGTTTCGTTTGGTGAAATTACTGGTATACTTTTCTATTAATAAGTGGTATACTTTTGAATTAATATATACAAAAAGGCTCTGAGAAATACATCTGGTCTAATCCACCACGAAAAAGGATGATGTATTTCGTTCAAAAACTCGGAATTGAGAATGCGGAATATAATGTCCCCGGAGTTATTTATGTAGCTAAGGAATCTACATTATCCATATACGCTTACAAAGACAAAAGGTTATCGCACAATATGGAATTGTATGCAGGTCCATTCTTCAATACATCAGAGGTAAGCGTATGCCTGTGTAGGCTCCCCATTTTTAGTCTGTTGTAAAAGTAGACATTTTTATTAATATTCAATATCTTCTTTTCTTTTCTTTTCTTTCTCATTCCTGTCTGAGTTGAACGAAGGCGTAGCCGTAGTGAAACTCAGACAGGAATGGCGGCCAGTTCTGCAGCCCGTTTCCTGTATTTTACCGGCGGCATTCCACCCAGCGAATCATGTGGTCTAAAGTTATTATAATCAATCATCCACTCCTGGGTGATATCCCTTACTTCTTCAATACTCTCAAACAAATATGCATCCAGCACGTTCTCCCTGTAAGTTTTATTGAACCGCTCAATATATGCATTCTGTGTTGGCTTGCCAGGCTGGATGTACCTGAATTCAACAATATCGTTAAACATAGCTACAAACAAACCAACCTGCACGCTTGTAACCCATTGTCAGAAAAATCCTGTTCTCAAAATAACAACACGCTTGCAAACATTGCAAACATTGCAAAGTCAAACGACACAGTAGAAGAAGATATTGATTTGAAAAACAATCAATTACTTAATATGCCATATATACCTGACGAAATTTTTGACAATCTTCCTGTAATTTTCAAAAAGGGTTGTGAGGTATTTACAAATAAACGGCAGCGGGATGTATTTCTTACTGGTGCATTGACCATTATGAGTGGTTGTATGAAAAATGTAATTAGTCTGTACAATGGTGAAGAAAATCGTGCTAACCTTTATACTTTCGTTGTTGCACCAGCAGCAAGTGGAAAATCAGGTTTGGCTTCTGCAAAAGCCTTGGGTCAGAAATATCACAATAAATTATTAGAAGAAAGCGAAGCGAAGAAAAAAGCATATACCATTCAAATGCAAGTATATAAAAAGAAATTGACGGACAAAAGTTGTAACGTTGAGGAGCTTGAAATGCCCGAAGAACCACCCTTTAAGGTATTATTTATTCCCGCAAACAATAGCAGTGCAAGGGTCATTCAACACCTCAAAGAGGGCGACCAGAATGGTATATTTTGCGAAACTGAAGCTGATTCCATGGGGAATGTAATGAAACAGGATTGGGGTGGCTATTCCGATTTATTACGGAAAGCATTTCACCATGAACCAATATCATATAGTCGAAAGACCGGTAAAGAATATGTTGAAATCAATAAACCATGCTTTTCGGTAGCATTAGCAGGAACACCCGGACAAGTTGTGAACCTTATTAAATCTTCTGAGGACGGTTTGTTTAGTCGCTTTCTTTTCTATGTTTTTAAGTCAGATAACACATGGATTGATGCCGCCGAAACAAGCAACGGAGTAAACCTTACTTCTCATTTCAATGCACTTGCCGAAGAAGTGATGCATTTTGTGGAATTTTTAGAAACAAAACAACGAATTGTAGTAAAACTATCGCCTGAACATTGGATTAAACTGAATGATTTTGGTCGCAACAGCCTTGTTACACTTACTTGCTTACATAGCGAAGATATGGCAAGTACTTCAAAAAGGTTAGGACTGATATTATTACGTTTATGCATGATACTCACCACACAGAGATATTATGACAGTGCCGTAATACAAAACGAATATCTCTGTTCTGATGAAGATTTTGAAATCGCCCTACGGTTGGTAAAAGTCTATGAACAACACGCAGTTTTCATGTTCAACGAACTCCCAAAATCTACAACCGGAGCTGATAAAGCATTGAAAAAATTCTATGATTTATTGCCGGATAATTTTCAACGGAAAGAAGCAATTGAGCTTGCATTAAATAAATTGCAAATCAAAGAACGAACAGCCGACGGTTACCTTTCCAAACTTCTGACAAACAAATTATTGGATAATCCACGGTCAGGTCAATACGAAAAAATCAAAAAGTGAAAATAGTTTGCAAACTTACTCAACAAATCACTCATATTTTTTTACTATTTTTGTTCTTTTGTTTTTTATGAAAAAGGACACCCACAATTTTCAAGAGATTCAAAAAAAAAGTTTAATATTTTCTCCCTTAAATACAAACTATGGCAATTAAAAAATCCGAATTATACAGCTCATTATGGGCTGGTTGTGATGAACTGAGAGGTAGCATGGACGCAAGTCAATACAAGAACTATGTATTAGTCTTGTTATTTATGAAATACGTTTCCGACAGAAAAGATCCTTTAATGGAGTTCCCACCCGAATCTTCATTTTATGATATGTTGAAATATCGGGGAAAAGATGAAATTGGAGATAAGATCAATAAAATTATTGGGGCATTTGCAAAAGCCAACGGATTAACCGGAATAATTGATACCAACGACAATGATTTTGAAAACGATGAAAAGTTAGGCAAAGGGAAAGATAAAATTGATTTACTTACCAACCTACTAAATATCTTCAACAAGCCGGAACTTGATTTCAGTAAAAACAGAGCCGAAGGAGATGATTTATTGGGTGATGCCTATGAGTTCTTGATGCGACACTTCGCCACTGAAAGCGGAAAAAGCAAAGGCCAATTTTACACACCTGCCGAAGTTTCGCGTATCATGGCGCAATTAATTGGTATTGACAAATCAACAAGCCAAGACCAGAGCTTATATGACCCGACCTGTGGCTCGGGCTCACTTTTGCTGAAAGCCGCTGATATTGCTCCACATGGCATAACCATTTACGGTCAGGAAAACGACAATGCCACACGAGCTTTAGCCGTTATGAATATGTGGTTGCACAACTTTGCCGATGCAGAAATTTTGCAAGGTAATACCATGTCGAAACCGCTATTCACAAACAATGAAACTGGCGAACTCAAGCAATTCGATTTCGCAGTTGCCAACCCACCATTCAGTTATAAATCGTGGATGAATGGCTTAGATCCTGTAAACGATATTTACAAACGTTTTGAGGGTTACGATAACTTACCACCTAAAAAGAATGGTGACTTTGCTTTCTTGCTTCACCTCGTTAAATCGCTGAAATCAAAAGGCAAGGCCTGTATTGTATTACCATTGGGTGTGTTGTTTCGTGGAAATTCGGAAGCCGACATTCGCCGTAAAATTATTCAGAAAGGTTATATCAAAGCCATTATCGGATTACCTGCCAACTTGTTTTATGGCACCGGTATTGCCGCTTCGCTTATTGTCATTGACAAAGAAGATGCTGCCGACCGCAAAGAAATCTTTATGATTGATGCCAGCAAAGGATTTATTAAAGATGGCAATAAGAACCGACTTCGTGAGCAAGATATTCATAAAATTGTAGATACATATAGCAATCGGCTAACCATTGAAAAGTTCTCTCGAACTATTCCAATATCTGAAATTGCCGACCCTAAGAACGATTATAACCTCAATATCCCACGATACATTGACAGCCAGGAAGCAGAAGATATTCAGGATATTGAAGCACATTTGTTGGGAGGTATTCCAAAGCGTGATATTGAAGATTTGCAAAATTACTGGACGGTTTACAAAACCATGAAAGCCGATTTATTCAGCCCTATTGCCAATCGTCCAAATTATTATCAACTCAATATTGTAAACGAAGAAATAAAAAATACCATTTTCAATCACCCTGAATTTGCTGTTTTTAGCAAAACAATGGAAGAGGTCTTTACCGAATGGGAAGCCGAAACCATAGTGCATACCAAAGCATTGGATAAAGGACTGCGCCCAAAAAGCGAGATACACATTATCTCTGAAAACCTATTGAGCCATTACCACGGCAAACCGCTGACCGACAAATACGCCATGTATCAGCACCTAATGGACTATTGGGCTGAAACCATGCAAGATGATTTCTATGAACTGGCTGCCGATGGTTGGAGTGCTGGTAATGACTTGAAACGATTAGAAAAGAAAACCAAAAAAGGCGAGAAAGAAATTATCAAACAAGTGCCGGGATTGGAAGGCTTGGAAGGTAGACTGATACCACCTGCTTTGATGATTCAGGTTTACTTTGCCAAAGAGCAACAAGCCATTGACGAATTGGAAAGCCAAATTGAAACTGTAAAATCGAAATTAGAAGAACTGATAGAAGAAAATTCAGGCGAAGATGGATTGCTTGCAGAAGTTACCGACGGTAAAGGTAAGGTAACTAAGACTGCTGTATTGAAACGCCTGAAAGAAATAGCTCCGAAAAAAGGTAAAAAACAAGACGAAGATTCCAAAGAAGAATTCGACTTGTTGGAACTGTACAAATGGCTAACCGAAGAAGCAGCCGAAATAAGCATAAAATTAATAATAGCCAAAGCCGATTTGGAGAAGAAAGTAATTGCACAATATCCCAAACTCACCATTGACGAAATAAAAACCGTAGTAGTAGAAAAAAAATGGATGGCTGCTATGGAGCAACGGATACATACAGAAATGGACAATATCAGCCACCGACTAACGCAACGTATTAAAGAACTTGCAGACCGTTACGAAACGCCTATGCCATTACTTACACAGGAAGTAGAAGCACTAACTACCAAAGTAGAAAACCATTTAAAACAAATGAAATTCGTATGGTAGAAGGGTTTAAAAATACAGAAGTTGGGGTTATTCCTAATGATTGGGAGGTAAAGCAATTGCTTGAAAACACAAGCCTTATGACAAATGGTTTTGTCGGCGTATCTAAATTACATTACACTGATTATGAAAATGGCATTTTATATATTCAGGGATACAATGTTGAAGAAAATGGTTTTAATCTTCATGGTATTAAAAGAATTACAAATGAATTTCATAATCAACATTTAAAGTCTTGTTTACGTGAAGGTGATTTACTGACCATACAAACGGGAGATATAGGCGTGACTACAGTTGTTCCCAAAAAATTAGAAGGTTCAAACTGTCATGCATTAATTATTACACGATTTAAAAAAGGGATAGCTGATCCATTATTTTATAGTTACTATTTCAATTTTTCTGAAGGTCGTAAAAGATTAAAAGAAATTGAAACAGGCTCAACAATGAAGCATATTAATGTTGGGGATATGAGATATCTATTAATCCCTTATCCCACAAAAGCCGAACAAACCGCCATTGCCACCGCCTTAAACGATGCCGATGCACTTATCAGCAGTTTAGAAAAACTGATTGCGAAGAAAAAGGCGATAAAGCAAGGGGCTATGCAGGAATTGTTGAAACCAAAAGAGGGATGGGAAACAAAAACGCTGGGGGAGATTGGTGAGTGTATAATAGGTTTGACATATAGCCCTTCAAATGTAAAAAAAGAAGGCAAATTGGTTTTGAGGTCTTCAAACATTAAAGGTAATAAGCTGGTTTTTGATAATAATGTCTTTGTGGATGTAGATGTAAATGATAGATTAATTACAAGAAAAGCAGACATTCTAATTTGTGTTAGAAACGGAAGTCGAAATTTAATTGGGAAGTGTGCTTTCATTGATGGTAGAGGTGTTGGCGAAACTTTTGGAGCATTTATGTCTATATTTCGTTCTCCATACAATGAATATATTTTTCATGTATTACAATCTCATTGCATTCACATACAGATTGAAGAAACAATTGGTGCAACAATAAATCAGCTAACCAATAAAAATTTAAATTCTTTTGTAATCCCGTTTCCAAATACTTCGGAACAAAATCGTATTGCGAAAATTCTTTCCGATATGGACAATGAGATTTCTCAATTAGAGCAAAAACTCGAAAAGCAAAGGCAGCTCAAACAAGGAATGATGCAAAGTTTATTAACCGGAAAGATCAGATTGGTATGATTAGAGAAAAAGGCAGTCAACGGGCAATGTTGAAATTGATAGAATCTGATCATTTTCTTTCTTCTATCAACAATCTCATTAAACCTTATGCAGAAATAACAGTGTACGATAATTGGATGCCCAAAAGTCTGCACAACGATAAGGAAGCTGAATTGAAAAATTTCCTGAAGTATAACTTCGACCCGCAGATGTATAATAAGATAGTTAGTTGGTGGCTGCATGTTGATACAACAACCCCTAACTGGGATTTGGTCTCAACTTGTACCATTGATGGAAAAAGAGGCATATTGCTCGTTGAGGCAAAGGCTCACGAAAAAGAGTTGAATGAAGAATCTCATGAGAAAAGATTAAAAGCTGATGCTACAAATGATTCAAAGAAAAACCATGAAAGAATTGGGTTAGCAATACAACTTGCAAATGAAGGCATTAAAAAATCTGGTTTTGACATTTCAATTTCAAGAGATAATTGCTATCAACTGTCTAATCGGGTTGCACATGCCTGGTGGCTTGCTAATCAAGGAATTCCTGTGGTTTTAATGTATCTAGGGTTTTTAGACTGTCAGGATATGAATGATGGCAAAAATAAACTTCTAAATTCACCAGAAGATTGGGAAGATTGTTTTCTAAAACATGCTAAACAAGTTGGAGTAAGTTCAATAATTGACAAGTGGGTGGATTGTGGGGAGAGTAAGTTCATAACGATATCTAGAAGTATTTAAAAGGGTTCAAAATTAATCAAACGAGGAATGATAATTTTATGAATGAAAATCTAAAAACAATAGAAGATTTATTAAGTTTGCGCTTCAAAATCGATGCTTATCAGCGTGGATATAGGTGGGATACTGCACAAGTATATAGTTTGTTAAGTGACATTAATGAGTTTGAACCAGAATTTCAATCTTTTTATTGCTTACAACCGTTGGTTGTGAAAAAATTAGATGACAATATCTTCGAATTAGTTGATGGTCAGCAGAGGGCTACTACAATTTTTCTAATTCTTACTTATTTTAATCATAGAACTTTCCAATTGTTATATACAACAAGAGGAACAGAAGAGAGTGGTATAAATTCATTTTTCGAAATGCTCTCTTCATTAGAAACGACTCCCACTTTAATTTCGTCCATTTCCGATGATTTTAGCGAATTTGATAATGCCGTTTCTTTGTTTTGGAAAGAGAAAATAACCAAACATAATCCTGCTATTAATACAGTTGATAATTTCTATTTTTATCGTACATATTCGGTCGTTAAAAGTTGGTTTTCTCAGCTCGACGATATTACGAAAGAACAATTCAAGAATAAACTAATCACTCAAACAAAAGTGATTTGGTATCTTGAAAATGAAGATTCAACAGAAAAAAATATCATCAATAAATTTATAGATTTTAATCAGGGAAAGATAGAATTGGAACAGGCTGAATTAATTAAGGCTCTCTTTGTTCTTGACCTTAAAAGCATTTCGAATGTAGTTCAACAGCAATACGAAGAAAATCAATTTGCTGATGAATGGAATTTGATAGAGCATCAGATGAGCGAAGAAAAATTTTGGCAATTTATTTCCAATAGTAAATACAATAGCAATATTGCCAATAAAATCAATTTGTTGTTTCAATTATACAATGGTTTTGGAAAAACCGAAGACCATTTTTATAATTATAGAAAATTTGAAAAGGCTTTTAAAAATAAAGATGAAAACAAAAAGCCTGAATGGCAAAAAATCACAGGACTTTACAATGGATTGGAAGAATGGTATTTCGACCGAACTTCGTATCATTTAGTGGGAGCCGTTATTCACCTTACTAACAATAATATTTTTAGTATTTTAGAAACGGCTAAAAAAGCTGAAAATAAAACTCATTTTTGCAATTTATTGCGCGACAAGATTAAATCATACTTCAAAGAAGGAACTATTTGGAAAAAATCGTTCAATCCAGATTCTATAAAATATGGTGATGATGCTGTTTTTAAGTTATTACTATTGTACAATATTGCACTTACCGAAATTGAGGAAGTTGATACATTTTTTCCATTTAATCGTTTTTACAATACTAATGACTGGAATATCGAACATATCTTAGCAAAAAATGCGGATAGACTAGACAGTTTTGAGGAGTTTCGAAATTTTCATTTAGATATAACTGATTTAGTCAGCAAACTTAAAGAAGATGAAATTAATCCTGAAAACAAACACGTTATTTTACAGTTATGTAATGAATTAGACGAGTTTATCAGAAATAATAAAAAAGCCGATTGTGTAAAGAAAATCAATGAAATTAATGAAAAGCTTATTGAACTATTAAACGTGAATGATTTTAGCAATTTGTGTTTTTTAGACCAAAGCACAAATATTAAAGTTGGGAAAAAACCTTTCAGAAGGAAACGCAACATTGTTTTAAATCTAGATAATGAAATTCATATAAACCCGAATACCTATATTCCCATTGGTACACAATATGTTTTTTCAAAGAAAACAACTCCATCTAAATATTTTCAGATTGATTACTGGAGTCAGAAAGATAAAGAATTTTATATAGAAAAAGTAAAGTCAATAATCGACCAATTTTTAAAAATAAATTAGATGGAACAAACAAAGTCGTTTTTTGAAATTATATCCAATAATATTATCGAGATTCCGATAATACAGCGGGAGTATGCACAAGGCAGATTAACGGATAAAGTAAAAGAAATCAGGGAAAGAATTGTTCGTGATTTAGTAAGTTCTGTTGAAACAAATGAAGAGTTGCATCTTGGATTTATTTACGGTAAAATTGAAGGAAAGGAAAATCTAATCAGAAAAAAAATAAACAAAGATGCTGTGTCTTCCATCTTAGAGGCTGTAAGATTTTATGCCAATAATCTTGACCTAAAAATTGATACGACAATCGAAGATTTGTCAAATTCTGATAATCAAAATGCTATAAATCTTAAGTTTATTCCTTTAGACGGCCAACAAAGACTTACAACCTTGTTTTTGCTTCATTGGTATTTATATTTAAAAGGAGGAAAAGTTAACAATACTGTATGGTTGGATAATTTCAAATATACAAATCGAAAATCTGCGTTAGCATTTTGTAAAGAGCTAGTGCGAGAAGATAATATTGCTATTATTAGAAAAAAACAAAAAAACAGCCCTAAAACAAATATAAAGGAGATAATATTTAAAGCGAGCTTTTATCTTAAAAAATGGACAAAAGATGCAACAGTAAGTGGCATGTTGGAAATGCTGTCATCAATAGAACAAACTTTTAAACCTGATTTTGATTTTTCAAAAATTGATGTTGAGAATTTGCCCTTCAAGTTCGATTTTATGGATTTAGATTCGCTTAATCAAACTGATGAACTTTATGTGAAAATGAATTCAAGGGGTAAACAGTTATCCGATTATGAACATTTTAAATCATGGATACAGGAGAAGAATAAAGATTCAATTGAAAAAGAGTGGCTTAAATCATTTTGGAAAAAACTTGATACAGATTGGCTGAATTATTTTTGGAGAAACATAGATGAAAGTTTTAGTGCACTTGACAACTTCTACTATAATTTCATTAAGAATTTGGCATTAATGCATAGTTTGGCCACCAATAATTCAATACCATTTGATAATTTTAAAGAATTGTATGGGTTAGTCCGAAATTCGGAAGTTTACGATAGCAATAAAATTTCCTATATTCCTTTAGAAAAATATAATGTAAAATGGAAAGAAGGTGATATTGAAAAATCATTCTTCATCTTCAATTTAGATACACTTAAATTCATTGAAAAAACTTTTGAATCTCTGATTTATTTAGAAAAGGAGAATACTTTTGATAAACTAGAATTAGAAGACATTTTATGCAATCCTTTTATAGACAATAAAATAACTGATTTATTTCTTAAATCGAAATTATTTACACCATCTCTATGGAATACTGTTTTCTATTATTCATTTATTGTTTTTATAAATGATAGAGATTCAAATGATTATAGTCTGGTGGCGTTAAAAGAATGGCTGAGATATAATCGAAACCTAATTTATAATACATACATACAAAATCCAGATAACTTTAACAATGCTATGAGGCAAATAAATTATTTGTCTTCATTTAAATTCAATTTATCCGAGAGCATACTATCGGGAGAGATAAAAAATAGTTACTTTGATTCCGAGCAATTCCAAGAAGAAAAACTTAAACTTCAACTATTTTCTGATGATAGTTGGAGTAAATCTATTCGGTCAATAGAAAACCACTCCTATTTTTATGGTCAGATCAAATTTCTCTTAGATTTTGCAAAAGATGAATCAGGGAATTACAATGTTCAAAACTTTCTTAAGTATAGTATAGCAATATCCAGATTATTTGATGACGAAATAAGAAATTCAAAGAAAAAGTTATTAGAGCGTTTTCTGCTTTGTGAATCGTTTTATTTGCCAAATTATAAGTCCGACAATATATTTTGTAGTCCAAATGCTGGAGGTTTAAGGGCTCGAAATGAAAATTGGCGGTTATTCTTTAAGAGTGATAAAGTTATTACTTTAAAGAATGCTATAGATAAATTAGATATAACAGAAATAAATACTGAGTCTTTGAACAAATATATAAATGATTATTTGCATATAAATGACCTTGAACCATATAACTCAAAATATTTGTTTTTAAAATACCCTCAAGCAATAAGTTATTGTAGTGAAAGTGCTATAAGAAAGAATTCTGAAAATGATATTCGTCTATTAAAGGGTTTTCCAATTACTGCATATCATTCGGAATTAAGATCCTATTGCTTTTTCAAAGAACATAAAGATAAAGAAGCAACAGATTATAACCGCAAAGCACCAAAAAAATTTGCTCCATTTGGATATTTCTGGAATTTTGAAGACAAAAACACAGATGGTCATCCAGGCTGTTATTTAGAAGGTTTTAAATATCATGACAAAGAATATAAATTGGATATTAGATTTTCAAAATCGGGAAATACTAATTTTGAATTGTGTTTTTATCACAAAGCAATAGATGTTGAAAATAGGAACTCTGATATTAATTTGGTTACATTGGACTATACTTTTAACGAAGAATACAAACATTACTTTAAGTCAATAGATTATGCTAAAATATTAATTGAATTGGAAAATCTATGTACTTACTTAAATACTTTATAATATGAGCAACATTGGTAAAATTGAGCGCATTACGCAAAATCGCATTATTGACCTATTTCAAAAGGAATTGTGCTATCGTTATCTCGGTAACTGGGAAGAGCGTGAAAGCAACAGTAATGTCGAAGAAGAAATTCTCTCAGACTGGTTGCTTACTGAAAAGCAATACAACAAGAGCCTTGTCAAGAAAGCAATCTCAGATTTCACCAAAGCTACCAATAATCAAAGTAAATCGCTATACGATGTAAACAAGGAAGTATATTCTATGCTTCGCTACGGTGTAAATGTACAGGCAGAAATGGGGCAAAACAAACAAACCGTTTGGCTTATCGACTGGAAAAACCCACAGAACAACGATTTTGCCATTGCCGAAGAAGTTACCATTAAAGGCATTCACAAAAAACGCCCCGATATTGTGCTGTATGTAAACGGCATTGCCTTGGGCGTGTTGGAACTAAAACGGAGTACAGTTTCTATTTCAGAGGGTATTCGTCAAAACCTCGACAATCAAAAACATATTTTCATTAAACCATTCTTCAGTACCATTCAGTTCGTATTAGCCGGAAACGATGTGGAAGGAATTGCCTATGGTGCTATCGAAACCAAAGAAAAGTATTTCCTGAAATGGAAAGAAGTAACCGAAGATAAAGATAGTGCTTATCCTCATTTGCTTGAAATAACAAAACCAATCAGAGAAAAAGCTGCAAAATACGACTTACCATTAGACCGAAACGTGATTGAAATGTTCAACAAAGAACGGTTTCTGGAATTAATGCACGATTTTATTGTTTTCGACCGTGGCATAAAAAAACACAGTCGTCAAAATCAGTATTTTGGCATTAAAATGGCGCAGGATTTTATCGCTCGTAAAGAGAATGGTATTATCTGGCACACCCAAGGAAGTGGTAAAAGTCTCACTATGGTTTGGCTTACAAAATGGATTAGAGAATACAACCACAATGCCCGGGTGCTTGTAATTACCGACAGAGAAGAATTAGACGAACAAATTGAAAAAGTATATATTGGCGTTCAGGAAAAGATCTACCGAACAAAAAGTGGTAGTGATTTACTTACCCAATTGAATGACACCTCGCCTTGGTTGATGTGTTCGCTTATTCATAAATTTGGAGGAAAAGAAGACTCAGACGATAAAGATATTGAAAACTATTTGCAAGAATTACGGAACAATATTCCGACAGATTATAAGGCAAAAGGCGATATTTATGTATTTGTAGACGAATGCCACCGTACCCAATCGGGCAAACTGCACGAAGCTATGAAACAATTTATCCCAAATGCAGTGTATATTGGTTTTACAGGCACACCTTTATTGAAATCCGATAAACAAACCAGCTTAGAGATTTTTGGCAGATACATTCATACCTACAAATTTGATGAAGCTGTAAAGGATAAAGTGGTGTTGGATTTGCGTTACGAAGCTCGGGACATTGAACAAAAACTTACTTCTACTGATAAAATAGACGAATGGTTCGACCTCAAAACCCGTGGTCTTACCGACTTTGCCAAAGCCGAATTGAAACAGAAATGGGGAACACTCAAAAAAGTATTTAGCAGTAAATCACGGTTAGAAAAAATTGTGATGGACATAGTGCTTGATATGGAACGAAAAGAACGCCTACAAAACGGTAGAGGTAACGCCATGTTGGTTTCGGATAGTATCTACAACGCTTGTCGTTACTACGAATTGTTCCAAAAGGCAGGATTGAAAAACTGCGCTATTGTTACTTCTTTTGTTCCAAACCACAACGATATAAAAGGGGAAGAAACAGGGGAAGGATATACCGAAAAATTACAACGTTTTGAAATTTATCAAAACATGTTGGCAACCTACTTCAGTGATGCTCCGGAAATCGCAATTAATAAAGTAGAACAATTTGAAACGGAAGTAAAGAAAAAATTCGTCGAAGAACCGGCACAAATGAAGTTGCTTATTGTAGTAAACAAACTGCTTACTGGCTTTGATGCTCCTTCGGCCACTTATTTATACATTGATAAAAAACTTAGAGACCACGGCTTATTTCAAGCTGTTTGTCGTGTCAATCGCTTAGATGGAGATGATAAAGATTACGGCTATGTGGTTGATTACATGGATTTATTCAATAGCTTAGAATCTGCGTTTAACGATTATACTTCCGAAGCATTGGGAGGATATGAAAAGTCGGATATTGACGGATTGTTGGAAAACCGTTTGAAGAAAGGAAAAGAACGATTAGATGAAGCATTGGAAGCTATCAAAGCATTGGTTGAGCCTGTTGAACTTCCACAAAATACTATAAATTTCATTCATTATTTCTGTGGAAATAATACTGAGAATCCAGAGGAATTAAAAGATACCGAACCAAGAAGAGTTGCTTTATATAAACTCACTATTTCGCTCATTCGTGCTTATGCTAACATTGCGGATGATATGAAAGAAGCAGGTTATACCGATAAACAAATTGAAGAAATTAAAGCAGACATTAAGCACTTTGAAGCGCTACGTAAAGAGATACAACTTGCCAGTGGCGATTATATTGATTTGAAACAATTTGAGCCAGCAATGCGGTTCTTAATTGACAGCTATATTGGAGCAGAAGAAAGTCGTGTATTGGCTAATTTCGACGAAATGAGTCTGGTTGAAATGTTGGTGAAGGAAGATGGAGTGCCTTATGGTATGCTACCAAATAGTTTCGGAAAAAATCCGGAAGCTATGGCAGAGGCTATTGAAAATAATTTGAGGAAAGTAATCATTGAAGAAAGTCCGACCAATCCAATGTATTACGAGAAAATGAGTATTTTGTTGGACGAATTAATTAAACTCCGAAAATCAGCTACTGAGGAATACGAAAAATATTTACAGAAAATTATTGAACTGGCACACAAGGTTAAAAAGCCAAGCACAACACACGATTATCCTTATTCTGTCAATACCAATGCAAAAAGAGCATTGTTTGATAATTTAGGCCGTAATGAAACACTGGCAAATGATATGGATAACAAAATCCGTTCAACAAAAAAAGACGGTTGGAGAGATCACCCTCAAAAATTAAAAGCTGTAAGAAATGCCATAACTTTAGTTTTAAAAAGCTATGATATAATTGATGAAAGTGAGATTCACCGAATCTTTGATTTGGTGAAAAATCAGAAAGATTACTAATGGACCAGATAACAGTCAGCAATATAACAATAGATGTAATTCATAAAGACATTAAGAATATACACCTTGCTGTTTACCCTCCAACTGGCAGGGTGCGTATAGCTGCGCCATTAAGTGTAAACGATGATGCAATTCGTTTATTTGCCATTTCGAAATTAGGGTGGATAAAACGCCACCAACGTGAGTTTGATGCACAGGAAAGAATATCACCAAGGGAGTATAAACAACGTGAAAGCCATTACTTTCAAGGCAGACGCTACTTAATGAAAATCATTGAGAAAGATGAACCGCCCAAAGTCATATTAAGAGCGAGATCCAATATTGAATTATATGTAAGACCCAACACCTCATTTGAAAAACGGCAAGAAGTAATAACAGAATGGTATCGGGTAGAATTAAAGAAACTAATACCAGGCATTATTGAGAAATGGGAAAAGTCTTTGAATGTAAATATAGATGAATGGCAGGTTAAACAGATGAAAACCAATTGGGGAACATGCAACATTGAGAAAAAAAGAATCCTGATAAATCTTGAATTGGCAAAAAAGCCACTCCATTGTTTAGAATATGTTATCTTGCACGAAATGGTTCACCTTCTCGAAAGACACCACAACGAAAGATTTCTTTATTACATGGACACCTTTCTCCCCAATTGGAAACAAATACGAACCGAACTAAATAATCTTCCGGTAAGCCATGCTGATTGGGAGTATTGAAATATATGACACGAATTAGATGATGATTTTTTGATGATTCAAGATAAAATAAATATGGAGAAAAAGTTTATAACATTTATAGCGATATGAGTTGTCATTTGAAAAATGACAAACAAACTGTCATGTGTTTGGGTTATACCAAAATTGAGAAAACCAACTATTTAACTATGAAAAATAAAATCAAAATAGTTGCTAATTTTAGAGCTAATTTAAATTGATATTATAAGGGAATATTATGTCTATTAAAAAATTTCAACCAACTGCTAGTATTAAAACTAAAACAATAAGTTTTGCCACTTTTTCAAAAATTGAAAATCTAGTTAATTGGATTAATAATTCTAGATTCAAAAATCTTGATAAGAGAAAATATCCAGCAAAAGCAATAATTATTGACTTTTCCAAGTGTAAACCTAACATAAAGCCTTATCATATAACTCCTCTAGCTTGTATAATTCATGAATATCAAGATAAAGGTTTTCATGTTAGATTAAAGAATATACCAAATGAAATAACAGCATATTTAGAATCTTTTAATTTCAAACAGTTTTGTACTGGTGGTTCTACTATTGATATTCCTACAAGTTCAGATGCGAAAATTCTACCCCTATGGTTGATTGCTAGAAATACCTATAATTTATATCCTGATAGGGCAAAAGTTTTTTTTGAGAACAACCATTTTGATGGATATAGTTTGTCTCCTTTAAGTTTGTCCTTAGCTGAGCTAATGAATAATATATTTGATCATTCGCAATCGTCAATTCCGGGTTATACATTTACTCAATACAACTCTAAACAAAAATCTATTATTACTTGTGTTTGTGACTTTGGTATTGGCATTCCAACAACTGTCAACAATTATCTTAATTCTACAGGGAAAGACAAACTTAAAAATATAGATGCACTATTAAAGTCATTTGAGTATAAATTTTCCACTCGTTCTCAACCACATAATCAAGGGTTTGGATTAGATACTATTGCTTCAAATATTAAAGCACTAAATAGTAAAGCATTAGTTATAAGTAATAACGTTTTATATCGAATTTATCCTGATGGTAAAGAAGAAAAATCTGAATTAAACGTGAACTTTCCTGGTACATTGTTTGTTATTTGGCTTAATACAGATAGTTTAGATGTTAAAGAAGAAGAAATTTTAGATGAATCTAGTTTAATTGATTGATTTTATTTACCTTTGCAAAATGAAAGATAGCTATATCCTAAATATTAAAGATATTTGTGTAAGTACATACACGAATGCTGATGGTATGTCATTAAAGTTAGCAGTTTCAAACTTACTTAATACATATGATCACATTGTGATTTCATTTCATAGTATTGATTCTGTATCCACTTCTTTTTTAAATTCTTCCTTTGGTGAATTAATATCAGATTATGGTTTAGATATTTTTAAAGATCGCATAAAAGTAACAAATTATACAAATTCTTTAATTACTACTATAAAGAAATATATAAATTCTTTTTCACTTGAATATGCATAGTTGATTAATTTTCAATATATTTGGAGTCCATAAGGACTCCTTTTTTTTTGATTTTTTTTAAAGATGTATTTTCTTGCTTAATTTTTCTAAACAAATTGTTGGTATGGCAGAAACAAGGTATTTAATTTCGGTTGGTATTAATGATTATGAATTAAACCCACTAAATTATTGCGTAAAAGACTTAAGAGACTTAAACGAGTGCATGCAAAAATTTTGTAAAGTTGATTTATTGAATACATTTTCAGTAATTAGTGATTTTGACCAGCCAAACTATAGTACTCCCCAAATTTCAACCAGCAGACTTTGTTTTGACGTTTAGTTTGTTACCATTGTAAACCTTTATTTGTACCTTTTGCGGGTTCTGTCAAGGCCGACCGAAGGTCGCTTGTTTTAGCCTTGACAGGTTCTGCAATAGGTGCTATCTTTGTTTGCAATGGTAACAAGCTATGCAACATATTCGTAGAAATCACTTGGTTTATAATCATCAAGACTACTGTGACCCCTTGAGTTGTTGTAGTAATGAATATATTTTTTCAATCCTTCTCTTAATGCATTTACGTTATCAGCGGGCTGTAGATATACATATTCCCGCTTTAGTGTTCTCCAGAATCGTTCTATCCATACATTATCCAGTGCACGGCCTC
>JAQUWU010000062.1 GCA_028692715.1 Paludibacter sp. | reverse complement strand
CATAATACGTGGTTCCCATTGTGAGTCCGGTGATATTGCTTGTAAAACTTCCTGTGCCAACTCCGTCAGAAGTTTTATTGTCCGCAATTGTTGGATTAGTTGTTGTACTCCAACAAACGCCCCTTGCGGTTACAGATGAACTGCCTGCTGTGTTTATTTCTCCAGCTATAATGGCACTTACCGCACCGACCGTTGTTGCTGCAATCGTTGTAACTGTTGGCGGACTCAGGGTGGTAAATGTCATGTCAGATCCATAGGCTGTCCCAACACTACTTGTAGCATAAGCTCTATAGTGGTATACTACGCCAGGAGAAAGCCCTGTTATTGAGCTAGTATAACTTCCAACACCTGTTCCATCTGTTGTTTTACTGTCAACAATAGTAGGGTTGACAGCAGTACTCCAACATACACCTCGTGCAATGACGCTTGATGATCCCGGAGAGCTAATGCTGCCACCCGCAATTGCGGAGCTTGTTGTGATCGAATTAGCAGTTGTTGTCGTTACTGCTGGAATTGTAGCGGCACTTGTGGTAAAAGTATTAATATTTCCATATGCAGTACCGGAACTATTTGTTGCATAAGCCCTGACATAGTAAGTAGTAGAAGGAGAAAGACCGCTTAATGAGCTTGTAAAAATACCTTCTCCGGTTCCGTTGCTGGTTTTGCTATTACTAATTGTGGGGTTATTAGTTGTAGACCAGCAAACTCCTCTTGCTGTAACTGACGTTGAACCAGATGACGTAACATTGCCTCCTGAACTTGCAGTTGTTGCTGTAATATTTGAAATTGTAGTTGTGGTTAGGCTTGGTGATCCGTCAGTTATTGTAGAAAAAGCATTCCATTGATTTGCGGTTTTGTAAGCATTTACCGTCCCCGCAGGAACTATTAATACACAGTTTGAGTTTATTAAAAAGAAGGTTGAGCTTCCGCTTAAAGTAGGAGGATTTATTGAGTTACAATTGAGGGTGGTTAATGCAGTACAGTTTGAGAACGCATAATCATCTATAGTGGTTACTTTTGATCCAATAGTCAGGGATGATAATGCTTTACAATAACTAAATGCATTTCTGCCGATAGCTGTTACATTTGCAGGTAATATAATGGAGGTGACAGACTTATTTGGTGGATAAAAATTAGGATTACCTCCGCTTAAATACTCCGGATAAATAAAGGCATAGTCTGGAATTTTATTCGCACTATATGTTGAAGTTAAGGTACCACCAGCTCCACAATCTCAATTCCAATTTAGAGCAAAAGCCTGTAAAATCAATGATTTACGGGCTTTTTCATTTTTGGATATATCTAAAATATTCAAATAATATCAATCTTTAGGAGACCCATTCGGGTACCCAAAGATTCTAAAGTTTCGGGTACCCGAATTGTTCATATCTAACTTATTATCAAGATGTTCAACAAATGAACATCTTGTACAATAATTAAAGAACATGTATTTTTGAACAATTCAAAAGGTTACCACAATGAATGCAAAACTTTCCATTCTCTTTTACGCAAAGAGAGCAAAAACCACAACCGATGGTTTAGTCCCCATTTACATCAGAGTTACTATAGATGGAGAAAGAATAGAGCTCAGTACCAAACGTTACACACATCCTGATAAATGGTCAAAAGAAGGAAGTTGTATGAAAGGATCGAGTGTGGAAGCTCGGTCTATAAATTCTTATTTGGACTCACTAAAAGCAAAAGTGTACGATTACCAGCAACAACTTATCCGTGAAGACGAAATCGTCAATGCCGAAAACATGCGAAACAAGATACTTGGAGTCGAGAAACGGAGCCATATGCTTATTGACATATTTAAGCTGCACAATGAGGAATTAAAAGCCCTTGTCGGTAGGGAATTCGCAACCGCAACATATACCAGATACGAAACTTCACTTAAACACACAATAGCTTTCCTGAATTGGAAATACAAAGTATCAGATATTGATATTCGCAAAATTGATCATGAGTTTGTGACAAGTTACGAATTCTATTTAAAAAGTGTCCATAAATGCAATCAGAACACCACTGCCAAGTACATTAAAAATTTCGGTAAGATTGTTCGTAGGTGCTTAGCTAATGGTTGGATAGAACGTGATCCTTTTTTAAACTACAAATGTAAGATTGTAGAAATAGACCGGGCGTTTCTTTCTCAAGAGGAGATTGAAACAATGTTTAATAAAACATTTGCAACCGAACGCCTAAATCACGTTAAAGATATTTTTCTATTTAGTTGCTTCACTGGCCTGGCTTATGTAGATGTAAAGAAATTATCACGTAAGAATATAGGGTCTGGTGTTGATGGAGAGCGCTGGATATTTATCAATAGAACAAAAACAGATACTAGGTCCAACATACCCATTCTTCCGATTGCTGCTGCCTTATTGGAAAAGTACGAAAATCATCCACAGGTAGTCAACCAAGATAAACTATTACCTATACTAAGCAATCAAAAGATGAATTCTTATCTAAAAGAAATCGCAGATGCCTGTGGCATTACCAAAGAACTAACCTTTCATATTGCCCGGCATACTTTTGCTACAACGGTTACACTTTCAAACGGTGTACCGATTGAAAGTGTTTCTAAAATGCTCGGACATAAAAACATCAAGACAACTCAACATTATGCCAAAATACTTGATTTGAAAGTTAGTGACGATATGAAAGTTTTGAGAGAGAAGTTTGGAAATGGAACTCAAATGAGAATAAGCAAAACAGCAGTATAATAAGCTTTTAGTTGGTTTAATTTAGTACTCTATTCTATAGTAATAATATATTATGGGGATCTAATATAAACTATCAATAACTAAATTTGCAGGATAATCTGGTAAAATCTGATTATCCTGCAAATTCTTATAAACTGCAAACAAAAAGATTCGTAAATATAAAATTTATTCAGCAGAAGGAAACAATATCCTCATAGCTCCTAATAGATTAAGTAGAACTTCGTCCTTTTTTGTTCCGAGTAAAATGAAATCATGACTTAATCTTTTTTGAAGTGTAACAAAAACCGACATATCAGATTTACAATCTTTCAACACCGTTACGAATAGATTAATAGCCTCTCTATTAATATCCATAATTACAAGCCTATCAGTATAAATATCTTTTAGAAATAAGGAAACCGTTATTATTACTTGTAATTTATTCTCAGATATAAGATAACACAAGCTATTCAAACATTGAGAATATACATTTTCTTTACATGATAGCTTGTTAACAAATTCAATTTTGAGAAAATCTTTGCTTATTGGAACGCCGACATAATTTTTAACTAACAACTCTCTATTAATAGTGTCCTCGTCAAAAAATTGAATCAAATACATTTGAGAACTAATTTCTTTTCCTGATTGCGCATATTGAGTATGAAGTAAAGAATCATCTGAAATTAGAATTCTGTCAGGTTTATTTAAAATATGAATATAATCAGCAAGGTAATCTATTGCCAGATTAGCACCCTCTAAATCTTTCCGGTCTTCTTTCCTCAACTCATCCAACTTCTCTTCGACTATTTCAACAATACAGTTAGCCTCCAACCAATTTCTTACATCCTCATAATACTTTATTAATTGTTCTTTGTAATCGTCAGGGAAAATTGTCGGAGTAATTCCATTTAGATCAATATCAATGGTCATTTTTGTGGCTGGTTCAGCTTTCGCTTCAATTATTTTATACTGAATAAAGTCATAAATTGATTTTGAAACGACAAATTTATGTGCATAACTCAAACCAATACTTTTGTGCAGTTGATAAAAACATAAAATAGCTGAAATATCCAGTATAAACTCTTTCTCGATTAAATCAACCAACAGCATATCATGAAGATTTGGATTCAGTAGAATTCCATATTTGGGAGAAGATAAAACTGAATATGTTTTAAAAAAATCGCTATTAAACAACACAGCAGCAATAGCAGAAAATGGAAGCTCACCAATCGAGTATTTAGTCAGATATTCTTCATAGAATTGCCTCCTCTTTTCTTCGCCGGCTGCAAAATTCTTAATAAAAAAATCATTCAAGTCCTCTATATTACAATTATACGGAAGTCGGAAAGAAGTCATCGGAAGATTAGAATCTATTGGATTATCTGTTTCGTGATAAATTTCATAATGCAATGCAAGGTACTTATTCATTATATCCAAAATCACTATAGACTTATACATATCGAATGTAGGTATTTTTACAAACACCTTATCGCCGACTTTTTTGACCAGCAAAGATTTTTGCATCTCATTAATTTGGTTCTCCTTAATATGTATTATTTTTACTTCGTCAGTATCTTCATATCTTATCAAGACAAAACTATCTTCTTTCACAGTTTCATATCTTTTTAAAATAGGGTTCTGTGTTTGGCGCATTGCAAGTTGCAAAAACATCATTCGCATGTTACTATTCTCTTTAACGATGGCAAACGGATACAAAACTTCAAACGCCTCGTCAATAAAATCATTTTGAAATAACACTATAACCACATCTCTTACACAATACAAATTCGAGAATTTAATTGAAGAAATACTGGTGTGTAACTCTTGAATTTTCTCTTTTTCCCCCATTTCATGTAAACAAACCAAGTAGTTTGAAAAAATTGTTTCTTGATACGGATATTTGGAATACAAAAGTTTCATTATATCCAGAGCCTCTTTCCAATCACTAATTTGTCTTCTTAACTCATATTCAATATTAAAAAGAAAATCATCTGGGTGGTTAGAGTTCTGCCTCCAGTCCTTTAATAGTGCAAGAAGCTCTTTATTGTCTTTCTTTGTATAATACAGAGCCTGAATGTAGTAGAATAAATCTTGATTGTATTCAGTTGTATTTATGAATTCACGATACAAGGATACAGATAATTCAGGCTTGCTTACTTTGAGAAGAATATAAGCTAACTTACCTTTTATATTAATGGAAAGACTACTGTCTGTCGCTAATTGATACATTTCGTCTATATTAGCATCATTTATATCATTTATATTTTTTGAGAGATTTTCGATAATCTGCTTATGAATATCGAGTTCAAAATTCTTTTGTAAAATCACATCAACATTAATGATTATTTCAGATTGTCCTTCGTCAAACTGAGAGACCAGCAGTGTTAATATCCTATCGAAATTTACTACAGTCAAACAATCAATTAATGTAATGAATTCATTAATAGCGACATTATAATTCACAGAGTCTTTTAATTTCGCATAGCAAAAAGCTTTCAAATAAAATATTTCGGGATATTTTATTTGTTGTGAGGACAATACATCAATAGCTTCATGCTCCCTTCCTACATGTTGTAGGCAATTAGCTAACAATATCCCACTATTTATAGCAATATCTTTGATATGAGACCTTGATAGCAGCAAACTATCAACATTATCATTCACAATATAATCAGTTAAATAGAACAGGAAAAATGCCCCCCTATATTTGTGTTCCAACTCAGTGTTTCTTATTGCTAATGTTATGTTTTTACATTCGACATGTAGTTGCTCTAGGAATGGAGAGGACTCCGCCCTTGTGTTAAAATCAAAATATAAGCCACTAACCATGTAAACATAGTAAGCATATTCTGAATTATATATTGACTTAAAAAAATTTTCATAACTTACTTTCTCTGTTGTTTCAATATAGTAATCATCGAGTAGGAATTTTTTCAATAAGGGATATTCTCCTTTATTTTTTTGAATATAGGACAAAACAAGATATTTAAACCGGATATTCTTCCTAACATAATCTGGCATTCGTTCTATGTTATTGAGAAATATTTCTTCATTTTTCGATAAGGCTAATATGAAATTGGCCGTTGGATTATCAAAATCAGTTTGAACTATTTCTTGAGCCAGTTCAGTTGCTCTAGCTATGTTTTCTAAAGAATAATATGTAAATGCAACTTTCTCCTTATAAATTGGATGAGTGGGGTCCTTTGCAAAACAACTCAGATACTCTTTTTTGGCATTCTTATTGTCTAAAAGTAACTCAAAACACAAGGCTTTTAAATAATGTAACTTTGAATCAATCTTATCGGAAATCCCACTATCTGAATCCCTTATAGCTTGCTCTAGTTTTTCTAGTAAAGTTAATGCCGTTTGAGGCTTGAATTGTTCGATGTTTTCTTTATAAACCTCTAACTGTCTTTTCCATTCTGCTGTTAAGTCTGTACTAATCTTACGAATAGTATTTTCAACTGAATATTCTAATTGTTTAATTGCATTTGAGATATTGAAAATTTCTCCTTTGTAGTTTTTTTCGATTTCCAAATTTTTCAACTTTTCATTTTCACATATCTTCTTGCTAAATAGATCAAGAATAGCTAAAATTTGGTTTTCATCTGGTGTAATTATATAACTATTGCGGCCAAGTTCATTAATTATCTGAACAACATCACCCTCTTCTTTAAGTATAGCGATCTTCAGCAACATTTTTACAATAATTTCAGAATGATAGAAAGGAAATTTCATTACTTCATTCTGAATTGGGAATTTTTCTTCGAATTCAGTCAGCGTATCATAAATAACCTTGTATAATTCTGTTTGAAATTCGTCTTTTGTAAAAACCTTATCCAACCCCTTTCCTAAGAAATGATTTGCTGTTCCTTCGGCTAGAAACTTTGCTACACCTATTGCTAACGCTGTTAAACTCATACTTTATATTTAATTTTATTTTTTATGACGACTACATGTAGTTGTTATGAGTCATATAATCAATTGTGACAACAACTATAAAAACAATGATTTTCGCAAATTTATGAGTTTATTTCGATATATAAACAACGCTTATTATCAATTTCAATAGAGTCTTTCACAAAATATCAAACAACTATTTTTGATATTAAAACAATAAAAAGTCAGTCTCACTTTCTCTTATCTTTCGCTCCTCCATCAAATGCAATCAAATTAAACATTTCCCGCATCCGGGAACGGACACGATTGCCGTAGTATTCTTCGAGTTCGGTGGCAGAAAGATTGGTGGTAGCATGTGTGAGCATATGGTTGCTGACGAAATGATCATACCTGGAGAGCAGAATTTCACCCATAACATTACATTGATTACCGTAATACTTAAAAGTACTCTCAGCCCCAAGGTCATCAAAGCAGTGTGTATGTGGCTGCGGTTCTATTAAAATATTGTTATACGCATGGCTTCCGTAACGTTGTATAATTTCATACCCGTCTTTTATAAAATCAAATGTGATTTCTCTGCATGATTTGATTCCGAACCGCTGTTGCGGTGGAACTAACACCCTCATAAGGGACATTAAACTGGTTTTACCACAACCAATCGGCCCGGTCAACAATATACCTTTATGGAGATTGAGCCCGAACTGTCGAGCTTGTTTTTCGTCCTGAAGAAACCATGTGAGTAATTTATCAACTACTTCGTAATCTTCTGGAATTACCTGAAAATGTTCTCCGAACATTTCTTTACCTTTGGTCTGAATTGTAGACAGGTTGTTATTCATATTTTAAAGTAGTTCGTTTTTTGACCTAATTTTAATTTATACAACCGATAAAACATATTTATTTGACAAACAATAAAAATAGGAAGTAGCATATCTATCTTTTAAAGTGGTTCGGCGTAATTTTTTGAACTGGTTGTATTGAGATGTCCCGGAGTTGGTTGATTAGCTGTAACAGACTTTTGAGCTTTGGTAAATGCAGGGATATTGAGTATCCAATTTCGGGCTGCTGCCTGCCAGTCCTGCATGGGCGCTTTGCCACCCACTTTCCAGCCATTGCTTTGAAAGTAGTTGTAAAACTTGTCCGCTTCGATTTCCGAGCTTTTTTGTTCAAGAAAGTAATTCTGTACTTCAATCATACCCGGAGAGCTGACAAGCGCCTTAGAATTGCGCTTATTGGCTTTCATTTTTTGCGGAATCTCTTCCCCGTTTAATTCAACTACTTTCACCCTGTTTTTTGAAACTTTCAAAACAATATCATTTTTTGGTTGGGTGTCATCTTTCTCAATATTTAAGTTTAAGATGTTTTCTTTGTTTATATAAGGTACTAATGCTTGTTCAATGCTTGTTTCGATATTAGTACGGTCTGGGACTACAACCAGTTTAGCACTTGACTGAAAATCGAACAAGTAAACAAGGCTTCCTTTAAAGGGATTGTAAGACGGAATATATTGAATATAGCCGAAGTTATGCAAATCCTTAATGCACTTGTGATAAGTGGCTTTTGCACTGATTTTGCTGATTCGCATTAGTTCCTGCCGGGAAATTGAAACCGGATTCTGGAACCTTTCAGAGTTCCAGAATTGAAATACGGCCATGTATAAACTTACATGTGTTGGGTTAAGACGTTCGTCAACCGCAACTTTTTGAAAGAAACCGCTAAGCTGAAGAATGTAATTCATATTTTTTTCTTTTTATTATTTTGAGACAGCAACGCCTCAATATCCGAAGCGTTATAATAGTTAGTTCCACCAATTTTTGTATGGGGTAAGGTGCCATTAATACGAAGCGTTTGGAGTGTCCCTGGAGATATGTTGAGTAACTTACGAACCTCGACAGACTTTAGCCATTGTTTTTGAGTAGTTGTTTTATGCTCTGAAACAATAGCTCTTATTTCATCGAGCAATTCTATTTTGAATTCCTGAAGATCATCCGTGGTGATAATTTGAGTTGGCATAATATGAAGTCGTCTTGACTTTTTGAGGAGGTAACAATATTTAAAAGAAGGGAACGTTTTGTATGCGACAAAACAACAAACCAATTCCCTTCTAAGATGTACCAAGTACTTGACAAAGATACAATAAGAATTGAAATACTGCCTTATTTATCAGTAGCAAAAAGAGGATTTCAGACAAGAAGTTGTCTGATAGAAGTAGTAAACAGCATTTTATATAAACTCAAAACAGGCTGTCAATGGGAAATGTTACCCGTAAAAAGTTTGTTTTCTGAAGTTGCGCTAAGTTATAAAACCGTTTTTGGCCATTTTCGTAAATGGTGTAAGAATGGAGAATGGGAATCTTGTTGGACGAAAATACTGGAAAAGTACAAATCGTTTATGGATTTGTCTAGTGCCGATTTGGATGGCAGTCATACTACAGCGCTTCGCGGAAGCGAGGAAGTTGCTTACCAGGGGCGCAAGAAAAGAAAAACGACAAATTCGCTGTATCTATCAGATAGACAAGGCTTACCTTTAGCTTTGTCAAACCCAATAGCAGGTAACCATAATGATTTATATGCCATTGAAAAATCTTCTGAAGAATTGTTTACAACATTAGCAGACGCAAAAATTAGTACTGATGGACTTTTTATTAATGCCGATTCTGGTTTTGACTCAAAGGACTTTCGTTCGATTTGTAAAAGGTGGGGAGTTGTTCCAAATATAGCTTTCAATTATCGTAATGGTGAAAACAAAGATGAGTTGATTTTAGATGATTTACTTTACAAACAAAGATATATTATTGAAAGGACAAATGCCTGGATGGATAGTTTCAGATCATTGCTTAATAGGTTTGATGTTACTGTTTCAAGCTGGAAAAGCTTCAATTACATGGCATTTATGATTATATTACTCAAGAAAATTAAAACTAACAAAAAGTCAAGATGACTTCTATGTATGAATTTGACTGATTCTATCAAGATAATTATTAATCATTAAACACTAATGCTCGCGTAATCCACCCTGATAGATATTTTTTATTGGCTGGACGATTACGGATAATGTTCATGTAATACTCAATCTTAGCAACCGTGAAAGCCGCCTGAAAATGGCCAAAATCCATTGAGTTTACTTTCTTGAGTGTTTGATCTCCAATAACACCGTCTATCTTTGTTCCAACAATTGATTGTGCAAGCCGGATTGATGTAGTGAGACCTGAATTTACTGCAAAATCAAAAATAGAATTGGCATTAGTTTGATTCTGGATATGATCTGCATTAAGTGGAGACCAGAAATTGGTCTGATAGAATTGTTTTATCAATACTGAAAGGTCGGGATTTTTGTCAAGTGCCGTAGGGAAGTCTGATTGGCTTTTGTATTTATCAATAATACTCCAGCCAGACCATGCTTTGTGGGCGTTTCGGGATATACCCTTGTAAGTTTCACCACCCTGATCATCCTGATCGTTACTGTAACCACCTTCGTGGGTAAGCGTTCTTTGAAATGCAATGTTGAATTCTGCCATTATATCTGATTTTAAAACTGTGAGTCTTAAAATAGACTCAAATAGTTATGATTAATAATGGACAAAATTGGTGGTTTTTATTGGATTTTATTCACAAGTTGTACCCAATTGGGAAAACAAAATATTGAGAGGAAAAACTGTTGGTTTAAAGACTGAAGGAAAGTACGTAACTTTGGCAACAAAACAAATACGCACCTTATTTTTAATTAATTAGCTTTAATATGACAGCAATTAAGATTTTCTGCATAGAAAAATTTAATCAATAAAATCACAAGTTGTTCCCAATTGGGAAAACAAGAAAAGTCTGCAAAACCATTCAGGTAGTACCTAACGTAATTTTAGTCAACGATTGAGATTTAAAAATCTTCTTCCATTTTGCGAAGTAATGCAGTCTTGAGATTATCGATGTATTTGGTGGGAATAGACCTTACTTTTATTTCTAAATAAGTTCGATAAATATCTGTTAACCTAACATTGAAGATTTGCTCAAAAATAGCTGTCAGTACACGAATTTCACAACGACCATCGTTTAAACTTCCACAGGCATAAAGTGCATAAATGAGTTCTACTAATGCTGTTTTATTATCTGTCCATTGAAGCGAATTATTTCCCGATATTCCTACTTGCCCATAATTGGGATTTGAATTTTTTATGGATAAAGCATCTAACTCAGTTTTTAAAAAGACTTCCAAACGATCATTGGCAATAATCTTTGCGACCATATAATCCTGACTTGTTGAAAAATCAGGATCGATATAAACCATCAGATTATCAAGGTGCAAATGTAGGTCTTCTCTTCCCCTAACAAAAAATTTATCATCCAAGAAAGTGGAATTCATTCTATAATAACGATAAAATTCAAGGTGACTGTTGAAATATAAAGTGAGTTTTTCCAATTCACAAAACAGGTAGTTTTGTTGTATTTCAAAACTTCCCATTGGTCTTTTGCTTTCAATGTTATTTATCTTGACAAAATAAATGAGTTGACTTAATATCCCCGGTTTTATTTCCTTGAAAAACAGAATCTCTTCTTCTTCACTTACAAAAGTGTAATTCAATATAAAGGTTTTGAGTTTACTCAAAGCATCCTTTATACAAAGAATTGATTTCTGAGCTTTACTTATAATACTAGACTCCTCCAAATCAATAGCTTGTAATTTAACATTAAGTTCTTTATTCAATTTTAACGCAAAATTTTTCATGAAAGTTTTGAAAATTACATGTAATATATTATTTAAATTTTGTTAGATACTTTGTTATGCTTCTTTGTAATAAAAGAAAGAATGTCTGACTCGTTGAGTGCAAACATTCTTTCCAACCAAAAAAAACTAATAGAGTGATAGTGAACTATAATAATAAAACAACCAGAAATTTATTTAATCTTACAAGCTCCATCGCCAATTTCTGCTATATAGAACTCCGGTTTGATACCAATTTTTGCTTCGTAAGCAGCACCAACTTCTTTAATAAATGTATCGATAGCTTCATCTTTTACCTATGAAACAGTACACCCACCAAAACCACCACCGGTCATCCGTGAACCAATAACGCCATCAATTTTCCATGCTTCAGAAGCCATGCAATCCAATTCAGTCCCAGTAACTTCATAGTCGTCGCGCAGTGATACATGCGAAGCGTTCATCAATTGACCAAACAATGTCAGGTCACCTGCTTTCAAAGCTTTTACTGCATCGGAAGTACGTTGAACTTCACCCACAACGTGGCGGGCACGTTTTTGAGCTACTGGGTCAGTAATAACTGATTCGATTGATTTAAATTCAGCTTCAGTCAATTCAGCGAGGTATTTAAGTGTACGAACAGTATTCAACTGCTCAACAGCTTTTTTACATTCAGTTACACGTTGGTTGTAAGCACCTGAATCCAATTTATGTGGGCTATGAGTGTTAGAGATAAGAATTTTTACACCTTCCAGCTTTACTGGAACTAATTCGAATTCCAATGTATCGCAGTTCAGGTGAACAGCGTGGTCTTTCGCACCGTTAGCCGAAGCAAACTGATCCATAATTCCACAACTTACATATGCAAACTCATGTTCGGCTTCTTGTCCAATCTGAGCTAATGCCGTACGGTCAAATCCAGCCCCTAATAGATCATTAAAAGCATAAGCAGTTACAACTTCCAATGCTGCCGAAGAGGAAAGTCCGGCACCATTTGGTACATTTCCCCAAAATAACAAATCAAAGCCTTCATTAATCTCATAACTACTTTTTATAAACTGAGCAATTACACCAAGTGGATAATTCACCCATGACTTGTCAAGTGGACAAGTTAATTGGTGTAAGCTAAGAGCAACTGATTCTGTTTGATTCAACGACTTAAAATTAATTACAGATTCATTATTCTCTGCAACTAATAAATAAGTACCAAAGCTCAAAGCACACGGAAATACTGACCCTCCATTATAATCAATATGCTCACCAATAAGGTTTACACGACCCGGTGCAAAATACACAGCTTCCGGTGCTTTGCCATAAGTTGCTTCAAAAGCCAATTTTAATTCATGCAAATTCATAAAAATAATCTTATATATTAAACCGTTAACACCCAAGTATCTATCGAATATTCAACAACATTAAACTTCTTACTTTCGTGAAGTAAATTGTCTCGATTCATGTTTTTTTAGTGACAATTTATTCATATTATAAGCCTGAAATAATCCACCCACGAATACAATTAACAATAAACCAATGCAAAAATTAGCAACCTTGTTTTTGTAAGTCAAGATTTGTGATTCAGGATCCATATTATTTCTTTAATTTTCAACAATTAACATGACAAAAAACTTATTCAAAACGTGCTTATTAAGAGTTATTTCAATGGTTTAATTATAAAACCATAACTGTATTCTTTTGCTTTCAACAGATATTGTTCATGTGGATAAGCCCCCCAACTATTATCGCCTCCTACACCGCGTTGGGCTAAGTCGACGGACAGTACCACTTCGTTACGAGGTGTAATGTCGTTAATGTGACGGTATTTTTTAGACAGTCCCGGGTCAAAATCTTCTGGTAGATTATTCAATGCACTCACGCAGATAGGTTGCAATCCTTCAATATAAATACCTTTGCCATCATTAGCAGTTAGCGTTAACCAGCGAACATCTGTTTTATAACCATTCTCTTGTGGACGAGTATAAGGAATATATTGGTCGACAACTTTACTGCCGTAGATTCCTACTTGCGCAGCTTGGTTGCGGTCGGAATAATTTTCCCATGGACCACGACCATAAAAAGTAAAATTATCATACTCGTTATCCAATGTCATAATCATACCAAAGCGAGGCATTTCAGGCAATTCATTTACCCCGGCTTTGTAATGGACGTTCACAACCAAAGCTCCGTCAGCACTCAGGGTGTAAACAATTTGGTAGTCGGAAGCTACATCTTTCAGGTATAAATCAGCTGTTACAATTGCTTTGCCACCTTCTTCTTTCACGTCTATCTTTTTCACTGATAAATTTTCACCAGCAGCTCGCCAAATATTGCATTTTCCTGGCATTCCGTTCCCAAAGTCATTGTCTGTTGGGGCACGCCAAAAGTTTGGCGTCGGACTTTGGTTAAAATATCTTTTATCACCAACTCTATATCCACCAATTAGTCCCGATCCTTTATTGATAGAAACATCTACACCTGCAGCGCTCATACTAATGCGATCTTTATCATTTTTCACTTTAGGTGCATCGCCTGATGCTGCAGCTTTTACAAAGAACTTGCCTTCTCCGAGTTTAAATTGTTCGCGAGCCACTTCGTGTCCTTGCGGAATCATTTCAGTACCAAAGCGAGTGCTGGCAAAAACATTTAGAAAATACTCAACACCATCAGTAGCCGGCATATCCGGTAATGATAATTGAATCTGTTTCTTTGATTCCGGAGCAAGATTCATATTGAAAATACCTTGTTTAATCACTTCGCCATTTTTCAACACTTCGTATTTAAGTTCGTAGTTTTGAAGATTGGTGTAATGGAACTCATTTGAAACCGTAATCAATCCTTTTTCAGGTTGAGCAGAATTAAACTGAATATCTTGATAGAATTTCTTCACTTCCAATAAACCCGGTTTGGGTGCACGATCAGGCCAAACCAATCCGTTGTGACAGAAATTCTCATCATTTGTATAATTTTGACTTCCCATATCGCCACCATAACTCCAATAGTTTCGACCAGCTTCATCGGTCATTTGGAATCCCTGATCTACCCAGTCCCAAATAAAACCACCCTGCATATTTTTGCTTCCACGGATGATGTCCCAGTACTCTTTAAAGTTGCCCGAGCTGTTACCCATAGCATGAGAATATTCGCACATAATGTAAGGACGGTTTACTTTTTCGCGGTCAGCATATTCTTTCATGTCTTTTATACCCGGATACATAGGACAAACGACATCAGTATTTTCTTGTTCACCGGCTTGTTCAAATTGAACTAAACGGGTTTTGTCACGTTCTTTGATCCATTTGTAGGTTTCGTGAAAGATAGGTCCATTGCCACACTCGTTTCCTAACGACCAAAGAATAATCGAAGCGTGATTTTTATCGCGTTCAACCAAACTCACGGTACGATCCATGTGAGCAGCTTTCCATTCCGGAAGATAAGCCGGGTGTTTTGATTTGTCGAACCAATCTTGCCATTCCGCTCCCATACCGTGCGTTTCTATATTGGCTTCATCCACCAAATAAAGTCCAAATTGGTCACAAAGTTTTACCCAGTTCACATTGTTTGGATAATGGCTGCACCGAACAGCATTGATGTTGTGTTGTTTCATAACACGAATGTCTTTCATCATGGTTTCAACATCTTGATAATGACCGGTTACCGGATTATGCTCGTGGATATTGACTCCATGCACCATGATTCGTTTGCCGTTTACCAGTAATTGACCGTTCTTCAGTTCTACTTTGCGGAAACCTATTTTAGTAGAAACGGTTTCGACAAACTTACCGTTTTCATCTTTCAGGGTCAATACCAATGAATAAAGATAAGGCGTCTCATTGCTCCAAAGCTTAGGGGCAGATACGTTTTTGCTGAATGTAAGTTCTTTTTTTCCTTGGGCAGGAGTAGCAATTTTCAATGTCTGATTGAAAATTGCTACTCCATTGTCGTCAACTAACACAGCTTCTACAATGCCTGTTTTATTCGATTTGTTGTAATTGCTTAGTTTTACATCCACTGTCAATGAACCATTTTTATATGCTCCATCTAAATCAGGCCGAGCAAAAAAATCGGCAATACGTATATTTTCAGTACTATAAAGATAGACGTTGCGATCAATGCCTGATAAACGCCAAAAATCCTGATCCTCAAGATAAGAACCGTCACTCCAGCGATAAGCTTCCACAGCAACCAGATTTTTCCCGGCTTTCACATAGTTGGTAATATCAAATTCAACAGGGCTTTTTGTATTCTCAGAATACCCCACTTTCACTCCATTCACCCAAATGTACATGGCCGATGTTCCGCCTTCAAAATGAAGATACACACGGCGACCGTTCCAGTTACCGGGAAGATCAAAATCCCGGCGATAAGAACCCACAGGATTATCAGAATGATCGATATAAGGAGGATTCTTTGGATACGGATAAGTGATATTGGTATAAATCGGAATTCCGTAACCTTTCAGTTCCCAATTGGATGGAACCTGAATCTCTTTCCAGTTAGTTACATTGAAATCCGTTTTGTAGAAATCTCTGGGACGTTGGTCCGGTGTTGGCGACCATTGAAACTTCCAATTTCCATTCAGGCTGTAGAACCAAGGTGAGCTTTCATACAAATCTGCTATAGCAGAATTCTTATCGGCAAAAGGGAGAAATGTTGCACGTGCCGGTTCACGATTGATTTGGAAAACAGCGGGATTTTCCCAATCGTTAATAACGGGATTCTCTTGAGCAAACACAAAAGAAATAAGAGATAATGCAATACAAAATAAAATATTTTTTTTCATTGATAATAGATATTATAATTATTTAGTTTATTTAAAACACCCGCTTTAAACGGATTCAATTACATATAGTTAATTCATTCTTAGATAAAGATTCATTCCTATTTTATCGGACACACAAAAGTAGGTTGCTATTTTTAAAACAAGCTCTAAAATAGGTTCATTTTCCTCTGTTTATAAATCGTTTGTATGAAAATCTGTCATAAAATATTTAAATATTGAGGTTTACAGTTTATTTTTTTTTCTGATAAACTCTTACGTAATCAACTTCGTAACTTAACGGAAAATCTTCTTCATCAGGTATTCCTCCATTTATTCCTCCAATAGCTAAATTCAATAATAAGTAATGTGGTTGATGAAATGGATTTTCATAATTGCCAATTGAACCATTTTGTGCGCCTTTTAACAATGTTTCATTCAATAACCTGTCATCTAAATACAAACGGATTGCGTCTTTATCCCAGTCCATTCGCCAAATATGAAATTTATCTGCCCAGTTAATATCTTCATCGGTAAATTTCGAAAAAGGAACAGTAACAGAATTCCATTTGGCAGTTCCGTGTTTATCAGTTCCCCATGCAGTATTTGCCAAGATATGTGGAATACCATTTATCCTATAATACTCCATGATATCGATTTCACCATTTGATGGCCATGGCATAGAATTCCCTAACGTCCAGATAGCTGGCCATGATCCTGATGCTGTGGGGATTTTTGCTCTGATCTCAAATCGGCCATAAAGGAATTCTTTTTTACTTTCGGTTTTAATACATGCCGATGTATAAGCTGCCTGCGGGCGGTTTTTTTTCCAATCCATACTTCCTTCTCTGAAATCAGGATTTATTATCTGTTCTTTTCTACCAGAAATACGTAGTATTCCATTATGGCAATCAGCATTCTCAGGTCGATACCATTGAAGTTCCTCGTTTCTTACAAAACCATGTTCGTAGCTCCACACTTCAGAAGTGGGTTTACCTTCATAATTGAATTCATCACTCCAAATTAAATTATAACCGGAATTTTTTTTTCAGTGTTTGAATCCGTATTAAGTTCATCAAAAACAGAAAGGTCCCATTTGTCGAGCCACGAGAGGAACGGAATTCCGTCTTTAAACTGAATAGGAAGCCAAATATAACGTGCATCTGCTGGATGCCTCGGAGTCCATCGGTCAGCCATAAAGATAAATGCATCCTTTTTGCCCTGTACGGGTAAAATATAAGTACTTTGTGAGAAAAAGGTTTTTTCGGCATCAGTTCCAACACAAGGATTTGAATGTTGAGTCCATGGACCCCAAATATTTCGTGAAGAAAACATGCGGGCGGCATTGGAATCCCAGCCTGTACAGCCTGAAGTGATCATCCAATAAATCCCGTCTTTTTTGAAAATAGCCGGAGCTTCGTTATGTCCTGCGGGAGCAATCCGGATATACTTACCAGTATGACCCAGATAATCATCTGTCAATTCAGCAATTTGTAAAGTAAGATTATCTTCCGAAGAATAAATATGGTAAGCTTTTCCATCATCATCAACAAATAAAGTCATATCGCGTGACATTTGTCCTCCTTTAAAATCTCTACGAACAAAAAGTCCGTCAATTGTTGCCTTCTTCCACTCATCTGTCCACCATTCGGGGAAATCACCTATTGATTCTGGTGCGTCTTTTTGTATTTCAGTCATATTTATCGGCCAATAACCTGCACAAGGGCGATAAGATTTGAGATAGGTATAAGGCCCCGTTACACGATCGCTCACAGCGATCGCTACTCTTGCGGCCTCGTAACCTTTGCCTTTCAATTCCAAATGAAAATACATGACATATTTTTTAGTTTTTTCATTATAGATTACTTTTGGACGTTCAATTACGGCACCCTCTACAATGTCACTATTCTGATTGTCTTTTACCACGGGCAAGGCAATACTTTCGTATTTCCAATTATACAAATCAACTGAAGAATAGCAGGTGATACCAACAAAAGCAGCGTTTGAAGTTTCGCTTTTATGTTCGCCAAACCAATAATATTTCCCGTTATGATAAATAATACCTCCTCCATGTGCATTGATATGCGTGTCAATATCATCTAACCATACTTCTCCGGGACGAAAACACGCTTTTTCCTTTGATTGACCTTGTGCTGTGGCATTTATAAAAAATGCCAACAGCAGACTCAAAGCCAAAACCAACTTTTTTACCTTAAACATAAAAACCTAATTATTATAATTGAGGGGCAGAACAAAAAAGACAGTGTGAAAACATTTTGAAACATGTTGTTTTTTAAATAGATACGATTTTTTATGTGATACGGTCGACTGGATAAATGATGGTGTTTGACTGGTAAAGAATTGG
>JAQUWU010000110.1 GCA_028692715.1 Paludibacter sp. | reverse complement strand
AAACCCTGATTATAGACAGAACTTAGAAAAAAATGCTAAAAATTATTGGAACACATATGGAAGCCCATACAAGTCTATTGACTTACTTCATTGTGTGAAAAATAACTGCCCCTAACACACGCCTATGCGCTTTGGGCGGCTAATGTGCTTTTTGCAGGTTTTGCGCCCGCATTCACTTTGTCGCTGTGCGACAGCGAATACGCCCGCAAACCGCCCAAGCCCATAGCCTCGGTCGTTAGCACCCAGCCGAAAAAAAAGAAAAAGAAAGAAGTGACAGCGGTAATAACAGCCGAAGTTGAAACAGAACCTGAATCAATAATTCTTAAAGAATAAAAAAAATGGAAGAGGAAATCATATTTGATGAAGAAAGTTTTTACTACGAAGTTTATCAGGTACTTGATCCAGTTATAAAGTCTTTTTTATCGGCTTATCTTGGCGATAAATTACTTCATTTGGAGCCGGAGGCGTATTCGGAAATTGAAACAGCCATTAAAAAGAATATCTATTACAATGCCTGCGCTCTACCCGATATTTTGTACAATCATCGGACAATTAAAGATGCAGATGAATGGGATAAGGCATTTGATAATTTTAAAAATGACAAACTCCCGATACCTTGGCACGATACTGAACAGTGGTTCGACAGGGATTTTAGTTTTGAAAACGACGATGAAGATGAAGACACCTTTCTCGAAAATGCTTATGATTTTGAATTGACGGAAAATCAGCAAAAAGCAAAAGGAATTGTAGAAGCATCTGATTCAATTATAAATAACACTCTAAATCTGGCTCTCTTTATGCGGGCAGGATATAAGGTATTAAACACTGCGACAAGGCAATTTTTGATTGACACTTCTATCTTCGATTTAAAGTATCTTTCCGCTGACGGGTTTATAGATCTTCAGAAACAAATGGATATGATGAACGAAGTGATATTAGAAGACTTGTCCGCAATAATTCAAGATTAACAAGCAATGCAGTTAAACACAAACTTACTGAATAGAAAAAAGAATAGAAAATCATGGCATTAAGTTGGAACGAAATAAAAGACCGAGCATTACATTTCTCGAAAGAATGGGCTGACACTTCAAATGAAGAAGCAGATTCAAAACCATTTTTAATTGAGTTTTTTGAAGTGTTTGGAATTACAAGAAAACGTGTTTCAACTTTTGAACACAAAGTAAAAAAGCTTGACGAGAGTAATGGATATATTGACTTACTTTGGAAAGGAACGATTTTAATCGAAATGAAAAGTCGGGGGAAAAACCTTGACAAAGCATATCAACAAGCAGTTGACTACACATACGGGCTTAAACAGCACGAATTACCAAAATATATTCTCATTTGTGACTTCGAGACTTTCAGACTTTACGACCTTGAAGAAAACAAAACAGTTGAATTTAAACTTAACGACTTAGTAAACAACGTTCAACATTTTGGCTACATTCTTGGCTATCAGAAAAACGTTTACAAAGAACAAGATCCAGCAAATATTCAGGCTGCTGAATTAATGGGGAAACTTCACGACCGTTTAAAAGAAATTGGCTATGAAGGTCATCCGCTTGAAGTTTATTTAGTTCGTTTATTGTTTTGTTTATTTGCAGAGGACACAACTATTTTCGACAAACAAGCTTTTCAAGATTATATCGAACAGCGAACCAATGTTGATGGGAGTGATTTAGCTTCGAAGTTGCAAGAACTTTTCCAAGTTCTAAACACACCATTTGAAAAGCGTTTTAAAAACATAGACGAACAGCTTAACGAATTTCCATATGTAAACGGAAAACTGTTTGAAGAAGTCCTACCCGTTGCAAGTTTCGACACAAAAATGCGACAAGCATTATTAGACTGTTGTATTATTGATTGGAGTAAAATTTCACCTGCTATATTTGGCTCAATGTTCCAAAGTGTAATGAATCCCAAAGAACGCAGAAACTTAGGAGCGCATTATACTAGCGAAACAAATATTCTAAAACTTATCAAACCGCTTTTTCTTGATGAACTTTGGAAAGAATTTGAAAGTATTAAAAACAACAAAAACAAACTTCCCGAATTTCACAAGAAACTAAGTACGCTTAAATTCCTCGACCCTGCTTGCGGATGTGGAAATTTCCTTGTAATTACTTATCGTGAATTACGACTTTTGGAATTAGAAATTCTACGAAACATTTATAAAAGCGGACAACAAGTAATTGACATTAGCGATATTATTTGGCTCGACGTGGATATGATGAACGGAATTGAATACGAAGAATTTCCAGCACGAATAGCCGAAGTAGCCATGTGGCTTATGGATCATCAAATGAATATGCAAATAAGCAATGAATTTGGACAATATTTCGCTCGTTTGCCGTTGAAGAAATCAGCAAAAATTATTAATGGAAACGCATTGCAAACAGACTGGGAAACTGTTGTTTCTAAAAATGACCTTTCATATATTCTTGGTAATCCACCATTTATTGGTCAACAACTTCAAAATACAAACCAAAAAGCTGACATTTTAAAAGTATTTGGTAAGTCTGAAGGTTCTGGAGTTTTAGATTATGTTGCAGCTTGGTATTTAATTTCATCCATATTTATACAAAATACAAAAATAAAAGTTGCTTTCGTTTCTACTAATTCAATTTGCCAAGGTGAACAAGCGGGAATTCTTTGGAATCAGTTGTTTGCTTTGTATAAAATAAAAATCCATTTTGCTCACCAAACATTTAATTGGAAAAATGAAGCAAGAGGTAATGCGGCTGTTCATTGTGTGATAGTTGGCTTTGCCAACTATGATAACAATAACAAGAGAATTTTTGAATATGAAAATATTAATGGTATTGCTCATGAAGTTAGTGTAAAAAATATTAACCCTTACTTAGTTGATGGTAAAGATTTCGCTTTATCAAGTCGTTCAAAACCATTAAATAATGTTCCTGAAATTAAAAGGGGTAATTCTCCATATGATGGTGGAAACTTTCTTTTTTCAGAAGATGAAAAAAACTATTTCTTAGAACAAGAGCCAAATGCGTTGCAGTTCATTAAGAAGTTCTTAGGTGCAAGAGAATTTATTAATGGTATAAATAAGTATTGTTTATGGCTCAAAGATGCTGAACCTCAGGAAATAAAAGGACTTCCACTTGTTTTAGATAGAGTGAAAAAAGTGAAGGAATTTAGACAAAATAGTCCAGGAAAAGAAACTCAAAGTTATGCAAGTTCACCCACACTTTTTAGGGACAAAAACAATCCTGATTCATTTATTGTCATTCCAAGAGTATCTTCAGAAAACAGGAAATATATTCCTATGGGATTCTTCGATAAAGACTATATAGCTGGAGATACTTGTATGACTATATTTAATGGTCAATTATTTCATTTTGGGGTATTAAATTCGATAATGCATATAGCTTGGGTGAAATCAGTTTGTGGTCGTTTAAAGAGTGACTTTCGATATTCTAAAGATATAGTTTATAATAATTTTCCTTGGCCTGAGAATGCGACTGATAAACAAATACAATTTATTGAAGAGAAAGCCAAAAAAGTCTTAGATATAAGAACTGAATTCCCAAAAAGTTCACTTGCTGACTTGTATGACTCTTTGACAATGCCCCAAGCATTAATAAAAGCACATAACGAATTAGACAAAGCTGTAGATTTGGCGTACAGACCACAGCCGTTTACAAGCGAAGCGAACAGAATGGTTTACTTATTTGAGCTTTACGAAAAATATACAGCTAACCTTTTTACGACAGAGAAAAAGAAGAAAAAGTAATTTGAACTATTGCCTAAACTAAACGCCCAAAAAGCAAAAAAAGCCACAGCAAGTTTATCTCAATTTTTAGAAGTTTAGTAAATTGGCTTTTATAGCTTTTTGATAATAGGCAGAGCGGTCACAGTACATTGTTTTTTTATCTGATTAAAGGAGTTCTTTGCATGTTGAAACAAAAAAAACAATGAACTGTAAGTTTATAATTGCTTCGCAATACTCGCATTAAGCAA
>JAQUWU010000023.1 GCA_028692715.1 Paludibacter sp. | reverse complement strand
GTATTGTTATAAATACAACAGAAGGTATTTTGGTGAAAGAATATTCGACAGACTTCTTATTGCATGTATTGAAAACGGTTAAATTTAATCATTGGGTGCAAAACCCGATAGTCATTTTATATAAATATGAAAACAACAAATTACAAAGAAGCAAACACCACAAAAAATCCACACGGTGTGGATGCCCGAAAAATTCACGATAATGAGAATGTACAAGTAGTTCACATGTGTTTAAAAGCAGGTGAAAGTCTAAAAAAGCATACTACTGCTGTTGATGTTTTTTTCTATGTATTAGAAGGTGAAGGTATTGTAGAAATTGGTGATGAAAAACTAAAAGTCACAAAAGACATGCTCATAGATAGTCCAAAAAATATTCCACATTGTCTGTACAATGATAGTAATGCAGATTTCAGAGTGTTGGTGGTTAAAACACCAAAACCTAGCAACGAACAAAACAAACAAGCTATTGGAAATATGTTGAATTCAAAATAGTTTATTCTATGGATGAAGATATTGAAATTTGCAAATGCCTTGGCATCATGAAAAGTGAAATTGTAAAGACCATTAAAGATAAGGGCTTGCAAACGCTGGAAAAAGTACAGGACGAAACGAATGCTGGAACTGTCTGTGGTTCCTGTATCCCTGATATTGAAGATATTCTCAAAGAAATAAATAAAAAAAATATTATGAAAGCAATTGAAATTTTGGTCAAGGAACACGAAAGTATTCTGAAGATAATTGAAATAACTACAACAATTTTAAAGAAGAAAGATAAAGCGGAAATAAACATCGTACATGTGGAAATGATTATCGATTTTATCAAAAACTTTGCGGATAAATACCATCATCTCAAAGAAGAAGATAGGTTATTCATAGAAATGGAAAAACACGGTATGTCCAGAGAAGGTGGACCTATTGCTGTAATGCTTTTTGAACATAATGAAGGTAGAAATTATATAAAGCAGGCGGTTGAAGGAATTGAAAAATTTAAACAGGGAGATGATGCTTCATTTGATCAAATAAAAGAGAATCTATTGGCTTATTGTACATTATTAACCAATCACATTGCCAAAGAAAACAATATTCTTTACCCTATGTCCGAAAGGATCATACCTGCCAATGTTTTGTCAGCCATGTCCGATGATTTTGAAAAATCAAATGCAAAAACACCAAATAATGAGTATTACGATAAATACCTGAAGCTTGTAGAAGATTTCAGTGAAATATATAGGAACTAAAAAAATAAAGATTATGAAAATTTCAAAAGTATGGCTTGATGAAAGCACAGACGAATGTACTTCATGCGGTTTATGTGAATCTATTGCACCCGATGTGTTTGAAGTGCCCGATAAAATGATAGTGAAAGAAAATGTGGATTTTGATGCATTCAATGCAGCCATAAAAGACGCAGCAGATAGCTGTCCGGTTGGCGTAATAAAGTTTGAAGAAGTTGATTAATGTTTTACAAATAAACAAAGAAAATGAAAGACTATAAAACAATAAAAATAGGTGAAATTGTCACTCAAGATTTCCGAGCTGCTGAAATATTTAAAAATGCAGGTATCGATTTCTGTTGCGGTGGCAATGACAGTTTAGAACAAACTTGCAAAGATAATAAGCTGGATATTTAGTGTACCCGTTTGTTAATCAGATTCAACTTTATTAAATCTTAAACGAGAATTAGTTTATCAAGAAAACAGCCCAACTGAATCTTTTTCAGTTGGGCTGTTTTCTGTATTTTTCGCATTATGATACTACCTGCTGAAGGCAGAATTATTGGTTTTTTGTCAAATGCAAATCCAACAAAGTCAATGCAGCCATTGCTTCCACAATAGGTACAGCACGGGGTAATACACAAGGATCATGACGACCTTTTGCTTCAAGTTCAATTCCTTTTGAGTGAATATCAAGTGTCTCCTGTTTTTTAGCAATGGTTGCAACTGGTTTAAATAGCACCCTGAAATAAATATCTTGTCCATTACTGATTCCACCTTGAATACCACCTGAATTATTTGTTTTTGTGGTTACTCTGTCACCGTCTTTTATAAATGAATCGTTCATTTCAGAGCCTTTCAAACTGACTCCTTCGAATCCACGTCCATAATCAAAACCATGGGTTGCATTTATACTGAGCATTGCCTGTGCCAAACGGGCTTGTAACTTGTCGAAAATAGGTTCACCCAGTCCTATGGGAACACCTTTGATAACACATGAAATAGTGCCGCCAATAGAATCGCCTTCTTCTTTCAATTGTTTGATGTAATCTATCATCTTGTTGGCCGTTTCAGTATCGGGGCAACGAACTTTGTTGCTTTCAATTAAGGATAAATCAATTGATTCGTAGGGCTTATTTATTCCGATATGACCCACTTGCGAAGTGTAGGCAATGATTTCAATTCCCATTTTTCGTAAAGCCAGTTTAGCAATAGCTCCGGCCACAACTCGTGCAGCGGTTTCGCGTGCCGAGCTTCGACCACCACCACGATGATCACGAATTCCGTATTTTTGTTGATAGGTATAATCGGCATGCGATGGACGGTACACCTCTTTCAAATGATCATAATCAGCACTGTGTTGATTCTCGTTCCAGATAATAAAAGCAATGGGAGTCCCAGTAGTTTTACCTTCGAAAATTCCCGATAAAAATTCTACTTTATCCCCTTCTTTTCTGGGAGTAGAAATATCTGACTGACCCGGACGACGGCGATTTAATTCGTTTTGAATATATTCTTCATCAACATCAATGCCGGAAGGACAACCATCAACAATTCCCCCTATACCTTTTCCGTGCGATTCGCCAAATGAAGTGAATGTAAATAATTTACCTATAGTGTTCGACATGTTTTTTTAATTTATGAAATTGTAAACGCCTTATATGTATTTTTTGAAACATTGAAAGTACAAAGTTATTTAAAAATATTGTAAATGCAGATTTTTAGGTAAAACAAAAGTTTGTTTTACCTAAAAAAAGTGGATATTAAGTCTTTAAATTCACTTAATATCCACCCAAAATATGTTGGTAGAAAAGTTTGATCTATTACGATGATTAGTGACAACTACCACTTCCACATCCACAGCTACTTCCTTCACTGTCGTCTTCGTCGCCACAACCACAACCACAACCACAACCACAACCGCCATCGCCACAGCCGCCACCATCACCACAACCCGAACAACCACCGCCACCAGTCAAAGCTGCAAGTTCTTTTTCTGTTGCTTCACGTACTTCCAATACATTTCCTTTAAAGTGAAGATTTTCACCGGCAAGTGGATGATTTAAATCAACTTTTACATGTGTATCGTTTATGCTAACTATTTGTGCATTAATTTTGTTTCCATTATTATCCATTAAAGGAACAACATTTCCTTCAAAAATCATTTCTTCATCTAGTTTGCCATCTACTTCGAAAATAGCACGATCTAAATCAAGGACGCTTTCATCGTCGTACTGACCGTAAGCATCCTCATTGTTAATGGTAAAATCAAACGAAGCACCTTGTTCTAATCCAAATAAATGTTCTTCAAATTTTGGAAGCATCATTCCAACACCGAAAATAAAATTAAGCGGTTCCTGAGTGGTTGCTTTTTCCATTAGTTCTAATTCTCCTTCTTTTTCACCGTCCACGAATAATTCGTATTCAGCAGATACTGATTTGTTTGCTGTAATTTTCATTTTTTTTAATTATAGTTTATTTGTAAATAATTTTTATACCTTATATTGCCAAGTTATTAAGCTGTTTTATAATAACTCAATACCAACTAATATTGTTCGTTCCATAACTACTTTGTTTGTCATATTTTAAATCCTGTAGCATGCTGGCATTCACACCAATGTGAAAACTATAAGATTTATAGGTACCAAATGGCACGATACTTCCTGACATATTCCAGCAGTGTAAACTTCTGGTTATATTTACATTTGTATATGTAAATTTCTTAGCGTCAAAATCATACGAAGTACTAGTACTGATTTTCCAGTTTTTAGTGAGATCAATACCTCCAGAAAAGCTTAAGTTATGAGTAAAATCCATTTTGTATTCCATTTTATCATAATCAAATTCACTTGTGTTGCTGTATCTGATAGAATAGTTTATACTAATTCTCCAGGGAATGGAAAATATATCATATCCATCAATTTTCTCTTCCTTCTTTTTAGACTCTGCGGAGGTAGAACTATGATTTAAATCAGGATTATTATTGATATATTCATCGTCAGTCATGGCTGGTGTATCCGTTTGCGGATTATCACCCGATTCATTTGTTTTGTTACTTTTGTCCTTTTTCCCGAATAGTTTTTTAAAAGTATCATTGTTTAGTGTGTAGCTATAAGATGTGCTCGTCCCTAGAAAACGCGGGAACCCCCCGTTCTCCCATCGTAATTTGTTTATTCTTACAGGACTCCCACTGCTGGTTAAACCATACATATAGGGGTCAAATGCTCCACTCAGGCTTAAGGAGTAACTTTTTCCGATTTTTATTCTCAGGTTAGTGCTGAAAGTAGACCAGCGCATGGTATCGACAGCTAGATTATATGCTCCACTGAACGAAAGATTATCAATTAAACTGACTATTTTAAATTTTTCAGTTCCTGTTGTATCATTGTCGTTACGTAGCTTCATCTCAACATTATTTCCAACTGAGAAATTTAAACTTCCTGATTTCCCCGTACTGGGAGTTCCGTACATGCTACCTTCATAATGAGAATATTGCACGGATTGATTAGTGTAAACATCAGGATTTGTAGCATCCACAACTGATTTGGTATAAGTGTCATAGTATCCCCACATTGGATCACTATAGTCAGGTCTATAGCTAAAACCCAAAGATGGAGTCATTACGTGCCTGATACGATCTATTTTATCACCAAAAATGGCCCGGATTGGCATATACATTCCGTAGAGTTTCGTGGACGCCGATACTCCCATGTTAAAATCCCAAACTCTGTTGAAACCGTTAATAGTATCAACAATAATTTCTTGAGAAGGAGTATCCCACGATTTATTAATAGAAGTCAAATACCATCTTTCTGTGTAATTAACAGATGGCGATACGTTAATATATTTCAAAATATTAAAGGTTGCACTTAATGGAATGCTATGTCGCATACCATTTTTCCAATCCTGCGAAAAAGATGATTTAAACAATAAATTTTCTTTTGTGTCAATACTATTTGACATAGTTCCAGAGTATGACATCGATATTTTCTCGTACCAACGGTCGTTTCCAATCGGATTCTTTCTTTTGAAAGGATAAATTCGACTCATTGAAATACTGATATTGGGTAATGTTAAACTTATGGTTGAATCTTTTGTACGTTGATTTATCAACATACTTCCCGAGAGACTGAAAGGACTATCCGGAAAACGTTTAGAAAAAGACACACTGGAGCCTTTTGTGTTTTCAGAATTTATCTCAGGCTGGTTGTACGTGTTGATGTTACTCTGGTTATAACCGCTGGTAGCAAAATTTACACTTGATGAAAAAGTCAAATTTGGATTTGCTTTCTGATCCTGTGAATGCGACCAGCGTATGCTCAGGTTGCTTGCTTTGGTATAATCCGATAAATCCTTTTCTCCGGTTATATCTTCACGATAACTAACGCTAAAATTCCCACGAAATTTGTATTTTTTTACATAATTTGAAGTAGCATTTAATGCCCATGTTCCATTTGTCCAAATTTCTCCATTTAAATCCAGATCAACATAGTCGTTTATCGCAAAATAATATCCACCATTTTGTAACCCGAAGCCACGTGTTAATTCATCTTGATAAGAAGGCATAATAATACCGGATGAATATTTGTCAGTAAAAGGGAAAAATCCAAATGGAATAGCAATAGGCAAGGGGACATCTTGAATTACAAGATAGGCCGGACCAGAAACAACGTAACTGCCGGGCTTTACTTTCCCTTTTGTGAGGCTAAGATAAAAGTCGGGGTGATCGTGATTACTACAGGTTGTATATTTTCCGCCGGCAATACACAATACATCCTCAGCTGTTTTTTTTGTTTTGTCGCTTATTATATATCCTTCTCCTTGCTCTGTTACTGCCTGTCGAATAAAACCTTTTTTTGTTTTGAGATTATAATTCAGTTCCTTTGACGAGTATTCAGTTGCACCTTCACTGAAAACAGGCTCTCCAGTTTTAGTTCCAATACTATCAGTTTTACCTTTCGCATAAACCAAGCTGCTGTCCATTTTTACACGAACAAAATCTGCTTTAAGATTTATATTTTTATATTTTACATCGCCGGTGCCGTGTAAAAATCCGGTGCCATTTCCCCACAAGACAATCGAATCCTGCGCACTATAATCAATTTCGGCATCAATTTGGTTCGATTTTTGCTTTTTTTTATTTTCCAGATCTAAGCTGTCAGACTTTACATTTTTCAATGTGTCAGTTACAATATTGATCAAACTATCAGATAAAATTGAATTTTGGACATTCGTTGTGGTGAGTTTATCTTGACTAAATGATGTAAAGCCTAAAACTAACCATGAAATTAGAAGCAGGAATTTGCCAAAATTGCTGAAATATAATTGGTTAGAGGTTTGCATCCGGTTAATTTCTGGATTTCTTAATTTTGACGCAAATTTAGTGAAAAAATAGTTGTCTCATTTATATATATATCTTTTTTATGAATAATTTGAAAATTATCTCCTCTTTTTTGGTTCGGAAACAGTATAAAAAGATTACTTTTGCAGGAAAATATTCAGAAAAAACCAGTTTAAATCATGGTAGAATTATGAAATTTATTAAAAACTATTTTATTGTTATTCAATGTGCTATGATATTGTCGGGAGTATTCATGTCCTCCAATATCTTTGCTCAAGAAGCTCGTTTTACGGTTGTTCTTGATGCCGGTCATGGAGGACATGACCCTGGTGCTGCCGGTTCAATTTCGAAAGAAAAAGATATAAATCTCGCAGTAGTTTTAAAGTTGGGTGAAATAATAGAAAGAAATTTCAGAGATGTTAAAGTTGTTTATACTCGAAAAACGGATAAATACTTAACTCTTCAGGAAAGAGCCGATGTTGTTAATAATAATCATGCAAATTTGTTTATTTGTATACACACTAATGCTGCAACAAGTTCTTCGGCTTATGGTGCAGAAACGTTCACACTTGGATTAGCAAAGTCAAAATCAAATTTGGATGTGGCCATGCGCGAAAACTCAGTTATTTTACTTGAGGACGATTACAAATCTAAATACAAAGGCTTTGATCCGAATTCTGTTGATTCATATATAATGTTTGAATTTATGCAGGATAGCTATATTGATAAGAGTGTAGAGTTTTCTTCTATCGTTCAAAAACAATTTGTAAAATATTGCCGTCGGTCAGATCGTGGTGTTCGTCAAGCGGGGTTTTGGGTATTACATCGATCTGCATGTCCAAGTGTATTAATCGAACTTGGATTTATATCTAATCCGGCAGAAGAACGTTATTTATCAGCTGATTCAGGGCAAAAAGAAATGGCAGGAGCTATTTTTAACGCTTTTGTTGATTTTAAAAGAGATTATGATAAAAAATCCGGCATTCAACCGACTTCAGTAGCCAAAAAGGAAATTGTAAAACATACTGATGATGATACCATTCAAATTTCGAAGGAAACTAAAAATAACCTTGAGAATAAAAAGGATGCTGTAGAAGATAATAGCCCGGCTAATAATACTGCAGAAACTAATAATAAAAGGTCTGATATAATAACTGGTTCCTTGCAGAATCCGGTGTTTAAAGTTCAGTTGTTTGCAACCGCTAAATTAGTGAAATCAAGCTCTTCTGAATTTAAAGGAGTGAAAAATACAGATTCTTTTAAAGAAGGAGGTTTGTATAAATATACAGTGGGGGCTGAGACTGATTACAATAAAATAGAACAGATAAGAAGAAATGTTCTGGCAAAATTTCCACAAGCATTTATTATTGCTTTTGTCGGAGATAAAAAAATGTCCGCAAAAGAGGCATTAAAAATAACAAAGTAAGTTGAGAAAATTCCAGTTGAATATGTTTAATTATTTAACACACAGAAATTAAGTAGAATGAAAAAGAAATTTTTGACACGTGAAGTGAAAGTGGGACTAATGGCTATAGTGGCTATTTTTGTATTGTATTTCGGATTAAATTTTTTAAAAGGGATAGATATTTTCTCACCTATAAGTTACTATTATGCTACTTATGAAAATGTTGGAGGTTTAGTTCCATCATCACCTGTTTATGTAAAAGGATTTAAAGTAGGTCAGGTGGAAGAAGTTAAATATGATTTTAGCAAAAAGGAATCTTTTGTTGTTAAAATATCGGTCGCAAAAGATATCAAACTCCCTAAAGGTGGGAAAATAGAATTGTTTGACGATGGTTTGATGGGTGGAAAGGCTATTCAATTGGTTTACGATCCGATTACTCTAAGTCAGCAAATGTATGAGCCGGGAGATACAGTGGAGTCGCAAATAGGCATTGGATTGTTAGCACAATTATCTGGTGATTTGATGCCCAAAATTGAAAGTATTTCAATACAAACCGATTCGTTGATTCACTCGATTCGTACAATTGTAGACAGCGAAGAATTGAATAAAAGTTTGTCTTCAATTGAAAGAACTACATCTGATTTAGCTATAAGCTCCTATCAATTAAAAAAATTAATGAGCAATGATATGCCCAAAATCATGAGCGATGTAAACGGTATAACATCTGACTTTAAAATAGTTAGTGGAAACCTGAAAAAAATTGATTTTACAGCTACATTTGCAAGCATAGATCATACCATTGCCAATCTGAATTTGGCTACCGATAAAATTAATAGTTCCGAAGGTACCATTGGTTTGCTTTTGAATAATAAAGACTTGTATATCAATCTTACAAATGCAACTTCGAGTGCCGATAAATTGTTAATTGACTTGCAGAAAAACCCTAAAAGATACGTTCATTTTTCTCTCTTTGGAAAGAAAATAGAGTAGTCTGTTATTTATAAACATTCTAAATTGCGATATTAATAAAAAAATATTGTTTTAGATTTATTTACACCCGAAACCTTTTATTAACAAGAGTTTCGGTTTCTTTTCCCCTCTAATCTTTAAATTTTGCTTACAATTAGTTAAATGCTTTACTGTCAGTTATATTTCAAAATTATTACATTTAACTTGCAGATAATCAGTGTATGTGTATAATGTTCTGATACTAAAACGAATGCTGACTTTGTTAGAATTCTTAAATTACATTCGTTTTTTTATGTCGAAAAAGTTTTAGAATTTTGTAGAACTGAAAACAGACTGTTTGTCGAAATATTTTAGTTTGTTGTTTTATTTATGTAGTAGTAGTTAATTTGTTTTTTTACTAAATCGAAAAATGTTGAATAATCACGAAAAATTGTGGAGCCGATGTCTGAGTGTAATTAAAGACAATATAAGTGAGGCTTCGTTCAATACCTGGTTTGCACCAATTGTTGCATTAAAGTACGAGAATAATATTTTTGTTTTACAAGTACCCAGCCAGTTTTTCGTAGAATATATTGAGGAAAAGTATATTGATTTGCTTCGTATGACTTTGTATCGTGAGGTGGGCGTTGGTACCCGTCTTGAGTATCGGGTGCTGATTGATAAAACGAGTGGAAAAGGAACTCAGATACCGAGTGCAGGTGAGCAACCCAAGCCTAAAGTTTCAAATATAAATTCGGGTTATTTCAGTCCATACCATAAACAACAATTACTCGAGATTGATCCCCAACTAAATCCTGCCTATAATTTCAATAATTTAATTGAAGGAAATAGTAATAAATTAGCTCGTACTGCCGGAATTAGTATTGGTAATGACCCAGGGAAAAACATTTTCAATCCTTTGTTTGTGTACGGACAGTCAGGAGTTGGAAAAACACACCTTGCGAATGCAATTGGTGTAATGACAAAACAATTACATCCTGACAAACGTGTTCTTTATGTTTCTGCAAATACTTTTCAAATTCAATATACCGATGCTGTAAGAAGTAATTCAGTAAATGATTTTCTTAACTTCTATCAAACGATAGATGTTTTAATCGTTGATGATATTCAAGAGTTTGCTGGAAAAACAGGAACACAAAATACATTTTTCCATATATTTAATCACTTGCACCAATCAGGGAAACAACTGATTCTTACTTCAGATCGTTCTCCAATTGTTATGGTGGGTTTGGAGCAGCGTTTGTTAACCCGTTTTAAGTGGGGATTGTCGGCTGAAATTGAAAAGCCAGATTTTGACTTACGTAAATCGATTCTTCAAAGTAAAATTTACCGCGATGGTTTGGAAATTCCTGAAGAGGTCGTTGATTTTATTGCGCAACATGTTGTTGATAACGTGAGAGATTTAGAAGGTGTTCTGGTTTCTTTGTTAGCTCATTCAACTTTAACCGATATGCCAATTGATATTGCTTTGGCTGAAAAGGTAATAAGCAGGATTGTAAAAATAACGAATAAAGTAAACACAGTAGAAACTATACGCGATACTGTTTGCGAATATTTTTCCTTGTCTGTAGATGCAATTTCGACAAAGAGCAGAAAACGGGAAGTAGTTCAGGCTCGACAAATAGCTATGTATTTATCAAAGCAATTAACTAAAAGCTCTTTGGCTTGTATTGGAAGTACTATCGGGCAACGCGATCATGCAACAGTATTGCATGCCTGTAAAATTGTAAATGACCTTATGGATTGCGATAAAAATTTTAGATCAAGTGTAAAGGAAATTGAAGAAAAGTTGAAACGATAAATTACGTTGAAATATATTGTAAAAGCTGCATTATATAATGCAGCTTTTTTTATGGTTCACATTCAGAGTCTTTGATTTTATGAAATAATCTCGATAGGAAAATAAATAGAAAAACAAAACCGTTTATTTCAAGTGAATAGAGTGCTAGATTGATATAGTCTCTGGAAGTCTCTAAACTGAGAATTTGCAAACTAAAAGATAGGATTGCTTTAATAATAAGTAATATTGATCCTATCTTTCCTATTTTGATAGCTGATTTTAATCTCATAGCAAATTTGTTTTCTACGCGCTTCTGGCATTTTTTAAAAGGATATTTTTCAATATCAGAAAAAGGTAAGAAATGTCAGTACTTAAAGTGTTTTTTTCTTCACAACGACTCAGATATTTCATTTCTGAAGCCTGAATTTCAGCCAGTGTTTTTGGCATGTCAGCATAAAATGGTGGCAATAGGCCGGGTTTGAATTTTACCCTCTTTTCTTGCAATTCTTTGTTATATAGACTGAAATACTGATTGCTTAAAGGTCTAACTCCCACCAACTTCATTTCTCCTTTAAATAGATTTATTATCATTGGAAATTCGTCGAGCCAAAATTTCCGCATAAATTTTCCTAATGTGGTAATACGTATGTCTTTATTGAACTTACCACCTTCCTGTAAGCTGTTTTTTTCGTAAATATAAGCTTGTAGGAACTCAGAATAAGGATGCATTGTACGCATTTTGTAAACATAAAAGATTTTTGAGTCTTTACCTAGACGTTTTAACCTTATTAAAGGGCCATAAGTTCTTTGTTCTAAATGTTCGACATTATATATTTTTCTTGCAAAGATATAAGTAGAATTACCAATTTTCTTTTCTAATTCTATTTTGAAACCACAATAATATAATCTGCCCATTACTTCTGCTTTTGACAACACGCGATATTTACACCCTGAAAAAATATAATAAAACCAACGGGTAATCAACAATTTTGGGAAAATCCTTTTAAATAAAAAATCGAAGCTATAGAAAAGGTAATTAATCCCTTTTGAGTACTTTTTTAGTTGATTGCATTTGTATGTGCTTTTGGTTTGAAAGTTACAAACGAATAATCCACTATCCGGTAATGTATTATTAGCAGCTGAGAGCATTTTATTAATGCCTTTAATTTGATTTAGTTTTTCAAGTTGAATTATAGTCGAACATTGGCTTTGTCCTAATTGAAGCATGCTTTCCTCACAAAAATCAGAAAGTACCATCGAATTTCCATCATCAAATTTAATGTGTTTTTGAAGAAAGTTCAATACATTAACCCCTGAATATTTATTTATAGTTTCAAAAGAAGACTGGATACTTTTTTCATCATTTATATAGGTATTCTGTTTTGATATTGTTTGTTCACTACTTAATGCATTGTTGGACTCTTCTTCGTATTTAATGGCGTATCGGTAATAAAAATAAACAGTAAGAAATAAATAATTTGCAATAAATTCTCCTGTGGCTATTAAATATAAAAATTTATGTGAGTAAACATTGAAATAATATATCAAAATTAAAAAGTGAAATATAAAAACAACCAATAAGGAGGTCCGAAATAATTTTCTTGTAGATTGAAAAAAAAGCTGTTTTTTAAGCGGTTGATATCTACCCATAAAATAAGACCAAACTCCCCAGGTTACAATATAAAAAATTGAAGGAATGAAGTATTTCGCAAAAGGCGTAGTAGTTGTAAATGGAAAAAATGCTAAAACAATAAATACCCAAAATGTTAACATTAAAATGTCAGAAATGAAATATTTTAATTGGGGTTTATAAAAAATCTTCATAATACTTAGTGGTTATCAAAAGAGTATTTTTTGCAACAGTGATATTGTAATTATTTAAAACTTTGCAAATATATGAAATTATTTATATATTTGATAATCAGGTAAATGTAGTAGTTTTTTTATGTAATTGGATTTTGTGCTACAGGCCTGTTTATGATTTTAAAACATCTTTTAATAAATTAAATTGATTGTGATAATTTGAAAATGATATTTATTTTAAAATAATTGAATTAAAGGAGCTTTCGTGTGAATGAGAATTTGTTGATAAAAATATATGTAGCAAAAAGTATGATTGTCTGAATAAAGTATTACAAATGCAACATATTTTTTTTAATCTGTTTCATGTGTCTTTACTATTTTTTTAAGGAGAAACAATAATAAAATAATAAAAAAATAACATAAGATAACATTACAGACAGTTTTGACTGGGAAAGTTTAGTCGTTAGTTTCAGAGGTACAACCATTTTGTTTTTTTTGAAAACATGTTTTTTCGTGGAATATTTTACTTTATGTTTTGATTAGTCGTTGCTAATTATTTTTATAACTATTTATGTAACGTGCTATGATGCTGCATTATAACTATTTGTTGCCAACTTCTTGGATATATAAAATTAGAAATTACTTTATTCGAATAGAATGTCAGTAAAAAAAAAGTTGTATTTTTACATCGAAATTTAAACAAAGAGATATGATATACAAATTCACAATTCTATCCGATGAAGTAGATAATTTTGTTCGAGTTATTTCAATTGATTCAGAAGCAAAATTTATCGATTTGCACAATGCCATTCTTGATGCTGTGAATTACGATAAAACGCAGATGACATCATTCTTTATCTGTTCTGATAACTGGGAAAAAGGTCAGGAAGTGACCTTGGTTGAAATGGAATCGAGTTCAGAATATGATAATTTGGTGATGGACAAAACAAAACTTGAAGAGTTACTTTCTGAGGAAAACCAAAAGCTTTTGTTCGTGTTTGATATGATGTCCGATCGAGTTTTCTTTATAGAGCTTACAGATATTATTCCGTTGAAAGACCTTGACAAAGCAATCTGTGAATCTTCGGAAGGAAAACCGCCGGTGCAGTTGATGGAAGAAGAAGCAACAGCTGTCGTAGCTAAAACGGCCATAGATGAAAATTTTTATGGTGACGAAGATTTCGAATTAGATGAATTAGACGAAGAAGGCTTTGGCGAAATGAATTTTGACGATTCAACGCTATTTTCAGAAGATCCAAAGTTCTGATTTATAAAACAAAATAATTTTTTAAGACAGAAAGTAAACAAGTATTATTTTCTGTCTTTTTTATAAGTAGTTCGAAGTTTTTAATGATCTGTTTTCCACAATAGAACCTCCAGTAGGAAGGTTCTTAGTCTTTTCTAATATATTTAAAACTATTGTGGAGTATGTGTTACTAAATAAGTAATAGAATTCAAATGATGTTGTATTTTTCTTATTAAAAACAAAGAAATAGAACCTGCCTGCAGCAGGCAGGTGCAATTTTCGCTAATTAGGCTGATTTGAAAAAAGGATTTTAATTTCGACAAGTCGTAATGATTTTTAGACATTTATATATTAATCTTCTCGCCGAAGGCGAGAGAAAGCCTATTTTAAATCCGTTATCTTCAGCTAGAACAGCAAAAATCAGCGTGCTATTTATTACAAATAAAATAGTACAATATATTGTTCTATTTACTTACATCAATAAAAATTATCATTTACTTAAGAATATAATGGGAAATAAAAATACTTTAATTGTTATATTGGGTCCTACAGGAGTTGGGAAAACAAACATCAGTCTTCGGCTGGCTGAGCAATTAAAGTGTCCAATTGTTTCATCTGATTCACGCCAGTTTTACCGCGAATTGAAAATCGGTACAGCTGCCCCTACCGAAGATCAGTTGAAAAGAGTGAAACATTATTTTATTGGTTCGCATTCCATTTTTGATGAATATAATGCCGGACAGTACGAACAAGATGCTATTGAATTGCTCGATGAAATATTCAAATCATCCGAGTTTGCTTTGCTGGTAGGAGGTTCAATGATGTATATCGATGCTGTTTGCAATGGCATGGATGATATACCAAATGTGGATAGTAAAACACGGGAATTTTGGCAAAAACAATATTCCGATTTCGGTTTGGAACACATTCAAAATGAATTAAAACGTCTTGATTCCGTGCATTTTGAAGAGGTGGATATAAAAAATCCAAAAAGAATAATTCATGCGCTGGAAATTTGCAGTATGACGGGTAAACCTTATTCCGATTTACGAACCGGGAAAAAAAAACAACGGAAATTCAATATTGTAAAAATTGGATTAAATCGTCCACGACCCGAACTTTATGAAAGAATTAATCTTCGGGTTGAAGAAATGATGCAGGAAGGGTTACTGGAAGAGGCAAAACAATTCTATGAGTTCAGGAAACTGAACACCTTAAACACGGTTAGTTACAAAGAGCTTTATGAGTTTTTGGATGGTAGCTGGACGATTGATTTTGCTGTGAATATGATTAAACAAGACACTCGCAGGTATGCCAAACGACAATTGACATGGTTTAATCGCGACAAAGAAATCAACTGGTTTCATCCGGATGATGAAAGGCAAATATTGGATTTTGTTCAAAACAACTTATTAAACATTTAAAAATGAAAATCACACAACACGCCTCACTTTTGCCCTATAATACATTCGGGATAGATGTCAAAGCAGATTATTTTATTGAATATAATTCAGCAGACGACCTCCAAAATGTCCTGTTATCAGATGTCGTGAAAAATAATAAGATATTGCATGTAGGTAGTGGAAGTAACTTGTTGTTTTTAAAAGATTATGAAGGGGTAATAATCCATTCTGCTATTCATACTATTAATAAATTAAAAGAAGACGATAAAAATATATATCTGGAAGTTGGTTCGAGTGTTTTGTGGGACGATTTCGTGGAGTATGCGGTAGAAAACAGTTGGAGCGGAGTGGAGAACCTTTCGCTCATTCCAGGCGAGACAGGGGCGGCCGCAGTGCAGAATATCGGTGCTTACGGGGTGGAAGTACAAGAAGTGATTGAAAAGGTGAATGCTGTAGAAATTGAAACGGCAAATTTCAGAACATTTAAAAATCATGAATGCAAGTACGGATATCGTGACAGTATATTTAAAAATGAACTGAAAGGAAAATATATCATAACTTCCATCGTTTTCAAATTAGAAAAATTGCAGGTATTTAACCTAACTTATCAACAATTGGAAGAAGCTGTTTTGAAAAATGGTGAGATGAATTTGAAAAATATTCGTAAAACCATTATTGCTATACGTGAAAGCAAATTACCTGATCCCAAAATAATAGGTAATGCCGGTAGCTTTTTTATGAACCCTGTTATTTCAAAACAACTTTTTCGGTCTTTGTTGAATGTTTATCCTCAAATGCCACATTATTGCGTATCAGAACAGGAAGAAAAAATTCCTGCAGGTTGGTTAATCGAACAATGTGGTTGGAAAGGAAAACGAATAGGGAATACGGGCGTACATGCTAAACAGGCTTTGGTGTTGGTGAATTATGGTGGAGCTAGCGGAGCAGAAATTGTTCATCTGGCTGAGAAAATTCAACAATCAGTGAAGGAAAAATTTGGAATTGAATTGAAACCCGAGGTAAATTATATTTAAAAAAAACTACCCCTAACCCCTAAAGGGGAACTGAATTACTCCATTTTTAAAGCTTTGATATACTAAGAGATATGAAGAAGTGATTATCGTATTGTAATTCCGCTTTAGGCGTTCGGGGTAATTCAATGTATATTCATTTCATTTAATGTCGTTCGATATTTTTTTGCATTTATCAAATGTTCTTTCCAGGTTATAGCAAATTTGTGCTCACCATTCAACGTTTCGGAAGCACACATATAAATATAATTATGGTGGGAATAATGCAGAACAGCATCTATACCATCGGGAGTTGCAACTCTAATAGGTCCGGGAGGCAGTCCGATTATTTTATATGTGTTATAGGGTGATTCCGTTTTTAAATGTCCACTTAAAATTCGTTTAATACTAAAATCGCCTACAGCAAATTTTACCGTTGGATCAGCCTGCATTGGCATTCCCATCTTCAAACGGTTAATGTATAATCCTGCCACCATCGGACGATCCTTTTTATTGTTAGTCTCTTCTTCAATGATTGACGCGAGCGTGCTAACTTCCGTCTCTGTTAAGGGAATAGTAGCTGCTTGGGCTTTACGTTCATCAGTCCAGAATTTGTTGTATTCCTTGTCCATTCTTTCGAATAATTTATAGGCATCTATATTCCAAAAAACCTCATAAGTGTTAGGTATGAATAGGCAAATTGAAGTGTTTGGATTTAAATTAAGTCTCGATAAATAATTTGAATCGTTCAACAGATTAATTATACTTGTTGAATCTGCCATCAATTGTTTTCCCAATCTCCCTGCCAATTGTTCTTTGGTTCTGATATTATTGAACGTTAGTTTGACCGGCGTTTGTCTTCCGCTTCTTAAAAGTCTGATTAATTCAAAGTTATTCATTCCCTGTTTTATTTCATAACGACCGGGATGAATGTGTTTTTTGTATTGCAAAATTAACGAAACCTGTTTAAAAGAGGATAAATTAAAAATAGAAACTTCATTTTTAAGATTTGTTAGTACGTTTTCGTAACTACTTTTGTCCGGTATGTGGAGATAAGACTTTTCATCAGAATTCACCGTAAAGTTAGGTGCAAATAATATATAAGCAACATACGCCACGAAGATTATCCCGGATATGAAAATCCATTTAATCGCCTTAAATAAAGCACTTGAACCTTTCTTTGTCTGTTTTTTTGATGTCATAAAAATGTAGAATTTCCAATTTTTAATTTGACCACAAAAATACAGAATAGTTTTGAAAAAAAATAAATAAAAAAAAGAATGTCATTTTTTTATAGACAGATTTATCGTAAAATGCAGAAATTCAATAATTATTTAATAATAAATTTCAAAATGTGAATTGTAAATTCAAATTTGGTTTTGATATTTGAAAATTCCTTCCTATATTTGCACCCGCTAAAGCGAAGTTTTGGAAGTTTGGGTGAGTGGCTGAAACCACCAGTTTGCTAAACTGACGTACGGGCGACCGTACCACGAGTTCGAATCTCGTAGCTTCCGCAAAAACGCCGGTTACTGAAAAGTAACCAGCGTTTTTTGTTTTAATGGCGTGTGAAAGTGAAAACTTTGAGAGTTCTGTTTCTTGATTTAATATAAATTTTGTGTTTACACCTAATTATTTACATAAAAAATTGTATTTTTGCGTTTTGCCATGTAAAACAAACCGAAGCGTAAATAAATGAAATATATCCTACTCGCAGCTTTTTTAATACTAATTTCTCCATTCTCCTTTGCTGTAGACAATCAGGTGATTTGGAATGTTGATAACTTTACTTCTATCGGAGGCTATACTGTAACAAAATATGGTAATCCTAAACTGATTACTACTGCAGATGGCAATGCTGTGGAGTTTGATGGTGTTAATAGCCGATTACAGGTACAAGGGTTTCCATTAACAGGAGCCAGTGAATTTACTATTGAAGTCCTTTTTAAACCCTACAATTCAGTTACTACCGTTGAGCCAAGATTTTTTCATGCAGAAGAACCCGCAATGAGTACAAATAAACGAATTACTCTTGAATGTCGGTTCAATGGAGTTAATAGTTGGTATGGGGATACATTTATTAAAGATGGTTCAAGTAATAAAACATTGATAGATGCAACGAAACTACACGCTACAGATCAGTGGATGTATATTGCGTTAACGTATGCCAATGGTGTAATGAAACAATATGTGAATGGAGTTGAAGAGTTGTCGGATGCAGTTACATATATTGGACTCTCGCCCAATGCGCAGGTCTCGTTGGGTGGTCGAATGAATAATGTTGCCTATTTAAAAGGCGCAATTAGTAAAGTGATATTTACTCCAAAAGCCTTAACCTCAACCGAATTAAGCTCTGATGCAACAGCAGATTTTAAAAACGTTGCTTTTCAAGGTTATTCATTGATGCAAAACGTGCCAAATCTGATAATTAACACAGCGTTAATAACTTTCTCTATTGGTCGTACTGAAAAAGTGAATTTGGTAGTATATAATAGTGTCGGTGTAAAAATAAATACCTTGATAGATAGCGTAATGAACGAAGGTAAGCACGAAGTTCGTTTTGAAAAGGGAATTTTATTAACGGGTATTTATTTTATAAAAATGTCCACTGTTTCGGGCTATTGCCAAACAAAAACGATAACGATAAAATAGCCTTTTTCTCTATAGTCCGGATAAAATATAAATCCTCTGCCTTCTGTAGGCAGTAGGCTGTGAAACATATGTAAATAGAAATGTTATCCTGATGATGCTATAATAAAAGATGCAGAATAGCGACATTTTGGAAATTAAAAATCAGCCACAAACCAATCTCTTCGTAAAGGCATTATCCGAATTCAATTGTAGAAGGCTTAATTTTTCATTATTATAAAAAACTAACAACAATTATCGAGAAATAATTTTTCATTTGCTTGATTTATATCTTACTTACTATTCACAGGAGTTTTAGTTTAAAATTTGCGTATCTTTGCAAGATAATAAAAAATTTCCCATGAGATTTGATGAACTACCTCTTTGCGATGCCGTTTTAGATGGCTTGCAAGCAATGAATTTTAAAGAAGCCACACCTGTTCAGGCCGAAACTATTCCTGTAATTTTAAACAAACGTGATGTAATTGCCTGTGCTCAAACTGGAACGGGGAAAACAGCTGCGTTTATTTTGCCTTTACTCCATAATTTGCAATCTGTACCGCATGCCGATGATAAAGTGAATGCTATTATTATGGCACCTACCAGAGAATTGGCACAGCAAATAGATCAACAGATGGAAGGTTTCTCGTACTTTACATCATTTTCTTCGGTGGCAGTATATGGAGGTAGCGATTCCGCAGCCTGGGATGTACAGCGTCGCGGATTACAAAAGGGTGCTGATGTTGTTATTGCCACACCCGGACGTTTGTTGTCTCATATAAATCTGTATGATATTGATTTTTCGCAGGTTAAATACTTTATTCTTGACGAAGCCGATCGTATGCTTGATATGGGCTTTTTCGATGACATTATGACTGTTGTAAAACGCTTACCAAAAGATCGTCAGACTATAATGTTTTCGGCAACTATGCCTCCAAAAATTCGTCAATTGGCAAAAACCATTCTGAATAATCCGGTGGAAGTGAAAATTGCCATTTCAAAGCCGCCTGAAAGCATAATGCAAACGGCATATATTTGTTACGAGCCTCAAAAGCAGATGATTATACGTCATCTTTTTGCTGACGAACAACTAAATAAAGTAATTATTTTCTCGGGTTCCAAACTGAAAGTAAAGGAACTTTTTAAAACCTTTCGCCAAATGGGACTTTCGGTTGGTGAAATGCATTCCGATCTTGATCAGTCTCAACGTGACCATATTATGCACGAGTTTAAAAATAACCGTGTAAGTATTTTAGTGGCAACCGATATTGTTGCGCGAGGAATTGATATTGACGATATATCATTGGTGATAAACTACGATGTGCCACATGATGCCGAGGATTATGTTCACAGAATAGGTAGAACAGCACGTGCCAGTGCTAAGGGGATGTCTATTACCTTCGTTTCGGAAGATGAACAATACAAATTTAAACAGATAGAAAATTTTCTGGAAAAAGATATTTATAAAATTCCCATGCCTGAAGAATTGGGCGAAGCTCCTGAATATAAACCTGAACTACATCGTTACGGTCATAAGACTTTTTCCGGTGGAAAAGGAAAATTTCAACGAAGTAATAGGCAAAAGAAATAATTGATTTTTTTAAATTTTAAAAGGCAATAGACTGTCTCAAAAGAGTTGTTTTAAACTTCTCTATAGACAGTCAGGCGCAAATTACCGCAGTCAATTTAGTGTGAAGAAGATGTGTAAACATCTCATATTAAATGTTTTGTTGTTTGCGTAAATTTGTGTTTATTTGTGTGATTAGCGTTCCTTTTTAGTTTTGCGATAGTCTCTTATTTTATTTTATAACCTCTTTTGTCAAAGCATCCCGAATCATTTTGCGAATCTCAAGTTGCTTTGTGTCAATCTCTTTTCTGGCTGAAGGTCGGTAAAGATTTGAGTATTTACACGGCGCCAGCGAAATACATTTCATTGGGCTATTCATTAATTGATCCATATTTCCCTTTACATTAACTCCAAGTTTAATCGGCAATGGTGAATCGACTACAGATATATGATAATTGAAGGACATGTCTAAATTATGACGTCCGGAAACAATAGCTTTGTATTTGTCGTTAATTACTTAGTCGGTTTATTATTTGAGTAGTTTTATTCATGGAACTCATGCTTCATCATATATTATTGTCTAACTTTGCAAACTCATAAGCTCTTATTCCAATGAAATGCTAGACCAATTTCCCTATAAAACATACAATAAGCAACAAATAATACAACAAATAAATCGGCTATCGGTTTTACAAAAACCATTTTTATTTATTATTGATTATAAAGCAGAAAATGGTTTTGTTATTGAAGAGTGTGAATTAAATGAGCAATTTATACGATTTCAACTACAAACAGCAAGTGGTGAGCAGCAAGTGCTGAGCAATAATTCGAAAGCAACAAACAAAATTGAATGGCGGATTAATCCAATTGAATTTGAGAACTATAGAATGAAATTTGATATTGTTCAAACGCAAATTCAACAAGGAAATTCCTTTCTTACAAACCTAACGCAACCCACTGAAATAGAAACAAATCTTTCATTACTTGATTTGTTTCAAATTGGGTCAGCAAAATATAAATTATGGTTGAAAGATAAATTTACCGTTTTATCGCCCGAATGTTTTGTGAAAATTACCGATGGTGTTATTTCGTCTTTTCCGATGAAAGGAACTATTGATGCCTCCATCCCTAATGCCGAAGAAATCATTCTCAACGACCCGAAAGAGAAAGCTGAGCACGCCACCATTGTAGATTTAATTAGGAATGATTTAAGCATGGTGGCCGAACAGGTGGAAGTAAAGCGATACCGTTATATTGATAAATTGAGAACGAATAAAGGAGAATTATTGCAGGTCAGTTCTGAAATTTGTGGACGGTTAACAGGTGATTATCAAGAAACATTGGGTGAAATCATTTTTGCTTTATTGCCCGCAGGTTCTATTTGTGGAGCTCCTAAACCCAAAACCCTTGAAATTATTGAACTGGCTGAAGGGTATGAACGAAAATTTTATTCCGGGATATTTGGATATTTCGATGGTAAAAACCTTGATTCAGCTGTTATGATTCGGTTTGTCGAACAAAATAACAATAAACTTATTTTTAAGAGTGGTGGCGGAATTACTTCGCTAAGTGAATTGATAAAAGAATATGACGAATTAATACAAAAAGTATATGTGCCGTTTCGTTGAATCGATTAAACTAAAAGATGGTGTTTTTTTTCGACTAAAATATCATCAGGAGCGTGTAAATAAAACGTTCGAAAACTATTTTCCAGACGAAGATCCCATAAAAATATTTGATAGTTTGAATCAGGTTGTATTGCCGGGTGAAGGAGTATTTAAGTTACGGTTAGTTTACGATACTGATGTTCTCTCGCTTGATTTTTCGCACTATGTTCGGCGTGAAATAAAATCTCTGAAATTAGTGGAAACCGCTATTGAAAGTTCGCCTTATAAGTTTGAAGACAGAAAAGCATATAATTCAGCTTTCGAAAATAGAGAAAAATGCGATGATGTATTGTTAGTCAGGAATGGATTATTGACAGATGCATCCTTTTATAATGTAGCACTGTTTGATGGCGATAAATGGATTACGCCGAAAGAACCACTGATTTATGGAACAAACAGAGCAGAATTAATGGCAAATGAATGGATCGTTGAAGACGATATAAAAGTAGAGGATCTACAGAAATTTAAAAAAATCTGTTTGTTCAATGCAATGATTGAATTTGAAGAATTAGTGGTGGATATAAGCTCAATTATCTAATCTTGATTATTTTCCATTTCTTTGTTCGTTTTCATAAATAAAGAAAAATATTTTCCTTTTAATGCCAATAACTCTGTGTGCGTACCGGTTTCCACAATTTCTCCTTTTTCGAAAAAATAAATCAAATCGGCCCATTGAACCGTTGAAAGTCGGTGACTTACAATGATAGCCGTTTTATCCTTTGAAAGTTTTTTTAGACTTTTGATAATTTGGAATTCGGAATCGGCATCCAAAGCACTTGATGGCTCGTCCATCAGAATTAAAGTAGAATCGCGGTAAAAGGCTCTGGCAATGGCTATTTTTTGCCATTGACCGATACTTAGCTCTTCGCTTCCCTTGAATAAATTGCCCAGCATAGTATTATATCCATCGGGTAATTTTTCAAGTATATCGTCAATTCCGGCTTGTTTTGCAGCATTTTTAGCTCGTTCCAGGTCGAATGGAATTTGAACATTCCCAAGAGTAAGATTTTCTACTGCAGGAATATTGTACAACGCAAAATCCTGAAATACTGCCGTAATATTCTCGCAAATTTTTGTTTGCCCAATTTCCACTGCATTTTTATTGTCGTAGTTAATTTGTCCTTTATCAGGATGGTAAAATCCACAAAGTAGTTTTATCAGCGTCGTTTTTCCTGATCCGTTAGCCCCTACAAAAGCGACCGTTTTTCCGGCAGGAATTTTCAGATTGATTGAATTGATAGCAAACCGTTTACTGGTCTCGTATTTGAAACTCACATTTTCGATGGAAATCTCATTTTTCAATGAAAATGAAGTTTTTCCAATACTGTACACTTCTGTTTCTGATGGTAATTTCAGAAAGTCAATGAAATCATTTAAAAAAGTGTTGTCTTCAACTATCATGGTAACGGAACGGAAAAGTTCGTTTAAAACAGAATACCCGCGTTGAAAAGCAAAGAAGAACAAAACGACTGTACCAATGGAGATTTGCCCGTTTATTTTGAGATAAGAGATAAATCCCAGTGAGATGAAAATCAATGCAATAGAAAATATCTGAGCAAATAATCCCCAACGAAGTTCCGATTTTCGGAGGGCGATTTTTTCATCAAAAAGGTTTTCTTGCACAGTGTTAAATCTTTTCTTGAAGAACCCGAAAAATCCGAATAATTTAAGTTCTTTTGCAAAGGGAAATCCAGTAAGAATTCGGTTGTAATAATACATCTCCCGTTCTTTCCTACTTTGAGTGTCTTTCAGTTCGTAAAACTTTTTCGAAAACTTCAATCGAATAAGTATGCCCGGAATAGTGGCAATCACTAATATTAGCAATAAATACCAGCGAATTGAAATAAATAATCCTATCAGGAACAAGGCAGACGCAATGGACTTTATTCCGGAGAGAAATTCATTGAGCATTTTTATCGGACGAAAGGATGCCTCCTGAACTGCACGATGTATTTTGTCCTGTTTGTCAGGGTTTTCGTAATTGGCAAGATCCAAGGAAGCGTGCTTCTTATGTAATCTTTTATACACCCTTCGGATGACTGACTGCGAAAGTTTTTCGGAGTAATACGATTTTAGTTCGGAAAGAATTCCGCTCAACAAAAAAAGGATGGCAGTAATAATTAAAACTACAAGGAATAGAAAAAATTGATGCGAGTTTTCATTGTTCAGTCCGGTTAATCGATCAACAAGTTCCTTTACGCAAACAATAATGGCAAAGGGCACAATTCCCTGCAACAACGAGATAATCCCATTTTGATAAAGTTCTTTTTTAGAACCTTTGGAAATTAACCGAATGTTTTCTTTCAGAGACCTGAATTTAGTCTTCATATTTCCATAGTGATGGTTGATTCGAAGTTGGAAATTGTAAAATGGAATCGCTATTTTCGAAAAATGTAAAGCAATAAATTTTCGATAGGGCATGTTTGCACTTCTGATGTTCTGGTTCCTTTCAAAAGTAAAAATTTTTCCCACCAATTGATCTGCACCAAACGATTTGTCCACATGTTTGTTTTTATCGCCCTTTGCAATGAAAATGAATTTATTGTTTTCGTTGATAATTTTAATTAAACGGTGTGCAACAAGGTTGTTCTTTGACTTAAAAACAACAATATCGCCGGGTTTTAAATCGTCCGGTTTACATTTTTCCACAATTCCTCTATCGCCCTCACGAAAAGTTGGGTACATACTGAATCCCTGCATGTTGAAGCTAAGGGATTGGTTGTCATCCAACAGTATTTCCGTCAGATCAAGCATGTTTTTAGGAGTTGTTTTCGGTTTCATGCGCTAAAATAAATTTTACAACACTTTCATTAGGAACAAATCCAAGTTCATTCACCGATATTTTGGAACATAATTCATTGAAAAAATGGAGTCGGTTTTGAATAATGCTTTTGTCGAAATTATTTTGAATACTAAACGCCATTACTTTTGATATGGCAGCTGCTCCATTCAGCTTTTTTATTTTATTCTCAGGCGAATGACTGATAACATAGATCGCTGATAAAGGGGCAACTTTTGAATAATCCCGATAATACATGGGTGTATTATAAACAAAATATCCTTCTTCTTTTTTCCGGATGATTACCCTGTCGTCATTGATTATCTGGTGACCGGCATCAGACATAATTTTAGAAATAGTGCTCTTCCCAACGCCCGAGAAACCTGTAAAAAGTCGAGCCTTTTTTCCATCAAATGCACAGGATGCATGCATCATTACAGCATCAGAGTTAATCGTCATATAATGTAGAATAATAGGACCTAAGGGATATTTTAACGGTAATATCTGACCGTTCGAAACAGTGCTGAATACTTCCCACTTCGTAAAATCAGGGTTTAAAAATGCAATTTGTTGAATTTCATCTTTGGTTTGCTGATTGTAAACGACGAACCCCAGCTTTTTATCTGTCCTGTAAATAGAATAAAATTTTTGTGATTCGTTTTTAGCTTCAAAAACAAGGTCATTTTCATTGAATGGGTAGTCGGGTAAGCCAATCGTACAATTTATCTCAATATCAGCTTTTAACGGAGGTTCATTGTTTAAAAATGGCAGATAACCATCTTCCAATTCAATATTGCTTTCGGAAAAAAGCTTGATGGAGTAATCAGCAATTAAAAGTTGAAATGTAACTTGTTTTTTTTGCATAAAAGGAGAGGACAAGATTAATGAAAAGTTTTTTCGAGATGATTTAAAAAGTTATTTATGTCTCTTTCTGCGGTTATTTTATCAATTTCGAAAGAATCGGTCATTAACGCTACTAATTTTTCAATTGTAATGTCTTCTGTTGAATTTTCCCATATAAATCCCGCCGTTTCGTTTAAGGTAAAAAGTTCACTCATTTGTGCTACATTGTTGGTCAATGGCACTAAAATCATTTCATTTCCTACCTCGCGGGCAACAAACTTCGACTTTAAATCTACAAGTTCTTTTAAATTCATCTGATGTGTTTTGCTTTTGTAATTTCCTGATTATATTTACAAAGATAAATATTTATTTGATAAGTCTTACACAAAAAAAAGTCCCCGATAATTCGGAGACTTTTAATTAAACTATATCAGTTTTAAACGGATCATTATTTAAATAATCGGGAGTTAGATTGTTTTGAACTTCTCCTGGACCCCAGGGTGGAAGTGAATCTAAGGACAATGAAATCTCATTGTCCAGAATTATTGCTGTTACCTCCGGTGCAATATAATTGCGTTTCATTATTCCTTTTTTAGTTTTCATGTTGTGCCTGTTTTTTTTTGTTAAACTGCCATCAGCAGGAATGAATTACAATTTATAAAATTAATGTCAAAGATTAAAATATAACCACCTGTTTAGCTGATGTTTTAACTGAATTTTTAACTGTTACAATATAGATTCCTGCTTTAAGTGGATTCTCTATAATAGTCAAATTTCCTGTCATTGGTTTATCTATCACTTTTTGACCGAGACTATTGTAAACATTGATGTTGCCTTCAATATTGTTGTTTGTTTTAACTGAAATGTGGTTGTCTGCATTTTTATAAATCACAATATTGTCTTCCATCTCAGAATTTAAAGCTGTTGTTCCGGATATTGATTTGAATATAATAGAAAAACGACTTTCTGTTGTGATTGAATCAGATGTAAATGTATATGGAGTGCCATCGGAAATATTTGTTTCAGGATTTGAAGTGTTTTCTACATCTTTCAGTACTATCTTAATATCAGAATCAAAATTAGAAAATTGTGAAGCCTTCATACTAAAAGAATTCAGTCCTTTTTTCAATGATTTAAAACCTAACGGTATTACAGTGTTAATTGGAAGAGAGCTCATGCCGTTGATAACCAGTTGTTCAGAGCCAACTACAGTGTAAATTTCCGGGTATGAATCGGAACTATTTGGGAACTTTGACGAATCGTAAGTGTCGTATGTATCTAATGCATTGTCATTTGAATAGACAACCGTTTCATCTTTGTTTGTTCCGTTTGAAACTTCAAGACGAAGGATCTTATTGACATTATTCGTTGTTGAAGTAGCTTTTAATGGATTAGAAGATTTATGATATCGCATAGCATTCGTAAATGTCAGAGTTCCGCCGGCAACTGTATTCACTCTTACCCAAAATCCCTGCATTGGAGGAATATAAGGTGTTGTTTCTATAGGTGCTCCAATTGTTCCGGCAGCATTGTAAGTTTGAAATGTATAACCTGAATTATAAGTGCGATACCAAATTGTAGAATTTACATTTGCAGATGTAGCTAAATCAGTTGTCCATGTAATATGAGATGGATATGGATTACCTATCAGATTAAAACCTTCCTTTGTTTTCCCTGTTGTTCGGGTAAGTGAAACCGGAATGTTGCCATTGTTTAAAGCTGTTCCTGTAAATTCCAATGTTATTGCTTCGGTAGGTTGAGCAATATAGCCTTTGCCAACTGTAAGTCCCGATGTTGCAGCATAAGCCTTCCAATAATCTGTTTCGCCGGTTACGGTTCTGGCAACATTGTCTCCTGGTTCCTGGTATCCAAAATAGGTTTTACCGGTTGGAACAGTTGCACCGGTTACAGGTGACGAAATATACCAGTTACGTGCTGAAGAAAGATATTGTTGAACCTTAAATGTCCCCACGATATTTGATGTTCCGGGAGTAAGAATGGTTGCTGTACCCGATGCATCGGATAATAAGTTCATTGTACCGTTGTTAGTTAAAGAAGTACTGACGGTGAGTTGTTTTGCTGCATTAATATTTAAAGTAGCGCCGGTTTCAATAATTAAATCACCACTTGTAGTCCGGTTGTCATTTAAATTCACAGTTCCAGAACTTATAGTAATGTTGTTAGGAATAACAGAGGTTGACCATGTAAATCCTCCCGAGTTTACATCGTAAGAAGCACCACTTCCCTGATTGAATTTAAGAATAGCAGAAGAACCATAAAAACTTGTTGGGGGTGCGGTTGAGATAAATCCACCAGAACCAATTTCTAATGTTCCTGTTAATGACGAATTTTCACTAAATGAAGCTCCAACATTATTTATTCCATCAGTTTTATTGATTGTGACATTTTGAAATGCGATTGAACCAGATACAGCATGTACAGCATCTCCGGAGCTTGGTGCACCGGTAAATATCACTGTAGAACCTCCTGTACCATTTGCCCAAGTGCCACTGTTAGAAAGAGTAGTAGAAGACCCGGATGTTGATTTGGAAATTGTTAGAGTATGGGGTGATGTATCACTAGCTGTGAAAGTTCCTCCAGAATTTATAGTTAGTCCGGGAATTGTTGCATCCTGATTTAAAGTGATATTGTGTCCAGATAAAATTGTAATTGACGCAGCTGAACTTCCGGGTACTAAAGTGGCCGATATCCAATTGCTGCTACCATTAGATGAAGATTCCCATGAAGTTACGTCCCCCCAGTTTCCTGTAGTTATAGATCTAAAATAGTCTGTCATTGCAGATTCACCAGTAAAATAGCTGTAATTACTTCCAGTATTGTTCATTACAGACAAAGTTAAGTAATCTGTATCAGTTATTGGTGCAGATAATGTTGAAGAAAGAGCATACCATTTTACGGTTTTATTAGATGTTTGAGCAGGTATAATTGCTGAATAGCTAGTCCCACTTCCGGTTGCAGTTACAAAACTTGATGTTGACCAATCATCAGTTGTATAACGTATTAAAATAAATTCCTCAGCACATTTCGCTGCGTTTAAAGTGATGTTGATTGCAACACTTGTATTTAAATTTACATTTGTTGTTCCTCCAGAAATCAAAGAAATATTAATAGGAGTAGCTGAAGTTTTTAAGAACCCAAATTTTGATGTAGCACCACTTAAAGAAGTAGATGTAATGACTGTCATAAATTGACTTGTTCCAAAACTCTTCACAAAAGCATTGCCTAAACCAGTAGATACATAATCTAAATTCCAAACGACATTCCAACTATTAATCCAATAGCCTGAACCCCAACCAGCAGTCCAATTATCAGCCCACATCAAAAGCTTAAATTGGTTGTCGTCACTTGCTTGAACTGTGTATTTCTCATAACCAGATGGCATAAAACTCGTGGAATAAGATGTGCTCGGTGCCCAAGAGTTAAAATCGCCTGGTATGTAGTTAGCTTTAACTTCAGCTGGATTAAATAAATATAGGGCTAAAATAGCAAAATAAAAAAGTTTCAAAGTAATCTTTTTCATAAACAATAAATTTTTAGGATAAGTTTTAATTAACGAACAAATATAGAAACTTTTTAAAAGTTTTATTTATGTATTTGTTTAATTTTTTTAAAAATTAAGTGCAATCGTTTGCGCTTAATTTTAAAAAAAAGTCTCCGAAACTTTTCGGAGACTTTTTTTTAAGCAATATCTGTTTTGAAGGGGTTGTTAAAATAATCAGGGGTTAATTTATTTTGAACTTCTCCCGGTCCATAGGGCGGGATTGAATCTAAAGTCAATGAAATCTCATTGTCGAGTTTGATAAATCCAATCTGTGGCTTACTATAGGTTTTTCTATTATTTTGTTCGTTCATAACTATCAGATTAATTTAATATTACTCTTTTTGTGATTTTCATTCCATTGTTTATTACTGTTACCAAATACACGCCTGAATCATTCGGGATATTTATAACTGTGGAAGTGGTTGTCATTTTTTTATCGACGATTTTCTGACCGATTATATTAGAAACTGTCACCAAATTATCTCCATTCAGTTTGTCAGAACAATTTACTATAATCTGATTGTTTGAATTCTTTGTTATCAGTATTTGTTGATTATTAACTATGTCAATTCCGGTAGTTGACGTGATGGTTTTGAAAATAATACTGAAGCGGTCATTCGAAGTTGTTGGATTGCTGATAAGGTATTTCTGATCTGTAATGTCAATGATTTTGTTTTCTAGTACGTCTTTTAAGTAAGTATGAATATCACTATCAAAATTACTGAATTCAGTTATCTTAATGCCAATCTCACTTGCATTGCCCGGACGAACACCAAGAGGAATTTCGGTGTTCAGCGTATAGTTGCTCATGCCGTTAATCACTAATTCTTCAGTATCAACCAGCGTGAAAATTTCAGGAATATCTGCGTTGCTATTCGTCATTTTGGGTGAATCAAAAGTATCTATAGTATTTGAAGCATCGGGATTGAAAAGCAGTATTGCTTCATCGCTATTTGCCGAATTAGAAACCTGTAAACGCAAAACCTGTTGATTTTCAACTTTAGGTGCTCTGAATATATTGGTTGATATATCGTTATGTGAACGCAAAGCATTCGTAAAATTTAAAGTACCTGACGTTTTTCCGGAACTTACTCTAGCCCAGAATGCTTGCATTGGAGGTATGTTGGCCGTTACAGCTCCGCGTTGATTGTTATTCGTGCCAACTCCGTTAAAAGTGTCGTATACATAAGTGCCTGAATTATTCTTTGTTCTGTACCAAAGTGTGGGTTCAATATCAGTTTTTGAAGCTGCTGTCCAGTTGAGATACGATGGATATGGATTTCCGATAAGATTATAACCTTCTTTGTCCTTTCCAACAGTTCGGGTCAATGTAGTTGATGTTGTTCCATTGTTGAGTGCGCTTCCAGAGAATTCGATGGTTGAAGTAGTAGAGGATGGTTGAACGATATATCCGGTCAAAGGATTTAATACAGATCCCACAGTTACAGTTTTCCAATATAAAGAAGCTGGTGAAACGTAACTTGTATTATCTCCGGGTTCACAATAACTGAAATAACTGAAGTTTGAAGGTGCAGTTGTGTTTGTAAAAGGCGATGACATATACCAGTTGCGGTTAGAATTAAAGTATTGTTGGACTTTGTAAGTTCCTGTTCCCCCAATTGTTCCTTGAGTCAATAAAGTTGCTGTTCCTGCTGCATCCGATAATAACCTGAAAGTAGCATTATTAGTTAACGTACTAAAGATAGTTAATTTTTTGCCACCATTCACCTCAAATGTAGCTCCATTATTTAACGTCAGACTATTCACTTCTGTATTTTCGGACAATGAAACTGTATGTCCGCTTTGAATGGTTACAATTCCATCCGGATTAGCCGGAGTTGAAGTTGCAGTAAGCCAGTTAGAAATCCCATCACCCGATTGTTGCCAGGTGGAAACACTACTCCAATTACCACTGCTTAACGATCGAAAATATTTGAAGCTATTATTTAAGCTATTATTTGGGATGGAAATATTAATTCCGGAAGGCGCAGTGGGTCCCCAATTTTGATCAAAACTGTTTGAAATGTTTATAGTACCTGTACCTGCTTTTGTAAATCCGGTAGCCGGTTGTTTGAAACGTGTAACAGAAATAGCGGAGACTGCAGTAAACGTTTTAGAAATACCTGACATAATTAACCAACCAGATCCGGAGCAATTAAAAGGTTCATACCCATTTTTGGCAACAGTGATATTGCCACCGATAGTAATATTGCCTGTACTGTAATCAATCCTTGAATTATATTCGCCGGGTGTATTTGTGAAATTGCTTCGAATGGTCAGATTATTTGATCCGGCAGAAACATAACTTTGATTGGTTAGTAATAAATTTCCGTATATATTAAAGTCATTACTTAAAATCAGGTGTGTAGCATATGCGCTCATATCAAGATTGTTACAGGAAAGACCGGTTGTATTTACAGTAATATTGTGTTGTTGACAGAGAACCACATTATCAAATCCCAGAGGATATGTGCCGGTATTTGTTGAGTTTCCACAACCAGCTGTTGTCCATGTATTTGGGTCATTCCAATTTCCTGATTGACGTGAATAGTAAGTCAAAGGCATATTATTAAATGTTCCTTGTGAAGAATATGTAGTTCCGTTACTATTGGTAGCATAAGCTTTAAAATAATAAGTTGTAGACGATGATAAACCGGAAATATTTAAAGCAAATTCACCTGTTTCGAAAGAACCTGATTCAGCTATTCGCGTGCCGGTACCATCACTAAAATCATTGGTTGTGCTGTAATAAAATCCTCTTTCAGTAACCAGTTCCGAACAGCCTGAAACTATTATTGTTGCTCCCAATGTTGCAGAAGAAGATGTTATATTTGATGCAACCGGAGAATTTACTTTAGGCGCAACTGAAGTAGAACCAGTGCCAATTGCACTCACATTTATTTGTGAAGCCCCACCTCCACTTACAGGAATACTTCCATTGTACGAAATAGCACCAATCGGAGTGAATTTTACATAAATAGTTTGAGAGTAATTTCCACCACTTTGCGTTAGAGTTAACGAATTTGTATAAGTTCCATTTGTTGTGGTCGAATAGCTAAATCCTGCTAATGCTCCGATAGTGATATTTGAACTGTTTAAATTATAACTTGAAATTTTAAAAGATGATGGTCCAACAGTAGTTCCGGGACAAGTGGCTCCAAAATCAGCCAATGTAGTTGCAGATAAGGTAGGACTGCAAGGTGTTGGGTGTAGTTTTATTGCTGTGTCAGCATTAATTCCTGCAGGAATGGATGATTGATAACAATAAAAATCATAATTGGAAGTAACTGTTAAATATTTAGGATCGGTTGGAACAAAATTCAAATAAAAAGAGCTAGAACCGACTCTCAAGTTGGAAATTGTTTTAGATATTCGAAATGTCGGAATACCTCCATTAATTTGCAAATAACCATTGCTCTGAGTTATAGTGGCATTATTCCCTTCATCTGAAGTAAATGCTCCTGTTATAGTCAAATTATAATCACCCATAGCAATAACAGTTGTTGCCGCGGAATTGTCAAAATATAAATTGGCACATTCTGCATCTTCTGTTAGTGTAATATTGGCCTGATTTCCGTTATTATAAATGTGAACATTATCTGTAACTTGTGGATAAGTTCCTGTATTTACACTCGCTTTCGAACTAGAAGACGTTGTCCATGTTAATGGATTATTCCAGTTGCCAGATTGTCTTTGATAATAATTAATGGCAAATGTGTTTTGTGCTACAGCTAATATAAACAGTATGTTTATAAAAATGATTTTGGAACGTTTTAATGTAGAAATCATAATAAATTTATAAGTAAGTTTGTGGTTGTATTTTGGTTTGTTAACATAAAAGTAACGCGTAAACTAAAATAAAATAGGGAGTGAAAAAGCATCCTATTTTAAGTTTAAATAGTTGATTTATTGTTTATATAAAACGATTACAAAAGTACATTTATTTAGTTAATTAGTAATTTATTTCTGTGTTAAATTAATTTAAGAGTTATTTATAATGTTTATCGATTGATTGTTTTATTTTTTTTTCTTTCTAAAAATGATTGATTGACTATGATTGTCTTATTTGCTTTAGTGAGTATGCCCTTTGTATAGGTTTTTTTATACTCATATCTAAATGGCAATATCTAAAAGACAAAATCCCTGAAATATTTTTATTTCAGGGATTTTTAGATACTTTAATTCGAGTATTAAACGTTTTCAATTTTATATGGATCCTTGTTTAAATACTCGGGAGCTGTGCCAATTGATTCTCCCGGTCCATAGGGTGGAAGTGAATCTAATGACAATGAAATTTCATTGTCAAGAATTATTTCAATTACCTCCGGTGCAATATATTCTTTTTTCGTTGTACTTTTCTTAGTTCTCATGTTGTTAGTGTTGTTTTGTTAAACTGCCAGCAGCAGGAATGAATTGCAATTTATAAAATTAATGTCAAAGATTAAAATATAACCACCTGTTTAGCTGATGTTTTAACTGAATTTGTAACTGTTACAATATAGATTCCTGCTTTAAGTGGATTCTCTATAATAGTCAAATTTCCTGTCATTGGTTTATCTACCACTTTCTGACCGAGACTATTGTAAACATTGATGTTGCCTTCAATATTGTTGTTTGTTTTAACTGAAATGTGGTTGTCAGCATTTTTATAAATCACAATATTATCTTCAATTTCAGTGTTTAAAGCTGTTGTTCCGGAAATTGATTTGAAAATAATTGAAAAACGACTCTCTGTTGTAATTGAATCAGAAGTAAATGAATATGGAGTGCCATCAGTAATATCAGTTTCAGAATTCGAAGTGTTTTCTACATCTTTCAGTACTACTTTAATATCAGAATCGAAATTAGAAAATTGTGAAGCCTTCATACTAAAAGAATTCAGTCCTTTTTTCAACGATTTAAAACCTAACGGTATTACAGTATTAATCGGAAGAGAACTCATACCGTTGATAACTAATTGTTCCGAGCCAATTTGTGTGTAAATTTCCGGTATGACAATATTATTGTTTGAGTATTTATGAGAATCGTACTGGTCAAATCCATCTAAAGCATTTGGATTGGCATACAGAATAGTTTCGTCAGAATAAGTTCCGTTTGAAACCATTAACCTCAACACTTTTTGTTCTGATTTAGTCGATGATGGGGCTCTGAATTTATTGTTTTCATTATTCTGATGAACGCAGTTTGTGCTTGAGAAGGAGACAGATGCTGTTGAGCTACCATTAGCCACCCTTAACCAAAAAGCCTGCATAGGAGGAATGAATTTACTAACACTCAATCCGCTTAACCCAGTACTCAATTCACTTGGGATATTATAAGTGTCAAAAACATATCCTGAATTATAAGATCTGTACCAATAACTTGGTTCTAAATCTGTATTACTTTCTAATCCATCTATGTTTAAATAAGCGGGGAATGGATTTCCCACTAAATTAAATCCTGGTTTGGTGGCTAATGTTGTTCGGGTTAAAGTAAGTGGACCAACAGTTCCTGAATTTAATGTTCCTGTAAATTCCAATGTTATTGCTTCGGTAGGTTGAGCAATATAGCCTTTGCCAACTGTAAGTCCCGATGTTGCAGCATAAGCCTTCCAATAATCTGTTTCACCGGTTACAGTTCTGGCAATATTGTCTCCTGGTTCTTGGTATCCAAAATAGGTTTTACCGGTTGGAACAGTCGCACCGGTTACAGGTGACGATATATACCAGTTACGTGCTGAAGAAAGATATTGTTGAACCTTCGATGTCGTTGCAGAGAAAGTTCCGTTGTTTATAAATGTGCCTGTACCATTTTCATCGCTATTAATATTAAACGTAGTCGCATTAATAGTTATCCCAATATTTACATTGAGTTTTGATGAAGAATTAATGGTAAGTGTGTTGATTGTTAGAGAGTTATCTAATGAAGCCCCATTACTGTTATCAATGGTTAGGTTTGTCATTTGTCCGGAGGTTCCATTATTTATTGTTACAGAACTACCAGGGAAATTTTGAGCAGAAGTACCTTTCAAAATTATTGTGCCCAAATTGTTAATAGTGCCACCTGTGACATCATAAGTTCCGGTAATTGTCAGTGTTTGTCCTGCATCAACTTTTAAAGTTCCTGAGGTCATAGTGAAATTGCCAATGGTTTGTGATTGAGCAATTTCTAAAGTTCCTCCACCAATTGAAACGGCATTTCCTGGGCTTAATGCACCGCCTGTTGCGTTTAAAATCAGGGTAGATCCATTTATTATAGTAACTCCATTGTATGTGTTGTTTGAAGTAAAATTGATTGGATAAGCACTGCTTCCTATTAATGTAATTCCAGTTCCTGAAATCCCAGATATGACTCCTGAAAATGTTTTACTCCCGCTGGAAATAGAATTTGTTAACATCCTAGAGGTTGAACCAAGGTTTACTAATCCACTAAAGACAGTTTCTCCAGTTCCTGTAAACGTAAAATCACCACCGATATTTATATTGTTCAAGTATGTTTTATTCAAAGACGTTTGAATGATACCACCGTTTATAGTTAGTAATGACCCAGTACCTCCGAATGAGTTTGATCCACTCACAATAGTTGTTCCATCATTTAAAGTAAATCCACCATTATAATCATTACTTTGTGCACCAATATTCCATGTTCCTGCTCCGCTTTTGATAAATCCAGAACTTGAATTGCTTTGAACCGGTTGAGAAGTCCATGTTAAAACGCTCCCTATCCCAATAGTGAATGTTCTTACTGTCTCATTGGTATATAGTGTGCCTGCAGTTGTTACTGTTACATTTACACCATCAGCTAAAGTTACATTACCTATTGAAGTTTTTGTTATATAAGTTATAGCTGAATTTGCTGTAAACACAACATCTGAATTTTCTACCCATGGATTATTAAATGTGCCGGATGAAGAAGTTCCCCAATTGGCAGTAGTCCATGCCGCAGTTGTTCCATTAGTATTCCAATATAATTGTCCCCAACTCTCCCCACTTACAAGTAGTAGTATAAGTAGTACACTAAGAAACTTCACTCCAAATAACCCAAAAAAAGAAAAATTTCGACCCGAAATCGCTGATGTAAATTTACAATGTGTCATAAGAAAAGAGTTTTTAGTTATATGAAAAAGGAATCAGTTAGGAAAATAGATGAATAAGTGTGAATATTCAGGCTTCTCAGCAAGAAAACTCAGGACAACAAATGTAAATAATATTTTACAATTATTTATTGTAAACTCAATAAAATAATAGAATTGTAATGTTTAAAATAATTTTGTTCTGCAGAAAAGATGGTTAACCGAGAACTATTTTTTAAAAAGATTGTTTCATCAGTAAATCATAATATGAATGTAGACATCATTATTTATTGTGTATTTCTTTAAAAACAATCGATTTTGCACTTTTTTTATTCTGAATTGATAGAAAAATAATATAAAAAATATCACTTTGTATTTGTTGATTGAAAAAAATGATTTATCTTTGCAGCGAAATTAAAAACGACATGAACAGAAATTATTTACATATTCTCCTACTCGGTATTATTATTCTCTTGCAAAACAAGTAGAAGTGAGTTTGGTATGTATGTAATTGTACAATAGAAAATATATAAAAGCCTTTCTCACTTCGGTGCGAAAGGCTTTTTTTTGACCTCACCCCAACCCTCTCCAAGAGGAGAGGGAGAAAGAAAAGAGAATTGGGTTTAATGATAGTTAAAGAAATAAGATTGTTTTTATAAACAAGTTTCATATTTCAATCGTAAATGAAAAAATAGTAAATATAAACAATATGGATAGATTATTTGTTTTCGACACCACATTACGCGATGGTGAACAAGTTCCCGGATGCCAGTTAAACACCATTGAAAAAATTCAGGTGGCTAAGGCTTTGGAAACTTTGGGAGTGGATGTTATAGAAGCAGGTTTTCCTATTTCAAGTCCCGGAGATTTTAAATCGGTAGTTGAAATATCAAAAGCAGTTACATGGCCCACAATTTGCGCTTTGACGCGCGGAGTTCAAAAAGATATTGACGTGGCTGCCGAAGCCCTCCAATATGCAAAAAATAAACGTATTCATACCGGAATTGGTACTTCTGAATTTCATATCAAACATAAATTTAATTCTAATCAGGAAGAAATTTTGGAACGGGCTATTTCAGCGGTGAAATATGCAAAAAAATACGTCGAAGATGTGGAATTTTATTGCGAGGATGCCGGTCGTACCGATAATGAGTATCTGGCAAGGGTAGTGGAGGCGGTTATTAAAGCTGGAGCTACTGTAGTAAATATCCCTGATACAACAGGTTACTGTTTGCCATGGGAATTTGGCGAAAAAATAAAATTTCTGATGGACAATGTAAAAGGTGTACACAATGCCATTATTTCAACCCATTGTCATAACGATTTGGGAATGGCTACTGCTAATACTATTTCCGGAGTATTGAATGGTGCACGTCAGGTGGAAGTTACCATGAACGGCATCGGTGAACGGGCAGGAAATACTTCATTGGAAGAAATTGCCATGATTCTGAAATGTCACAAAGGTATGAATATCGAAACGCAGATTAATACGCAAAAAATATATTCTACCAGTCGTTTGGTTTCCAGCTTAATGAATATGCCTGTTCAGGCAAATAAAGCAGTTGTTGGACGAAATGCATTTGCCCATTCATCGGGAATTCATCAGGATGGCGTATTGAAAAATCGTGAAAGTTATGAAATAATGGATCCTACTGATGTAGGAATTGATAAAAATTCCATAGTTTTGACAGCTCGTAGCGGTCGTGCAGCATTGAAACATCGTTTGAATGTGTTGGGTGTTGATGTGGAAGGTAAGAATTTGGATATAATTTATGAAGAATTTTTGAAACTTGCCGATAAAAAGAAAGATATCAACGATGATGATGTAATGGTACTTGCCGGTCAGGAACGGACTGAAAAACAGCGTATTAAACTGGATTATCTGCAAGTAACTTCCGGAGTAGGAGTGAAGGCTGTTGCCAGTATCGGCTTGGTTATTGCCAACGAAAAATTTGAAGCAGCTTCATCAGGAAATGGTCCGGTAGATGCAGCAATCAAAGCCCTAAAACAGATTATTAAACGCAAAATGTCATTGCAGGAATTTACCATTCAGGCTATTAACCGTGGAAGCGATGATGTAGGTAAAGTACATATGCAGGTGGAACACGAAGGAATTGTTTATTACGGTTTTGGAGCAAATACAGATATTGTTGCTGCTTCGGTGGAAGCCTATATAAATGCAATTAATCAGTTTGTGAAATAAGTGCCCCTAACCCCTAAAGGGGAATAAAAACTCAAGATGTTATAAAAATACTATTTTAGATTATATAGCAATAAAAAATATGAATTCAAAAACGCAAGAAACCCCCTTTAGGGGGAATGGGGGTCAAACCCTATTTGATAAAATTTGGGATGCCCATGTAGTATCATCCGTTGAAAATGGCCCTACACAATTGTACATCGATCGTCATTTTTGTCATGAAGTGACAAGTCCACAGGCTTTTAACGGACTTCGTGCCCGTGGATTGAAAGTTTATCGTCCTGAAAAAACGACTATGACAGCCGATCATAACACACCAACTATGAATCAGGATCAACCGGTGAAAGATCCGATTTCCCGGAATCAGTTGGATACATTTGCAAAAAATGCAACTGATTTTAATATGCCGTTATTTTACCCACTTGGACATGATAAGAATGGTGTAGTGCATATTATCGGTCCTGAAAATGGTTTTACACATCCTGGCGCAACTATCGTTTGTGGCGACAGTCATACCTCTACTCACGGTGCTTTCGGAGCAATTGCTTTCGGAATTGGTACCAGCGAAGTGGAAATGGTGTTGGCAACACAATGTGTATTACAATCCCGACCTAAAACCATGCGAATCACTTTTAACGGTAAACTTGGTGTTGGGGTCTCGGCTAAAGATTTAGCTCTTTATATGATTTCGAAACTTACTACCGGTGGTGCTACAGGATATTTTGTAGAATATGCCGGCGAAGCTATTCGTAATATGAGCATGGAAGAACGTATGACCGTTTGTAACCTTTCTATCGAAATGGGAGCACGTGGAGGTATGATTGCACCTGATAATACAACTTTTGCGTATGTTGAAGGTCGTGAATTTGCTCCAAAAGGAGAAGACTGGAATAAACAACTGGCTTACTGGAAAACATTGAAAACAGACGAAGGCGCAACATTCGATAAAGAATTTGAGTATGACGCTGCTGATATTCAACCAATGATTACCTACGGAACAAATCCGGGTATGGGAATGGGGATCACAGATTCAATTCCAACTCTTGAATCAATTGACGAAGTAGGTCGCATCTCTTTCCAAAAATCATTGGAATATATGGGATTCACTGCCGGTGAAAAGTTGGAAGGGAAAGCCATTGATTATGTTTTTCTTGGAAGTTGTACCAATGGTCGTATCGAAGATTTTCGTGTTTTTGCCAATTATGTAAAAGGCAAAAAGAAATCTGACAATGTTGTTGCATGGTTGGTTCCCGGAAGTTGGATGGTGGAGAAACAAATTCGTGAAGAAGGTTTGTTTGAAGTTCTGACAGAAGCAGGTTTTGCTTTGCGTCAACCGGGCTGTTCGGCTTGTTTGGCTATGAACGATGATAAAGTTCCTGCCGGAAAATATGCTGTGTCGACATCAAACCGTAATTTCGAAGGTCGTCAGGGGCCAGGAGCGAGAACTATTCTTGCCGGTCCGCTTGTAGCAGCGGCTGCAGCTATATCAGGGCGCATTACTGATCCACGTTCTTAGCACACAGACTAAACGGATTTAACGGAATAACACAATAACACAATTCTTGATTATCTTACATAAGGAATTGACCGACGAGATACTACATGCATTTTATCAAGTTCATTATAAACTGGGATTTGGTTTCTTAGAAAAAGTATATAAGAATGCATTATATCTGGAATTGACAGAAACTGGATTGAAATGTGAAACAGAAAAACCAATCAATGTTTATTACAAGGAAAAAATAGTAGGCGTTTTTTATGCTGACATTGTAGTTGAAGGAAAAGTAATTCTGGAATTAAAAGCCGTAGAAAGTATATGTAAAGAACATGAATATCAACTTATAAATTATTTAAAAGCTTGTGATCTAGAAGTCGGATTGCTTTTAAATTTTGGTAAAAAAGCTGAATTGAAAAGAATTATTTATACAAACGATAGAAAAGAATAAAAGAAATTGCACAAGAAAATGTAGATAATAACAGTGATATTCTGTTAATTCTGTGGTTTCAGTGTGCTAATATATATTAAAATGGAAAAATTTATAAAACTTACTTCGACAGTAGTGCCACTTCCTATCGAGAATGTGGATACTGATCAGATTATACCTGCCCGCTTTTTGAAAGCGACTGATAAAAATGGTTTTGGTGATAATCTTTTTGCCGACTGGCGTTATAACAAAGACGGAAGTCCGAAAGCAGATTTCGTATTGAATAATTCGACTTTTAAAGGTTCTATTCTTGTAGCCGGTAAAAACTTCGGTTCAGGTTCAAGTCGTGAACATGCAGCTTGGGCAATTGACGGTTATGGTTTCAAAGTGGTTGTCTCTAGTTTCTTTGCCGATATTTTTCAAAACAATGCATTGAATAATGGTGTTTTACCCGTTGTGGTTTCAACGGAATTCCTTGCTGAAATTTTCAGTAATGTAAATGAAAATCCGGAGTCAACTCTGACAATTGACTTGGTAAATCAAACAATTACCAATAATTCGACAGGCCGAAAAGAACCTTTTACAATTAATGCTTACAAAAAAGAATGTTTGTTGAACGGACTCGATGATATTGATTATCTGTTGAGTAAAAAAGATCTTACAAAAGCTTACGAACAAACAAAGACCTTCTAAATTTTCCCGAAGGGGAGATTTTCAAGAAAGAGTATTTATTATTTGAAAACACTTTATATGAGTAAATTAATTCAAAAAAAAAACAGTTCCCTTTTTCCCTTATCGGGTGAATTAAAGAGGGCTGTAGAAATAATGGATACCACACTTCGTGATGGAGAGCAGACGTCAGGAGTTTCATTTTCACCTCATGAGAAACTGAGTGTTGCAAGACTTTTACTCGAAGAATTATGTGTCGATAGAATTGAAATTGCATCAGCGCGTGTTTCCAATGGAGAATTTGATTCTGTGAAAAAAATCTCTCAATGGGCACGTTCTCGTGGACACATTGATAAAATAGAAGTGTTGGGATTTGTTGATGGTAAATTATCATTGGACTGGATAAAAGGTGCCGGTTGCAGGGTAATAAATTTATTGTGTAAAGGTTCGTTGAATCATTGTACACACCAATTAAAGAAAACGCCCGAAGAACATGTATCTGATATAAAACAACTGCTGAAAGATGCTGCTGAAATGGATATTTTGGTCAATTTATATTTAGAGGATTGGTCGAATGGTATGCGTTTATCGGAGGAGTATGTTTATTTTCTGGTAGACTCATTGAAAAATGAATCTATCAAACGTTTTATGTTGCCCGATACTTTAGGTATTTTAAATCCGGATGAAACCAGGTCTTTTTGCGAAAAAATGATTTCGCGTTATCCCGAATTGCACTTCGATTTTCATGCTCATAACGATTACGATTTTGCAGTGGCAAATGTTTTTGCAGCGGTAAAAGCCGGTGTTCAGGGAGTTCATGTTACTGTAAATGGTTTAGGTGAACGTGCAGGAAATGCTCCACTTTCGAGTGTCCTTACCGTATTGCACGATCATTTAAATGTGGAAACTAATTTGATTGAAAATAAAATCAATTCGGTAAGTAAGGTCGTTGAAACCTATTCGGGTATCAGAATTCCACCTAATAAACCGGTGATTGGTGAAAATGTATTTACTCAGGTGGCCGGTATACATGCTGATGGTGACAATAAAAAGAATCTCTATTTCAACGATTTATTGCCAGAACGTTTTGGCCGTGAGAGACAATATGCACTCGGTAAAACGTCAGGAAAAGCTAATATTCTGAAAAACCTTCAATTGTTAGGCATTGAACTGGATGACGATATGATGAAAAGGGTTACTACCAGAGTTATTGAATTAGGGGATAAAAAAGAAACCGTTTCGCTGGATGAACTTCCATATATTGTTTCTGATGTTTTGAAAAATGAACAGGTTGAACAAATTGTTAAATTGTTGAATTACTCATTATCACTTACTTATGGCATTCGTCCAATGGCAACCGTAAAAATGGAAATCAGAGGTGAGGTTTATGAACAATCGGCATCGGGAGATGGACAATATAATGCGATTTCGAAAGCAATGTGGAAAATTTATAAAAGTTTGAATAAACCAACACCTGAATTATTAGATTATGTAGTCGTAATTCCTCCTGGAGGAAAAACCGATGCTTTTGTACAAACTATTATAACCTGGAGGATTAACGAAAAAGTGTTTAAAACCCGTGGATTAGATGGGGATCAAACAGTAGCTGCTATAAAAGCAACAATTAAAATGTTAAACATTATTGATTGAGAACTTTTTTTATAAATTTTTCTGTTGAAGGAGATAAATAGCTAACATAATATAAATAGATATAGAAAATATTAACACTAATACTCTATTTAAAAATGAATACTTTTTCGTCTTCGACATTGAATTTAAAATAAACGCTGTAACAACAGCCATAAATGCTGCTATTGCAAATAATAAATAACTCATAATAGTTTAGTTTTAAGATTGATACTACAAATATAGTAAATAATTATAACAACATAGCTAATAAATAAAAATCACCAAGATAACTGTGTTTTAAATGAAATATTTAATAAAATAAAGAGAATATATGAGCACAAAAAAATTGAACATTGCCATTTTACCGGGGGACGGGATCGGTCCCGAAATAGTTGAACAAGCATTAAATGTAACAAAAGCAGTTTGTAAAAAGTTCGGACACGAACTAACATATGAATATGCTATTGTAGGAGCATGTGCGATAGATGAAGTTGGAGAACCTTATCCTAAGGCAACACATGAACTTTGTATGAAATCGGATGCTGTCCTTTTTGGAGCAATAGGCGATCCGAAATATGACAATAATCCTTCAGCAAAAGTTCGTCCTGAACAAGGATTGCTGAAAATGCGTAAAGATCTTGGATTGTATGCTAATATTCGTCCGGTAACTACATTTCCTTCATTGATACATAAATCTCCTTTAAGAGCTGACTTGGTGGATGGAGCAGATTTTATGTGTATTCGTGAATTAACCGGTGGATTGTATTTTGGAAAACCTCAAGGAAGATCAGAAGATGGTAATACTGCTTACGACACCTGTATTTATACTCGCGAAGAAGTAGAACGTATTTTACATTTAGCATATAAATATGCCGGTCAACGCAATAAAAAAGTGACTATTGTGGATAAAGCAAACGTGTTGGCAACTTCTCGTTTATGGCGTCAGATTGGTCAGGAAATTGCGGCACAATATCCTGAAATTGAAACAGAATTTATGTTTGTTGATAATGCAGCTATGAGAATTATTCAATGGCCAAAGAGTTTTGATGTGTTGGTAACTGAAAATCTTTTTGGTGACATTCTTACTGACGAAGCTTCTGTTATTACCGGTTCGTTGGGAATGCTACCTTCAGCTTCTGTAGGTATTCACACTTCTGTGTTCGAACCTATTCACGGTTCATATCCTCAAGCTAAAGGAAAAAACATAGCTAATCCTTTGGCTACAATATTGTCAGCTGCCTTAATGTTCGAATATGCATTTGGCATGATGGAAGAAGGCGCTTTGATTCGTGAAGCTGTAGCTGCCAGTATGGATGCAAATATAGTAACTGAAGATATTTCTAATAACAATAAAGCATATTCCACATCAGAAGTAGGAGAGTGGATTGTAAACTATATCTCTAAATAAAAAAACTGAAATTTCGATAGGAGGCTGTTTCATTTCTAATGAGATAGCCTTTTTCTTTTGAATTAGAACAAATAACTTACAGATAGTACGACTCTAGTATTGTTGATATTGTAAGGGCTTGACACTAAACCATCACTTTTTAATGTTCCGTATTGCGCTGATGTCAAATCGTATTCCAGACCAACTTTTAAGTTGGGAAAATTGTAGCAAATATAGGGCTGAATACGAATTAAACGATCAAGTAATTGTTGTGTATCCTGATAATATCCATATCCATATGCTGTAAATATGTTACCGGTATTTGCAGCCAGCAATTTATTTGTTCCGAAATTCTTTGATAAACCGAGGAAAATTCCGGCTTGAAAAGTTGACCCATAAACTACATTTAACCATGAACTTGAGATGTTGAAATTTGTGTAAGTAGGATTTCCATTAATACTATCGGTAATCCCATAACCGCTCAACATTAAATAATCACTTAAATTCCCTCCCCATAAGCTTTTAGCTTTAATTTGGAAACTTTTATTTACATATTGAGTGTATATTATCGCACTTGATGAAGTTAATTTCTCGACTGATGGCTTAATCGTTTTTACATCAAATCCAATTCCTGATGTCCAGTGACTCGTTTTACCTTCTGCTCCAATAAATAGATCGGGTAATAATGAATTTTTAAGATAGGTCGGACTAGAACCAATCGGTCCTTGTGATAAATTTTGCATTTGGTATGATGCAGCTGCAGTTAGTGAGATTGTTTTCCATAAATTCTGTTTTAATCTTACTTGTGGACTCCGATTAAAAGGTTGAAAGGGGGCTCCTACATTTAAGTTTGTAAGTGAGGGCATTACACTTCCAAATAAAGGATGCCAAGTTTGACCAATTAGCAATTCCGTGTTTGACCAGTTTAATTTTGTATATGCTTGTCGTAAGCGCATAACATAGAAATTCTGAGAGAATCCTGAAAAATCAGCTTCGATTTTAGCTGAGGATTTTGCACCAAGTATTGGACTTCCTGTGATATCCATTCCTAATCGGGTTGCAACACTCAACATTTCTGCTTGTGATACTGCATTTTTGTCTTTACCGTCTAATAACTCAACCGGTTTAGGAAAAAGATGAAATGCTCCATCTGTTGACTCTACATTCTGACGAGAATTGTAAAAAATGTCATTACGAACAAAACCGTAAAATTTAAAACTAACAGCCGAATCTTCAGACATTGCTACTGTTGTCAACGAAATAAATAGCAGTAAGAAATTTTTCTTTAAATTCATAAATTTCAAATTCAAAGTTCACGATGAACCCTCTTTGTTATTAATTGGTTAGATGTTCAATTAATATTTTTATACCTATACCTATTAAAATAAGTCCTCCTAAAACTTCAACTTTTACATGAAAACGTTTCCCGAAATGAATTCCAAGATACATCCCTAGAAATGTAAAAAGAAAGCTGATAGAACCAATTATTGCAATTGCTCTCCATATAATATGTGGATAGGGAATGAAGACAATTCCGGTTGCTAAAGCATCAATACTGGTTGCAAATGCAAGGGACAGAAGTGATGTCCATTTGAATGGATTTGGAGGGTTCTTACATTCCGTATCGGGAGTTTTTAATCCTTCAAATATCATTTTCCCTCCAATAACTCCGAGTAGTCCAAATGCAAGCCAATGATCAATTGACTTCATTTGTTCTGCATAGCTTGCTCCTGCATAATAGCCAATTAAAGGCATTATTGCCTGAAATAAACCAAACAATATGGCCATTCGGAATGTTAACCAAAAAAAGTATTTTTTTGCACAAATACCTTTACTAACCGAAACGGCAAAACAATCCATTGCGAGTCCGATTCCTATGATAATGATGGAAAGTATGTCCATAAATAAATAGACTCCCAACCTCTAAAGGGGAGTAATTCATCCTTTAGAATGTTGAGAGTTTTATTTTTTAAACTCTTTTCGAGCTTAGGTTATTATAACATTGCTTTTACCTGATTGTAAACGTTTTGTCCGTTAAAACCAAGTTTTTCGTCTAATACTTTATATGGTGCTGAGAAACCAAATGATTCTAATCCCCATATTTTACCATTTGCACCAACTAATCCGAGCAAGTTTACAGGAAGGCCTGCGGTAAGACCAAATATTTTTGCCCCTTTAGGCAAAACACTTTCCTGATATTCTTCGGACTGACTGCGGAATAAACCTTCTGATGGAACTGACACCAATCGTATTTTAATGCCATCGGCACGTAATAATTTAGCTCCTTCATACAAGGTTGAAACTTCAGAACCTGAAGCAACCAGGATTACATCAGGATTTCCATCACATTCAACCACGTAACCACCTTTTAGAGCTTGTCTTGCTTCTGTTTTACGATCAGTAGCGGCAGGAAGATCAGCAATATTCTGACGTGAAAAAATCAATGCTGTAGGAGTTTGAGTGTTTTCTAAAGCCATTTTCCAAGCCACTGTACATTCTTCAACATCTGCCGGACGAAGAACCAACGTCGAGTTATGACCTTTGTGGTTTTTCAATTTTTCCATCAAACGGATTTGAGCTTCTTGTTCAACAGGTTCGTGAGTTGGTCCATCTTCACCTACGCGGAATGCATCGTGAGTCCAGATAAATTTCACAGGTTGTTCCATCAAAGCAGCCATACGTACAGCTGGCTTCATGTAGTCAGAGAATACAAAGAAAGTAGCACAAGCTGGTATAACTCCGCCGTGTAAGCTCATACCAATACTCAAACATGCCATAGTTAACTCAGAAACACCCACTTGAAGAAAAGCCCCTGAAAAATCACCTTTTTTGAATGCTTTTGTCTTTTTCAAGAACCCATCGGTTTTATCAGAGTTTGATAAATCGGCACTTGCTACTATCATGTTTTCAACTTGTTTAGCCAATTCAGCCAAAACAGTTGCCGAAGCAGTACGGGTTGCTTGTCCTGGTTTTTGAACTACTGCATCCCAATTCATATTTGTTTTACCGGAGAAGAAAAATTCAAGTTTAGCCGCTAATTCAGGATTTGCTTTTGCCCATTCAGCTTTAGCCGCTTGTTTGGCAGCAACAATCACTTTCAATTCTTCAGCACGTTTTGCATATAATTCCACTGTTTCAGGGAACAATACGAATGGATTTTGTGGGTCACCACCTAATTCTTTGATACTTTCGTCGAAGGAAGCACCACATTCGCTCAATGGCATACCGTGAGTTGCACATTGATTTTCAAAACTAGAACCATCGGCTTTGCGAGCACCTTTACCCATGATAGTTTTACCAATTATCAAAGTAGGTTTTTCGGTTTCAGCTTTTGCTTCTACCAGGGCTTTGCGGATTTGCTCTACATTACCACCATCTATTTCAATTACTTTCCATCCCCATGCCAGGTATTTTTGAGCAACATTTTCGCTGGTAACATCTTTTGTTACAGTAGAAAGTTGAATATCGTTTGAATCGTAGAACATAATCAGGTTATTTAATCCTAAGTGACCTGCAATACGACCTGTTCCCTGCGAAATTTCTTCCTGAACACCACCATCGGAAATATAAGTATATACGGTCTGGTTCATGACATCTCCAAATCGTGCTTTTAAAAATTTGGCCGCAATAGCTGCACCAGCAGCATAAGTGTGACCTTGTCCAAGTGGTCCCGAAGTGTTTTCAACTCCTCGCATAATATTTACTTCAGGATGTCCCGGTGTTGCGCTACCCCACTGACGGAATTGAGCCAACTCTTCCATAGTATATTTTCCGGTAAATGCTAAAACTGAATACAACATTGGCGACATATGCCCCGGGTCAAGAAACATGCGATCGCGACCTTGCCATTTTGGGTTTTGTGGATCATATTCCAAAAATTCGGAATAAAGAACATTGATAAAATCAGCTCCACCCATTGCACCACCGGGATGTCCAGATTTAGCTTTTTCAACTGCTGCTGCGGCTAATATACGAATGTTATTGGCTGCACGATTTAGAACTTGTGTAGAATTCATAATTTAATAGATTATATTTATAAAGTTTATTTTTGTATTAAGTTTCCAAAAGATTCTATCTTCCAACAAATCATAGAAATATTGAAAATGAATACTTTATGTTTCTATTTGAAATTTGTTTATTAAGAGATTAAAAATAATATCAATTTCTTATTACTTGAATTTTGAATGGATTCAATCCTATTTTCTTGTTCAAATAATTATTATTTTGTGATTCACTATTTTATGCAATATTACTCATTATAAAGTGAAGTATTTTATATAAATTGATAATGATACTTCATTTTTTGACTGTTTTATATTAAAAATGATATCCAATAGTATAGTTAAATCCCCAGGCGCTTGAAGAATTTATACCAAATCCGGGAATATACCATGGCGAAATTTCGCCTACAACGTCTTGATTCAATAGATGCTTGTTTCTAACCGTCCAACCCATATAAATATTTTTAATTACCTCAACTTTTACACCGGCAACTATTTCGTACCAAACTTTTGTAGCCGATTGATTATTGTAATTTAAAATTTCATCGGGTCCCCAATATTCATTGCTAATTGTTACATTTGAAACATCGTATGAGAAATTTGTAAAACCTATTCTAATCCCGCCCAAAAACATATTGTTCAGAGGCTTTGAATTTTCTTTTTGTTTTAATAAATTTAGATCAATTCCTACTCGACCAAAAACTCCACTGGTCTTAAATTCAATATCATCTGACGTAATTTTATTTGCTCCAGCAAAACCAATTTCAACTATTGGATAGAACTTATGTCTTAAATCAAATTGCAGACCGCCTTCTGACGAAAATGTTTCACCACTAGAAATATAATAGCTTACTAACGAAGAAACATCTGCATGAATTGTAATACCATTAAACAAGACAGGTTTTGGTATGTTTGTATCAGTTTTCTTTTCCTGCGCCCCTCCACTTATAACAAACAAAAGGAACAAAAAACTACTTATAAATCTGTATGTGTTCTGCATCGACATTTGTTACATTATGATTCGTAATCTTAATCGAATCGATAAAATTATTAGTGGTTAAAACCGTATCAATTGAGAATGTTTTTATACAACCGCATTCGAGAGAAAGATAATAGTCGTATGGCGTATACAAAATGGTTAAGGTGTCCGTAACATTATTAAACTGTGCAAGAAAAACCGATTGATTCGTAGATTTATCGAGTGCTAAAGTTAACTCACTGACTCCTTTTTCGTTGTTATAAAATATCGAATCAATTATTATAGAGATTCCATTTATTTCTTTCACCCCATTTATTGTAATACTATCAATACTTAATGATGTTTTAGTACTTGTCTCTGTCGTAGCATTATAGGTAACATGATAAATTCCAAGCTCCAGATTCACATATCTGTTCTTTCTACATTCTTCATCATTGGTACATGATGATAAATAGAAGACAAGCAGTAAAAGAAATAATGAAACTATTTTTTTTGTCATAATTAATCATTGAATTTATACTTTAAACAGAGATTGAACCTCTTCCTTAAGTTTACTTATTGCTAATTCAGTTGGGGTCTGTTCGCTATTGCTAAAAACCTGAATAATCCGCTCAGCTAGAATGCCGGCCTTTTCGTTTGGATTGCATTGAGCAGCGCAAGTATTTACCAAACGGAGTAAACTTTCCTGCGCCGAACGAAAATAATTCCAACTTTCGTTACTAACGTAAATTTGTTGAGATAAATTGTGTGAAAATTCCTGACGTATAGAACTTAATAAAGCGGTATGTAAATCCCGGCTAGTCATGTCAGACTTTATGGTATTCAATAATAATATATTGGGATTTGTTCTTTCCAAAACTAAGATCAATCGTTCGTAGGCTCTAAGGCGAAGAGGCGTAGTGACAGATAAATTATTCTTAAACAATTCAAATTTTCTCCTTTTTTCATCACTTCGCAATAATTTATCAATCAGCAGATAAGCTGTGATTAAAACAAGTAATGCCGGTAATACGATTTTCAAAATTTCCAATGTATCCATTAGCTTTGTTTAATAAATTATTTTTTATTTCCTGTCTTTTGAAATTTAATTTCAATTGGGTGCATTGTTACAAGGCAGCCTTTAGGGAGTAGTCTAAGATCATTTAAAATAAACTGATAAAAGTTTTCAAGTATTTGAGTTTTGTCAATCATTTCAATAACAATGGGAAGCTTTTCTGTTAATTCCCAAAATCGGGAAGTCTCAATTTCGTTATTACTTAACCCAAATCCCATTATCCCACGATAAACAGTAATACCAGCAATTGATTTTTTCTTTGCTAAAACAACTATATGTTCGTAAAGCAAATCGGTACCGATCTTATCAGTACTACTTGCATAAATTTTCAGAATACTGTTTTCATTTGTGTCCATATTATCAATAGTTCGTTATAAAATTTTATTTTTCAACCTACCTGCAGCAGGCAGGCGCAAAGGCGCCAAGATGCTAAGCCGCCAAGAAAAACTTCAAGTTTTTCTCTTTGCGTTCTTTGCATATATATATATATGAAGTACTGTATATTACAAAATTATTATGCTTAGCGTTCTTTGCGTTTAATTAAAAAAAATATATTTGATATTTTAAAAGGGTTAATCGTTTTAATTGCCTGAATACTAAATTAATAAATTGTTTTATAACGAACCATTGTATTATAAAAGATTAGAACTTAAATAACCAAGATAAACTGCAATAAAACCTAGAAAAATACTTAAACCGGTATATAATAATGCAGTAAATATCTGTCCGTTTTGTATCAGCATCATATTTTCATTTGAAAAAGACGAAAAGGTAGTGAAACCACCACAAAAGCCGACCATTAAAAACAAACGTAAATCAGGAGAAATTATTTCACTTTTGGTGGAAACCCCTACAAGCAATCCAATGATAAAACTACCCAGAATATTTACCGAAAGTGTTCCAATGGGTAATGATAAAAAATGCCAGTACAAGTTTAATTTCGACACCAGATAGCGTAAGATGCTTCCGATAAAACCTCCAAATCCAACAAGTAAGAGCTGTTTCATTTTATACGTTTATTTCAATTAAAAATTCGGCTAAATTTCTTTTTCAATTTTATAGTTATTTCTTTCACTCGAATTTCGGGCTACTATTTCAGCAACAAATCCTGCTAAGAAAAGTTGAGTTCCTAATACCATTGCCAATATCGACAAGTAGAAATATGGGCTATCTGTAACTAACGGTGCATTTACATGGCTAACTATTGCAATCAACTTATTTATACCAACTGCAACAACGGCGAAAAATCCCAGTATAAACATCAAGCTGCCAATTAATCCAAAAAAATGCATAGGTTTTTTTCCGAACTTGGAAAGAAACCACAAGGTCATCAAGTCGAGATAACCGTTAACAAACCGATTTAGACCGAATTTTGTTTCCCCAAATTGACGTTTACGATGCTCAACAACCTTTTCCCCGATTTTTGTATATCCTGCATTTTTTGCTAAAAAAGGAATATAACGGTGCATCTCGCCATACACTTCAATATTTTTTACTACTTCGTTTTTATAGGCTTTTAAACCACAGTTCATATCATGCAGTTTTAATCCGGTGACCTTTCGGGCAGTAGCGTTATATATTTTAGATGGTAAATTCTTCGAAAGTTTCGAATCGTACCTTTTCTTTTTCCAACCGGACACCAAATCGAAATCTTCCGTTTTAATCATTGCATAAAGTCCCGGAATTTCATCAGGGCTGTCTTGAAGGTCAGCATCCATTGTTATGACAACATCTCCTTTTGCAGCAACAAAGCCACAATATAAAGCTGGAGATTTTCCGTAATTGTGCTTGAATTTTAACCCTCTGACATTAGAAGATTTTTTTTGTAATTCTTCAATGACATGCCATGATTTATCAGTACTCCCATCATTTACAAAAATTATTTCGTAACTGAATTTGTTTTCAGTCATGACTTTCTCTATCCATTCAAAAAGTTTTGGTAATGATTCTTCCTCGTTAAACAGGGGAACAATAATAGAAATATCCATGGTTGTGTCTTTCAAAATTTGTAAATATTAATCCTCAAAAATATTTTTTTCTTTTTTGATAAATGGTGACATAATGAGCCCAATTATAGTCCCCATAAAAACATTCAACCATACAAATTGAAGTGAAAAAGTGGCAGGTTTCATCATTCCTTCCATTTGTTCGTATGAAGCACTATCAATAGGTAGTTTCAACATTTCAACCGCTTTCATACTTTCATTTAATAATTTTGAAAGATATTCCGGATTGATAAATTGAAAATATATAAATTTGACGATAGAGGAAATTAATGCAGCAAAAAAATATGATAGTAATATAAAAGAGAAGGATTTTCCAAAACTTATTATACCGTTACATTCTTTATCTCTAAATCGTTTTGAAAATTGAAAAGTTAAAACAAGAATGAATGCCATCAACCCATAGGATAATAATACTAATGGAATTGATTTTGATACTGAAAGTAAAAAATTGACTGAAAAGAGAACCCCCAAGATCAACCCATTTGTCATGGCAGATTTAATTATATTCGGTTGCATAATAGCTTATTTAATAATTTATGCAAAAGTACAAAAAAACCGGAACAACTGAAAGCATTAACGAAATATCCATATTATGAAAAAAAAGAGTCAACAAAAAATTGCTGACTCTTAAAATAGAATTGATTATTTTAATTTAATAATATTCTTTTAGCTTTAACCCCTGTAAAAACAACTGCGAGTACTAAGAGAAAGTTCATTCCATCACCAATAGGAAGAGATGGTGTTGGAGGTACATCGCCGTTGTCTTCACTTGGAGGAGGTCCACCATCAACACTGAATTTTGTGCTAACACCTGAAGCTTTCGTCAAGTCAGTAGTAAGTGATGCCACACCATTGTTGAAGCTTGTTTTTTTTGTATTGTTGTTTGTTGGGGTTGAAGAAAGCATCCCAATATTTATATTCGATGGAGAAACAGACTTTGAATTTTTGTTAGAACTGTTACCTTCTGAACTAAAAGCATTGGTAGCTCCATTTGTACTCGTTTTATTGTAATTGTTATAAGCAGTCACTCCACTTCCAACATTATTATGTGTTCCAGCTCCTGTATTTTGTTGGGTTTTGGAAACTTCTTTTGAAGATGTTTTGTTGCCTACAATATTTAGGCTACTATTAGGCATATACTGATTGTTTAGCGCTTCTCGTGCGTTTTTGATTTTCCCATTAAATTCAACACCAAGAACCGCTTTTGATTCATCAAGTATATTCAATTTTGCAGAGTTATAACTTCTTAATGGAGATAGTATTAATGCCAATACTAAACTGATGACAGTAAATGTTCCTAATGAAATAATTAATATTTTCTTATTTTTCATATTCATGATATTTAGCGGATGATTAATCTTTCAATATATTTATCATTATCGATAGTTGCTTTGACAATATACGCTCCCGAAGTCAAATTTGAAATTGTTGTGAGTTCATTTGATTGAATCTTGTTCGTTCGGATAAGCAAACCGGACATATTATAAATATACACCTGACCTGATTTATCAGTGGCATTTTGAATTAGTATATTGTTGCTTGTACTAAATATGTTTAATTTAGAATTATCATTCAACGAATTTTCAGAGGTTACGGATGAAGGAGTCGTAATTATTTTGAATCTTACCGAAGGAGTGGAAGTAGATGTTGATGTAAAGCTATATTCTGAACCACTTTCAGTAATGTCAATCGTTTTATTCTCTTCTAAGTCTACTAAATAAACCTTGCTATATTTCAGTTCAATATTTTGATGTGTAAATTTCAGTTTGAGATTTGTTTCACTTCCCGGCATGAAACTTAATGTTGTATTATTCATGTCATTAACTGCATCAATCTGATAATCACCAGCCACCTCAGTAGCGTATATTTGGGGAGTTGAAGCAGAGCCTAATAGTTTAACTGCGTCATATCCCTGATCAAAATTTTTACTACAATTATCGGAAGTAAAAATCCACATTTTATCAGCATATTTTGTGCCTGTAACATCAATTCTAGAACCTATTATTTCTGCTGCCGCTAATTGTTTAACGCGCTGTGGCTTTTCATTCGTTATTACAGAACTGTAAGGTAATGTTATTGTTGCGCCAGATGCTGTTGCTTTTACCAAAAAGCCTTGCATTGATGGAATTTGATTTGGTGTTCCTAAACTCCCCGCATAAGCTCCATTCGATGCAATATATTGACCGGGACTTTCACCATCAATTGAACTGCCACTGTTTGATTCCCACTCTTCTCGACTTCCTGAATTGTATAAATAAACAGCTCCATCTGTATTTGAAGATGTAATGCTTGCTATGTTAATTGCTCCGGCGAATGGATTTGTAATAATATTATCTCCTTGCCAATCAGCACCAGAAGTGTAACCTAATGAATAATTGCTAAAATCGGAGGTGTTCAAATTCCCTTTAAAAGTGTATGTAGAAGCAGATGGTTTAACTACTTCGTAGCCAACAACAGGAACTAAACTTTCACTGGATGTCATTGTATTTCCTATCCCAGATGGTAACCATAAACCGATATCACTGTTTGTCGGATCTATATTAGATTCGTTGTATTGTCTGACTCTGTTTCCACTGGTAGTAAATGTTGTCCCAACTGTAGTACTTTGAACAGGAATTCCAAAATACTGCCAGTGATATTGAGTGTCCCAATATGATTTTGAATACATTTGTACCGATGCGGGAACGCTTGAATTAGCTCCTGGATTAGCGAAAATAATTGATCCATTCGCAACACCAGAACCAGATTTTATTAGTAAACCATTGACACTGTTATTATTTGTTGCAGTACCATCAATATTTAAGGTTGTTGCTGTATTTATTGATAATTTATAACTACTGTCTATCGTTAAATTTGTTACACTGTTCGATGAATTTAAAGTGCAATTTCCGTGAATGACGGGACTATCATCTATGCTACCATAAGTTGCATCTCCATTTGCTCCTGGAACTTCGAGTACATTCCATTTAGTATTGTCTTCCCAATTGCCTGTTCCGGTAAAAGTTGGAACATTGGTAAAACTTGATTCCGCAGAATATATTTTACCTGAGATATTCTCAACATACCCTTTAAAATAAATTGTTTGACCTCTAGGAATACTATTAGTACCATAAAGATCATCTGGAAAATTCAATGAAAAGAAACCCTCCTGAGTATCATATTCTGAAAATTCATTATTATTTGAAAATTCGTCTCCTGATGTTAAACTCCAAACCATTCCTCTATCAATAATTGTGCTTTTCTTTTTTGATATTGTTGCACCTAATGTTGCACGTGTCAGTCGCACGTTTGTTGCTGGGTCAGTTGTTATTGTTGCTAAAGCACAAAGTTTCGGATTATCAGAAGCTCTAGATGTAATATAACGTGTCATACCATCATTAATTTTAAAATCAAAAACTCTAAAGAAATACTCATTAGTAGAGGATGGTACAGTTACAGTAACTATTGAACCTGTCCCTTTATAAACAACCTGTTCTCCACCAGCATAAATAGGATTTGCAATAGGATCATAATCGTCTGTTGGTAAAATAAAACCGTGTGTAGTATCAGTTTGCATTACAATAATACGATTATCGCCATTACCAGGTGTGCAACTTACTCGTATTGTAGTTGGTGTTATTGAAACAAAACGAATCGTAGTTGCCTGATTTTCTGGAACTGTTGGCAAATCTCCAGAGATGGAAACTCCATAAATATAATTGCGGGCAAAAGCACTTGTAACAGTACCATTTGATACTGATGTGTAACTTGTAGCAATCCAACGTACAAATACTGAAGTTTGATTCTTACAAGCAGAAGGAAGGGTAACTTGTTTATTTGCACCAGTACTGCCAACTGTAAATGTCCCTGCTTGCGTCCATGTTCCTTCAGAGCCAATTTTATATTCAACAGCAAAATCTCTAGGACCAGTTGTTTGAGAATATATACTGGCATTTACCACAACGTTGTAATAACCAAAAGTGCTAAAACTGGATGTTTCATAACTTTTAAATCCGCCTGCAGTGGCTGCATCCCAACCATTTGTTTGCAAATAAGAAGAACTAGCAAAAGTTGGACTAGAGGCAGTTGTTGACATTGTACCACTTGAAAATCCACTTGTTGAGTTGTAATTCGATATTAAATTAAAAGAAATCAAATCTGCTCCCTGTGCAAAACCAGCAAATATTAACATGACTAATAGCAATATAGTCTGTTTTAGGTGTTGAGTAATTTTCTTTCGTACCATATTTATGTGTTTTTATAGATAAACATTTTTGTATTTTTAGTAATTTCTTTGAACAATCTTAGTTTTGTTAAATACATTTAATAATAAACTGATTGCATCAACAATTCAGAGTAAATTCAAATATAAATATGTTTAAGGGATTATTGAAGAATAAAATCACTGCTACAAAAATACTAACAAATATCAACACATATTCCATGGTTGAGTTAAATAATATTAATTTAGGTGGTAATTCTCTGTATTTTTTTTATTGAAAGCAACAAAAAATACAAATTAATATATTATTATCACACAAATATACTAATAAATGATAATCAGATAGATGACCTATCTGCATATGCTAAAAAAATTGCTACAAACTTTTGTAGCAATTTTTTTTTTAATAAAAACGCATAGTTAATTAACATTGCGAGTAGTTCGAATAAAATATAAAGTTTCTTAAATTCCTAGACTCCTTTTTCAGACAAATAACGTTCTGCTTCAATGGCTGACTGACATCCAGTTCCGGCTGCTGTTATTGCTTGTCGGTAATGTGGATCAGCCACATCACCTGCAGCAAAAATGCCCGGAAGATTTGTTCGTGGGCTTCCGGCCTGAGTTTTTATGTATCCTACCTCATCGGTTTCAATCCAAGGTTTAAAAATTGCTGAATTGGGTTTGTGCCCAATTGCTAAAAAGAATCCATCAATCTTTATTTGTACCTGTTCTTCATCGGTTTGTCCACGTCTTTTTACAAGGTTTGCTCCCTGAACTACGCCTTCGCCAGTAAGTCCCAGCGTCTCGTGTTCGAACAATACTTCAATTTTAGGATTACTAAATACACGTTCCTGCATAATTTTTGAAGCGCGTAAATAATCTTTTCTTACAATAAGATAAACTTTACTGGCTAATCCTGCCAGATAACTTGCTTCTTCACAAGCTGTATCGCCACCACCTACAACCGCAACGGTTAATTTACGATAGAAAAAACCATCGCAGGTTGCACAGGCAGAAACACCTGATCCGGCATATTTTTTCTCATCCGGTAAGCCAAGATATTTAGCGGTTGCGCCGGTTGAAATAATAATTGTTTCGGCTTCAATTACTTTTTCACCATCGATAGTCACTTTGTAGGGAGATGAACTTAAATCGGTTGATGAAACCATCCCAAAGCGGATATCTGCACCAAAACGTGTAGCTTGTTTTTTTAAGTCTTCCATTAATTCAGGTCCCGTAATTCCGTCGGGGTAACCCGGAAAATTTTCAACTTCGGTGGTGGTAGTTAACTGACCTCCAGGCTCCATTCCTTCGTATAAAACCGGTGATAGATTTGCTCTGGAAGCATAAATTGCTGCAGTGTAACCTGCAGGCCCTGACCCAATAATCAGGCAACGTACTTTTTCGTTCATAATGATATGTTTTTTTTTATTTGTTTTTTCGAAATTTAAATCAATGATTATACAATATATAAGTTGTAAGTATCTGATAAATTGAATTATATATTAAAATAAAAGAAACGCAGATTTAGCGGATTTGTGCAGAAAAAATGCAAAAACAGATCTATAAACGGATTTTATCCCCGATAAATCGAGTAAGATTTTAATATCTATGTCTTTATCCTCTCGCCAAAGGCGAGAAAAAATCCGATATTATATCTGCAAAATCATAGTATATTAGCGTTCTATTATTAATAACAGTCTAACTTATATAGACTCTATTATCTTAAATCATTTTCAATAACGCCTGTATATTTTGACGCATTGAAAACAAAATAATTGTCAGTGACTTTTATGTTTTTTTGAAAATTGTTTAGTGTTAAAAGAGTTGTGTTTCCTTTTTTAGCAGTTAGTTTTAAGGAAACCAGAATATGAGTGTTTTTGTTCACCTGAATTTCAATATTTAAAATATCAGATGTTTTTACTTTAGGAATCATTTCAATAATATAATACTCATTCGATTTTTTCTTGCTGAAACGGATAAAGCTTTTTGTTTTGAAACCTGACAAAATGGCTATTGGATTTGTCTCGGAAAGTTCCTTCTCGGTAGGTTCTGTAATTGAAACTTCATTGTTTTGAGGGATAAATGCCCATTGGGTTTTTCCATTGTACCAAGCCTTCATATCCATCATGTCGATGTAAAACTTTGAACCTTTAATGGTAATTGTTCCCGAGGTTGATTGATTTTGATTGTTTGCTTTGTCTCTGATATCCAGCTTAAAATTGGTTTTAAATGCAGTTGTATTTACTGAGTTAAGAACATCGGAGACAATTTTATCAGCTTGAGAGTCACTTTGTGCAAAGCCTGTTTGAAAGAAAAATAGTATTACACTCAAGCTGTAAATTATTCTTTTTGTCATAAAATTTAGTTTTTAGTTGTATTCTTATTTCACAAGGAACGTGCCAATTGAAAAGTCTATCAATTATTACCGATTGTATATTAACAACAGTTCAACTATGGGTCAACTGTTTTTGATATAGATGATTATTTAATATTTCGTGATTCCGAGTGTCTGAAATATGCAGTTAGAACAATAAAAAGAACTTGCCTCTACCTGTCACAAGTAAGGTTGAAATTGAGTTATAGTATTTCTTCAATCTGTCTAAATTCGTGTTTTGTTAAATTAGTACAGATATCATTCTATTTTCAAACGTTCAACAGACCGAAATAGAACTATAAATTTCTTAGAATCTGCTCCAAATGCATGCTGTCCATTACCAATACCTGACGAGCTTTACTGCCTTCAAATGGTCCAATAATTCCCACAACTTCAAGTTGATCAACGATCCTTCCTGCACGATTGTAACCGATGGAGAATTTACGTTGGATAAGCGATGTAGAACCTTGTTGATTTGCTACAATTAAATGTGCCGCTTCCTCGAAAAGCGGATCGCGTTTTGTCATGTCCACAGAACTTGCATCAATCCCTTCAGTTTCCGGACCTGTATATTCAGGCAAATAGAAGGCGGTAGGATAACTTTGCTGGCTTTTAATGTGATGAACAACATTTTCAACTTCAGGTGTGTCTACAAATGCACATTGAACACGTATCAAATCATTTCCCTGAGAGAAGAGCATGTCACCTCGCCCAACTAACTGATTGGCTCCGGGAGCATCAAGAATGGTACGCGAATCAATCATAGAAGAAACACGGAAAGCCACTCGTGCCGGGAAGTTTGCTTTAATAACCCCTGTAATAATGTTTACCGAAGGACGCTGTGTGGCAATAATCATGTGAATTCCAACAGCACGAGCCAACTGGGCAATACGGGCAATAGGCATTTCTACTTCTTTTCCGGCTGTCATAATCAAATCACCAAACTCATCAACAATCACCACAATATATGGTAAAAAACGATGCCCTTTTTCAGGATTCAGATGGCGTATAAAAAATTTCTCGTTGTACTCTTTAATATTACGGACATGTGCTTTTTTGAGCAGGTCGTAACGATCATCCATCTCTTTACAAAGCGAATTGAGTGTTTCAACCACTTTGCTTGTATCAGTGATAATTGCATCATCACCATCGGGTAATTTGGCCAGAAAGTGTTTCTCAATGTCACCGTAAATATTAAATTCTACTTTTTTAGGGTCGACCAAAACAAGTTTCAGCTGTGATGGATGCTTTTTGTAAAGTAAAGAAGTTATAATGGCATTTAATCCAACCGATTTCCCCTGGCCGGTAGCTCCCGCAACTAATAAGTGAGGCATTTTGGCTAGATCCACCATAAATATTTCATTGGTAATGGTGCGTCCAAAAGCAACGGGAAGTTCAAATTTTGATTCCTGAAATTTTTTGGAAGCAATAATAGAATGCATTGAAACTACCTGTGGATCACTGTTTGGAACTTCAATACCAATAGTCCCTTTTCCGGGAATTGGTGCTATAATTCGAATCCCTGTTGCGGCCAAACTTAGCATGATGTCGTATTCCAAATTTCTGATTTTAGAAATGCGGACTCCTGCTTTTGGAACAATTTCGTATAATGTTATCGTTGGACCAACAGTTGCTTTTATACTGTCAATTTCGATTCCATAATTCTGCAAAGTGCTGATAATGCGATTTTTATTCGCATTTTGTTCCACCATGTCAATTTGGGTGTCGCTGTCAGTTCCGTATACTTTTAGCAAATCGAGGGTTGGTGGTTTGTAATGCGATAAATCCAGGGTTGGATCATATTTTCCTAGTTTTGTTACATTATAAATCGGATCTTCATGTTCACTATCGGTGAATTCTATTTTTACTTCATCAACGGCTTTGTTTTCTTCGATAGCTACTGGTGGCTCAATTTCTAATGGGACTTCATCCTTTTGAGGGATTTCCGTTTCAATGGTCAATTCTTCAGTTTCTTCGTTTCCTTTTACAACCCAGTCTTCCGGAATTATTTCAGTTCCTACTGCTACAGTAACTTCTTCCAATTCATCGTCCTCAATAATTTCTTTATTGATTTCTGCATTTCTTTTTGCTTTGGATGTAAACAGACCTTTTAAAAATGGAATTGTTCTTTTGGAACTCAATATTGCATAAAAAAGAAAAGCACCTATCAATAGCATTAAAGTTCCGGGTGTTCCAATGTATGAAATCAGCCATTTACTTACTTCGTCACCGTAATTTCCTCCGGGAGAAAATGTAAAAACAAATTTATCGTAAAATGGGCTGATAATAAAACCAAGTGTAACAGAAACCCAGATTAATAGGAAAGTGCTATGAAAAAAAGCTTTTGTTAAAGAATTGATGTGAACCTTTATTAATTTCAATCCTACAACTAACGCAAAATACAGAATGGCAAAAGAAGAAACCCCAAACCAACGGTTTATAAAGTTTTCCGAAATAACAGCACCTGTTACAGAAGCCCAGTTTTGAATTTCGTCACGCATTTGTTGTAATTCGCTCCACGACAGCTCCATCATACTTTGATCATTTGCTCCTGTAAAAAAGTAAGATACAAATGAAATCAACAAAAACAGAACTACTAATAATATACCTATTCCGACAATGAATCGTGTCCGTTCATCTTTCAGAAAAAGCACAATTTTTTTGAAAAATCCCGGCTCATCAGATGATCTTGCCGGTTTTTGTTTTCTTTGTTCTGCTTTGGGTTGAGATTTTACTTCCGGTTTAGCTTGCGTTTTAATAGGTTTCTTTGGTGCCATATATTTTAATTCAAAAACGAATTATAAATGTTAGTGTTATTTATTGGGGAATAAGATTTTATATTGATTTCATTTGCAAAAATAATAAAAAGGAACTCCTTATTTACATTTTTTTGATATAAATTTGCAGAAAAAGAAAAACCAGACAAGAAGCTGCTTGAAATTAAATAATAAATGACAACAAAACAACGATATAAAAATGTTATTGAGTGGTTTACTGAAAATGTCCCGGTAGCTGAAACAGAATTACATTATACTGACCCATTTGGATTGCTCGTTGCTGTAATTCTTTCGGCACAATGTACGGATAAACGGGTGAATATGATTACGCCAAAATTATTGACGGATTTTCCCACGCCGGAAGTTATGTCCGTTTCAAATTCGGATGTGATTTTTGAATATATCCGCTCCATATCTTATCCGAATAATAAAGCAAAACATTTGGTTGGAATGGCTCAAAAGCTTGTCTCGAATTTTAATGGAATGGTTCCGGATGATGTTGATCAGCTTCAAACTCTGCCCGGAGTAGGAAGAAAAACGGCTAATGTTATTGCTTCTGTAGTTTTCAATAAACCTGCTATGGCTGTTGATACTCACGTTTTTAGGATCTCTGAACGCTTGGGACTAACAACTAATTCAAAAAATCCATTACAAACAGAACTTGAACTAATAAAATACATTCCGCCGGAACTTATACCAAAAGCACATCATTGGTTTATTTTGCATGCTCGGTATATTTGTGTTGCCCGTAAACCGAAATGTCACGAATGTGGATTATCTCGCTGGTGTAAATATTTTGAGACTCATAAACTATAAAAATTATTGTTATTTATCAATAACTTGTTATATTTGCATGCAATTAAATAACTGAAATTCTATAATGATATGATTGACGAAGTATTAGTACGTTGCAGACCTTGTGGTTATGTAATGAAGGAGAGCGAATTAGGAGATGTTTGTCCTGCTTGTGGTTTACCCAGAAATGTATTCGAGCCTTATCGCGAGCGTGTTTCTGCTAATCGATTATTTATTTTGGCGTTAGATATACACCCAATTGCAATACACTTATCACAGACTTTTGTTGCAATGATTCCGGTATTATCAATTTTTCATATGATATTTCCTGATTTCTATGCTGAAATAGTACATCCGGTTATCATATTTTCAATTTTTGCTTTGCCCTTGTCTTTAGTCCTGTCATTTTTTTCAGGAATTATGGATGGAATAACCCGTTTTAAAACGCTCAGAACACCATTGCTGAAATCAAAAATAATTTATAGTTCTATCATTCTTATACTTGGATTTGGAATGTGGGTAACTTCGCTTACCGGACAGAATGAATGGATTACATTGATTATAAGCTTTGTAGCTTTGGCATGTGCTGTAAAACTAGGACTTTTAGGGAAACATTTAATTGACGTAATTTTACCCGGAACATACGTACGAAGGAAAAAGAAAACTTCAAAATATGCTCCTAAAGGGAAAATAGCTCCTGCAAAATAATAAAAAATCCCTGATTCAACATTTTTGTGAATCAGGGATATTTTTTGTTCTATTATTTATCATTCAAAAACCTCCAGGCCAACCAGGTCATTCCACCTGCACCCGTCTCTAACGATTTTTCATCTATCTGGAAGGTGGAACTATGAAGTCCTCCCGTTGTTGCATTTGATTGTCCTTTTACTCCGAAACGGAAAAAAGTGGAAGGATATTTTTGGGTGAAAAATCCAAAATCTTCAGATGTCATTCTTATTTCCATATCAACAATATTACTGTCTCCGATCCATTCTGTGGCAAATCCTCTTGCCTTCTCCGTAACTTCTTTATTGTTAATTACGCAAGGATATCCATCCGGCATATCTATATCTACAGTACAACCGTTTGCCGAACAAGTGTCTTTAATAATTCTGCGAATATGACTTTTGGCTTCATTTCTCCATTTTTCATCAAATGTGCGAAAGGTTCCCGAAAGTTGAACTTCCTGAGGAATGACATTTGTAGCTCCGTTGGCGATAAATTTTCCAAATGTAAGCACCATAGGAGTAAGAGGATGACATAAGCGACTACTTACCTGCTGTAACGAGACGATGGTTTGAGAAGCTGCGAGAACAGTGTCATTGATCAAATGAGGCAAGGCGCCATGACCTCCTTTCCCTTTTATTTTTAAATGAATTTCATCCGCTGAAGCCATAATTTTTCCAGAAAGAAATCCCATTTTTCCAGTCGAAAAATCTACCGAAACATGTTGTGCTAAAATTAAATCCGGTTCAATTTCATCAAAAAGACCATCTTCCAACATTAAATTTGCCCCACCCGGAGACTTTTCTTCTCCCGGTTGAAAAATGAGTAAAATAGTTCCTTCAAATTCGGATTTTAATTCGTTTAGTATTTTGCCGGCTCCTAATAAACAGGCTGTATGGGCATCGTGACCACATGCATGCATCACGTTTTCATTTTTTGATTTCCATGGAATATCCACAGCTTCACAAACAGGTAGTGCATCCATGTCTGCTCGTAATGCGATTATTCTTTTTGTTGGATTTTTTCCTTTAATTTTAGCAAGAATGCCATACCCACCAATAGCAGAGCGAAAAGGAATATCCATCTTTTTCAGTTCTTTGCATACAAAATCGGCCGTTTCAACTTCCTGAAACGAAAGTTCCGGATGAGAATGAAGATGTTTGTAACAGTCTAAAATATAGTTGTTGTATTGTTTCAGAAGTGCTTGAATTTTTGTTTTCATATTGACAATGATAAGGGATTAATTGTATTGCAAAAGTAATCATTTTTACTTAATTACTTTAATGAAACTTTGATTGGTGTGATTATTGATTTATTACATTTTACGGAACTGCAAAAAAAGAAAAAAGCAATATTTAACTAAATTTAAACTGTTATTAAATGTATATTATAATATTCAACCACAATTTTTAATACTTTTGTAGGGAATTTTTTTAATCACAAGCATTGAGTTAAGAAAAATATTTTTGAAGTAAGTTCCATTCTTGAAGGAACAAGCTCCGTACTACCTTTTAAAAATAATTATTATCGTATGAAAAAGTATGGTTTATTTTTGGTTTGTTTGGTATTTAGCCTTACTGCCATGTCTCAAAAAGCAGTAATAAATTTTGATGTAAAAAGTCATGATTTTGGAAAAGTAAATGAAGAAGATGGGAAAGTTACCTATGTTTTTGATTTTATAAATAAGGGCAATGCTCCTTTAGCTATTAGCAGAGTGCAAGCCTCGTGTGGATGTACAACACCTACATGGACAAAAGAACCAATTGAGCCCGGGAAAAAAGGTTCGATTACGGTAACTTACAATCCTCAGGGACGACCAGGGATGTTTACTAAAACCATTACTGTTTATAGCAATGCAACCGATGAGCAAATTGTGTTGGTTATTAAAGGTGAAGTAGTACCACAACAAGCCGTTGTGAAAGATGCTTATCCGGTAACTATGAATGGTCTTTCGCTTAAAAGTAAAGTTGTTCAAATGAATAATATTAATAAAGGAGGTGCTCAGGCAAGGTTTATTGAAATAAAAAATGCAACAACTTCAAATATGAAGTTGACATTTGAAGGGGTACCTTCTTATTTGTCGGTAAATGCTAGTCCGGAAACTTTAGCACCTAATGCTGAAGGTAAAATAACGTTTACTTTTGATACTAAAAAATGTTCAAGTTGGGGCCCTGTTAATGACAATATTAGCATTCTTATTAATGGTCAGAAATCAAAAAAATCGGATAATAGTGTAACTGTTTACAGCAATATTGTTGAAGATTTTAGTAGAATAACGATTAATCAAAAAAGAAATTCACCCATTCTTGAAATGTCACAAAAAAGCATAAACCTTGGCGTTTTAAAATCGGGACAAAAGAAAACAGGCAGTTATAAAATTTCTAATAAAGGCTTGAGTAACTTAGAGATTCGTCGTATTATTAATACGAATATTGAAATAAAATTGCACAAATCGTCAATGACGATTGGAAGTGGAAAAACAGGTGTCGTTTCTTTCGAACTGAATACTCAGAAACTTCCTGCAGGTAGTTATAAGAAAACAATTACCCTTCAGACGAATGATCCTCAAAACAGCTTTATTATTTTAATGGTTGATTGGACTGTTCAGTAATTAAATCACATTAAAAAATTAAAAGTCAGGATATAAATTATAAATGTCTTGGCTTTTTTTAATATTATCAATATCTTTGAAAAGATTTTTATAGATATTATTTTACCGTAACTTATAAGATAATCTTTGTTTATTCTATGCATTTTAATAATAAAAAAGACCATCCGGAAAATAGCCCGGAATATAAAGGACTCACCGTTAATGAGGGCGTATCTTCTGCGCCTACAGTTAATCCATATCGTCAGAATAAAACACGACGAAAAAATTATACTCCAGCTGAATTTGTTGAAGGGATTTTGGCTGGGGATATTACAATGCTTAGTCAGGCTGTAACTTTAGTCGAAAGTTCGTTACCGGAACATCAGTTGATAGCCCAAGAGGTAATTGAAAAATGTCTTCCCTTTGCCGGTAATGCTATTCGTTTAGGTATTACAGGTGTTCCCGGAGCGGGGAAAAGCACCTTTATTGAAGCACTTGGAATGCATCTTGTAAGATCAGGTCGCAAGTTAGCTGTGTTGGCTATTGATCCAAGTAGCGAACGCTCAAAAGGGAGTATTCTGGGCGATAAAACGCGTATGGAAGAACTTTCTGTATCTAAAAATGCGTTTATTCGTCCTTCGCCTTCAGCCGGTTCGTTGGGTGGAGTTGCACGAAAAACGCGTGAAAGTATTATACTTTGTGAAGCGGCAGGATTTGATACTATTTTCGTAGAAACTGTTGGCGTTGGACAATCTGAGACTTCGGTACATTCTATGGTAGATTTCTTTTTATTGATTCAACTGACTGGTGCCGGAGATGAATTGCAGGGAATAAAACGTGGAATTATGGAAATGGCCGATGGTATTGCTATTAATAAATGTGATGGATCGAACACCGATAAAGCTAAGGTTGCCAAAACACAATATCAAAATGCATTACATTTGTTTCCTGCACCTGAATCGGGTTGGACGCCCGAAGCAATAACCTGTTCTTCGATAGAACTAAATGGGATTCCGGAAGTATGGGCAATGGTTGAACGATATATTGAGTTTGTAAAATCAAATAGATATTTTGAATCTAAAAGAAAAGATCAATCAAAATACTGGATGTACGAAACGATCAACGACCAGTTAAAATCAAATTTTTACCAAAATCCGAAAATACAGAAATTGTTAATTGAAAGTGAAGCTAAAGTTCTTTCGAATGAATTGAGTTCTTTTATTGCTGCAAAAAGAATGCTTGATGAGTATTTTGATGGAATGATATATAATTAACAAAGTAATAAACTTTGTAACTACTCAGCCCCTAACCCCTCCCTCCTACGTCAGGAGGTAAACACCTAAAGGGGGAGTTCTGGAGCGATATTCATCATTTATGCGCTTTAATTTGGCTGTTTTTTGTGAAAATTACATTTTTTTTACTCTGCAATTTCCCTAAAAACGTCAAATGAAGTACTTCTTGAAGTGCTGAGTAGTCACTAAACTTTATAAACTTTTTAACTTTACGAACTATTAACTAATCCATGGAATTAAATAAAATACATAACCAATCCTGTCTTGAAGGATTAAAGCAACTTCCGGATTCGAGTGTTGATTTGATTTTTACCGATCCGCCCTATTATCAATATAGAGCAAAAAATGTAAAAAGCCTGAAAAATCACAAGGATGTGGTAACTGAATTTGAATTTGATGGTTTTACTTCAGAAGAAGATTATCTTCAGTTTCTGGAAGAGGTTTTAATTGAATGTTACAGAGTTTGCAAGCCTGGAGCAGCAGGCTATCTGTGGTGTGGCGATGATTTTGTTTCGTACCTGAATAGAATGGTTGAACGGGTTGGCTTCCAGTTTCGGAAAGTGATTCACTGGCACAAAACAAATCCCTTTCCGGCAATTTACACGCGAAAGATGTATGCTAACAGTATGGAAATGCTGGTTCATTTCACTAAGGGAACACCGAAAACATGGAATCATAAATCGGTAAATGAAATGCATAATTTTATTCAAACTCCAATTTGTATGGGGAAAGAGCGAACAAAACATAAAACCCAAAAACCCCTGAAAGTTTGCCTGCCTTTTATTGAGATAAGCAGTAATGAAGGCGATATTGTTCTCGATCCTTTTATGGGATCGGGAAGCACAGCGGTTGCTTCAAAATTGCTTAAACGTAATTTTATTGGATTTGAAATCAACAAAGAGTTTTGTGAAATTTCTGAAGAACGATTGTCTTTATTAAAATGAGTGCCCTCCGAAAAGTCTTTTTTGAACGCAAATAACACAAATTTACACAAAAAAGAAATTTGGACATTGTATTGATTTATAAGTATTTATATATTCGCTGTTTTCAGCGTTATTTGCGCCTACCTGCTTTAGGCAGGTTCTACCCTTTTTTGGAGTGGGCTCTTAAAATAGAATTATAACTTTTCAAAATAAAAAAATGGCTGTTCGAAATTTTCGAACAGCCATTTCTAATTATATAAGAACAGAATTAAGCTTTTGCTTCTTCAGTTGCTTCATCTGCTTTTGGAGCTTCTTCTGTTTTTTCCTTTGCAGGTTTTTCAGCAGGAACCTCAGCAGGAACAACAACTTCAGCAACAACTTCAGCTACTGCTTCGGCAGGAACTTTAGCAGCTTTAGCTTTCTTCTCTTTTTTAGCAGCTTTTTCTGCAGCAAGATCCATTTTGTCTTTCAAATCAGACAATGACTGGATATCACCTAAGGTTGTTTTTTCAACAGATGCTGTTGCAGCAGCAGTTTCTTCTTTCTTAGCACGTTTTGGAGCTGCTTTTTTAGCTGGAGCCGGAGCTTCAGTTGCAGGTGCAGCTTCATTTTTCTCAGCACGTTTAATGTCTTCATGAATACGGCTGTGTGAAAGAATGATACGTTTAGCATCTTTGTTGAATTCAATTACCTTGAAAGCTAATTTTTCATCAACCTGAGCTTGTGATCCGTCTTCTTTTACTAAATGTTTAGGAGTTGCAAAACCTTCAACACCGTAAGGAAGTGAAACGACAGAACCTTTGTCCAACATTTCAACAATTACACCTTCGTGAATACTGTCAACAGTGAACATTGTTTCTAAAACATCCCAAGGATTTTCTTCTAATTGTTTGTGGCCTAAGCTCAAACGGCGGTTAGCTTTGTCAATTTCCAATACCTGAACATCAATGTCAGCACCAATTTGAGTAAACTCAGATGGGTGTTTTACTTTTTTAGTCCATGATAAGTCAGAAATGTGAATTAAACCATCAACGCCTTCTTCGATTTCTACAAAAACACCGAAGTTAGTGAAGTTACGTACTTTAGCAGTATGTTTGCTTCCTACAGCATAACGTTCTTCGATAGCTTCCCATGGATCAGATTTCAATTGTTTGATACCTAATGACATTTTGCGTTCTTCGCGGTCAAGAGTTAAAACAATAGTTTCTACTTCGTCACCAACTTTTAGGAAGTCCTGAGCAGAACGTAAATGTTGTGACCAGCTCATTTCAGAAACGTGAATTAAACCTTCTACACCTTGTGCAATTTCAACAAATGCACCATAGTCAGCCATAACCACAACTTTTCCTTTTACTTTGTCACCAACTTTAAGTTCAGCATCTAATGCATCCCAAGGGTGTGCAGAAAGTTGTTTCAAACCTAAAGCAATACGTTTTTTCTCATCATCAAAGTCAAGAATAACAACATTCAGTTTTTGATCTAATGAAAGAATTTCTTCAGGGTGAGAAACACGTCCCCATGAAAGGTCGGTAATATGGATCAAACCATCTACGCCACCAAGGTCGATAAATACACCGTAAGAAGTGATGTTTTTAACGGTTCCTTCAAGAACTTGTCCTTTTTGAAGTTTGCCAATAATTTCTTTTTTCTGTAATTCAAGTTCAGCTTCGATAAGTGCTTTGTGAGAAACAACAACGTTTTTGAATTCGTGGTTAATTTTGATAACTTTGAATTCCATTGTTTTGTTTACAAATACATCGTAATCGCGGATTGGTTTCACATCGATTTGTGATCCTGGTAAGAATGCTTCAATTCCGAATACATCCACAATCATACCACCTTTGGTGCGGCATTTTACGAAACCTTTTACAATTTCTTGTGATTCGAGAGCTGCGTTTACGCGATCCCATGAACGGGTAGCGCGGGCTTGTTTGTGAGAAAGGATTAATTGTCCTTTTTTGTCTTCCTGACTTTCGATATACACTTCAACTTTGTCGCCTACTGCCAAATCAGGATTGTAGCGGAATTCGCTCATTGGAACGATACCGTCTGATTTGTAGCCAACGTTTACAACTACCTCACGTTTGTTTATCGAAATAACAGTTCCTTCAACAACTTCTTTGTCTTTAATGGCATTCAAAGTGTTGTCGTAAATTTTTTCTAAATCTTCTTTCGCCTGAGCTGAAATAGTGACTCCTTTTTCGTAAGCATCCCAGTCAAAGTCGCCTGATGGAACAGGTGCCGGTGCTTTTACTTTTACTTTTTCGCTTGGTGCTTCTTCAATTACTTCAGGAGCAGCTTCTTCGGCTACAGCTTCTACAGCAGGTACTTCTTCAACTACCGGTGCTTCAGTTGTTTGTGTTTCTTCAATTACTGTTTCTTCCACGGTTGATTTTACTTCTTCCGCTTCAATTTTGTTTTCTTCCATTTCTGAAATTTTTTTTTAATTACTAATAAATTAGTAGGTTAGACATTATGTTGACTTTAAAATAAATAGGGCGCAAAGATACAAAAAGTTGTTGAGATGGCAAAAAGATGATTGTTTTAAAGTTTTTTTTCATTCTTTTTTACGCAATGAATATTTTAAAATCTAGAAAATGAGTATTTTAAATTGATTTCCTTCTTGGGTTAATTAATGGTTGAATCAACTATATAAATTGCTATTTGTCACTTTTTTTATATTGGAATTTGAAACCTGAAGATATGATGATTCAACTATTGATTGATTATCATTATCTTTGCACTTTAAACATTAAGAATATGACATTAAGAAAAGAACTGGCGCATCGCATTTTGATTTTAGATGGAGCGATGGGAACCATGATACAACGTCACAAATTAACTGAAAAAGATTATCGGGGTGACAGATTTGCCAACTGGGGAAGTTTGGTAAAGGGTAATAATGATTTATTGGTTTTAACTCAACCTCAAATTATTTACGATATTCATTGCCAATATCTTGAGGCAGGTGCTGACATCATTGAAACAAACACTTTCAATGCTCAACGCATTTCGATGGAAGATTATGGGATGGCTGAACTTGTCCGCGATATAAATCTGGAAGCTGTAAAACTTGCCCGAAAAGCAGCGGATGAATTTACTTCAAAAAATCCTGAAAAACCACGTTTTGTTGCCGGTTCCATTGGCCCGACCAATAAAACAGCATCTATGTCACCCGATGTCAATAATCCGGCCTATCGTGCAATAAGTTTTGATGATTTAGTTTTAGCATATAAAGAACAAATTTCAGCCTTACTCGAAGGTGGAGTAGATGCGCTATTGATTGAAACAATTTTTGACACGCTCAATGCAAAAGCTGCTATTTATGCAGCGGAAGAAGCTATGAGCGAATTTGGTAAGCGTGTAGATCTCATGCTTTCGGCTACTGTGGCTGATACAAGTGGTAGAACATTGTCAGGACAAACCATTCGTGCATTTTTGGCATCTATCGGACATGCAAATTTATTATCTGTCGGGTTGAATTGTTCGTTCGGGGCAAAAGATTTAAAACCCTACTTGCACGAAATAAGCGAACTTTCACCTTGGTACGTAAGTGCTTATCCTAATGCCGGTTTGCCAAATCAGTTTGGAGAATACGATGAATCTCCCGAAATGATGGCTGTTCAGGTAAAGGAGTATTTTGATGAAAAACTAGTCAATATCATTGGAGGTTGTTGTGGAACAACTCCGGAGCATATTGCTGAATATAATAAATTGATTGAGGGTGCGGAGTTAAGAAAACCAAAGCAGAAAAGTACTAGCCTAATATTAAGTGGTCTGGAACATTTAGAAATCACGTCACCCCTGGCCACTCTCCCTGGGGAGAGGGGAACTGAGCATGCAAACTTTACAACAGACCCAATATCATGGAATTTGTTGATAGAGAAAGCTAAAGAAATGCGTCATGAACCAACAAAAGCAGAAGATGCATTGTGGGAATGTGTCAGAAATAGAAAGATTGAATATAAAATTCGTCGTCAACACATTGTAAATGGATTTATTGCAGACTTTATTTGCTTAGAAAAGAATGTAATCATTGAAGTTGATGGAGGAATTCACGAAACAAAAGAACAACGGGAACATGATAAATTTAGAAAGGATGTTTTAAACAATAATGGTTTTATTGTTCTTCGATTTACAAATGAAGATGTACTAGAAAACCCTTTCGAGATTGCAAATAAAATAAAGAAAGAACTCGATAACTTGCCATCTGTCAACCAGAAAAATAAAATTGATACAGATGAACTTCTCCCCTCTCCCCGGGGAGAGGGGTCGGGGGTGAGGTCCTTGTTTGTCAACATCGGTGAACGTTGTAATGTGGCCGGTTCACGCAAATTTTTACGTTTGATTAACGAGAAAAAATACGAAGAAGCTTTAGTTATTGCTCGCAAGCAAGTGGAAGATGGTGCTCAGGTTATTGATATTAACATGGATGATGCCATGTTGGAATCCAAAGAAGAAATGGTTACTTTTCTTCATTATATTGCTTCTGAACCTGACATTTCACGCGTACCCATTATGATAGATTCTTCGAAATGGGAAGTGATTGAAGAAGGTTTAAAATGTATTCAGGGGAAATGTATTGTTAACTCCATCAGTTTAAAAGAAGGTGAAGAAGACTTTTTGAATAAAGCCCGAAAGATTCGAGCATATGGTGCAGCAGCTGTTGTTATGGCTTTCGACGAAAAAGGTCAAGCCGATAGTTTCGAACGGAAAGCTCAAATTTGCAGCCGCGCTTACCATTTGTTGGTAGACAAAGTTGGATTTCCACCACAGGATATTATTTTCGATCCAAATGTGTTGGCAATCGCTACTGGAATTGAAGAACATAATAATTATGGTGTCGACTTTATTAATGCAATTCGTTGGATAAAGCAAAATCTTCCGTATGCAAAAGTGAGTGGAGGTATTAGCAACTTATCATTCTCGTTCAGAGGGAACAATGTGGTTCGGGAAGCCATTCATTCTGTGATCTTGTATTATGCCATAAAAGAGGGGCTGGATATGGGAATTGTAAATGCTGGAATGCTCCAGATTTATCAGGATATTGAACCCGAATTATTGGAACACGTTGAGGATATTGTGCTGAATCGCCGTGTTGATGCTACCGAGCGAATGATAGAACTGGCTGAAAAAGTAAAACAACAAGCCACTGGCGAAAAAGTGGAAAAAGTGGACGAGTGGCGTTCACGACCTTTGCAAGGTAGATTGGAATACGCTTTGATAAAAGGGATCAGCGATTTTCTCGAAGATGATTTAGCTGAAGCCTTGACTCAATACGATACAGCAATTGAGATTATTGAAGAGCCTTTGATGAGCGGAATGAACATTGTGGGTAATTTGTTTGGTGAGGGGAAAATGTTTTTACCACAGGTGGTGAAAACAGCTAGAACGATGAAAAAAGCTGTAGCTATACTTCAACCGGAAATTGAAAAACAAAAAGTACCCGGACAAAGTTCTTCAGCTGGAAAATTCCTGATTGCCACTGTGAAAGGTGACGTGCATGATATTGGTAAAAATATAGTAGCCGTGGTGTTGGCCTGTAATAATTTTGAAGTGATTGACTTAGGTGTAATGACACCCACTGAAAAAATTATTCAAACAGCCATTGACGAAAAAGTGGATATTGTTGGTTTGAGTGGATTAATTACTCCTTCGTTAGAAGAAATGACTTACGTAGCTGCCGAAATGGAAAAAGCAGGGCTCAAAGTCCCATTATTAATTGGAGGCGCAACAACTTCGAAAATTCACACCGCAGTGAAAATTGCTCCAAATTATAGTGGCCCTGTAGTTTATGTAAAAGATGCTTCAGTTAATACGCATGTGGTTGCTCAATTAATGAGTAAAAATAATCATGTAGCTTATGAAGCTGAAATAGCTAAAGAATATCAGGCATTGCGTGATAAACAAGTTAAAAAAGCTGATTTGCTAAGTTTGGATGAAGCTAAAAAGAGGAAGCCGAATTTGTTCTAAAATATAAATTACTCAACTTTCGCAAGCATTTAACTTATTGATAAATATTAATATATCTAAATTTATATATTGATAATGAGCTGGTTATAAAATTCTATTTAATCGAATAAATATTGCATATAGTTTCTTGTGATCTTTTTACTATAAGTTAAAATACGTTTTATCGTATACCGATGTCGTTCTTGAATGCGCGACCTCGGCTGGTGAACCGAAAAACAAGTGAGGTAAGCGGTTAAAAATCGTCCTTGTTTGAGTTTCGACGTATTTCGTCGGAATGAGTTTGGACGATTTGAGCTTACCGAGCGTAAGTTTTTCGAGTGAAGCGGGTGTAGTCTTGACTTTTTTGCCTACTTTTTGCGTCAAGGCAAAAAGTAGGTCGGGGCTAGGGGTGGAAACCCCTATATGAGAACTTGCGAAAGTTAAGTAAATTATATGGATTGATTAAAGGCGAAATTTCAGAAGATGAGATTTCGCCTTTCGTTTTCTATTTGTCAAAGGATTAACAAACGAATAACTTTGCCACTTCGTGGCGAAATATTGGGACAATCTTGTTTTATCTTTACAGAATTGGCTTACAATCGCTTTAAAGTTGACTATAGTAAGCATTTATGAGTGCGCTCTAAACCGCCTATACCAATAAATTACAATTATACTTACAGCATCGGTAATAGCAATGAATTCCATTATAACAAAGAATTTACAGTAAATGGAAATCAAATAAATAAAAATTATATGATTATCCGCATAATATACAGAAAATCTTTAACAGGGGCTTTGCCCCTATAACCCTACTTACTTTTTTGCCTTGATGCAAAAAAGTAAGCAAAAAAAATCAAGACTACGTCCGCTTCGCTCAAAAAACTATCGCTCGAAAGGCTAAAATCCTCCAAACTCCTCCAAACTCCTCCCTTCGGTCGTCAAACAGGAGTATTTTTGCGCCTTTCTCACTTGTTTTTTGGCTCACCGAACGAGGTCAATCCCATCAATTGAAAATTCAATACAACTGTATAAATTGCGGATAATCGTTAAAAATTATTAAAGGGTTGACTCGCCTTATGTCCTTTCCAGAGTAATGTCGAAGCCCTTAAATTTGAGTTATACGGAAATTATCTAGTTTTTAATTTAAAAAAGACAAATAGATAGTAGTAATTTAAAGCAAATGTTCAGAAAAAAAAGAGCCATTGATTAAAAATATTTTATATAATTAAGTGAAATTTCAGTTAGGAAAACCTATATTTGACGTTTAAAAATAACAAATTTGAATTAACCCCAATTTTGTCCCTGATTTTATGAAAAAATTAAAATTTGAATACCGTATAACATTTATATATTTGTTAATAGGTTGTCTCTGGATTTTATTTTCTGACTTACTTCTTAAAATTTTTGTTACGGACATTTTTGTTTTATCTCTGTTTCAAATGTATAAAGGTTGGCTTTATGTTTTTGTAACCGGACTACTCTTTTTCTTGTTTTTAAAAACCCATTTAAAACGATTACGAATACGAGAATTTGAATTATATAGAGCAAAAGAAAACGCAGAAAAAAGAGAAAACCAATATCGCGATTTATACACACTTATGCGCTTGATGAGCGATACTATGGCGGATATGTTATGGGCCAAAGATTTGAATAACAATTATATCTTTGCTAATAAAGCCATGTGCAATAATCTTTTAAGTGCAGTAGACACCAATGAGCCCATTGGTAAATCTGATCTGTTTTTTGCAACTCGTGAGCGTGAGATACACTCCGATGAACCGAATTGGCATACTTTTGGAGAAATTTGTGCCGATACCGACACCATAGTTCTTCAAAACATGAAAGCCATGCAATTTGATGAATATGGGAATGTAAAAAATCAGTTTTTATTTCTAGATGTACATAAAGCCCCTTTGTATGATATTGAAGGAAAATTGATTGGAGTTGTAGGTTCGGCTAGAGATGTTACTAAACAAAAACAGTCCGAAATTGAATTGGTAAGAGCCAAAGAAAAAGCCGAAGAAAGTGATCGTTTAAAATCTGCATTTCTGGCAAATATGTCGCATGAAATAAGAACTCCAATGAATGGAATACTCGGATTTTCAGCTTTGCTCAAAAAACCAAACCTAAATAGTGACAAACAACAACAATTTATAGGCATCATCGAAAAAAGTGGAATTCGTATGCTAAATATAATAAATGACATTATTGACATTTCAAAAATTGCGTCAGGTCAGATGAGTGTGAATTTTGCGGATGTAAATATTAATAATGTATTGAATGAATTATACAGTTTTTTCCTCGAAGAAGTAACGAAAAAATCTATTGAGCTTAAGCTTGTTAAAGGGCTCCTTGACGAACAAGCTCAGTATTCTACCGATACCACTAAGTTTTATGCAATTTTGACTAATTTATTAAAAAATGCAATAAAATTTACAGAAAATGGAATTATTGAATTTGGATACAGTATAAATTCTACCAAAACTGAATTATTATTTTATGTAAAAGATACTGGTATTGGAATTCCTGAGGATAAACAGGCTGCCATTTTTGAACGATTTATACAAGCTGATATTGACGATAAAATGGCTCGTCAGGGTGCCGGTTTAGGCTTGAGTATTTCAAGAGCTTATGTCGAAATGTTAGATGGGAAAATTTGGGTAGAAAGTATGGAAAAAATCGGTTCAACATTCTATTTTACATTACCCTTTAAGGTTGAAGAACAAAAAATAATGGCGAACAACTATGAAATAGTTGTTGAGAAACATAATAATCATTCAGATAAAGTACTAAAAGTGTTAATTGTGGAAGATGATGCAAGCTCTGCCATGTTGCTTTCCTTGTTAATTGATAAGTATACAAAAGAGCTGCTAAATGCTTGTAACGGTATTGAAGCCGTTGAAATTTGTCGCAACAATCCTGACATTGATTTAATCCTCATGGATGTTCAACTGCCCACAATGAATGGTTATGAAGCTACAAAATGTATTCGGGAATTTAATCAGACTGTAATTATAATTGCTCAAACCGCTTTTGCCTTTGCCAAAGATAGAGAAATAGCCAAAGAAGCTGGTTGTAATGATTATATTTCGAAACCAATCAATGAAAATGAATTCGCTACATTAATTGACAAATATTTTTTTTGACAGATATTTATTCATTATTTTATGGGAATAAAACAAAGTATTATTAAGCGAAAATTAGAAAAGGAATTAGAAATCAAAGGTGGAGTCGTGTTCATTGATGAACTATCGTGCGATGGTTGTGGAGAATGTGTAAGTATTTGTCCGCATAAAGCCATTATTATGAGAGCACTTTCGAACGAAGAAGTGAAAAAACTACCATTTAAGGGTCGTTTAAAAGTTCTGGTAAAAGGTAACAGAAAGGCAAATATCAATCAGGAACTGTGTACAGCTTGCGGAAAATGTATGAGAGTTTGCCATGAATTTTCAATACATAAACAAGCGAAATAAACCGTTTTTGCGTTGCAGAAGTTGTTGGAGGTTTCAAAAAATTCATAATGAACTAAGATTGATGCTCGTTATTATCTTAGGGTCTCAGGGAATAATTAGCGTTTTATATATTGTGTGAGATTTATAACTCAATAAGGTGCAGTATTTGTCTTCTCCTGAAATAGCTTGACCTAAAAAATCAAGAAAAAAAATGGAAAAACAAACAGTGAATCTGACCGACAACATGGAAGGATTCAAACAGATCGAAGTAGACTATAAAAAGTATGAAACCAG
>JAQUWU010000109.1 GCA_028692715.1 Paludibacter sp. | reverse complement strand
CCAGCGGCATTTGGTATTACTGCTGTCTTGATACCTGATGTAGTGTGTATTTGTCCATCGGGGGCAGTATAACTGTCGCAAACTGTTTCGCTTATTGTTGATGAAGTGTGTAAGGAATTTATAACAATAGGGATTACAATGGTGCTATCAAGTCCAGAAGCAAGGTCAGTTACGGTAAGGCTAACTTGGTAGGTGTTTGGTGTGAAAAAGATTTGTGTTGGATTAGCAAAATTGCTGGTATTTCCATCTCCGAAATTCCACAAATATTCATCACCATCGATGCTGTTGTCTGTAAAAGTAACCACAGTGGAGTCGCAATACGGCATAGCTGAATAAGAAAAATCAGCAATTGGCAAAGCTATTTTTTCAATTGTATCAGTTAAAACAACACTCCATCTGCCGAGTGTATCTTTAAATTGGAAATTGACTTCGTGAATACCTTTTGGAACTTGTGTTAAATCCAAATTGTCGACCAAATTAATTTGCTGATTAGCTGTTAGTGCCAAATTCACTGCATTCGCAAAATCATTATCGAACCAATAGCGGTATTCAGTCACCATATTTTGAACAACGATCTGCTCTGGGGTTTTGTAAAAGAAATGACTCATTACACTACTCCAAAGTCCGGTATTATCTTTAAATCGAATATTAAAATGATGCACCCCATTATAAATTGCGTTCATTGAAATTAATTCGTTGATATTCACTTGTTGCTGAATGGGAGTGTTCATTACAATAGCATTGGCATAATCATTATCCAGCCAATATTCGTAAGCTACTATTTCAGATGTCGGATTGCTTTCAGAAGTCGAAGTTTTGTAAAAGAAATGACTTACTACACTGCTCCATAATCCGGCATCATCTTTAAATCGAATATGGAAATTATGTACACCATTATTTAAAGTAGTCATAGACATTAGTTCATTGATATTCAATTGTTGTTGAACGGGAGTGTTCACAATAACAGCATTTGCATAATCATTATCAATCCAATATTCATAAGCAACTATTTCAGGAGCTTGATTGCTTTCTGTTAAAGATGTTTTGTAAAAGAAATGACTTATTATACTACTGTATTTTCCTGAATTATCGAACGAGCGAAAATTGATTGTATTTATTCCCTGCATAAGTCCAGTAGTTGGTATAGTTTGGTTAATCATCAATTGTTGCGTTGAAGTTACCATTGTGGTAGTTTTGTTTGCATAATCATTATTAAACCAGTATTCATAACCAACAATTTTGGGTATTGAAGTATATTTTATCTGTAAATCATCCATAATTATTTCGCTAGCATTAGTGATGTCATTTACCATAAATTTAATGGTTGTAACCATTTGGTTAATACTAATAGCTTTGAGTTGAGGAGTTGAATTGGGTACAGTACTATTTACGGGCATAGCCCCAAGTGTTGCACCGCCAAATACGACATCATCAAGTAAAACTTGTCCTTGCGAACCCCAGTTTCCATCAATTTCCATCTCCTTCCATTTGATAGAATCGACTAATGTAGGCGAAGGAAAAGTTACGATTAAGGTAGTTTTATAATTATCGAAGCAACTAGAACCACAAGTAGATTTACCAAAACTAAAAACCTTAGTGCTTCCAAAATTTGTATTATTTATTATACCTGGAGACGAAGAGAAGGACCCTGTCGATTGGAATGATATTGAAGGGTTCAACATTCCTGATTCAAATCCTTCATTTATGGTTATTTGAGCATTTATTCCAAAGGAAATAAATGAAAATACGAATAACATTATGTTTATTTTTTTCATAGTTAATCATTTTGTGCTCCAACTTGAATCTGAATTTGCAAATTTCCATTTGTATCAGTCGTTGCAGCATTGTTAATAATTTGAATGTGTGGATTTTGTGGCACAGCCCCTTCTTTACACGGATATAATCCACCGTATATTCCTACTTGTGTATTATCAATTCCTAAATAAGTTGTAGGGTTTACCAAATGGTAATTGTGCACATAATTAAAAACATTACCTGTTTGATTAATAAAAACAGAGGTTAAAACTATTGAGTAATAGTTGTTAATCCATGTATTAGTACCTGTAGATGGCACTACTGCGAAAATATTATTTGCAAATGTGTTTAATTCGGCTCCATAACAAACCCATGAAGCACCACCGGTAGTCCTAAAAATGATATTATTAGAGATAAAACAATTATCCACATTGTTAAAAGTTACAGCAGAAGCATTGCCTGTAGAACCTGGGTTGAATAACAAAATGTTATTTGATACTCCTATATTATTAGCATTTGCTATTTGTCCATTGATAATATTATTAGAAAGCATACTTGAAGTTGCGTTATTAAAAACTACCTCACCGGCAATTACATTTTCAATAATATTGTTGTTTATACAAGGAGTTGCTCCTGTCCCATTATAATAGATATTGTTAAATTTGCATCTTTTTATTACTACCGAGTCAACTTTATGATTATGAGTAAAAGAAATACCGCCATTTAATTCGATACCTTCGAGGTGCAAATTATCAGCATCCTCAGAAATAGATAAATTACCCGTCAAAACCGTTTTACCGGTTGCGACAGTAGAGTCGGGATAATGACCAGCTCCTATTATTACTAAGCCTTTGTTGATAGTTGTCGGATAGGGTATAGTTCCTCCCGGCAAGTAGAGGGTATCTCCACTTACAGATGCGTTATAAGCAGCCGTAAAAGGATCGGAACCTCCAAAAATGGTGGTTGAGCCATTACTGTGTAAAGCTACTTTTTGTTGACTGTAAACTATGCTGACGTTACAAAAACACAGAGCTACAAGAATTAAATAATATTTTTTCATAATAGTATAGTTTTAAATTTATTAATCTTCTTGAGCTTCAACTTGAATTTGTATTTGCAAATCTCCGTTAGCATCGGTTGTAGGAGCTATGCTTTTAAATTGAATGTGTGGGTTTAAAGGCACTGCTCCTTCTTTGTAAGGAAAAGTACCTCCGTAAATGCCCACTTGCGAACCATCGGTTCCTAAATAAGATGTTGGTGCTTGTAAATGGTAATCGTGGGTATAATTGAAAGTTATACCTGTTTGATTAACAAAAATTGCTGCTTGAGTAATACTGGTATAGTTTCCAATAGTTGTTGGTGAGGTTCCATAATTCGGACTTGGAGAAACAAAAAGATTATTGTTAAAAATATTACCACTTCCTACTGCATAAGCATTATTAACTGTTGATAAAGAGATATTATTATTGAGCACATTATTGCTTCCAGTAAATACATATTGAGTCCACATGTCAAGACTGGAGTAATTCAAAAATATATTATTGCTTATCTGGTTTCCATTTGTATTTGCGATTCCTGTATTAAAAATATTGTTAGTAATAAGCACATTTATTGCATTTTGAATATTTACATGCCCTATAAATATGTTTCCAATTAAGCTCAAATTGGATGAAGGATTGGTGCTTCCCAAAACGTAAAACTGCCCATTTATTTTACATCGTTTTATTATCAAATTATTAACAGATACATTGCTTTCAATATCACAGTTACCAGTGATTTCGACACCTTCTAAGTAAAACAAGTCTGCATTGTCAGATAAGGTAACATTGCCGTTAATAAATGTTTTACCTGTAGCTAATGTTGAATCAACATAATGTCCGGCTCCGAAAATCATAAGCTTTTTGTCGAAATTGGCAGGTGGTGTAAAAGAACCACCCGAAAGATAAAGGGTGTCGCCATTTTGGGCAGCAGTATAGGCTGTTGCTAAAGCGGTATTGCCTTTAATTATTTGAACGCCTGTTGAAGAATGTAATGCAATGGTTTGTGCATTAATTGTCATTGTAGTTGCTATTGCAATTGTCAATGTAAGTAGTGTTTGTCTTTTCATATTTTTATATTTTAATGTTATACGGTTTCTTTTCTTTTAATGTTTGCTAACGGTTGCGTGTATGAAACGTTTGGCATTTCGAAGAGATTTCCTATCAAGTTACAACAACTTTTGATACGAGCTGAAACGCTTGATAAACCACTGACTGCCAAATGTTTTATACACGATGTTAGGT
>JAQUWU010000108.1 GCA_028692715.1 Paludibacter sp. | reverse complement strand
TTCAATATATCTACACCTCCTTTCAAAATGTTGTTAGATTGCACATTATTTTATAATATTTTTTGTGTATTTCTTACAAATTTTTAAGTAAATGCGCAGATAAAATGGTAGTTTTAACATTGCTTCGCGGAGAAGTTCGTTATCCAGAAACTCATGCTTTGTGGCGTAATTCGAATATTCCCCAAAAGCATGTCTGTTGAACCATTTCTCAAATTTGCTAAGTTTCCTACCAGCAGATATTGAGAAAACATGAGCGCCAGACCTACAAAGTTTATCACCAATAAATGAAGAAAATTCTACGGTATCAAATTTTTCACTATTTGTTACAATCATGTTAATCACCTGCCGAAATATCTTGGATGGTAAAACAATGTTCAACATTATTATCAAATAGTTGAAGCCCAAGCGGTTCTGAATTTGGCGCATAAGAATATGCTAAATCGCAAATGTTATTCATTGTCGCTACGTATTCAGTCCAAGTAGACAAAAAGCCTTGCAAAAATTGTTTTGTTGCGTGGTCTTTTTCAAGTGCGCAAACATCAATTACATCACAAATTTCATCTTCAAAACGATTAAATTCTTCAAGCATATAGTCAAAAAATTCAAGCGGAGATTGATAGTCTTTGTAGCCGCCAACCGTGTCTGGATAAACAGACTCGACGTTTCGTTTTGATGCGTAAGATGTAATCCTGTCAGCAAGCAAGGGCGCGGCGTGTGCAACCCTTGTGTGAAAAATCTTCTCAAAATTCAGCAATTTGAACCGAACTTCACAAAGAATAAGCCCACGATCAGCATCCCTGTTAATTTTAAAGCATTCGCCCACCAAAAATGATAGTCTATCGGCTATTTCTTTGGTTATTCGTTCTTTTCCTGTTTCCATTTATTCACCTTCTTTATATTTCCAAATATATCCTCCAGCAGTATTAGCCTTTCCCAAAGCACAGCATGATATGTTGTTCACACCAGTCTCACGCTTGGCATCTGATATGCTGGAAAATGATTGAATAAAAGTTCCGGACTTAGAATATTGTTCAATATTCTTTTTTTTATTAGATTTTAGTTTCTTTATTGCCGAACTATTTACATAATCCTCTATTGATTGTAAATATTTTACGTCTTTATATCTCCAGATATATCCTCCGGAGGTCTTTTTTCTTCCGGACAAACATTCTGATATACAATTAACACCAGAAACTCTTTTCGCCTCTGAAACGCTAGGATATTCTCTTACGAAGTCCCCATCAATTTTATATTGAATAACTGGCTTCCATCTGTCTACGTTCACATGATTTGATAATTCTATTTCATCTCTAGTTGGCAACCCATCCTCGCTTCTTTTCCAAATATAGCCTGCACACATTTTATTTTTGCCAGAAAGACATCCGTGTATCGCTCCGGGTGTTATATCTTCACATTTTGCCGCGTCTGCAATTGATTCAAACTCCTCGATAAATTCGCCAAGCTTATTATATTTTGATACTGGTTTTTCTAATTTTTTTGAATTTGTTTTTCCAGAACAACATTTTACAAGATGATAATCATAAAAAGGAAGTTCCTTTATGTTATTATATATCGTGGTTTCAGAAACATTAAGTAATTTTGAAATTTTAGGAATAGAATCACTTGGATTGTTTAATATATGTTCTTTCACTTTATTTAGGTTGTATTCTTTTTTGCGAAAATTAATTCTTCTAACATTGTCGGACGTTTTATATTTAATTTTTCCATTTTCATTTCCCAAAATTAAAGATCTATAAACAAAATTAATGTCGTACCCAAATTCTTTTACTATTTCCGAAACCAACATTCCCTTACTATATGCATCAAAAATTATTTTCATTTTTTCTTCGTTTTTAACATTTAATTTCTTTTTTTTAAATAGCAGACATCTTTCCTTAGTATCGTTGATACTATAATTACACATCCCCAATTGAGCACCACGTCTTAAATAGGCAGTAACATCATTTCTAGCAATGTTAAAAGTTTCCGCTATTTCACATACGGACAAATCTTTGTGAAGATTGTAATAAGCACAAACTTCAACCACCCTGCTTTTTAATGATCCACTAAACACTTCATCCCAATTTACATTTGAAAAATCTAGGACATCGCCTAAGACATAAATAATTGAACTTTTTATATAATTAAATTCACTATATTTTGCGTCAACTTCAATATACGAACTTATATTTTGTTGAATGGCAAGGTTCTTTTTTTTTATATCAGAATCATGTATCTCTCCGTATGTCTTTTTATAAAAGAATCCACTAAACGGATAATGTTGTCTGCCCATTACCTCAATAATTATGTTTTTGCTTGGAATATAAAAGTCATATATAAAACGATTGTGTTTTCCAAACTTACTCCATTCAAAAACTTTCTCTGGAACAAAATCGATTCCGACTTGAGTTAACAGAGAGAATACTACCTTGTTTGGAAAACTTATTCCATCTCCGCAATATTTACATTTAAAAATACCATCTTTAAAGGCTGAAGGAATCTTGGAAAATTCAGATCCACACTTATCGCAAACCCAATCCAACTTCTTTTGGCTTTTTTCTGGATAACAATAAGCGTCTTGTATATTTTTTAAAAATCCTGCCAAAGTAGGGTTTGTTTCAATCATTGGTTTAGATTTTTCCAAATGTAAATTTCTACAGTTTGGGCATATTTTTCCATTTTTAATAGCTCCAACATTTGAATAAAAAACATTTCCGCAAGTCCTACATTTAAATTCTGACTTTCCATAATATCCAGAAAATTCACTTAGAAGTTCATATCTCCCGTCTTCTCTTAACCAGTTTATAAATATATTCTTTCTTTTTTCATAATCTTTCCTCATTTTAAATCTCTTCTTCCTTATAAAACTAACCCAATAAATCTTTCATAAATTCATCTGTTCTTTCAAATATAAAAACGGTCTCTCTCGGACTTTCCTTTTTTGCTTTAATGTCTTTGACAATATACCCGAGCCTTATCATTTTTTTTGCATCGACCGCATTTTTTAAAACTATATAATCTGTTTCTTCTTTCATTTTTTATTTACCAATTACTCTGCACTTACTGTAGCATTTATTGTAAAATCTTTATATGTTTCAGTATCGCCCGCTAAAACTCGATATACAATTGGTGCTGAAAAATTTTGTAAAGTTTCGGCGCTCGTTTGTAAGTTTTCCCCGACGTAAACTGTACCCTGCGCGGAAACCGTAAATGTCGGCGCAAGTGACGCCAAGTTTGTTCCGAATGGAGTCTCCACAAAAATTGTAGCGGCCTCTGTGTCAATAACACCACTTGCCCCAGCAAGAACGAATGTCAGAAAGTCACAAGCTACATTAGGTAAAAAAGTAACCGTAGTTACATAATCAAGCGAAGTACTTTCGTCATGAGAAATACAACTTAGTGTTACTGGATTAGTATAATTAATGGTTCCAGACCCACTCTCGACAACAGTCTCTTCATTTAATACCGTCGCGCCCGTACTAGTTGTAAATTCTGCCGTAAGCGCAGTAACGTTTGTATTGTAAGGCAAAACAACGCTAATTGTTTCCTCTTCGTCATCAATCTCACCAGAATAATCTTCATATCCATCAAACGCAAAGGTTAGTATAAAACTTTCGTCATATTCTTGCATAGCATTAATTAACGCAACAGAATTTTGAAGAAGCGTTCCAACTTCCGCACGAGAAAATGCCTCACAACATCCGTTTAAATAACCCTTTATAGTATCTGAAACTGTACTCGCTGTATCATACCCTTTACTTGCAGTAAGAATGGCATTAAGCAACGTACCAAAAGAACTGCGTTTTAATGCTTCACAACAATTTTCTATATAACTTATTTCTGTCGCAGTAAGCAAATCGCCAGAATAACCAATACCATTATCTAAATCAGCGGCTAACTGATCTAACTTAGTTCCCACAAGCGCCAAATGACATGCCTGACAGCATGAATCACACGCGCCTATAGTATCATTAGTATAAGCCAATTAAATCCCTCCTTATTAAATTTTTCCGCCCTTTTCAATATTAGAACCATCGTTGCGAGTTTCTT